>JAXKGF010000066.1:0-36713 GCA_036550515.1 Collinsella sp.
GCTAAGCCCCATCGCGCCGAGAGTACTGCGGGGTCAGCCCGTGGGAGGCCAGGGCGCCGCTGACCGGTGGACGGCACCGAGCCGTACGCTTGAATTGAGAAGGGGGAGGCCTCGCGGTCTCCCCTTTTTTTGCGTTAAGACTTCACAATATAGTTGCATTTCACCCTTAACCCGGTTGGGCTTATGGGTAATGGGCTTTTATTTAAAGACAATAAATCGAATCACAAGGGCAACTGCTATAACCACAATGATCAATAGCAGTAATTGGAGTCGATGCTGCTTGCGTCGTTTACTTGACGATACGAAGATCGTTTTCCCTTGTTTTGGCGTCTCGAGATAACGAGCCGAATGCGTTAAGGTTTGCTTAGGTCGAGGACCTCTTTGCTGTTGAGTTTTGGGCGTTTTCGTCGGGACGTCATTGATCGCGCTGTTTTTTGATAACGGTGCATCTTTCAGATATACGGGATCGCTCGATGCTACGCCCATATGCTTACGTCCCGTCTGGGCATCCTCGAGCGTTTGATATCGATTTCTCGTAACATACTCGGGCTCTGCATCATTAATGGGCTCTTGCGAGATGTGGGGGCGATGGAACCGTGGCGGCTGCGCGGAAGTATCTTCCCCCTGCGTCGGCATAAACATATTGTTCTGGTTTTGGTCGTCCATGATGCCCTTTAGCTCGTTACCAACAACGTGTATGCGCTCATTGTAAGCCCCTTGTTATTTGTAGCTGTGGACATACTCGTTATTTAAGCTCTGGTTCAAAGAACCTTAACCTTCCTAAAACCTGAGTCATACGCACTTAGATATGCTTATAGTACTGGACTCAAAAAACTTTATAGTCGATGTATATATGAGCACCGGGTGGGCATATATAAGAGCGTCAAAAGAAGTCCCAGTCACCTGGAAGATGACTCGGCAGTCCTATAAAGGAGTGGTAAACATGGCAAGCATGGTTCCTTATCGTTCGGTTTTTGGCGTTCGTCCCTCTGCAAGCTCGCTGTTCGATCTGTTTGATGATATGAGTGACCTAGCGAACGGCTCGATTGCCTCTAAGGCGTTCCCCGTTGACGTTGAGGATAAGGGCGATGGTTATGAGGTCAAGGCTTATCTGACCGGCGTCGCCAAGGACGATATCGATGTCGAGCTTAACGAGGGCCGCCTGTCCATTAGCGTGAATGTCGAGGAAGACGAGGAGAACGAGGGCAAGAACTTCCTGCAGAAGGAGTTCAGCTCGTACAGCGCGACGCGTGGCGTGTATCTTAAGGACGCTTCGAGCGAGGGTCTCTCGGCTAAGTACGCTGACGGCATCCTGACCGTTACGGTTCCCAAGATCGTCGAGAAGAAGAACGTTACGAAGATCTCCATCGACTAACTTCGTTGGTGCTCCGCACTATTAAAAGACAGCAAAAGGGGCTGGGAAGCGATTCCCGGCCCCTTTTGCTGTCTAGGACAGTCTATTGAATGGTTGCTGGCCGATACTGGCTTGCGGGGCGTATCGAGAGTTTTCGCGATCCTTGGAGAAGGGTGGCGGAGCTGCCGAGCTCGTCGTCCAGGGTTGCGGCTAGAGCTTTGGCATAGCTTTTGACGGTAAGGCTCGGGCGATTGTTATCTTGGCTGATATGCATGGCAATGAGCTGTTCGGTGCGATCGGTAACAAGCTCGCGTGCGGCTTCGGCTGCCTGATCGTTGGAGAGATGCCCTTTTGTAGATAGGATGCGCTCCTGAAGAAAGCGGGGATATTCTCCCTCGCGCAGCATGGTCACATCGTGGTTGCTTTCGAGCGCGAGGACTCGACAATCTTTGAGGGTGTTCATGGCCTGGCTCGATAGCTCTCCGGTGTCGGTGGCAAAGCCAATGGAATCATCGGGGGCGTCGAACCGATAGCCGACTGGATTGATGACATCGTGTGATGTTGAGTAGGTTTGCACGTGGATGCCGGCAATGGATAGGGTGTCACCGGGATCGAATTCCTCGACAGGCAGAAGCGAAAGATTTTCTTTGCTCGAAAGTGTGCCCCTGCTGGCAAAGAGGGGACCGTGCCAGTGCTTGCACCAGACATCGAGGCCCTTGATATGATCGCTATGCTCATGAGTAATGAGAAGAGCCGAGACGTTGTCTGCCGAGAGTCCCAGTTCTGCCATGCGCTTTAATGTCTCGCGGCGAGAAAGACCGTCGTCAATCATGATGAGCCCCTGAGGCCCCTCGATGAGCGCGCAATTGCCTTTTGAGCCGCTGCCAAGGATATGAAGGTGCAGACGAGACATAAGATTCCAAAGGATACAATGGGTGCGAACGAATAGAGGAGGAAGCAAATGCCAACGGTATCTCAGCATTATGGGCATCATGCTGCATCGCGGGTTGATGATAAGACCCTGGCAACGCGGCAGACGGCTGCCCCCGTGGTGCTCATGGTATCAGGTGGTGCGGACTCGACGGCTTTGCTCCTTATGGCGTGCACATCAAAGTTGGATATTCTGGATGGGCGTGGTGTAGCCCCCATCGCGCGCGAGCGACTGCACGTGCTACATGTGAACCATCATCTGCGCGGCGAGGCATCCGATGGCGACGAGGCCTTTGTGCGCGGCCTATGCGCACAATATGGCTTGCCGCTGTGTGTTGAGCATGCCTATTTTGATGATGAATCGGGCAATATCGAGGCGGCTGCCCGCGAGGTGCGCTATGCCGCGGCGCGAAGGTATGTTCGCGAGCTCTGCGCCCAGACGGGGGCACCGCGAACGGCGGCTCGTATCTGCACCGCGCACACGTCTTCGGATCGCGCGGAAACGTTTTTGATGAACGCGATTAAGGGTTCGGGGCCCGCTGGTCTATCGAGCATTCCCCGCCGAAGGAATATCGTGGTGCGTCCCTTGCTCGACCTGACTCATGATGAGCTCGTGGGCTATCTGCAGGTGCATGGTCAGCCGTGGCGAGAGGACGAGAGCAACGAGGACGTGTCGTACTTGCGTAACTACGTGCGCCATCGGGTGATGCCGGTGGTGGCGCAGCGCAACGCGAGCGTCTGTAAGACGATTGGCGCCGCCTGCGAGATCTTAGGCGATGAGGACGCCTTTCTTTCCCAGCTTTCCGCGCAGGCGTTTCGAAGCTGCCTGCGTAAGGAGGCGGCGGGTGCACTGGTCCTTGACGCTCGCCGACTGGCCGCGGCCGAGGTGGTGATTGCTCGGCGCATGGTGCGACTGGCAATTAAGCGTATCGACCCCGACGCTCGCCCGGAGATGCGGCATGTGGAGCGCGTGCTCGCCTGTGTCGCCGAAGGCTCGGGTTCGGTCACGCTGCCGGCGGGAATCGATGCGCGCGTGGAGTTTGGCATGCTGTCATTCAAGGCCCCGGCGGCGCGCGAGGGGTTAGTTGCCGATTGGGTCACCATTCCCGGTCGATTGCCGCTGGGGGCGGGCCGCATCCTGGTGGCAGAGACGATGGCCGTCGAGCCGGGGTGCGATATTGTGCGCCGTGCCCGTGAACTCGCGGGTGCCGGAGGGGTGGCCGCTATGGTGGATGCCGCGACGCTGGGCTTTGCCGATCGCGATAGCGAACGGATGCTCGCCGGCTCGCGCGGGGAGATTCCCGCCGAGGCGCGTTTGGCGCGTCTGTGGGTAGACGGTCCCGTGCCGGGGGATGTGATGTGTCCGTTGGGCATGAGTGGGCGAAGTAAGAAGGTGTCCGACCTGCTCAACGAGGCTCGTATTCCCGTCTCTGAGCGCGCAGGCGTTCCTGTGGTGAGAACGGCTCCGGGAGGTGCCGTGGTATGGGTCGCAGGCGTTCGCACGGACGAGCGTTTTAAATGCACGGCCGCAACGCGCGTGGCGTATCTGCTTCGTGTGGTCGATGCGGAATAGCATCCCACGCCAGCTATTCTGTGCGACGTTGACGGTATTCCCGCGCTGATGGCGTACGGGCTGGAAAATATACCCCGTGCGCTGCTAGAATGTGAAGTTCGCGTCCATACGGCGGTGTGTGGGCGATAAGCACAAGAAAGGGTTGTCATGGCTTCTCAACATCCGGATATCGAGAAGGTTCTGTTTACGCAGGAGGATATCGACGGTATCGTCTCTCGCCTAGGCGAGCAGATTACTCGCGACTACGCGGGTAAGGATCTGGTGCTGATTGCGGTCCTGCGCGGCGCCGTGGTCTTTATGGGCGACCTGATGCGCAAGATCGAGCTGCCGACCAACATCGATTTCATGGCTGTTTCGAGCTATGGTGACGGCGTGAAGTCCTCGGGTATCGTGCGTATCATTAAGGACCTGGATATCGACATCCGCGGTCGCGACGTGCTGATCGTCGAGGACATTCTGGACTCGGGCCTGACGCTCAAGTATCTGATGAAGAACCTCGAGAGCCGCAAGCCCGCTTCTCTGGAGGTCGCCGCCTTCCTGTGGAAGGACGTTGAGGACCGTACCTCGGCCATCACGCCCAAGTATGTTGGAACCCATTGCCCCGATGCCTTTGTGGTGGGCTACGGCCTCGACTATGCCGAGCGCTATCGTAACCTTCCGTATCTGGGCATTTTGAAACCGGAGGTTTATTCGTAAGATGCCCGACGACCGTAACGATAACAATTCCCAGACTCCCCGGGAGCCTAAGATCCCGGGGGTGCCCGGAGGCAAGAAGCCCACGCGTACGGGCTGGCTGTATTTTATTTTGGCTTGCGCGCTCCTGGGCTACGCCTTCTTTAACATGGGCTCCGGCTTTGCCAATTCCAGCAATACCGTTAAGCTCGCGACGAGCGAGATGGTGAGTGCCATCAAGCAGGATCGCGTCGAAGATCTGACCTATACGGTTCAAGACGGAAGCGTGACGGGTCATTACTGGAAGACGAAGAAGGACAAGGGCGATACGAGCGAGCTCAAGAGCTTCTCCTCGACCTATGTCGGCTCCGATTCGCTTGCCGAGCTTATGGCGGAGCACCCCGATACCAAGTACATCGTCAACACCAACGATCCCGATTTTTGGGGCGACTTGGCGATGAGCGTGCTTCCGACAATCGCCCTGATCGCTATCATGTTCTACTTTATGCGCCAGATGATGGGCGCCAACAACAGGAACATGCAGTTTGGCAAGACCAACGCCAAGACCAACGAGGCCACGCGCCCCAAGGTCAAGTTTGAAGACGTTGCCGGCGTGGACGAGGCAGTCGAGGAGATCCGTGACTTTTTGAGCGATCCGGACCGTTATCGCAAGCTGGGCGCCAAGATCCCGCGTGGCGTGTTGCTGGTGGGCCCTCCGGGCACCGGTAAAACGCTGCTGGCCAAGGCTGTAGCCGGCGAGGCGGGCGTGCCGTTCTTTAGCATCTCGGGTTCCGACTTTGTCGAGATGTTCGTGGGTGTCGGCGCCAGCCGTGTACGTGACCTCTTTAAGGAGGCCAAGTCCCAGGCTCCGTCGATCATCTTCATCGATGAGATCGATGCCGTGGGACGTCAGCGCGGAGCCGGCCTGGGCGGCGGCCACGACGAGCGCGAGCAGACGCTCAACCAGCTGCTGGTCGAGATGGACGGTTTTGAGGAGAGCGAGTCGGTCATTCTGATCGCTGCGACCAACCGTCCTGACATCCTGGATCCGGCATTGCTGCGTCCCGGTCGTTTTGACCGTCAGGTCACGGTCGACCGTCCGGATGTGAAGGGCCGCGAGCAGATCTTGCGCGTGCATGCCGAGAACAAGCCGATGGACGAGGACGTGAAGTTTGAGAAGCTCGCCCAGATGACCGTTGGCTTTACCGGCGCCGATCTGGCAAACCTGCTCAACGAGTCTGCGCTGCTGGCTGCCCGCCGCCATCGTTCCGTGATCTCGATGGATGAGGTCGAGGAATCGATGGAGCGCGTGATTGCCGGACCGCAACGCAAGGGTCGCGTGATGACCGAAGCCGAGCGCACCACGATTGCCTACCATGAGAGCGGCCATGCCCTGGTGGGTCATATCTTGGAGCACTCCGATCCGGTTCATAAGATTTCGATTGTCAGCCGCGGCCAGGCTCTGGGCTACACACTGCAGCTTCCGCAGGAGGATCACTTCCTCAAGACCAAGAACGAGATGCTCGACGAGCTCGCCGTGTTCTTGGGCGGTCGCGTTGCCGAGGAACTCATGTGCGACGACATCACGTCGGGCGCGAGCAACGATCTGGAGCGCGCGACCAAGATGGCGCGCGAGATGGTCACGCGTCTGGGCATGAGCGAGGAACTGGGCACGCAAGTGTTTGGCGAGGCGCAGCATCAGGTATTCCTGGGCCGCGATTACGCCGATCACCAGGATTACTCCGAGGAGACGGCGCGTCGCATCGACATCGAGGTCCAGCGCATTATGCGTGAGGCCCATCGCCGTGCGGTCGAGATTTTGGATGCCCGTCGCGATCAGCTCGATCTGATGGCCAAGGTGCTGCTTGAGCGCGAGACCGTCGAAGGCGACGCCGTGAACGCCCTGCTCGACAACGAGTGGGATGCCTACCTTGAGCGCGAGGGCGATATCCTGGCGGCCAAGGAGGAGCGCAATGCCAAGGCGGCTGGCATGCCGACCAAGAAGCGCGCGCCTCGTATGAGCGAGGAGGAGCTGGCGGCCGATGCCGCAGCCTTTGCGCAGGCGGCTATGCAGGAGGATGCCGAAGCCGCATCCGATGATGCCGGCGATGATGCCGGTGCCGACACCGACGCCGACAAATAGTCTTTGTGGTGAAAGCCTCCGCGGGGAAACCTGCGGAGGCTTTTCTTTTGAGCGATATGGGGCCATCTGTTGATTGGGGACAGACTTAAATGAGCGTTTTCACGCATTTAAGTCTGTCCCCAATTAACATTGCTGCGGCGCTTTTCCCGACTAAAGCGTACAATAGCGCCTATGCGAAAGGGGAACAGATGATCAACGAAACTATGTATGCTCGCGGTGCAGAGAGCTCCATTATCCGCGAGATTTTTAGCTATGGCCTTGAGCGCAAGGCGCAAATCGGCGCGGAAAACGTGTTCGACTTCTCGCTGGGCAACCCGAGCGTTCCGGCACCCGCTGCCGTCGCGGAGTCCATCAAAAAGGCGCTTGAACTGCCCAGTGACCAGCTGCACGGCTACACTCCCGCACCGGGCCTACCGCAGTGCCGTACCGCCGTTGCTGAGTCGCTCAACCGTCGCTTTGGCGCGAGCTATGAGGGCAAGGACGTCTTTATGACCGTGGGCGCCGCGGCTTCGCTCACCTGTACGCTTAACGCCATTACGAATCCGGGCGACGAGGTCATCGTTATCGCTCCGTATTTCCCGGAGTATCGCGTGTGGATTGAGAAGGCTGGTTGCACGTGTGTCGAGGCGCTTGCCAACGAGGACACATTCCAGCTGAGCGTAGATAACGTGCTCAAGGCGATTACCGATAAGACGGCTGCCGTCATCATCGACTCGCCGAATAACCCGACCGGCGCCGTGTATACGCGCGATACCCTGACGCGACTGGCCAATGTTTTACGCGAGGTCAACGCCAAGCGCGATCCCGAGAACCCGATCATGCTTATCTCGGATGAGCCGTATCGCGAGATTGTCTATGGCGCCGAGGTGCCTTGGGTGCCTTCGATCTACGAGCACACCATCGTGTGCTACTCGTATTCCAAGTCGCTTTCGCTGCCGGGCGAGCGCGTGGGGTGGATCCTGGTTCCCAATACGAATCCTCAGGCAGCTCGTCTAATGCCCGCCGTTGCCGGTGCCGCCCGTACGCTGGGCTTCGTGTGCGCACCGGCGCTCTTCCAGCGTGTAATCATCGACTGCATCGATGAGCCGAGTGACGTTGAGGCCTATGCACGCAACCGCACGGCGCTTACCGGTGCATTGGCGGAGTACGGCTACACGTATGTTGAGCCGGATGGCGCGTTCTACCTGTGGGTGAAGGCGCTGGAGCCCGATGCGAACGCCTTCTGCGAGCGCGCGAAGAAGTATGAGCTGCTCGCGGTGCCCTCGGACAGTTTTGGCATGCCGGGCTGGTTCCGCTTGGGCTACTGTGTGAGCTACGAGACTATCGTTAACTCACTGCCCGCCTGGAAGCAGCTGGCCGACGAATATCGTCAAAAGTAAAGCGCTCTGCTTACAATGTTTTACGTGAAACGGGGTTTGGTTTTAAGCCAGACCCCGTTGTCATGGACGTTGTGTCGTTGGGATGGAGCGGTTTTACGACCATCGAATGCTATGCGTACAATGAATATACGCGACGGCCATACTGGACAAGGAGACCTGATGCCCTACCTTCTTTCTTGTGATATTCATACTCATACGTTGTTCTCCGCGCATGCGTATTCAACCATTGAGGAGAATGTGTACTGGGCGGCGGAACGTGGCCTGCAGGTGCTCGGATCTGCCGACCATCTGAGCTCGATGGTTACGGCTTGCCCCAACGACCTGCGCAGTTTCCAGTTCTTTATTAACCAGGATATCTGGCCGCGCATTTGGAGCGGCGTGCTGGTGCTTCGCGGCGCCGAGGCCGATATCGTTTCGCTGGACGGAAGCTTGTTTGGCGAGGACATTCCCGTTTCGTTCGATATTGCCGGTGATTCGTACAGTCACCAGCATTCGCTGTTCGATTTGGTGACGCGCAATTTGGATTATTTGGTGGCAAGCGTGCATAATCCGCAGTTTGCCGAGGGCGCGACGCTGGCTCAAACGACCGAGATGTATATCAATGCCTTGGAGCACCCCAAGGTGTTCATGCTTGGGCATACGGGTCGTTCGGGCGTGCCGTTCGATATCGATGAGGTGCTGCTGGCGGCCAAGGCCAAGCACAAGATTATCGAGATCAATAACCATAGTCTTGAGCACGGTGCCGACACTGAGCATTGGGCCGTATGCCGCAAGATTGCCGAGCGTTGCGCCGAGCTGGGCGTGGGCATTGGCGTGTCGACTGATGCGCACATTGGTATGGCCATTGGCAAGCTCGATCATGCCCGCAAGATGCTCGACGAGATTCACTTCCCGCTGGATCTGATCGTGACGCGCGATCGCGAGACGCTGCTGCGCGAAATGGCGGCAGCCGGCGTGTGCGACCTGCGCAAGGGGATGTAACGAGACTCATATGTTCAACGAAAGGGGGCGGTCCAGACGGGCCGCCCCCTTCTTGTCCCAAAAATCTACCGGGGTGGATTAGCGGCACTCGAGGACCGCGACAGTCTCGGTGTGGTCGGTATGGGGGAACATGTCGACCGGCGTGATCTTGAGCAGGCGATAGCCTCCGTCGAGGAGGTGGTGCAGGTCGCGCTCTTGGGTCACGGGGTTGCAGCTGATATAAGTGATGCGGCGCGGCTTAAGTGCGCAGGCGGCCTCGAGGAACTCGGGGGTAGAGCCGGCGCGCGGCGGGTCGATGGAAAGGACGTCGACGCGCTCGCTGTTATCGGCGGCATCTAGGATGTAGTCGGTGGCGTCGTCGGCCATAAACCAAGCGCTGCGGGTGAGGCCGTTGAGTTCGGCATTGCGACGTGCGTCGGCAATGCCCGCCGGGTTGCGCTCCACGCCGAGCAGCATAATGCCGACACCTCTGTCCTGGGCATCCTTCGCGGCGCACAGACCGATGGTGCCGCTGCCGCAGTACGCGTCCATAAGAATGTCACCCTGCTGCAGATCCATACCGTCAATGGCGAGCTGATAGAGCAGTTCGGTTTGCTGCGGGTTGGTCTGATAAAACGCGGTAGGGGAGATATCGAAGTCGCAGCCGAGCAGCTGATCGCGCATGCACTCGGTGCCATAGACGATACGAGTTTCCTCACCCAAGATGGCGTTACCGGGACGGCCATTGATGTTTTGGGCAACGGTGACGATATGCGGATCGAGCGCCGCGACGGCCTCAAAGAACTCCTGCGCATGCGGTAAGTCGCGCTGGGCGGTCACGAGCGTAACCATGACTTGGTCGGTACGCCAACCGCAGCGGACGACGGCATAGCGAAGCAGACCAAGATGCTTGTCCTCATTAAACGCGGGAATATGCAGCCGCTCAGCTTCGCGTGCGATGCCGTTGAGAATCTGACGGGCACCTGGCGCCTCGACAGGACACTCGGGTACGGCAACGATTCTGTGCGTGCCGCGCTCAAAGAAACCGCAACGGACGGCGCCCTCCTTACCGGGAGCAAAGGGAGTGGCGGCCTTATGACGAAAGCCACGCGGCGCAGGATATTTACCCGGGTCACCCAGGGTGACGCCCATACCGCGAATAGGATCAACGGCGATACCCTCACGCTCACAAAGCGAAGCAAAAAGCTCCTCCATAGCAGCCTGCTTGGCCGCCAACTGCTTCTTATAAGGACGATTGAGCGCCGTGCACCCACCGCAAGATTTCATGATCGAACAGGGAGACTTGGGGTCCACAGTTTTACGAGCAGGCTGAGCCGAATCCTTGCGCGAGCCCTTGGAACGAACGTGAGACGCCTTATCTCCACCCTGACGAGAGCCAGAGCGCTTGGCCTTAGCCTTGCTCTTGGCCGACTTGCTTTTTGCAGCTTTAGAAGACTTGGATTTCGTAGAAGATTTCTCCTCCTTCGACCCCTCAGCCGCCTCCACCAAAGCACGACGAGCCCTACGCTCCGCACGAGATTCTGCCATGAATTAACCCCACTAATTTACAAATTGAAAGCTGCAAGCATTGTACCGTGCCAAGCTAGCGGACGATATGCAAGCGCCCATTTCCTGTCAGCGATAAGTCCAACGACGTTTGCCCGGCGTGGGCGGGGAGCGGCGCGTAATTAAGTTTATCGCGAGTTCCGCACGCAAAGGAAAGCACTTAATGTGCTTTCCGTCTTGCGCAGGACTGTAGAGCAGGAAACTTAATTACGCGCCGCTCCCCGCCCACGCCGGGCAAACCCTCCCTTGTACTTTATCAAGGTAGAGTGTATGATTCTGAACGTTACATGACTCACTTTACCTAACTAAAGTGCCATCAAGGGGGAATACCATGAATACCGATATGTCTCGTCGTCAGTTTGTTGGTCTAGCCGGTTCGCTTGCCACGGTGCTTGGCCTTGGCCTGGTAGGCTGCGGCGGTGGTGCCGGCAAGGGCTCCGCTGCTGGCTCTGCCGCAGCCAAGGACGTGAAGGGCGCCGCCGAGTCCAAGAAGCTCGTGGTGGGCTTTGACAAGTCCTATCCTCCGTATGGCTTTGTGGGCGACGATGGCGAGTACACCGGCTTTGACCTCGACCTTGCCAAGGCCGTTGCCGACAAGCAGGGTTGGGACGTTGAGTATGAGGCTATCGACTGGGATGCCAAGGACACGCTGCTCAACTCGGGTGCCATCAACTGCATCTGGAACGGCTTTACCATGGAGGGCCGCGAGGACGACTACACGTTCTCCGAGCCGTACATGCTCAACGAGCAGGTGCTCGTGGTCAAGAAGGACGCGGGTATCAAGAGCTGGGACGATCTTGCCGGCAAGACCGTGATTACCCAGACCGATTCCGCGGCGCAGGATGTGCTCGAGGGCGACCAGAAGGATTTGGCGGCAACGTTTGCCACGCTCGACACCATCGGCGAGTACAACACGGCCTTTATGCAGCTCGAGAGTGGCGCGGTCGATGCCGTTGCCTGTGACCTCTCGATCGCTCAATATCAGCTTGCCGCCAAGCCCGATGCATATACGCAGCTTGATAAGCCGCTGTCTAGCGAGCACTACGCCGTTGGCTTTAAGAAGGGCGACACCAAGTCCGCCGATGCCGTGACCGAGTCGCTCAAGGCGCTCTACGAGGACGGCACGGTCAAGGACCTGTGCGACAAGTACGCAAGCTACGGTCTATCCTTCGACAACTGGGTTTTGAAATAGCGGCTTTCCCAGGCACCCGATTTTGCCGTTCAAACCGTCGCTTGCGTACATTTAGTACGCGGCGCTCCTCTTTCACGGCAAACTCGGGCACCTGGAAAACCCGCTTTAGTATTGGGTTCGCTGTTCTGTTGCTGTGAAAGAGAGCTTGGGTTGTCTATTCAGGTCATGATGCAGATGCTTGGCCAGGGATTCTTGGTCAGTTTGCAGCTGTTTGTGCTGACGCTGCTCGGGTCGATTCCGCTGGGAATCCCCGTGGCGTTTATGCGCATGAGCAAAATTGCGCCGCTCCGCTGGATTGCACGCATCTACATTTCGGTCATGCGCGGCACACCGCTCATGCTGCAGATGTTTGCCATTTACTTTGCTCCGTACTACGTGTTTGGCATTTCGCTCACGCCCGATTCCAAGTGGACGGCGTGCGTCGTGGCGTTCATCATTAACTACGCCGGCTACTTTGCCGAGATCTATCGCTCGGGCCTGCAGTCCATTCCGCGCGGTCAATACGAGGCCGCCGAGGTACTGGGCTACTCTCGTCTGCAGACGTTTTTGTACATTGTGATGCCGCAGGTCGCCAAGCGCATTTTGCCGGCAATGGGCAACGAGATCATCACGCTGGTCAAGGACACGTCGCTGGCGTTTGCCATCGGCGTGGGTGAAATGTTCTCGACCGCCAAGGCGCTGGTCGCCTCGCAGGTGAGCATGGTGCCGTTTGCGATTGCGGCGTTGATCTACTGGGTCTTTAACTTTGTGGTCGAGATGTTGCTGGGCGCCGCAGAGAAAAAATTGGATTACTACCATGACTAGTTCGGTAATGAATATAACGAACGCGCGTAAGGCGTTTGGCGGCAATGAGGTGCTCAAGGATATCTCGCTCGAGGTCAAGCGTGGCGAGGTCGTGGCGATTATCGGACCTTCGGGTGGCGGTAAGTCCACGCTGCTGCGCTGCGCCACGCTGCTCGAGACGCTCGACGGCGGCTCGCTCTCGTTTGGCGACCTTGCTGTCGCGACGGATGCGGGTTCGGGCGCGGTGTACGCAAAGGGCGATGTACCTAAACAGGCGCGCTCGCGGTTTGGTTTGGTGTTTCAGAACTACAATCTGTTCCCGCACTATACCGTGATGAAAAACATCACCGATGCGCCGATTCGCGTGCTTAAGCGTCCGCGCGAGCAGGCGGAAGCCCGCGCTCACGAGCTGATTGCGCAAATGGGGCTGACGGGCAACGAGAACAAGGTGCCGTGTGAGCTTTCGGGCGGTCAGCAGCAGCGCGTGAGTATTGCCCGCGCCCTGGCGCTCGATCCGGAAATCCTGTTCTTTGACGAGCCGACCTCGGCGCTCGATCCCGAGCTGACGGCCGAGGTTCTGCGCGTCATCAAGGATCTGGCCGCGCAGAATATGACGATGGTGATTGTGACGCACGCGATGCAGTTTGCGCGCGATGTTGCCGACCGCGTGGTCTTTATGGACGGCGGTCGTATTGTCGAGAAAGGCCCTGCGGAGCAGGTTATCGATCATCCGCGCGAGCAGCGTACCCGTGAGTTCTTGAGCCGTATCGAGGGGTAGGTCCAGCTATTTACTCAACTATTAATTGAGGCGAAGCCGCCGCAGGTCTTACGGCCTGGGGCGGCATTTTATTTGCATCCGTGGGGTTCAATAATCGCCTCGCAAGCTCGCCCCTTCCTCTCGCCGCCTGTATTCATACGTGCGCCGAAAGGTGTGCATGGACAGTCGCCTGTGAGGGTAGGGTGGTGGCATAGGACATTTGGAGGGTGAGTCGGCTCGGCTGCCGACCATGCTGCTCCCGGGACGGCATCGACCGCGAACTCTCCCCGTTGGCGTCGCGCATCGCGCGCGACCCTGCAAGGAGGTCATCATGGGTGCTCCCAAGACCGGCAACGTAAGGAACGTGGTGCTCGTAGGCCAAGGCGGGGTGGGCAAGACTTCACTCGCCGAGGCCATGCTCCACCTTTCCGGTAAGACCGCCCGCCTGGGCGGCCACGACGGCACCAAGCCCACGCTCGACTATGACCCCGAAGAGGTCAAGCGTTCATTCTCCATCTCGACGACCATCGCGCCGATCGATTGGAAGGGCGCCCGCATCAACGTGCTCGATGCCCCGTGCTACCCCGATTTTATCGGCGACGCCTTTGCCGCGATGAGCGTCTGCGAGACGGCGCTGTTTGTGGTCGACGCCGAGGCCGGCCCACAGCCGACGACGGTTAAGCTTTGGTACGCCGCCGAGGACCTGCGCCTGGCGCGCGCGGTGTTCGTAAACCGCCTGTCGCGTCCCGAGGCCAGCTTTACGACCACAATGAACCTGCTGCAGGAGCGCTTTGGCACGCGCCTAGGCGCCGTGACCCTCCCCTGGGGCGAGGGCGAGGACTTTGACGGCATTATCGACCTGGTGCGCATGAAGGCGCGCCATTGCAACGGCACCGAAGCCGTAGAGTCGGAGATTCCCGAGGAGTATCGTGCCCAGGCTGAGGAAGCCCATGACCATCTGTGCGAGTTGGTGGCCGAGGCCGACGATGAGCTGATGATGAAGTACCTGGAAGGCGAGGAGACGCTGACGCAGGAGGAGCTTGAGGGCCTGTTGTCCAAGGCGATCGCCGAGCGTATCTTTGTGCCGGTCTTTGCGGGCGATTGCATTAAGGAGCAGGGCGTCAACTCGCTGATGGACGACATCGCCACGTACTTCCCGGCGCCGACTGACTACGGCGAGATGCCGCTCATCGACGGCGACTCGCTCAAGATCTCGAGTGACGATGACCGCCCGGTGGCCTTTGTGTTTAAGACCCTGGTCGATCCACAGCAGGGTCGCATCAGCTTTATCAAGGTGCTGACGGGTACGCTTGAGCCGGGCCTTGAGCTGATCAATGCGCGCACGCGCAAGAGCGACCGTCTGGCTCACCTGTATGTGATGTGCGGCCGCGACATGACCGAGGTCGGCCACGCCTATGCCGGCGACATCATCGTGGCGCCCAAGCTGGCGGCCGAGACGGGCGATACGCTCTCGATTACCGGCAAGGTCGAGGCGGCGGCGTTCAAGTTCCCGAACTCGCAGTACCGCATTGCCATCGAGGCCGAGAACCGCGGCGACGAGGAGAAGCTCTATACGTTTATCGAGAAAGCCTGCAAGGCCGATCCGACCATGAGCATCGACCGCGACGAGGAGACGGGCCAGACTATCATCTCCGCCGTGGGTGAGGCGCAGGTTTCGGTGCTGCTCAACCGTTTGGAGGATCGCACCAAGGTCGTGGCCAAAAGCGTGCCGATCCGCATTCCGTATCGCGAAACCATCCGCCGCACGGCAAGCGCCCAGGGCCGCCACAAGAAGCAGACCGGTGGTGCCGGTCAGTACGGCGACTGCTGGCTACGCGTGGAGCCGCTCATTGGGCCCGACGGCACGAGCGACGGCTACGAGTTTGTGGATGAGGTCGTGGGCGGCCGCATTCCGCGCTCGCTGATCCCCGCCGTGGACAAGGGCGTCCAGGAGACCATGAAGGACGGCATCATCGCCGGCTACCCGCTCACGGGCATTCGCGTCGCGGTGTACGACGGCTCGTATCACAGCGTCGACTCCAACGAGATGGCGTTCCGCGCGGCGGCCCGCATCGGCCTGCGCAAGGCGTGCGCCGATGCCGATCCAGTGGTGCTGGAGCCCATCGAGGAAATCACAGTAACTATCCCCGAGAGCTACGCCGGCGCCGTGATGGGCGACATCTCGGCCTCGCGCGGTCGCGTGACGGGTATGGAGACCGATGAGCGCGGCGATACCGTGGTCATTGCCCAGGCGCCGCTGGCCGAGCTGACGGATTATTCGACGCGCCTGCGCTCTATCACGCGCGGCACGGGCGACTTTACCATGAAGCCCGCCGGCTACGAGCAGGTGCCTTATGACGTTCAGGCCAAGCTGGTCGAGCGCTATGAGGAGGGCCGCGCCAAGTAGCGTGTGGTTTTGCCTGCAATGTAGGTGCTGACGAAAAGGCCGTCCTGGGTAACCGGGGCGGCCTTATTTGATCCGTATGCGACGGAAGGATTGCGGATCATTTTTTTGGGTTACGGGCAGCGCAGTCGGCACTAGTCTCCGGATGCCTGGTTGCGGCCGGTGGCGTAGTCGATCTGCACATGCGGCTGCAGGTTGTAGCAGTACACGTGGAAGCAGAGGGTCTTGCCGTGGTCCTCGACTGATTGTGCTTCCAGACGAACGCCACGACAGACGAGCTCCTCCTCGTTGTACATAGGCGTGACGCGGTAGAGCACATGGTTGCCCGTGTCGCGGATGTAGTTAAGAATCTGCTCTTCAAACGGTAGCATGCCCGTCTCGTTGAGATAGCGCGTGCCGGTGAGGAGATTCTTGCGGTTGGCGTTTTCACCGCAGAGCGACCAAGCGATAAGGTGGCAGCGGTTGTAGAGGCTCTGGCCTGGAATAAAGTCGTAGCGCTGCTGATGCCAACCGGCAGGATGGATACGCGAGATATCGCCGCGCTTTCCCTGTCCGAGCGACTCGGGGCCTACGCAGGCGAGCGCCTTGCGAGTGCGGCCCAGGCTGTCGAGCTTGGAGAATTTCTTAAAGCAGTCCTCTTCGGTGGCACGCTCATACTCGTCGAGCGTGAACGACGGCATGCCCAACGGGTGCGTGCTGTCGGCGCGAAGGGCAACGTAGGGGTTGCCGGCGTAGTCGGGAATGCTGCTGAGATATACGCCGCGGGCGCGGTTGAGGTCGGGGTTTTCGACTTCGTCGATGGGGGTGGCGGCACTATCCGCGGGGGCAGCGTCACCGGGGTCGGTTGCGGCGGATTCAGAGCCATCGCCAGAGTCTTGGCTATTTTGAGAGTCCTCGGAGCTCGCTGTTCCCGATTCGAGTCGGGCAACCAGGTCTGCCTCGTCGTCGGTGCGGCTGGGACTCTCGTTTTGTTTTTCGGCCAGAGCTGCCGCCTGCTCATCGCTTTGTGGCGACAACAGCTTGGGCGCTCCGTCGAGCGACCCCGTGAACAGCGCAAACCCCAGCACCACGGCGGTGCCGATGGAAAGTACTTGCTTGTAGGCGGACTTGCGCGACATGGAGGCTCCTGGATGGACGGTTGGGAGTCTACCAGTCTAGCAGGAGCCGGCAGGGGCCGTTCTGTCGAACAAATACTTAAGATTTGGGACAAACGCTACGGATTCATTTACCTCATATGGAGCTGCGGCGGCTGTGTATATAAAGCTATTCGGCGTTTTCCCAGATAGAACTTGCTAGAACAAACCTGTCCCTTATTGGCAGGTCAGTTAACGCAGTCCAGGTTGAGCATATGCGAGCGAGCGGGTTCCGGGTGCGGTAAGGTGACGTGAAACAAGCGGGCGCTGACCTTTTGGTCGCGCCCGTGAAGTTGAACGTCAGATTGCCGTGCCCGAAGCCCGCGCAGCGCCGAGCAGTTACGCCGTTTGTAAAACGGCGTAACCTAAAGGTTCATGTTGCCGTGGATGTAGGGGGTGACCTCGGGGGAGATGTGGCCGCAGCCCAGCTCGCGCAGCGCTGACTCGATAGCGGCGGGCAGCGGGGTTTTGCCCTCGGCATCGATGGCGGTGCCGCCGAGGGCGGCAATCTTGGTGACATCTACGGGAGCGGCTTCGATACGCATGCAACCGCCGACCAAGCGCGCGCGTACCTGCGCCAAACCAAGGTCGTGCAGGTAGTCCTCGCAGGCGCGGATTAAATCGACCTTCTCGCGCGTCAGCTCTTCGCCCGTAGGGACGCGCGTGGCAAGGCAGGCGCCTGCCGGCAAGTTCCAAACGGAATAGCCCCACGCGCGCAGCAGCTCGCGCTCTTCGTCCTTGGTAAAGCCGACCTCCATAAGAGGGGAGCGTACGCCGATCTCTTCTGCCGCGCGCATGCCAGGGCGGTAGTCACCGCGATCGCTTGCATTGCTGCCATCGATGACGGTGGGAAAGCCGAGTGACTTGGCGTGGTTGACGATAGCGGTAAAGCCGGCGTGCTTACAGTGGTAGCAGCGATTAGCATCGTTGCAGGCTACTTGGGGGAGCTGCAACTGATCGACCGAAAGATTGAGCACGGGGAGCTTAAAATGTGGCTCCTCATTGGCTTGCCCGTCAACGGATCGCTCAAACGAAGCCTGCTCGGGCGTGCCGATGAGCGGCGTGGTGAGGTGGACGAGAAGCGTGCTAGCAGGCATGATGCGGGCGCAGACCGCGGCCAAAAAGCTGCTGTCGACGCCGCCGGAAAAGCCGATGGCGACGCGTCCGTATGCCAAAAGCAGCTGCTCGAGCTCTGCGAGTTTGTCCTGAAGCTCCTTTGCAGGTGCGGTGGTGTCTGAAAACATGAATCGATCCTTACCAATATGTACTCGGTCAAAAACTATAATCCTACCGGACTGCTTGTCATAATACTTCTACCTATGTAACGAAAGTGCAATATGGTATATACGTTATATACAAGTTGCCAAATGCGGTAGAGTTGCGGTAATGCAATAGCGAGAGCCGATGGGGGACCGATATGATCAAGGCTGTTATTTTTGACATGGACGGAACGCTGGTCGATACCGAGCGTTTGGGCATTAAGGCATGGAAGGCGGGTGCCGCCGAGCTGGGGGTCGCGATTGATGAAGCGCTGATCCATCAGTTTATCGGTCGCACGCTGCCCGATGTCATGGACATCCTCGATAAGCATTACGGCAGCCATGAAACCACCGAGGCGATCTATCGTCGCCACAAGGAGATTCGCGATGAGATGGTCAAGACCGAACTGGAGCTTAAGGCTGGCGCCGCCGAGTGCATAGACGAGCTGCTGGCTGCGGGCTATCACGTGGGCCTTGCGACGTCGTCGCGCCATGTCACGGCCGAGCGCAACCTTAAGATGGTCGGCCTCTTTGACAAGTTTGAAACGGTGACCTGTGGCGAGGACGTCGTGCACGGCAAGCCAGACCCCGAGATGTATCTGCTCGCCTGCGAGCGCGCGGGCTTTGCCCCCGAGGAGTGCGCCGTGGTCGAGGATTCGCGCAACGGCTGCATCTCGGGCATCACGGCCGGCTGCCATGTCTTTGCCGTCCCCGATATCGTGCCGCTGCCGCAGGATGTGGTGGATGGCTGCGAGGCCGTGCTCGATTCGCTGTTCGATCTGGCGGCGGCGGTCAAGGCCGTGCACTAGGCAATTGCGGCGTTGAAGCGAGCAATTGGCCGTCCTTGCGCCTAAGCAAAAGAGGTCCGGCAATGGTCGGGCCTCTTTTGCTTAAACGGCATTTTGGCATACTGGCCGACGTGCTATAGATACGCGCCCAGGTTGATGGCGGTGGCTTCGGCGTGGTTGCTTGCCTGGGTGCTGGCGCGCTCGAGGAGGAACGGCCGCACGAGTTCTTGGCGGTTGATATCCTCCGCGGTGGTGACTGCGGTGACGGTGCGCGCTGCAGAGCCGACGCGGATATGCTTGGTCTTTACCGGGGCTTTGTTCTCAATCTGCTCCATCAGCAACTGAACGCCCTTGCGGCCAATTTCGTAACCCGGCGGTGCCACCGTGGTGAGGGGGACCGAACCGCTCCAAGCGAGTGGATTGCCGTCGCATCCGGCCACGCGAACCTGCTCGGGGACGGAGATGCCTTTGTCGACCAATGCCGAGATAACGCCCGAGGCTAACACGTCGGTCAGGCCGACGACAAAATCGGGGCGTTCGTCGGCAGGGCGCCCGGCAATCTGAGCGCCAATGCTGTAGCCGTCGGCTGCGGTATTCCACTCTCCGGCGTCAATGACTTCGATTTTGATATCGGGATGCAGGGCGAGGGCCTTGTGAATGCCAAGTACGCGCAGGGTGAGCTGCATGAATGCCGCTCTGCCCACAACGGTGATGTGGCGTGCGCCGCGGGCGATGGCGAGCTCGGCGATAATGCGCCCCTGCGCTTCGTTGTCGGCCGCTACGTAGTAGCCGGGCGCGGAGCAATGGATGTCCAGGTGGACAATCGGCACGGGCATCTTGGTCATAGCGGGGTGCCAGTCGGGGGATGCCATGGGCTGAACCATGACGCCGGACATTTGCGTGCCCATAAAGTAACGCAGGTAATGGTCCTGGAGAATATCGTCGTTATCGGCATTGGCGATGAGCAGGTCGTAACCGTGCTTGCGGGCCTCGTTATGGGCGCCGCTGGCAATTTGGAGCGAAAAACCGTGGTCGAGACGGGGAAGGACCAGGCCAAAGGACTTGGTGGTGCCGCCCGCGAGCTGACGGGCGCTTTGGTTGGGCAGGTAGCCAAGGCGATTGATGGTCTCGTTGATGAGTTTGAGGGTCTCGGGGCGCAGCTTTTCGGGGTGGTTGAGTGCGTTGGAAACCGTGCCCAGCGAAACCCCTGCCTCGCGCGCGACGTCGCTGATTTTTACCTTTGCCATAGCGGCCCCTTTGATGCGTTTCAAGTACAAGCCAGATTGTAGCATCGCCCGCCCCTAGGGTGTCAAAACCTGCCAATTAGGGACAGGTTTATTTTGGCAGGTTTTATCTGGGTAAACGCTGGAGCCCAGGCCACCACAAAGGTGCCTGTCCCCATTGTGGTGGTTTGGACCGGCTGGACGTGTGTGTATCGAGTGGTATCCAAGTTGAGGTACCACTTCTGGTATATCAGCTTGCGCTTGCGTGAGTACAATACTCGAACGTTATGCGTCTCAGCGCCCATGTGCGTGGACGTTTTGCAGTCACGCGGACGAAGGGATTTATCCTATGTGCGGAATTGTCGGCTACACCGGCTCTGATATTGCAAAGAACATCCTGGTCACAGGCCTTAAGCGCATGGAGTATCGCGGCTATGACTCCTCGGGCGTCGCGCTCGAGGTGGGCGAGGGCGCCGCGGCGCACCTCGACGTTATCCGCCGCGTGGGTAAGGTTGCGGGTCTGGAGAGCGAGCTTTCCAATATCGATAGCGACGCTACCTGCGGTATCGGCCACACCCGTTGGGCCACCCACGGCAAGCCTTCCGTCGTTAACGCTCATCCCCACACCAGCTGCGATGGTCGCATCGCCATCGTCCACAACGGCATTATCGAGAACTTCGCCGAACTGCGCGAGGAGCTGGAGGGCCGCGGCCATCACTTTAAGAGCGAGACCGATACGGAGGTCTTCGCTCATCTGATCGAAGAAGCCTATGCCGAGACGCACGACCTGATGGCCTCTGTGCGCGAGGCCTGCACCCACGTGGTGGGCGCCTACGGCCTGGCCGCCGTGTGCGCCGACGAGCCTGGCGTAATCGCCGTTGCCCGCAAGGACTCCCCGATTGTGGTCGGCGTGGGCGAGACCGGCTCCTACGTTGCCTCCGACGTCATCGCGCTCATCGACGCCACCCGCGATGTCGTGGTGCTCGAGGACGGTCAGTTTGCCAAGCTTACGCCTGCGGGCGTCGAGTACACCGATGAGGCCGGCAATGCCATCGAGCCCAAGGTCACCCATATCGATTGGGATCTGGACATGGCCGAAAAGGGCGGCTATCCCGACTTTATGCTCAAGGAGATCCACGAGCAGCCGCGCGTCGTGCGCGACACGCTGGTTGGCCGTATGACCCCCGCCGGCGAGCTCGACATCGATGAGTTGGGCCTGTCCCTCGAGGAGCTCAACGACATCGACCGTGTCTACGTGATCGCCTGCGGCACCAGCTATCATGCCGGCCTCATCGCAAAGAACCTTATTGAGGGCTGGGCTCGCATTCCCACCGAGGTTGAGGCTGCCAGCGAGTTCCGCTATCGCAACCCCATCATCACGCCGACGACGCTCGTCGTTGCCGTGTCCCAGTCGGGCGAGACGGCCGATACCCTCGCCGCCATTCGCGATGCGCGCATCAAGGGCGCCAAGGTCTTTGGCATCACCAACGTAGTGGGCAGCCCCGTGGCGCGCGAGAGCGACGGCGTCATCTATACCAAGGCCAACAAGGAGATCGCGGTCGCCTCGACCAAGAGCTTCATCGGCCAGGTTGTGAGCCTGACGCTGCTTGCTCTGCTGCTGGCGCAGGTTAAGTACCGTCTGACCACCAAGCAGGCGCGCATGCTGTTCCGCGAACTTTCCGATACGGCCGAGCAGATCCAGTGGATTTTGGATACCCAGACCGAGGCCGTGCACGAGGCCGCCCTGCTGTGCAAGGACGCGCAGTCGGCGCTGTTCGTGGGCCGCGGTATGGGCGCTGCCATCTCCTACGAGGGCGCACTCAAGCTCAAGGAAGTCAGCTACCTGCATGCCGAGGCGTATGCTGCCGGCGAGATGAAGCACGGTCCCATCGCGCTGATCGATCCGGGTTTCCCCGTCATCGCCGTGGCCACCAAGAGCGCCACCTACGACAAGACCGTGTCGAACCTTATGGAGTGCAAGGCGCGCGGTGCCAAGGTCATCGTCGTTGCCACCGAGGGCGACGAGGAGATCAACAAGATCGCCGACTGTATCATCCGCGTGCCGGCCGTCCGCGACGTGTTCAGCCCTATCACGGCGAGTGTCCCGCTGCAGCTGCTCGCCCGCGAGGTCGCCATCCTGCGCGGCTGCGACGTCGATCAGCCCCGTAACCTGGCAAAGAGCGTTACTGTCGAGTAGTTGGTTCCGCCGTTCTAACGAACGGCGGACCGCTTGACGCTGCGCGGGCCGCATTCACGCCAATCTGACGTTCAATTTCGAGGGCGCGACCAGAAGGTCAGCGCCCTCTCATTTCACGTCACCTTGGCGCAAATGCGGCCCGCTCGCTGCTGGTGACTGACATCGAGTGCCCCGTTGTCGAAACGCGCCAACAGCAAGGCCCGGTTCCGCGTCATCAGACGGAGCCGGGCCTTAGTTGTGCGGAAAAACCACCACAAAGGTGCCTGTCCCCTTTGTGGTGGTTTTGGCAGGTTAGCGGAGCTTGCTGGTCTCGAAGTACTTGGGATATTGGTCCAGGACCTCGGTCTGGTTGCGGAACATCATATGCAGGTGCTTGCTGACCAAAAAGCTCGCCTCGATGGGGTCGCGGCCGGCGATGGCGCGGCGGATTTGCTTGTGCTCGTTAACAATCTCCTGATTGTCGAGCGTCTGCGTGGCGGCGCGCAGCCAGCGGAAGCGCTCCAGGTCGGCATTGGTCTCTTCGAGCCACGACCACACGGTGCTGCGGCACGCGATGCTAAAGATCATGCGGTGCATGAGGTTGTCGCTTAAAAAGAAGCCGATGCGATCCTCTTCGGCCATGGTCTTTTCCTGCAGCGCGATGGCTCGGTCGAGCTGCTCGATGCCTGCCGAGGTGGCACGGGCGCAGCACTCCACGATCACCTGCTTTTCCAGGTGCTCGCGAATGTAGCAGGCGCTTTCGGCAAGGGTGAGGTTGATGGGTGAGACGTAGGTGCCGCTTTGGGGCACGGTGCGCACCAGGCCCTCTTGCGCCAGACGCACCAGTGCCTCGCGCACAGGGGTGCGCCCCATATCCAGGTCGTCGCAAAGCTGCTTGACGCCCAGCTTTTCGCCCGGCTTGTAGTCCAGGTAGACGATTTTGCGTCGAATGGTGTGGTAGGACTGGTCCTGCAGGCTCGTTTCCTGCTCGCCGACGTGCATCGATTCTTCCATAGTGCCTCGCAACCGTTCTATCACACTCATATATCAGCTGTTAATTATGCCGCGAATCAGCTCTCCGTGGTGGGTAATTCGGCTGTCGTCCGAGAACTATTGCGGCATCTTAGCCTTTGTTTGCGCAGGGCTGTGCTCAATATTGCCGTATCATAAGCCGTCGCAAACGTGAAATAGAAAGAAGGAATCCCATATGCAATTGGCGAATATCGTACGCGAGCGCTGGAAGGGTGTCTTGTTCTGCCTGATCATCGCCATCCCCGCGACGTTGCTCGGCAAACAGGTTGAGGTGGTCGGCGGGCCGGTGTTTGCCATCCTCTTTGGTATGGTTCTGGCGCTCGTCTTTCCCAAGAATCGTCGCGAACAGCTCGCCGCCGGTGTCACCTATACGTCTAAAAAAGTCTTGCAGTACGCGGTAATCCTGCTTGGCTTTGGCATGAACCTCTCGCAGATTCTGTCCAAAGGCGCTCAGTCGCTGCCGATTATCGTGGCAACGATCTCGACCTCGCTCGTCATTGCCTTCGTGCTCTGCCGCGTTATGAACGTGCCGGGCAAGATCGCGACGCTTGTGGGCGTGGGTTCGTCGATTTGCGGCGGTTCTGCCATCGCCGCGACCGCGCCCGTCATCGATGCCGACGATCGCGAGATTGCCCAGGCTATTTCGGTCATCTTCCTGTTTAACGTTATCGCGGCGCTCGTGTTTCCGACGCTCGGCGGCATGCTCGGGCTGACCAACGAGGGCTTTGGCTTGTTTGCCGGCACTGCCATCAACGACACCTCGTCGGTAACGGCTGCGGCGAGCGCCTGGGACAGTATGCATCCCGGCGCCAATGTGCTCGAAAGCGCCACGGTGGTCAAGCTCACCAGGACGCTGGCCATTATTCCCATTACGTTGGTTCTCGCATGCTGGCAGATGCATCTGGCGCGCAAGGCCGGCGGCGACGCCAAAAGCACGTTCTCGCTTAAACGCGCGTTTCCCATGTTCGTGCTGTTCTTTGTGCTGGCGAGCGTGATCACCACGGTGCTTCAGCTTCCTGCATCCATTACGGCGCCCATCAAGGAGCTGTCGAAGTTCTTTATCGTGATGGCCATGGCTGCTATTGGCTTTAATACCGATATCGTCGAGCTGGTCAAAAAGGGCGGCAAGCCCATCGCATTGGGCTTTTGCTGCTGGATTGGCATTGCGTGCATGAGTTTGGGAATGCAGCACGTGCTGGGAATCTGGTAGAGAGTAGCTTATTTGCGTGCTGCGTGCTGGCGAGCGCATGTCCGCGGTGGAGCGATAGGAGCTCTTGCGGGTATGGCTTGTCCGCAGGTTGATAGGTCCCGAAGAGCTCTTATCGCCCCGCCAGGATGGCGATGCGGGGCAACTCATATACTCGCAGGACGGCGGCTTCTGCCCTATAGTGTTTGGTGAGCAATATCGTTCAATTTTGAAACACTCGCCCGCGCGGCCGTCGCCGGCGGCGTGGCGCCGAGGACGGGGCGCAATATGAACAGTGACGCCAAGCTACAAATCTTGATCGAGGCCTTGGCTGCTGCCGGGGCCTCGGCGTTGGCAATCGATGGGCATGGACGCGTGGCGATTTCGACCATGGATGATGTCGCACTCGAGCAAGATGTCGCGGCATTTGTCGCCGAGCGCCTGGGGCGCGTGGGCAGCGGCACGCGCCTGGTGATGGGGCATGCGGGAGGGCGCTTGAGCCTCACGGTGCGTCCGGTCGCCAAGGAATACGGCGCGCTTTGGGTGGTCGTGGTCCGCGAGGTGCACGGTGCGGCGGCGCACGCGGGTATTGAGTGGCTTAATGCAGATGAGGTCGAGGCGCGCTACGAGGCAAGCGCGTACGGCATTGTCGAGGGTGCCGCCGCGGTCGCTGGCCCCGTCTGCGAAAGCTATGCCCGCGGCGTGCCCCTCATGTTGGAGGGCGAGCTGGGTGCTGGCCAGGCAGAGATTGCAAAACGCCTCTATCTGGATGGGCCTTATGCTGACGAACCCTTTGTGTCCGTGGCACTTGACGAGCTCACAGATCGCGGCTGGCGCCATCTGCTCAAAAGCTCGGAATCGCCGCTGTTCCAGGCAAGGCTGACCCTTTGTATTGGCGGCTGGCATGCACTTTCGCCGCATCGTCTGCGCGAGCTTGTCTCCACGATGACCGACACGGCGCTGGGCGCGCGTTGCCATGTGGTTCTGACGGCAAACGATATGCCGGGCGGTGGCGAAAGTGATCAGGCCGCTTTTGTAACCGAGCGCTTGGCGTGCGCAGTAAGTGTGGCGCCTGCGATTGCCGAGCAGGGTGGCGCATCGAAAAAGGTTGCGCAGTATTTGTCATATCTGTCAGATGTCTTTGGAACTGCCGCTCCGAGTATGTCCGAGGAGGCTGCCTCGACGCTCAACGGCTATCGCTGGCCACGCAACTATCTGCAGCTTCGCGAGGTCTCGGAACGACTCTATATATTAGTAGGGTCGGGTGTGGCGGAGCGCGCGGTGGCAGAGGAGGTGCTCGCCCAGGAGGACGTCATCAAAACCGCAACCTTTGGCGCTCCGACGCTCGACAGCGACCTGTATATCCTGCGTCCACTGGCCGATACCGAACGGGACATCGCGCGGCTGGTCGTAGGCCACCTTCAGGGCAACCGGACCCGCGCTGCCGAGGTGCTGGGAATAAGCCGCACGACCCTGTGGCGCTTGTTGAAGGACGACGACCGCTGAGCGAGGCGCCCGTGACCGCGTGCGGCGCGTGTGCTACAGTCCAAAGCAGTAATGTTTCGATTGTGTTACGGCGTGCGGGGGCGTATGGCGGAGACTTCAAAACCAAACCGGAATAGACGGAGCCCGGCTCCAGTTAACCGCCGCACGACGTCCCGGACGTGGGGCAAGCACGCGTCGGGGTTCGACGGTTCGTTCAAGCGCACCAAATACGGCTATCCTTCGGCAAGCGCTCGCTTGGCCATGCAGGCCGAGTCGACGCTGTGGGGGCGCAAGCGCGTGGTGGGCTCTAAGCTCAAGCACGACGGAACGCTTGGCTACATTAGCCGTGGCGCTGCTCGCCGCAGTGGGCTCAATCCTGCTGGTTGGCATCGTTATGTTCCGATTGCGGTCGTTGTTGCGGTGATTGTGATCGCACTTGCCGCACTCGGCTACGCTGGCGGCGGGGTCGACCTGAGTGCGATGTTCAAATCTGCTGAGCTCGCGCATGCCGGCACGGAGCTTGTCGAGGGCGCTCAGACACAGACGGGCGTGGCGCCTCAGCGCGGTATCGTTGCCGCTGCCGCAACGATCGCCGATGCCCAAAAGGGCGAGGATGCGGACAGCGAGGATAGCGAAACCGGTGCAAACGGCGTGGGTTCGCAGGTCACGCCCGTGGCACAAGGCCAATAAGTCACAGAACCATCACACTAAGTCGCTGTTTGGGGCCAATGAGTGAGCAAAAAAGCAGCAATGTTGTTTCATATAGAACTCATTAGTCACAATTTATAAAAAAGGGATATACTACTAGGCACTTAAAGGTCCACAAGCTGCAAGTTGAGGAGTACCTAACATGAAGAAGAGATTCATGGCAGCACTGAGCGTTCTCGCTCTTGCCCTGGCTCTGCCCGTGGCTGCTTTCGCCGCCCCGAGCCCTGCCAACACCACCGCCACCGGCGCCAACAACGTGACCGCCAGCGTTAACAACGCTAACGTCAAGGTTGTTTCCACCACCAAGAACGCCGAGGGCACCCCTGCCAACGCCAACGTGGTCGCTTCCTTTGAGATCACCGAGACCGCCGAGGGTACCGTTTCTGAGTCCAACCCGCTGACCGTCACCTTCACCCTTGGCAAGGCTTACGCCAACGCCAAGGTTACCGTCTATGTCCAGCACAACGACGGTAGCAAGGAGACCCTGAACCTCACTGCCGACAACAACGGCAATGTTACCTTTAAGGTCACCAAGCTCTCCACCTACACCATCGTGGCTGAGAAGACCGCTGCTGGCGCTGCTACCACCGACAACGGTGCTAAGTCCCCGGCTACCGGTGTGAACACCACCGCTGTTGCCGCTGTGGCTGCTGTTGCCGCTGCTGGCGCTGCCTGCGCTTTTGTTGCTCTTCGCAAGAACAACTAGCACTCACACGGTTTCAACCGTAAGATTTGAGGACCCGTACTTGTGCGGGTCCTTTTTTTGACCGATTTACAGGGTAAGGGAACACCATGGCACAGCAGCCGCAGGGCAAGCATATGGAAGTCAAGCATATGGGCGACTCGGACAAAAAGCGTCGCGCCACGATACTCAAGGGCGTTTTCGTAGTGTTGTTACTGGTTGCAGTCGGCTGCGGCGGCTACGTGCTCTACATGAATCATCTAGAGCAGCAGCGCGCCGAGGAGATGAGTGCAACAGGCAAGCCCGCCACGAAGGTCGAATCAAAGGGCAAGGAGCTGCCGGACAACCCCATCGACTTCGCTCCGCTCATTCAAGAGAATGCCGATATCTATGCGTGGCTCTACATTCCGGGTGCGGATATCAACACGCCCTTGCTGCAGAGCACGACGGACGACCTGTTTTATCTGGACCACGACAAGGACGGTAAGTACGACCCCTACGGCACGGCGTTTAGTCAGATGGCAAACGCGCGCGACTTTAGCGATCCCGTCACGGTGATCTACGGCCATGTGAACGGCGGCGTGTTTCACAACTTGCATAACTTTGAGGACGCGGACTTCTTTAACGAGAACGGCGAGTTCTATATCTACATGCCGGGCCATATTCTGACGTACAAGATTGTCTCGGCCTATCAATATGACGACCGCCACATTCTCAACTCGTTTAACTTTGCCGACCCTGCCGTGCGCCAGGACTACTTTAATTCGGTCTGCAATCCGGATGCATTGCTCAAAAATGTACGTGACGGCGTGACACTTGATGCAGATAGTAAGATTGTGCAGTTGAGCACCTGCATGCTCGATAGTTCGCAGGGCAACTCGCGCTATATTGTCAGCGGTGTGTTAACAAGCGACCAGGAGACAAAATAGTCATGAACCCCCGTGGCAAGCACTTTATCGATGCGGTGGATCCCGACGAAAATCAAGTAAACAATCCCGAGCATCAGGTTCAGGATGTGGCGGAGCCTGTCGAGCCTCAATGGGAGGCCAAAGACACTCCGACGCCTCAATCTGGCGAAAAATCCAAGAGCAAGGACGATGCTCCGTCCGACGCATCGGCAAAGACCGATGAAGCTGCGGCGCAGCCTGTTGATGAGGTAGAGTGGCCTTCGCTTGATGAGGCGGGACCTCAGCGTCGTCGACGCTCCAAAGAGTCGATCAAGCGCATCAAGCGCCGCCGCCGTATCCGCACGCTGCTGATCGTGCTGCTCGTGATTGGTGCGGTTGCTGCTGCCGGCTGGGGCTTTGTGAATCACAGCGTGAACCAAGGCAAAAAGAAGATTGAGGAAAAGACCGAAAAGGTCATTAAGGCCAAGGGCGACACCATTACCTATAACGGCAAGAAGTATGCGCTCAACAAGCATATGGCCACGGTGGCGTTTATCGGCTTTGATGGCCGCAACAACGATGACGGCACCCAGAAGGGCCAGTCCGATACCGTGATGGTCGTAGCGCTTAATACCGACACGGGCGAGGCCCGCGGCATTATCATTCCGCGTGACAGCATGGTTGCCGTAGATACGTATTCCAATGGTTCGTTTGCCGGTCAGGTGACCGAGCAGCTGTGCTTGCAGTTTGCCTATGGCACCGATGGCGACAACTCATCGGCGCTGACGGCCGCCGCTGCCTCGCGCGTGCTCGATAACATTCCGGTCGACTATTACTACACGCTCAATATCGAGGGCGTGGCTCCCATTAATGACTCCATCGGCGGCGTGACGCTGGTGCCTACGCAGACTGTGCCGGGCACGTCGGTTGTCGAGGGTCAGGAGACCACGCTGTTTGGTACAACGGCGGAAAAGTATGTGCAGTGGCGCGACACGACGAATCTGACGTCTTCGCTGGATCGTACAGCGCGACAGGTGAGCTACGTGCAGGCGTTTGCATCGAAGGTGCTCAGCAGTGCCAAGAGCAACCCCGCCATGCTCATCAGCCTGTATCAGGCCATGGGCGACTATACGTGGACCAATTTGGGTCTCGATGAGTTCAGCTATCTGGCGACCACGATGCTCGAGCACGGCCTGACTTCGTTTGATGTCGTGACGCTGCAGGGCACCATGCAGCAGGGCGACACCTTCGCCGAGTTCTACCTGGACCAGGACAACGTAAAGCAAACGGTCGTCGATACTTTCTACCACCCCGTTAATTAGCTGCCCAGGTGCCGGATGTCAACAGTAGCTCACTCGATGTCAGGCACCAACAGCGAGCGGCCCGCGCAGCGTCAACGGGTCCGCCGTTCGTTAGAACGGCGGAACATACACCACGTTGTCACGGCGGGGTTTGGGCTCGGGTAGCGTGTCCTTGGCGTAGCCCAGAATGCAATTGCCTACACCGCGCAGGCTTCCGTCGGCGGGCAGACCCCACTTGGCCAGCAGTTCCAGTCCCTCGGGTGAGTCAAAGACCTCGTGCGCGCGGTGGATCCAACACGAATCAACGCCCAGCGCATAGGCTGCGTTGAGCAGGTTGCCCATGGCGAGCGAGCCGTCTTCCAGGTGCGTGGGCACGCTGCGGTCGACGAGCACCACCACAACGGTCTTGGCGCCGTAGAAGGGATCTCCCTCGCTGCCCATAACTTGTGCGTTGAGTTGCGAGAGACGCTCGACGGTTGCGGGGTCGGTGACGGCGACGAATGTGACCGGCTGGCGTCCCATGCCGCTCGGCGCGTACTGGCCGGCTTCGATAATGCGTGCGAGCTTCTCGGCCTCGACAGGGCGATCGCTGTATTTGCGGCAGCTGCGGCGGTGGATGAGCGCTTCGATGGTCTCCATGGGTCCTCCTGACGTTGGTTTCGTTGCCTCGTTCTTACCCGCCGAACCAAAACCGTAATCGCGCAGCCGGCCCCAAACAATGCAAGCTACCAAGTGGAAAAGTTGGTTTGCATAAAACTTCAGCCAGAATGTGATAAACCGGTGGGATGGTTAAACGTTTTATCCCGTCTACCCTGCGGTTTTTTACCACTTGCCTAAATGATGTGCGCATAAGCTCTGATAAAGGTTTTACTAAAGGAGCACCAACGTTTATCAACGCGCCATGGTGGCGCCGGGCCAGGAGGTAAATCATGTTCCAGGCTGGAGATGTCGTCGAGACCGACTTCGAAGGATTTCTGAAGCTGCTGCGTTCCAAGACGCGCGCTTTTGTGTCGATTAACGATCACGAGTACTACATCACGCACACCGATGGCTATTGGCGTGTTCAGGATTGCGAGGCCCTCAACGATAAGGGCCACTTTACTGACTGCTCCGAGCTGGTCAACACGGTCTGCGAGGTCGTCGAACTGCCGTGGATCTGCGGCAAGAGCCTGCACGACAGCTTCTCGGGCGCCACGGTCTACGAGGCCGTCGCTGCTTAACAGCCAACACTTGATATTCTCTCGCAACCGCCGGCGCCGCCCCCCGCGCCGGCGGTCTTTTTTGTCGATATGCTTATGAAGAGCCGACCATAAACAACGAACTTGTTGACGATAGTCAAAACTCGGACTAATGTAGAGATATGAATTGGTCAAAACTCGGACTATCGAATGGTGGGAGAGATGAATAGTGCAGTTAGCCCGGTCGATTTCGACCGGATGCTCAACGGGCTTGACCGTATCTATTCGGAGTTCGCACGCACCTGCGGTCTTTCGGACTGCGCCTACTGGATGCTCGTCGACACGAGTGCAGCGGGCGGCAGCGTTGCCGTGAGTCGGCTGACGAGTGAATGGTTCTACAGCAAACAGACCATCAATTCGGCGATTAAGACGCTTAGGGCGCGAGGGCTTGCGACGTTGGAGTTTGCCGAGGGCAGTCGTAAGAACAAGGTTGTGCGACTGACCGAAGAAGGCGTGCGGTTTGCCAAGCGCTACGCGTTGCCGGCGCAAAAAGCCGAGCAACAGGCATTCGAGGCACTCGAGCCGTGGGAACAGCGCGAGATCATGCGCTTGGTCGGTAAGTTCTCCCATGTTCTTAACGAAGAGTGCGAGGCATTTAAACGGCAAGTGGCCGCCGAGAACGAGGCTGACGATAAGGGCGAGGGGGACACATGCGACTCTTAATGAGGTTTATGAGGCCGTACCGCGGTCTGATTGCGGTGACGCTGTTTGCGGTGCTGATAGATAACGTCGGCACGCTGTTGGTTCCCACGATGCTGGCGAACATGGTCAACACCGGTATTACCACGGGCGATATCGACTATATTTTACGCAACGGCCTGTACATGCTTATCGCGACCGGCATGGCCAGCGGCGGCACGGTGCTGGGCTGCTATCTTTCGGCGCGCCTGGCCGCCAACGTGGCCTGCGATATCCGCAATGCCGTGTACGACAAGTCGCTCGAGCTGTCCGCTAGCGACTTTGAACGCTTTGGCACGGGTTCGATGATCACGCGCTCGCTCAACGACATCAACGTGATTCAGCAAGCTGTCCTTCAGACGATTCAGCTGGTGCTGCCGGTGCCGTTCTTGGCCGTGGCAGGCATCATTTTTGCTTGGTTCATCGATCCCGCCATGGGCACGCTGCTGGGCGTAGTCGTTGCGATCGTGCTGGTGGCGGCGGTCTTTACCGTTGCCAACGCCGCGCCGATCTTTATGCGCCTGCAGAGCTTTATCGACCGCATGAACGTGGTGCTGCGCGAGAACATCGTGGGCGTGCGCGTCATCCGCGCATTTAACAAGGAGCGCCACGAGGAGCAGCGCCTGGACGAGGTGTTTAGCGATTACGCGGCCAACGCCATCAAGGTCAATCACCTGTTTGTGGGTCTCGACAGCTCCAGCTTCTTTTTGATGAATATCGCCGAGGTGGCGGTGCTGTGGGTGGGTGGCAACCGCGTGGGCGTCCACGCCATGCAAATCGGCAGCATCTCGGCCGTGTTGGAATACGCGATCTTGATCCTGTTCTTTGTGATGATGGCGCAGATGGTGATTCTGACGCTTCCGCGCGCTGCGGCGTGCCTCAACCGCGCGCAACAGGTGCTCGAAATCGAGCCGAGCATTGTGGACGGCAAGGCTACGCTGGATACGTGCGTGGCGGAGCCTGTTGACGGTGCCGATGCGGTTGCCGTGTTCGACCATATGTCGTTCCGTTTTGACGATGCCGACGAGGACACCCTGTGCAACCTGAGTTTTGCCTGCCGCCGTGGCCAGACCACGGCGATTGTAGGCTCGACGGGTTCGGGCAAGTCGACGGTGGCCAAGCTCTTGCTTCGCTTCCACGATGCCACGAAGGGCGCCATTCGCCTGAACGGCGTCGACCTGCGCGACCTTTCGCAAGACGACATCCGCGGGCGTATCGCCTATGTGCCGCAGAAGGCGTGGCTGTTCTCGGGCACCGTTGCAAGCAACCTGCGCTTTGGCAACGAAGGCGCGACCGAGGCTGACATGCTCCATGCGCTGGAGGTTGCCCAGAGCACCTTTGTGCTCGATCAGCCGCAGGGGCTCGATACACCGGTATCCCAGGGCGGTACGAACTTCTCTGGCGGTCAGCGTCAGCGCCTGGCCATTGCCCGTGCGCTCATGAAGCATGCCGATCTATATATCTTCGATGACAGTTTTTCGGCCCTGGACTTTAAGACCGATGCCGCCCTGCGCCATGCGCTGCAGGACGAGACGCGCGATGCCGCGGTGCTCATCATCGCCCAGCGCATCTCGACTATTTTGCATGCCGATCAGATCGTGGTGCTCAAAGACGGCGAGATCGTGGGCCTAGGCACGCACGACGAGCTCATGGAAACCTGCGAGGTGTACCGCGCTATCGCGGAATCGCAGATGAAGGGAGGTGAGTAGCATGACCGAGGAGCTCAAGAAGCAGGGTATCGCCGATGACGCCGCGGTTGCAGAGACAGTCGAGGAGACGGGCGTCGCGCCCGACCTGGACGAAGCCACCAAGGCGGCGGCGGAGCGCGAGGCTCGCCGCCAGGCACTCTACGAGGAAAACGAGCGCGCCGAGGACGAGCGCGCCCGCGCCGAGGCGGAGCGCATGCGCGACGTTGATGACGGGGACGAGGACGAGACGCCCCGCGACACCTGGGCGACGGTGCGCCGCCTGTGGAGCGAAGCCGCCGGCGACCATTGGCGCTTCTATATCGTGTTCGCGAGTATCGTATTCTACGTCATCTTTAACACCGCGGCGCCGGCTTACAGCGCCCGCGTGATCGATGAGCTGTGGGGACACATGAAGCTGGCGTTTGCCAACAACACTACCTTTAGCATTACCTGGGAGAACTGCGGCAGGACCATCTTCATCTACTTTATGATCTGGACCGCCGCCGCCTCGTTCTACGCACTCCAGAGCTTTTTGATGTCGAGCGTTGCCGAGCGCCTCAACCTGCGCCTGCGCAACCGCATCGCACAAAAGCTCAACCGCCTGCCGCTTGCCTACTTTGACGCGCATCGTCCCGGCGAGGTCGTCAGCCGTGCGACCAACGACTTGGACAAGATGTCCGAGAGCATGCAGCGCGGCTTGCTACAGCTTCTGGTGTCGATCGGTACCGTGGTGGGCGCCGTGAGCGTGATGTTCGTGTTTAGCGTGCCGCTCACGCTTGTCTTTTTGTTCTTTACGGCGCTTTCGCTGCTGGTGACGAAGGTCGTTTCGCGCCGCACGCACGATGTGACGGGCGAGCGCCAGGAGTGGGTGTCCAAGATTACGAGCGCGGTCGAGGAAGGCTACTCGGGCCGTCTGGTAATCCGTGCGTTTAACCGCGAGCACCAGAGCTCTGCCGAGGTGCACGAGGCTTCGAGGGAGCTGGCGCGCGTGAGCACCAAGGCCGACTTTATGATTAACGCCGTCGGTCCCGCGGTGCGCTTTATCGGCCGCTTGGCGCAGATCGTGATCGCGCTGGTGGGCTGCAGCATGCTGGTTGCCGGGCATATGACCGTCGGCGTGTTCCAGGCGTTCTTCCAGTTTATCTATGAGGCGTCCGAGCCCATGACGCAGCTGTCGTTTACCTTTAACTCGTTGCAGAGCGCGCTGGCGAGCGCCGAGCGCGTGTTCGACCTGCTCGACGAGTCCGAGATGGAAGCCGATCCGTTGCCAGCGGCCGCCGCCAAGCTGCCGGGCAAGGTGGAGGGCCGTGTCGCTTTTGAGCACGTGCGCTTTGGATATTCGCCCGACAAGCCGCTTATGCGCGACGTGTCGTTTACCGCCGAGCCGGGTCAGAAGATCGCAGTGGTGGGGACCACGGGTGCGGGTAAGACCACGCTCATCAATCTGCTCATGCGCTTCTACGAGATCGACGGTGGCCGCATTACCCTCGACGGTGTGGATACGAGCCGCATGGATCGCGGCGAGCTGCGCCAGCAGTTTGGCATGGTGTTGCAGGACGCCTGGCTGTTCGATGGCACCATTGCCGAGAACATCGCCTATGGCTGTCCCGAGGCGACGCGCGAGGAGATTGTCGCGGCTGCACGTGCCGCTCAGGTCGACTTCTTTGTGCGCACCATGCCGCAGGGCTACGACACGCGTGTGGCTAACGATGCCGAGAGCATCAGCCAGGGCCAACGTCAGCTGCTGACCATCGCGCGCGTGCTGCTCAACAACCCGGCGATCCTCATCCTGGACGAGGCGACGTCGAGCGTGGACACGCGCACCGAGCTCGCCATCGGCCGTGCCATGGATGCGCTCATGCGCGGACGCACGAGCTTTGTGATCGCGCACCGTCTGTCGACGATCGTCGATGCCGACCTCATCCTGGTCATGGATCACGGCAATATCATCGAGCAGGGCACGCACGAGGAACTGCTGGCTGCCGAGGGCGCTTATGCCGACCTCTACCTAAGCCAGTTCGCATAAGGTGACAAAGGGGCAGTCCCGCATGTCACATCGAAAAGAAGGCGCGCCGGGGGCGAATTCCCTGAACTGCCTCCCATTTCTTGGACATGAGAAATGGGAGGCTTTTTATGCGAGTCGACTTGAGGGTGAAGCACGACATCGAGGCCAGGAGGGCGGCGATCGGGCTCTTCGAGCGAGGCCACGGCTACAAGTCTGCGGCGAAGGCGCTGTCGGTCCCGCGCGGAACCGTGAGACAATGGCTCTGCGTATACCGGTCGTTCGGAAGCGAGGTGCTGCTATCCATGGACGGCAAGCAGGCCAGGTACACATACGAGCAGAAGGTCGCCGCAGCCTCCGCCGTGGTCGACGGCGGCATGACGAAGGCCGAGGCGATGGCTGCGTTCGGCATAATGTCGATGTCGCCGCTCAAGAAGTGGTGCGCGCTATACCGCGAGGGCGGCGCGGAGGCCCTGCGCCCGAGGCCCAAGGGCCGACCGAGCGGTTCCAAGGCAAGGCCGCGGACCCGCGAGGAGGAGCTCGAGGAGCGCTGCCGAAGGCTCGAGACCGAGGTGGCCTACCTAAAAAAATTGCGTGCCCTGGTCGAGAGGGACGGGCTCTGACCAGGGCGAAGGTCGAGGCCGTGAGGGTCCTGCGCGAAGAGGGGCACGGGCTGGGGCGCCTGCTGGAGTGCGCCGGCATGGCCCGGTCCAGCTACTACTACGCGCTGTCGCACCCGAAGGCTCCCACCAGGCCCGAGCTCTGGGAGGCCGCCGCCGAGATATTCTCGCGCACCGCCAACGGGTGCGGCCACAGGCAGATCGCCATGTGCCTGCGCGCCGAGCAGGGCGTGCGCATAGCCTACAAGACCGTGCTGAAGATGATGCGCGAGATGGGCATCGGCTGCGGGATCCGCCGCGAGACCGACTACCACAGGTACAACTCGTACAGGGGCAAGGTCGGAAAGACCTTCGAGAACGTCATCGGGCGCGACTTCGCCGCCGACGGGCCGTGGGAGAAGATGGGCACCGACGTCACCGAGTTCAAGCAGCCCTGGGGCAAGGCCTACTTCGCGCCGGTCTACGACTTCGGCAGCAAGGAGATCGTCGCCTGGTCCACGTCGCTGCACCCCAACATGGCTCAGCAGCACGAGCTGCTCGACCAGCTCGTGTCCAAGAAGCCCAAGGGCTCCAGGCCGATCCTGCACTCGGACATGGGCTGGCAGTACCAGCAGGCCGGTTGGTGCAGGCGGTTGGAGGAGGCCGGCGTGGTGCAGAGCATGTCCCGGAAGGGCAACTGCATCGACAACGGCGCGACGGAGCAGGTGTTCGGCCACATCAAGGACGAGTTCTTCCGCGGAAGGACGTGGCCGGACTTCGAGTCCTTCAAGGCGGACCTCGACGACTTCGTGGTCCATTGGAACACGAGGAGGCGCCAGGTTAAACTGAAGGGACTGACCCCGGAGGAGTTCCGGAGACAGTCCCTTGCGGCGTAGTTCTTATTTAAGCCGTCCAAGTTTTGGGGTGCAGTTCAA
>JAXKGF010000067.1:0-49366 GCA_036550515.1 Collinsella sp.
GCCAGGGAGATAGTGGACGAGATAGTCGAGAAGCGCGGTCTCAAGAAGGAGTAACATCGGGACTTGCAGCGACGGACCTCAGGACACTCTTACACCACGTCTGCGCGCGCGACCCCCTGGCGTAGCTTGTTTTAGGGCTTGTGGCCAAAAAAGGGCAAATATGAGTACTGTTACTTTTTTAGTAGCAGCGATTTTTGGTCGAAATCGGCAAAACTGGACTTGAAACTCCCTAGTCACCGTCAACCAGCGCCGAATTGGAAGTCGATGCTCACTCATTAACGTACAGTTCTTATAACTTTGTTCATTATTTTCCACACCTAAAATGAAACGCCGTTTGTGACAGTACTCACAAACGGCGTTTTTTGACCACGGGGGTGTCTGGCAGAGGGCCAGTAGCACCCGGATCCGAGTTTCGAACGCATCCAAACCGGTTCTGGTGTCTGTTTTCGAACTTTTACTCGTCCTTGGGCGCGGGGTGCTTGCAGATCACACTCATGTAGATCATGCCAAGTACGGCCGCGGTGACAGAGCCGGCGAGAATAGCGGCCTTGGCGGCCAGAACCTCAAACTCAGCCGTCGGGAAGGCAAGGCCGCTGATGAGAATCGACATGGTAAAGCCGATGCCGCCCAGAATGCCCACACCGGCAATCATGTGCCAGTTGACATTGCGCGGCAGCTCGCAGGCCCTAAGCTTAACCAGGGCAAACGTCATACCAAAGATGCCGATCGGCTTGCCCAGCAGCATGCCAAAGTACACGCCGAGCGTCACCGGGTCGGTGAGCAGCGTGCTCATGTCCACGCCCACCAGGCGAACCTGTGCGTTGACAAACGCAAAGATCGGCAGGATCACAAAGTTGACCGGCGTGGAGATCAGACGCTCCATACGAATGAGCGGCGGGGTCACGCGGTGCATGACGCGCTCGACCTTGGTGGTCGAGACGGTAAAGTCATGCTGGCCCAGGATGTGTGCCTCGTCATCGTAGCGATCATCGAGCAGCGGCAGGCACTCGCCCAACCAATCGGTGAGGCTATCGAGCTTGACGCCGCACTTGGCCGGGATGGTAAAGGCCAAGATGACGCCGGCGAGCGTAGCGTGCACGCCGCTCTTGAACATGCAGAACCACAGCAGCAGGCCCAGCACCGAGTACGGGGCAAGGCGATAATGCTGCGTCTTGTTGAGCCACACGAGCGCGCAGGTCACAAGCGCGGCGGCGCCCAACCAAAACGGATTGGGGCTCTGACCGTAGAAGATGGCGATGGCGGCGATGGAAATGAGGTCGTCGGCGATGGCGAGCGTCGAGAAGAACACGCGCACGCCGTTGGGCACGCGATTGCCCAAAAGCGACAGCACGCCCAGCGCAAAGGCAATATCGGTTGCCATGGGAATGGCCCAGCCGTTGTGCGCGCCGGCATGGTTAAAGATCAGATAGATGCAGGCGGGAACGACGACGCCGCCCACGGCCGCCAGCATGGGAAGCATGGCCTGGCGCGGGTTTTTGAGCTCGCCGACCGTCATCTCGTACTTAAGCTCGATGCCCACCAACAAAAAGAAAATCGCCATGAGGAAGTCGTTGACGAAAAGCTCAACGGTGAGACCGGCCGTAAGGTTGCCCAGACCCACATACAGCGGGGTCTCCAAAAAGTGATGGATGGCCTCGTAGGCATCGGTGTTGGCGCAAATGACGGCGGCGATGGCGGCGAAGACCATGACGGCGGCGGAAATCGTGCCGTTCTCGGCGATGCGCTCCCAGATGTCGTGACGTTCAAAGCGCTTGCGCTCACGAACGTTGAATAGCTGCTCAGTTGCTGCCATGGGCGGCTCCTTTCACGGGATGGCTCCCGTCTTAAAAAAGCACGGCCCGCCCAAGTGGCGGCGCCGCGCTCTAACGTATTACGCTTGCATCTAGCCTACCCTGCACGACAAGAACGCAGGCGTGGCCGAAAAGCGGAACCACAGGTTGAACATTATTTGCTCAACGGCACGGGCACGCCTGTCCAAGAGACGACGCGGCGCCGTACACAAAAAACGACCGGAGCGCGGGGCGTCCGCGATCCGGTCGTGGCGTTTAGTGAACTAAACCTAGCAGGCGGCCATGATGGGGGCAGCGACCTGCTTCTTACGGGAGAGGACGCCCGGCATCCAGACGCCGTCGTGCTCGTCGGCAATGCCCAGGCCCTTCTGAGCAGCCTCGGTCTCGCCCTCGAGCAGGACCTGCGAGCCCTCCTCCATGATGTCGGTGATGCACAGGACAATGCCGTCAGCGCCCTTCTCGGCAGCGTAGGCGCGCATGGCCTCGCGAATCTCGTCGATCATGCCGAGTGCGCGGGTCTTGTCGACAGTCTCGTACTGGCCGATGAGCAGCTTCTTGCCGGCGGGCTCGAACATCTTGATGTCGTTGCCGACCATCTCGGCAGCGGTAAAGGAGCCTGACGGACGGGTGAGGAAGACCTCCATGCCAAACTTGACCGGGTCGACGCCCACCTGCTCGCCGAGCTTGGCGGCGACGGCGCGGTCGACATCGGTGGTGGTGGGGCTCTTGAGCATGAGCGTGTCGGTCATCATGGCCGAGAGCAGCAGCTTAGCCTGGACGTCGGAAAGCTCAACGCCGAGCACGCCGGCGAGCTTGGTGACGATGGTGCAGCTGGAGCCCCAGGGCAGGCAGATGTAGTGCAGCGGGCCGGCGGTCTCGAAGTCGCCGATGCGGTGATGATCGACAACGCCAAAGACCGTGGCGTCCTTAAGGCCGGCGACGGACTGGGCAGACTCGTTGTGGTCGGTGAGGACGACGAGCTGACCGGCCTCGACGGACTCGATCACGCGGGGCTCGGCGATGCCGGCGTCGGCGAGCAGCTTGGCGGACTCGGCCGGAAGCTGACCAAGGGCGCAGGCCTCGTAGGTGTTGCCGGCATACTCAACCTGGTTGAGCAGCTGGGACAGGACGACGGCGCTCATGATGGCGTCGTTATCGGGGTTCTGGTGACCAAAGACAAGAACGTTTGCCATGGATATCCTCCACTTGATATGTGTACTTGGACGTAGCTATGGTAGCACGCCGATGCCGAGCCTTCGCAGACGGAAGGGTCACGGCATATTTTGGGGCAGGCATGGGGGCCAAGACTGTCCCTTTTGCACCGTGTTGGTGCAAAGTAACCTGACCCCCTTGCACCAGCTATTTACCGGCGGCGCGCAGGGCTACGTAGGCGGCACCGATGATGCCGGCGTCGTTTCCGAGCGAAGCGACCTTAATGGGCGTCTCGCGCGAGGCAGAGAGCGCGTACTGCTTAAAGTGCTCGCGAACCTTGTCGAGATAAACATCGGCCGAAGCGGACGCGCCGCCACCGATCAGGAACATCTCGGGGTCGACCACGTTGGCGATAAGCGCCAGGGCGCGGCCAAGGTAGTCGGCCATGGTGTCGGCTGCGGCCAGCGCGAGCTTGTCGCCCTCGCGGCAGGCCTGGAACACGTCCTTGGAATCGGAGGGGCCGGTGAGCTCAATGGGCTCGACGCCCGCCTTCTTGCACTCGGCAAGGTAGTTGCTCACCACGCCGGTAGCGCTGGAATACTGCTCCAGGTGGCCATGGCCGCCGCAGCCGCAGGTGCGCTCCTCAGCCGGGTTCAGGCACATGTGGCCAATCTCGCCGCCAGCACCCACAACGCCCGATACCACGTCGCCGTTGACGATTACGCCGCCGCCCACGCCGGTACCGATGGTGACCATCACGACGTTCTGCACGCCCTTGGCAGAGCCGAGCCAGGCCTCGCCCATGGCGGCGGCGTTGGCATCGTTCTCGTACTTAACGACCGCGTCGGGGCAGTGCTTCTGAATGGCGATCCTCAGCTCGGGCAGGTTGATGGCAATGTTGGCCTTGACCTTGGCATCGCCCGATGCCGGGATGGGGCACGGAACGGCCAGGCCAATGCCAGCCACAAAAGCACGCGGAATCTGGGCCTTGGCGACCACCTGGTCGATAGCCTCGGTCACCGCGGCAAAGCCCGCAGCGTCAACGATGGGAGGCGTGGGCACGCTGGCCTTGGCCAGCAGGTTGCCGTCCTCGTCGAACAGACCTTCCTTAACCGAAGTGCCGCCGACGTCAATGCCGATGTAGTACTGCTTAGGTTCCATGGGAGCCCACCTTTCTCGTTTAAACATTGCCTGTATGGTACCGCTCCCAAGGCAAAAACCTACCAAAAATGGACAGGTTTGTTTTGGCAGGTTTTATCTGGGGTAACGCAATTGGCTGCCCAACAGGCCGCGCAAGACCATCCCCAAAAATAAAGGCGCCGGGAGGCGGAGGCTCCCGGCGCCCGTCAAAGGGACTATGTTGTCTGTTGGACCGCACGGTCCGTCGCGGCGATAACGCCGACTAGGCCTGAAGTGCCTGCAGCTGCTTGTGAACCTCGATGAGCTCCGTCGCCATGACGCGCATGGTCTCGGTGCCGGCCATCTGGTCCTCGGCATGCAGCAAAATCAACGGGGCCTCGCCGTTACGTTCGCCGTTGGCCTCCTTCTTCAGAAGCCCCATGTGAACATCGTGGCCACCGTTATAGGCCTCGTCGCCCTGCTTGATAAGCTCCTCGGCGGCGTCAAAATCGCCCTCCTTGGCCTTTTGCACGGCATTGATGTACATGCTCTTAGCGGTACCGACGTAGCTGATGATCTCAAAGCAGGTCATCTGCAGTTCGTTCATATCCTCCATGCAGAGCACCTAGCCCATCACGCTGACGCAGTGGTCGATGATGCCGGCAGCGTTCATGCGGCCGTAGTCGACCATGTTGATGACCTCGACCGGAAAACGACCGGCGGCCTCCTTCTCAAAATCGCCCTTGGTGTAGCCGATCTGCGGACCAAGCAGCAACATGTCGCACTCGTCCAGGTGATCGTGGGCCTCGTTCATGGGACGAGCCTCGACCTCAATATCCAGACCACGGTTTGCAACCTCGGCCTGCATCTTCTGGACCAGCAGGCTCGTGGACATACCGGCATTGCAGCAGAGCATGATCTTCTTCATGGTTTCCTCCTTATAACTGCGCGGCGCGCAGACGACAACTGGTTTTATTCCTTGCGGCTATTGTGCCCACCCCCCCTGCATCTTTACACAAGGGAGAGAGCTGCGGGCACCGGCGCCGCGTACCGGCGCCCGCAAAGGTGAAAGGGACGAACGTTAGGCGTTCTACTCGGCGAGAGCCTCCTGCTTGGCGATTGCCTTCTCGGAAATCTTCATAAAGGGCAGGTAGACGGCCATGCCAATGACAATCTCGATAGCCTGCCACACGCCAGCGCGCCAGTCAAAGCCCGTAGCGAGCAGGGCATTGATGACGGGAGGCATGGTCCAGGGCACCTGGGCGATGCAGGGGCTGATGATGCCTGCGCAGGTAAGGCCATAGGTGATGCCGATGAACAGGTCGGGAAGGAGGACAAACGGGATCATGAGCGGCAGGTTGTACACGATGGGGTAACCGTAGATAACCGGCTCGTTGATGTTGAACAGACCAGGCAGGATAGCCATCTTGGAAACGGTCTCGGAAGCCTTGTTTTTGGAGAACAGGAGCGTGTCGAGCAGGAGCATGAGGGTGCAGCCCGAGCCGCCGATGAGGGCGAAGCTGTTAACGATCTGCATGTTCATGTAGTGATCGGGCTGGATGGTGCCACCGGCGGCAAAGGTAGCCATGTTGTCGACGATGAGCATGGTCAGGATCGGCTCGACGGTAGCGCCAGAGATGGTGGACTGGTGAATACCGACGCAGAACAGCAGGTTAGCAAGGGTGTAGATGAGGATAACAGCCCACGGACCAGCGTTCATGATGCTCTTGAGCGGGTTGGAGATGCACGTGGAGATGATGGTGCACAGATCGGTGCCGGCGCACACGGCGAGCAGGGCTGCGGCAAGAGCGAAGACCGCGAGGTTAAGCAGCATCGGAATCATGACGTTGAAGGAGTTGGAGACCGCGGGAGGCACGCCCTCGCCCAGCTTAACCTTGAGCTTCTCGACGCCAGAAATCTTGATGAAGAGCGAGACGGAAAGCAGGGCGATGATAATAGCCGAGAACAGACCGTTGGTGCCGGTGTTGGCAGTCGAAAGGGCGCCCGTGACCTCGGCGGAGGTGATCTTGTCGGTGAGCAGTGGGCTCGTGGCGGCAAGCGTGGCGGTGATCTGCTGCGGCATCATGATGACGAAGGCAGAGATAGCGACGACCATGCAAGCAAGCGGATTATCGAAGCGCTTGTTCTTAGCGAGGCTGTAGCCAATCAATCCGGCCAAGATAATGGCAGAGACGTTGAGGGTGCCCAGCGTAATCGCCGAACCCCACGTCTGAAGGTTGGCAAGGCCCGCCGCATCGAGCGGGAACAGAGGGAACACGACGTTGTTAATAAGAACCGCGATACCCGCAAGGATATAGAGCGGCGTGATGGTCGCGAAGGCGTCACGCAGGGAACGCAGGTGAACCTGGTTTCCCACCTTCGCAGAGACCTCGGCAAACTTGTCGAGGAAGCTCTTTCCGTTGTCACTGGCCATGATTGCTCCTAACTTTCAAATCCGGCCTTTCCTATGCGCACGGTGGTCTGTCGCCCTCTGCCACCAGATGTGCCATGTGTTGCGCGCGGCGGCGCGCGGTCTGGACGTTCGTCCGGTCGCTAATCAACCACGTGGGTCGTGGCGACCTGTTTGAGCCAGGCCGCCGACTTCTTAAGACGGCGCTTATAGCCATCCATCAGATCGACCTCGACAAAGCCATAGCGATTCTTAAAGGCATTGGCCCAAGACCAGTTATCGATGACGGCCCAATAATGGTATCCGCGGCACTTGGCGCCCTCGTCGATGGCCTTGGCCACCCACTCCAGGTGCTGACGTACAAAGTCGACGCGGTAGTCATCCTGGATGGTTCCTTCGGCGTCACGGTTCTTGTATTCGTCCATGATGCCGATGCCGTTCTCGGAAACGAACCACTCAAGATCGGGGTAGTTCTTAGCGCAGTCCATGCCAAAGTCGTAGAGGCCCTGCGGGTAGATCTCCCAGCCGCGGCTCTCGTTCATAACGGCGTCGGGCCATACGTACTCGTCGGCAAAGTGCGGCAGGCCGTACTGGTCGACCTTGCTCGCCGGCGCCTGAACACGCGTGGGGTGGTAGTAGTTGCAGCCTAGCCAGTCGACAACACCCTGCTTGAGGATCTCTTGGTCGCCGGCGCGGAACGGGAGCTTAACGCCGCCCTCGGCCAGGCTGTCGAGCACGTCGGCAGGAAGCTCGCCCTTGGTGATGAGGTCGAGCCACCAGCGGTTGTTGATGCCGCTGGTCATGCGCACGGCCTCGAGGTCCGCCTCGCTGGGGTTCTCCTTGGTGTAGACCGGGGTAAAGCAGTTGATCATGCCGATCTTGGCATCGGCGCGAATAGCGCCCTCGTCATAGGCGCGACGATAGTTGGCCACGGCCAGCGCGTGCGCCAGCGAGATGTGATACTGCACGGTGCGGGCGCGGTTGAAGTCGTGGAGCTGCGGGAACCACACGCCCTCCTGATAGCGCTGCTCGGGCTCGACGATGGGCTCGTTAAAGGTGAACCAGTACTTAATCTCCTGGCCAAACTCGTGGAAGGCGACGTCGGCGTAATGTGCGTAAGCCTCGACAACCTCACGGCTCTCCCAGCCGCCACGGTTAAAGAGGTAGGTGGGCATGTCAAAGTGGTACAAGTTGACAAACGGCTCCAAGCCGGCTTCGCGAGAGGCGCGGAACAACTCGTGATACCACGCGGCACCTTCCTCGTTGAGGTTGCCGTCGGCATCGAGCAGACGGCTCCACTGGATGGAAGTGCGATAGGTATCCAGACCCAAGTCCTTCAAAATGCGAAGGTCTTCCTGGTACTTGGCCATAAAGTCATTGCCGGCGTAAGAGCCAACGCGGTTGTAGAACGAACCCAGATCCTGGATGGACCAGGTGTCCCACAGGTTCTCGAGCTTGCCGCCCTGGTTCCACTGACCCTCAGTCTGCGGGCCGGACATAGCAGCGCCAAAGAAGAAGTCGTTGGGCAGCTGATACTGTGCCATCAAAGTCCTCGCTTTCGTGTTCTAGAGCTTCCGGTTGGAGACGGGTTTGCTTTGGCAGGTTATCCGGCGCGGGCGCGCACCGGCCATACCGATATCCAACCCGCCAAAACAAAACCGTCCCCAAACGGTCGATCCTGTTGTGCGGAAGGATTCCGTTCGTTGCTTAAACTATAGCGCTCTAATTTTAAAAGTAAAGCGTCTTTTTCTTTTTTCTTTCTCGAACTTCTTAGATAAAAGTAATATGGATGCCCTGTTGAGGGTTATACTTACTTTTTGTATTCATATATGTCGGAAAGGAGGTTCCATGATTCCAAAATACGAGGCGATAGCTGCAGATATTCGTCGAAGTATCGAGGATGGCGCTCTTAAACCGGGCGACAAGCTTCCCACCGTCGTTGAGTTCTGTGAGCTCTATAGCGTTTCCAAAATCACCGTCAAACGAGCTATCGAGCAAATCACCGAGGAAGGTCTTATTACCAGCCGGCGCGGATCGGGCACCTACGTTAAGGACACGGCGGGACTTCACGGCCAGGCGTTTTTCCAGGGCAAAAACGACCGTGCCCAGGGCTTTTCGTATGAGCACCGCGGGGAAAAGGTGACCTCGGTGGTCTACGATTTCTCGATTGTTAATCCACCAGCGGACATCGCAGCCCAGCTGGGAATTGCCGAGGATGACTTTGCCTATCACGTCGTGCGCGTGCGTCAGGCCGATGGGAAGCCCATCGTTATCGAGTACACCTACATGCCCCTCGAGCTGATTCCGGGGCTGAAAAAGAAGGACCTGTACGGATCGGTCTACCATTTCATCCGCGAGCAATGCGGGCTGAAAATTTCGAGCTTCCACCGTACCATTCGCGCCGTGGCAGCAACCGAGGAAGAAGCCGAGCGCCTGGACACCAAGCCTGGCTCTCCCCTGCTCGAGCTCACCCAGATTGGCTTTTTGGACAGCGGCGCCGCCTTTGAGTATTCGGTCTCGCGCAACGTTGGCGACCGCTTTGAGTTGCACAACGTAACGTTGGCATAGGTTTTTGCAGTCATGCGGGCGCTCGTTTTGAACAGTTTTACGCAGCGCCCGCGCAACACAATGAGGTATGAATATGTCCGATTTGATTAAACTGACGCCGATCTTCCACGAGAAGATCTGGGGCGGTCGCCAGCTCGAAACCGTATTTGGCTACGACATTCCCGATGGCCCCATCGGTGAGTGCTGGGCCATCTCGGCCCACCCCAACGGCGACTGCCAGATTGCGGAGGGCCCGTATGCCGGCCACACGCTGTCGTGGCTGTGGGCCGAGCATCGCGAGCTCTTTGGCAACTGCGAGGGCAAGGAGTTCCCGCTGCTCATTAAGATTCTGGACGCCAAGGACGACCTTTCGATCCAGATTCATCCCAACGACGAGTACGCTGCCGAGCACGAGAACGGTAGCCTGGGCAAAACCGAGTGTTGGTATGTGCTGGACTGCGAGCCCGACGCCACGATCATCGTCGGCCAGCGTGCCAAGGACCGCGCCGAGGCCGCACAAATGATCGAGGAAGGACGTTGGGACGACATGCTCAACGTGTTGCCGATTCACAAGGGCGACTTTTTCCAGATTGATTCCGGTACCGTGCACGCCATCAAGACCGGCACGCTCATTTTGGAGACGCAGCAGTCGAGCGACGTGACGTATCGTCTGTACGACTACGACCGTCCCGGCACTGACGGCAACCTGCGCCCGCTGCACATTGAGCAGAGCCTCGACTGCATCGACTTTGATGCTCAGGCTCCGACCGACGGCACGGTGACCGCGCCCGAGGTGGACGGCGTGACCGAGCTCGAGTCCAACCCCTGCTACACCGTCGATCGCGTGCGCGTCAACGGCAGCAAGACCCTCGACCAGCGCTGGCCCTTCATGTGCCTGTCGGTCATCGACGGCGAAGGCACCGTCTGCGGCGACCCCGTCCACAAGGGAAGCCACCTGTTGGCCCCGAGCACCGTCAGCTCCATCGACCTCGAAGGCAAGATGGAACTGATCATCAGCCACCTGTAGGTCGCACCAACAACCCAAACGCAACAAGGGGCTCTCCCGTCCATGTGCGGGAGAGCCCCTTGCCATATCTATTTATCAGCCCACCCGGCTCTCCAGATCAAAAAGCGAACGAGCAGAGCGACGTTCGCAAGCACCGTTACCCAAGGACCTGGGCGGGCGTATAGGGCAACATCGATCGCGAGTTCCGCACGCAAAGGAGAGCACTTAATGTGCTCTCCGTCTTGCGCAGGACTGCCCGAGCAGGCGATGTTGCCCTATACGCCCGCCCAGGTCCGCCAGGATCACGACAGCTTGACGATCGGCGCAAAGCCCTTCATCAGCTTTTTGGTCTGGCCGGTCTTTTCGAACTGGACCTCGATCATGTCTCCGGCGACCGAGATCACGGTACCCGTGCCAAAGGTCTTGTGGCTCACGGTATCGCCCGCGGCAAAGTCCTGCGATGCGCTGGCGCGATCGACCTTGCGCTCCACCGTCGGAGACACCTTGGACGACGGCTTTTTGGCTCGCGGCGCACCCGAACCAAAGGTCGAGGCAACACGGCCGGCGTCGGGCGAGACCCCACGATGGCGCTCGGTCCCGTAGCTGCTGCCGCCAAAGAAATCGTCAAAGCTCGATCCGCCGCGCGAACCGGAACCGCCGGTCGAGCGCGTATGCGAACCGAACACCTTGCCGCCATACATATCCGAACCCATGCCCGAGCCAAAGGTGCCGTGACGGTCGCCGCGCTTCTCCCAGCCCGTGCCCTCAAAACCGGCAGAACCGATACCGCTAAACTCGATATCCTCAAACGGAATCTCATTGAGGAAGCGCGAGCGCGGGTTGGCAGAGGTCGAGCCGTAGGTGCGACGCGTGGCCGCATAGGTCAGGAATAGGCGCTTACGGGCACGCGTGATGGCGACGTAGGCCAGGCGACGCTCTTCCTCGAGCTTGCCCGGGTCATCGCTGCCGCCAGAGTCGTGCACGTGCGGGAAGATGCCCTCCTCCATGCCGGCTACGAACACCGCCGGGAACTCCAGGCCCTTGGCGGAGTGGATGGTCATCATGGTAATGGCATGCGTCTCGCCGGCCAGGGAATCCAAGTCGGAGCGCAGGGCCAGCAACTCCATGAGTGCCGGCAGCGCCTTACAGGTGAGCGGACCGTAGGTGCGCTCAATCTCGTCGGCATGCACGGCACCCGCCGGCATCTCCGTCGGCGCGGCATACGCGTTGCCCGCGATGGCGGCGGCCAGGGCGTCCTGCGGCGAGAGCGCCGGGGCGGCTAGGCTATCGAGCGGATTGGAACCTGCGGCATCGCGCGCGCCGACGAGCGCCTCAAACGAGGATGCCGGGGCAGATGGCCCCGGTTCGGGCGCAGGCGCGCTCACCACAACGGGCTCGGACTCAGGCTCGGCAGGCACGTCGGCAACGCCGGCTGCGCGCAGCTCTTCTAGGCTCTCGAGCGTACCCTCGATGTCCTCGTGCGTCTCCTCAAATTCGGCAGCGACGCCCAGGAATTCCTGGATGTTCTCGGCGCGGCTCTCGGACTCCATGGTGCCCTCGGCGCGAAATGCCTGCAGCAAGCCCGTCTTATCGACAATCATCTCGACGACGTCCTTGAGCTCGCCGTCCATGCGGCGGCCCTCGCGCACCAGCGACACAAAGCTCGACAGGCCGTTGCGCACCTTGGCGCTAAACATGCCCATCTCGGCTGTTGCAATCTCGCAGGCCTGGAAGAACGAGCAACGGTTGTCGCGCGCCAGCTGCTCGATCTTTTGGATCGAGGTGGAGCCGATGCCGCGACGCGGCGTGTTGATGACGCGCTTGACGCTCATCTCGTCTGCCGGGTTCACGATCATCTTAAGGTAGGCCATGACGTCGCGGATCTCGGCACGGTCGAAGAATCGCGTGCCGCCCACGATCTTGTAGGGCACGCCTGCGCGCAGGAACATATCTTCGAGGATACGCGACTGGGCGTTGGTGCGGTAGAACACGGCGATATCGTCGTAGCTCGTGCCTTTGGCATGCAGTTTTTCGATCTCGCCGGCAATCCAGCGGCCCTCGTCGCGCTCGTCGCTTGCCTGGAAGGCCTGAATCTTCTCGCCATCGCCCTCGGCCGTAAACAGACGCTTGTCCTTGCGCTGCGAGTTGTGGCGCACCACGGCGTTGGCGGCGCTCAGGATATGACCCGTAGAGCGGTAGTTCTGCTCCAGCTTAACGGTCTTGCAGTTTTTAAAGTCCTGCTCAAAGTCCAGGATGTTAGTGATGTCGGCGCCACGCCAGCTGTAAATGGACTGGTCATCGTCGCCCACGACCATGAGGTTTTGGTACTTGGCGGCCAGCAGGTTGGCGATCTCGTACTGGACGTGGTTGGTGTCCTGATACTCGTCAACGCTAATGTAGCGGAAGCGCTCCTGGTACTTGTCGAGCACCTCGGGGCGGGTGCGCAGCAGCTCGAGCGTGCGCACGAGCAGGTCGTCGAAGTCCATCGCGTTGGCGGCGCGCAGGCGGCGTTCCAGCTCCAGGTAGACCTGCACGGCCTTTTTGTCGTTGGGGCTATCGGCGGATTTGAGCATGTCCTCGGGGCCGATCATGGCGTTTTTGGCCGAGCTGATCTTGCTGCGGATCATGTTGATGGGGAACTGCTTTTGCTCGATACCGAGCGCCTGCATAATGTCACGCACCATGCGCTTTGAGTCATCGTCATCGTAGATGGTGAACTGACCGGTGTAGCCCAGCAGGTCGGCGTCTTCACGCAGCATACGCACGCACATGGCATGGAAGGTGCACACCCACATGCCACGGGTGCCGCTGGGAATGAGTGCCGCCAGACGCTCACGCATCTCGGCCGCAGCCTTGTTGGTAAACGTGATGGCCAGGACCTGCCAGGGCTTAACGCCCAGGTCGCCGAGCATATGCGCGATGCGGAAGGTCAGGACGCGGGTCTTGCCCGAGCCGGCGCCGGCAAGGACCAGCAGCGGGCCCTCGGTGGTCAGGACCGCCTCGCGCTGGGCGGGGTTCAGGCTATCGATATCGACGAGCGGCTTGGCGGGTTTGGGCGCCCGAGCCGGGGCGTCGTAGATGTCGAGCGGAACGAGCTCGGGTTCCGGCGCGGCGGGGGCGGTGTACGCATCGAGCGGCACGGGTTCCGGCGCGGGCGGCACGGGTACCGCAGTGTTCTTTTCCCAGGGCAGGGGCTGGGTCATGGGCGACTCCTCATCTGACGGACGGCGCGCCTGCGGGCAGCGCCATAGTTTGAGCCGTACCAGTATACCGAGCCGCGCGGACACCGACGCAAATCACACCACGACTCCGTGCGCCACCACCACCCAAGCATCACCAAATAAGTTGCGGTGAAATAGTTCCTGAAACCAGCCTTCTGGCCCCCAAACAGGAACTATTCCACCGCAACTTCGATTGGCTCGGAGGGATAGAATATCTACCATTTCTACCCCGTCCCCACACGGCAGGAGGGTTGCTGTGAAGCATAGGGTGCTCTATTACATGGTCGATGGTTCGACCGAGGCGGGTCAGGCGGCGCTCGACACAATCGAAGGTGGCGATCAGATTGAGCTGGTGGGCTGCGCGCACGAGCCCAATGTCTGCCCCACCGTCGAGCAGCTGGCAGGCTGCGAGGGCTTTGTCGGCGAGTTCGGCCCCGTCGATGATGCATGTGCCGACGCCATGGCCGCCACGGGGATGCGCATTGTCTCGAACATGTCTATCGGCCTTAACCACGTTGCCGTCGAACTCCTAGCCTCTCATGGCATCACCGTCACCAACTGCCCTGGGTACTGCTCAGACGACGTCGCTCAACACACCATCGCTTTGATGCTTGACCTGATGCGCCAAGTTACGTTTCTTAACCGCGATGTGCGTGACGGCGTTTGGAATCCACTTGCCGGTTATACCATGCACCGCACGCAGGGTCGCACACTGGGGCTTGTCTTTTTTGGCAGCATCGCGCGTGCCGTGGCGCCCATCGCACAAGCGCTTGGCATGAAGGTGCTGGTGTGGGCGCCGACCAAGAGTGCAGAAGAGCTCGCTGCGGCAGGCTGTGTCAAAGCACAAACGCTCGATGAGTTACTCGGCACATCGGATATCGTCAGTCTGCACTGTCCCCTGATTCCAGAGACCGAAAAACTCATCGGCAAGCGCGAGCTTGCACTCATGAAGCCCACGGCATTTTTGATTAACACGGCCCGCGGGCCCATCGTGGATGAGGATGCCCTGGTCGCCGCGTTGAACGAGGGCATCGCCAGCGGTGGCACGCGCGGCATCTGCGGCGCCGCGCTCGACGTACTCGCCGACGAGACCGCGCCCAACCAGGCCCTGATCGCGCATCCGCGCTGCATCGTCACACCCCATTGCGCCTACAGCACGCAGGAAGCCTACGACACCGTCCGTCGCATGTCGCTACAGGCCGTAGTAGACAAGCTCGTCTTTAACCGCAAGCCCAAGCACACCGTGGCCGAATAATTAGTGCAAAGAGGTCGGGTTTGTCTGTACCAAGTTGGTGCTAAGTAACTTGACCCCAATGCACCAAAAAAGTTGCGGTGAAATAGGGACTGTTGGAGCCTTCAACAAGGCCTTTTAATCCCTATTTCACCGCAACTCCGATAGATATCGCGTATTCGAATACGACAGCGAGCGGCTGCCAGAGCGTCGACTAAGTTAGAGGCCGAGCATCGGCTCCAGGACAAAGAAGTACGCGAGCACTACGATGCCCAGGATGATGCGGTAAACACCGAAGCACTTAAAGTCGTGACGGCGGACGAAGCCCATGAGCCACTTGATAGCGATGAGCGAAACCACAAAGGCCACAACGCAGCCCACGCCCAAGATAGCGACCTCGTTGGCGCCGAACGTGCCGCCCTTGATGAAGTACTTGACCAGCTTGAGCGCACTCGCGCCAAACATGACAGGGATGGCCAGGAAGAACGTGAACTTGGACGCCACCGAACGCGTGCAGCCCAAAAGCAGGCCACCGATGATGGTAGAACCGGAACGAGACGTACCAGGCACCAGCGAAAGCACCTGGAAGCAGCCGATACCCAGCGCAGTCTTCCAGCTCAGGTCCTCGAGCGTGGCGATGGAGCCAAAGTCCAGATTCTCGTCATCGTCCTCATCCTCAGCGGTAGCCGCGGCGGGCGCCGCAAAGTGCGCACCGGCGGGACGTCCGCCCGCCACCACAGCACGCGAACCAAACGAACCGGCAACGGCCATTTCCTCGCGCTTGCTCGCGCGCCAGTTCTCAATCACGATAAACAGTACGCCGTACACAATGAGCGCCAGCGCCACGACGGGAGCATTGTAGAAATGCTCCTCCATCCAGTCGTTGAGCGGCAGACCGATCGCCGCGGCGGGAATGCAGCCGAGCACAATCTTGCCCCACAGCACCCAGGTGTCGCGACGGCCCTCCTTGCCCTTGCTGGGCGAGAACGGGTTGAGCTCACGGAAGAACAGGACGCAGACGGCCAAAATGGCGCCAAGCTGAATCACGACCAGGAACATATTCCAGAACGTCTCGCTCACGTTCATCTTGACGAACTCGTCCACCAAGATCATGTGACCGGTCGACGAAACAGGCAGCCATTCGGTGATGCCCTCGACCAGGCCCATGAAGGCAGATTTTAGAAGCTCGATGATATCCAAAGGGACCCCCTCGTTAGACACCCGCCGATATTGTTCTGCGGACGGTGCGGGCGATGTCCCATTATCAACCGTTGGCGACGCGCCTGCGCCTACCCTTACCAAAAAACTCGCCCGTTCACAGAATTGCGAGCGGTCAAACCGAAATCCTTGGGTATAACTGCAACAAGATAAAGTGTCCGGCGGCCAACGCGCCCGCGCCCGCCCGACGCACGAGCCCCGCGCCCGTGCGATAGACCAAGGAGGAAACCATGAACGAGGGCTATGCCAAGGTATTTGTTTCACTCGACGGTACTGAGCAGCAGGATTTTGTGCTCGCACGCGCCATCAAGGTCGCCGCGAACAACGGCGCTAAGCTGATCATCGGCCACGTTATCGACTCCACCGCGCTCGAGAGCGCCGGTTCCTATCCGGTCGACCTGGTCAACGGCTTGGAGGAGGCCTTTAACAACTCCATCGCCAAGCAGCTCGAGGAGGCCAAAGCCAATCCCGACATTCCCGAGGTCGAGGTCATGATTCGCACCGGCCGCATTCGTGAGACGCTCAAGGATGAGATGCTCGACGTGGTCAAGCCCGATCTGGTGCTCTGCGGCGCCCGCGGCCTGTCCTCAATTAAGTACGCGCTCTTGGGCTCGATTTCGACGTTCCTGCTGCGCAATACCGACTGCGACATCTTGGTCGTGAAGTAGGTTCCTTCCCGCCGGCGCAAGGCCTGCGGGGTTATCACGCCGACGTCCTCGCCGCTTCGCGGCTGCGGGATGTCGGCTTTGATAACCCCTCCCGGCCTTGCGCCTTCGTCACCGTACTTCAGCGAGTTATCTGAATAGAGGAATGGCGTGCCGCCCCGTTTGGGGCGGCACGTTTTTGTTATAGGAGATTCATTTGAGCCTCATGGCTATGTTCCCGTTCGGGAACATAGCGCCAGTTGCTTCAGCTATATTCCCGAACGTGAACATAGCCCAGAGAAAAACAGCAAGAGCGCGCCTATTCGAAGTATTGGAACTTGTTCGTCGAGAAGGCAAACGTGACGATGAAGCCTTCGCCGGGCTCGGATGCTGCGGTGACGTCAATGCCCATCTTGGAGCACAGGCGCGCCACCAGATAGAGACCGATGCCCGTTGCGCGCTTGGTGGTGCGGCCGTTGTCGCCGGTAAAGCCCTTCTCGAACACGCGCGGCAGGTCGGCCGCGCTCACGCCGCAGCCGTTGTCCGCGACGGTAAGCTCGATGCGCTCGCTTGCCAGGCCCTCGTCCAGCAACGCACCCGAAAACACGATCTTTGCGCCATCCGCGCGCGCATATTTAATGCTGTTCTGAATGAGCTGGCCCAGAATAAACTCGAGCCACTTCTCGTCGGTAAAGACCTCAAAGTCGAGGTTCTCGCACACCGGCGCCACGTGCGCCGCGATGAGCTCGCGCGCGTTGGCCTTAATGGCATCCGTCACCAAGGTCTTAAGATCCCAGCGACGAATCAGGTAGTCGCGCTCCACGACTTCCGAGCGCGCATAGTACAGCGCCTGGTCGATATAGCGCTCCACGCGAGCCAGCTCACGGCCCAGGTCATCCACACGCGACAGGTCGTCTTCGCTGCCGTCCAGGTTTTCCAAAATCAGGTGAGCCGCCGCCAGGGGCAACTTGGCCTCGTGGACCCAGCTCTCGATATAGTCGCGATAGTCATCGGTCTGACGCCGGCCTTCGGCAACCTCGTCGCAGGCAGCTTTGCCCACCCGGCGCAAGACCTCGTACTCGAGCTCGCCCTCGGCATAGGTCGGGCATTGCACCATCTCCTGCACCCATGCGGGACTCTCGAGCTCCTCTGCCGCACGCTCCAGCTGGCGCAGAAAACGACGACGACGCGCGTACTCGATCACGATGCCGAGCATACCGAAGATAAAGGACACGCCGACCGCCACGGCCACGATAAAAACGGGTGCGCCGGCGACCGTCAGCACAAAGCAGCTCAGCAGCACGCCGCAGGTCCACACGGCGACGGGAAGCAGCGCGTCTTTAAAGAACTTGGCAAACGACATAGCCGGCCCCTAGACCGAATAGCCCTGGCCGCGATGCGTCGTCAAATACCCCTTGATGCCGATTTTTTCGAGCGTGGTGCGCAGGCGGTTGATGTTAACGGTAAGCGTGTTGTCGTCCACGAAGGCGTCGGAGTCCCACAGGTCCTGCATGATGGCCGGACGCGAGACAATCTTGCCCGCGCGACCCAAGAGCAGCGAGAGGATACGCAGCTCGTTTTTGGTGAGCTCGGTACTGTCGCCGGTTGCCGTATTGGTGACCATGGAGCGGGCGAGGTCGAGTTCCAGTCCCTTGTGGACGAGCGTGCTGCGCTCGCCTGCCGCCGCGGTGCGACGCAGCAAGGCATTGATGCGCGCCACGAGCACACGGGCGCTGTAGGGCTTGGGAACAAAGTCGTCCGCGCCGAGCGTCATGGCCATGACCTCGTCGATCTCGGTCGTGCGCGACGTGAGGACGATGATGGGAACCTCGGTTTCGCGGCGAACCTCGTGGCAGATATGCTGGCCGTCCTTGACGGGAAGCGTGAGGTCGAGCAGCACTAGGTCGGGCGCGGCGGCGAGAATATCGCGCGAGACGTGCTCGAATGATTCGCAGGCCTCGACCTCAAAACCGGCACGGGCAAGGATATCGGCAAGCTCGCGACGGATGGGCTCGTCGTCCTCAACGATATAGATCAGCGCCATGGATTCCGCTCCCCTCTTGGTTGTCTTGCCACCATTATGGCTGCGGAGCCGCAGGCGCGCGCCTCGCGCGTCACCAAGGTGACAGAACTGTTCGCGAGCGGGGGGCGTTTGGCTCGCCCCCGCTCGCAACGGGCGCGGGGATCAAATGATTATTAAATCCCCGTCCCAGAAAAATCATTTAGCGGCGGGCACGGAGCTTTTCGTAGCCGTCGGCAAAGAAGGCGACCGTGGCGGCGTCGGCCTCCGCGGCGTCCGTCTCGGTTGCGGGGACCACGCCGTGCTCGTCGCTCACCAGGAACAAGGCACCCTTGAGCTGCGCGGGAATGTCTACGCGCGTGACTGGGATGCCCTTGGTCTGGGCCAGCTGCTCAATGAGCGTCGCCGTGCCGCACAGGCACTCGTCCGCCGGCGCCACAAAGGCAAGCTCGCCGTTGTTGACGGCGGCGAGCAGCTCGGGCGCCACGCCGGTCTCGTCGGCTTCGGAGCGAGCCTCGGCAGAACGGGCACGCAGCGCCTTGGCCGACGTGTCGGCCAGCGGCTCGTACTCCCCCACCGTCATGGCGGCATTGCCGTTAACGTCGATCACCAGCATGAGCACGCCGTCGCGGGCGGTGTAGTCGCCCTCGGCAAGTGACCACTCAACGTGCTGCTTGGCCCAACTGAGCATGTTATGGGTAAGTGGCTCGCCCTGCACCAGACGCTCGGACAGCGCGCGGATGTGGCGGTTGAGCATGGGCACCTTTTTGTTGGACATACGCCAACGGCAGATGAGCGCGGGCTTGTCGAGCGTGAACTTCTCGACCGCCTCTTGATTGGCGCAGAAATCCTCGTACGCACGCTGATCCTCGGCATTGCCAAACAGCTCGGCATCATCAATCTGGGGCATGGTTGCACCTTTCGTGTTAGTCATTCCGTCCTCTTATACCAAAAAGACGGCCCTCCAAACGGAGCGACCGTCTTTTGCAGAGATTATTTTAGAAGCGAGGCCAGTCCAAGGGACGAGATAACATCCCGTCCTCCCCAGTCAACCTAACAGGTCGGCGAGGGTTGCCCAGGTGCCGCAGATTGCCGTGAAAGAGGAGCGACGCGTACTTGGGTACGCGAGCGACGAATGAACGACAAGGTGCGGTGGCTGGGCAAGCCGCAGCGCCGCTTCCCTACTTAGTGGCGGAAGTGGCGAGCGCCCGTAAACACCATCGCAATACCATGCTCGTTGCAGGCCTGGACGCTCTCGTCGTCGCGCTTGGAGCCGCCGGGCTGGATGATGCAGGTCACGCCGTGTGCAGCAAGCACGTCGACGTTGTCGCGGAACGGGAAGAATGCGTCGCTTGCGCAGGCAAAGCCACCCTTCTCCACGCCCTCGCGCTCGCAGAAGTCCTCGGCACGCTCGCAGGCCAGCAGCGCAGAATCCACACGGTTGGGCTGACCCGGGCCCATGCCAATGCCGGCCTTGCCCTTGGAGACCAGGATGGCGTTGGACTTAACGCCCTTGCAGACCTTCCAGGCAAACTCGAGCTCGGCCATCTCGGCGTCGGTGGGCTTGCGGTCGGTGGGGAACGTAAAGGTCGCGGGGTCCTCGGTCACGTGGTCGACCTCCTGCACCAGCATGCCGCCGTCGACGGAGCGCAGCTCAACCTGGGCGCCGTGGTCCACGCCGCCGGTAGCCAGCACGCGCAGGTTGGGGCGCTTGGCCATGCGCTCGAGCGCCTCGGCAGTGTAGCTCGGGGCGATGATGACCTCGACGAACTGCTTGTTCTGATCGGCAAAGTGCTCAACCAGCTCATAGGGAACCTCGCGGTTGCAGGCGATGATGCCGCCGAAGGCGCTCTTGGGATCGCAGGCGAAGGCGCGGTCGTAGGCGGCCGTGATGTCCTCGGCAACGGCGGAACCGCAGGGATTCTGGTGCTTGAGAATCACGCAGGCCGGCTCGTCGAACTCGCGGACCAGGTTCCAGGCGGCGTCGGCGTCCAGATAGTTGTTGTAGCTGAGCGGCTTGCCCTGGATCTGCTCGGAGCCCACGAGCGGGAACTGCGAGCTCGCGGTGTTCTCGCAGCCCTCGGCAAAGCGATAGACCGTGGCCTTCTGCTGCGGGTTCTCGCCATAGCGCAGGTCGTCGACCTTCTCCAGCGAGACCTCGAGCTTGGCAGAGGTGTCCGCCACGTCGCTTGCCTGGGCGGCAAGCCAACGGGAGATGGCCGTGTCGTAGGCGGCGGTGGTCTGGTAGACCTTCACCTGCAGGCGGCGACGGGTGGAAAGCGTGGTGCAGCCACCGGTCTCGCGCATCTCGGCCAGGACGGCGTCATAGTCAGCCGGGTCGGAAATGACGGTAACGCTCGCGGCGTTCTTGGCAGCAGAGCGCAGCATGGAGGGGCCACCGATATCGATGTGCTCGATGGCATCCGCGAAGGTGACCTCGGGGTTGGCGACGGTCTTCTCGAACTCGTACAGGTTGACGACGACCAGGTCGATCAGCTTAATGCCGTGCTGAGCGGCCTCCTGCATGTGCTGCTCGGAATCGCGGCGGGCAAGCAGTGCGCCGTGAACCTTGGGATGCAGGGTCTTAACGCGGCCGTCCATCATCTCGGGGTAGCCCGTGAACTCTTCGATGGGGGTTACGGGAACGCCCGCGTCCTCGATGGCACGAGCCGTGCCGCCCGTAGAGATGATCTCGACGCCAAAGTCATCGACCAGCGTCCGTGCGAAATCGACGACGCCCGTCTTATCGGTAACCGAGATCAACGCGCGTGCGATCTTCACATCAGATCCCATGCAGTCCTCCTGTCTGGTACGCCGCCGTGCTCTGTGAGTCGGTGATACGTCGATCTGCAGCGCTCGCGCAGCGGCATTGAAAATACTGATTTAATGTAGCGCATCGAGCGCATCGATGCACCCCGCAACGGGCGCATGTGCAGAAAAAGTTTGCGAGCGGAGGGGATGGGCACGGCACCGGGCACGGTGAGTTCATGGAGCACAGGGGCACCATAATTAGATGCCAATGGCGTGGTAGAACTGTGCTCGATATGCATCCGCGAAAGAAAGAGGCACCATGGTCTCGCGGGTTCTCTACCGACCGTTTGATACCGAAGACTTCGACGCCATCGCGCTGATTCTGCAGCAGCTTTGGCATAACAATTCGGATAACGATGAGTACAACCGCCTTGAGGCCGCGTGCGACCTCGCCTACTGCCTTTCGTCGTCGACGTTTTCACAGGTTGCCGTAATCGACGGTCAGGCGCGTGGCATTTCGCTCGCGCGTGCGGGACAGAGCTCCGGCGCCACTATCAACGAGCATTGGATGGATACCGAACGCGCGCTGCTATCGCAGATGCGTGAGCTGGAGCCCGATGCCTGCGCCGAGTATCTCTCGTTTGTGCGCGCAACCATCCGAACCAACAACCGCCTGCTCGAGAGCAGCCCGTTGCCGCACGACAACGAGGTCACGCTGCTTGCCGTGGATCGCGATGTCCATGGCCTGGGCGTTGGCACGGTTCTGCTCGATGCCGCGGTCTCGCACCTGTCCTCGCTTGGAGCGACGAGGGCGCACCTGTACACCGACTCCAACTGCTCGTGGAAGTTCTACGAGTTGCACGGCTTTAAGCGCACGGCCACGCACCGCGCCAACCGCGAAGAGCGCCGTCACGACATGCCGCGCGAAAGCTTCCTCTACGAGCTGGACCTAACCGTCTAGGCCCAGCAGCCATACCTAGTCGTTGGGGACGTTCTTAAATGACTAGTCGCTGGGGACAGTCTTCGTAGGTAGCGCATAAAAAGGGGATGGGCCTTCCCCGACAGCTGTCGAGAAAAGCCCATCCCATAGCTTACGACCGTTAGAACGTTCCGCCGCCGCCTCCGCCGACGCCGCCTCCGCCGCCGCCCGAGAAGCCGCCGCCTCCGCCGCCGCTCGAGCTGTCGGAGCTCGAAGCCAGCTCACGGATGCTCTCGTGATACACATCGTTAAATGAATCGAGCGGCGAATCGATACCGTAATGATGGTAGTACCACCAGTAGCAGGGGTAATTGTCGTAGAAACCGTCGGCCTCGCGCACCTCGGGAGGAACAGCCTCGGCAAGCTGACGCAGGACTTCCTTCGAAACGCCCAGCGCCACGCCCATCACCAGAAGTTTATTCCACAGGACCAGATCGCCGGGGACGGCTTCCTTTAGGCGCGTGAAGTCCTCGAGCCAATGCTTAAGCGCCTTGCAGCGCGCCGCCACCTCGGCGCCCTCCGGCGTAAAGCGGCGGAACGTAAGGCCCACGCCAATACCCACCAGCACAATCGGCACCGAGATAACCGCGGCGACAATGTTCGCGTGTGCGCCGTCGGTAAAGAAGATGGATCCCGCGGGAACACAGGCGATCAGAATACCAAGAACCAGGCAAAACACCATTGCGACAATGCCGTCAGAGGCAACGTACTCGCTATCGGCCAGCTTGCCCTTAACGGTGTTCTGATAGTCCTCGAGCTTGTCGCCCACGGGCGTAGCGTGCTGCTTGACGTAGTGCTGCAGCTCGTCGAACGTGCGCGAGCGATCGCCGTTCTCGTCGGGCTTAGCACCGGCAAAGAAGACCTTGAGCACCATGCGGTCAATGCCCTTGGCCGACTTCCAGCCCGCATCACTCACCGTCACGCGATACGTCTGCTCTTCTTTTTCACGCCCCAACAGGCCCTTCTTGGCCTTGGTCACTGTCGCCTGCTCCAGCTTGATCACACGGTCGTCAGTGAGCTTCATGAGCGTTGCGATATATGCCTGATCGGGCACCTCGTTCCAGCTCATGAGGGCCGAAAGTACGGCGGGATGGTCGGCCGAAGGCACATCGCGGAAATATTCGTCCTGGAAAAGCGGCTTGGGCTTGCGGCGGCGCAGCTTGAGCGCAACGATTGTGCCGGTAAAGGCCACCGCCGCGACAACACTTAGCGCGGCAAGTGCATTGGCAATCATGCGCGCGCGGGCGCGGCGGGCGTTGGCCTCGTCGGCCCACGCCTTCTCCTCGCTCAGGATTGTCGGCATGCGCTCCTCGCTCGAAGCGGAAAGCCATGGCACCCAGTCGCTGGGGAAGGCGATGCGCGCCTCGGCGAATTCGCCCTGATGCACGCACGGAATGGTATAGGTGACCATGGGCTCATCCTCATCGAGCGACACATCGCCCGTCAGCGGACCGTGGCCCCATGCGCGGAAGTTATCGCCCTTGACGGCCGCCGTCCCGGCAGCAGCATTTGCGAAGTACACTTCCATCTCGACGTCATCGGAATCCGCGGACCAGCCGTCACCCACGAACTTCCAGTAGAGCTCGGCGGTATCGGCCCAGTTCATAACCGCACCGGTCATGGTGTAGCTCACGTAATAGATCGCGCTGTCGCCGCTCTCGTGGGGGCTAAAAACCTTGATCTTTACGCCGCCGTCGGACTGCTCAACCATATAGACACCGTCGTCGCCTTTGTTTGCGCTATCGACTTTGTTAAACGCGGTGTCCTCTTCCTCGACACTCAGCACGTCGACGCCCGCCGTGCCGCCCTGCTGGTTGGTGCCCGTATTGATCTCCCAAAACACGCCGTTGATGTCGTCGTCGAAATCGAACTGGCGTCCCTCGACAACGGTCAGCGATCCATCGGCCTCAACCGTGGCGCCGATGTAGGTTTGGCTCATGGAGTAGCCGTCGGCGTGTGCGGCGGCAGGCAGCAGCAACAACGCAAGCGCGACGAGTGCGCAGACGGAAGCGAATCGCGCGAATAGGCGGCGCTGCCGACAGGTCTTGGCAACGGGGGCGTTCATAGGCACATCCTTTGTCTGTGATACCAACAGCGTCATTGTCCCACGTTTACGGGCGCACATGACGAATATCTAGGCGACCGGAGCGCCAAATGGGACAAAAGTCACGCCCGCCGCCAGCAGCTAGTCATTGGGGACGTTCTTAAATGACTAGCCGTTAGGGACACTCTTTGGCATGGCATGCACCAACGATAGATACCATTTCACAGCTCCGTCACAGGTGTAGTGGCTTTGTGTGGGCGCGGCATGCGCTGATTGAGCCGCCAGCCGAGGGGCATAAAGCAGTTGAGCGAAAACGGTTTGCCCCTTTGCCGTTCGCTCGAGGATCATGTCCCCCTTTTCCGCGGAAACCCCGGCAGTTGCGAAGAGCTGCCGGGGTTTCTGTCGTCTAAGGCGCCGAATTGATGGACAGGAATCAAAGCGCCGAGTCTGCGGCCCGCCATACGCAATGCGGGGCTTCGACAACTTGCGGACCACAGTGACGTCTCCCCATCGCGCCCCGCGCTATACTCGTCCGCATGGATATCAAAGCACGCAACATAGCAACGCCCGCCGCGGACGCGCCAACGACGCCGGCCGCCTCTGCCCCCGCGCCCGTCGTGGGCCGTTTTGCCCCGTCGCCCTCGGGCCGCATGCACCTGGGCAACGTGTTCAGTTGCCTGTGCGCGTGGCTTTCGGCCCGCAGCCAGGGCGGCCGCATCGTACTGCGCATCGAGGACCTGGACGATCGCTGCGAGCGCCCGGAACTTGCCGCTCAACTGATTGACGACCTGGCCTGGCTGGGGCTTGAGTGGGACGAAGGTCCCTACTACCAGCACGATCGCCTGGACTTGTACGAGGACGCCCTGCACCAGCTGCAAGACGCCGGCCTCACCTACCCCTGCTTTTGCACGCGCGCCGAACTCCACGCCGCGAGCGCGCCGCACGCCAGCGACGGCACGCCCATCTATCGCGGCTCCTGCCGAGGGCTTTCGGCCGAAGAGGTCGCCCGCCGCAGTGCCCTGCGCGCCCCGGCCACGCGCCTGCGCGTGCCCGCCGTCGACGACCTCGCAGACGATGTGATCGAATTCGTGGACCGCACGTACGGGGCCCAATGCGAAGCGCTCGCCACCGAATGCGGCGACTTTTTGGTGCGCCGCAGCGACGGCGTGTTTGCCTATCAGCTGGCCGTGGTGGTCGATGACGCCGCCATGGGTGTTACCGAGATCATACGCGGATGCGACCTGCTTGGCTCCACACCACGCCAGATCTACCTGCAGCATCTGCTGGGCCTTCCCACGCCGCACTACGCGCACATTCCGCTGCTCATGTCACCGGACGGCCGCCGCCTTTCCAAGCGCGACCGCGATCTGGACCTGGGCGAACTACGCGCCCGCTTTGGCACGCCCGAGGCACTACTGGGCTGGCTCGCCGGGCAAACAGGCATCGCGCCAGACACCACGCCGCGCTCTGCCGAGCAGCTGGTCGAGCACTTTAGCTGGAACGTCATCCGGGAGCATCGGGAAAACATCACTGTAACGGTCGAGTAGCCAGCCACCGCGCCTCTACGCAACATCCCAGGGCTGGAGTTCGTCGCCTAGGCGAACGATGCAGTCGTAGAGCACGGTGTGGCGCTCGGCCGGATTGGCATCCCGATGAAAATGTCCGTAGTACCAGCGCTTGTAATCCAAGCGGTCTTCCAGCTCATCGAAAAATGCCGTAAGCCGATCAACGGCGGGGTAATTCCAGCCGGGTGCCGGATAAAGCGTGGGCGAAAGCATACGCGTTGAGCAGGTGTGGGTGACCACGTAGTCGACCTTCCAGCCCGCGCTGTCGAGCTTTGCCCGCGTCTCCTCAAAGTTGCGCTCGTCCGGCAGCTCCTGCGGCCACCAGCTGGAATACGGAATGCGGTATTCCTTGTCCACGCTCGTGGCGCCACCCATGGTAAAGATCATTGAGCCGTCGAGTTCAAAAACCTCGCCGCGCGTCAGGCGCCGTATGGGAGAGGTGTCCGACAGGCGCTGCGTCAGCCCGCCGTGCCACAGCTCCATGGGACGCTCCGCCCAGTGATCGAAACGCTCGTGATTGCCGTCGACGAACAGCACGGTATAGGGACGCGATTCCAGCCAGGCAATATCGGCACATTCCTCGGCAGAGAAATCCCACGGAAAGCCAAAGTCGCCCGCGACGATGAGATAGTCGTCGCTCGTCAGGCTAGCCCCAAGGTCCCAATCGCGCAGCTTTTGCATGTCGAGGCCGCCATGGACGTCGCCCGTCACATAGACCGTCATCGGATTACCACTTCCCTGTAAGTCGCTAGACCGCATTCTGCACGATCACTAAGCCAACCGTTCCAGCCCTTCCACCCCTTAGGGCTTACCCTTCGTTCTTCCATCCAAACGGGTCAAGCACCCAAAAAACCAGATCGAGCACGCCGCCGGTCATCATGGCGCCGGCAAGGGCCATGCAAACGTGCAGAGAGCTGGCACTTCGGAGCACGTCGAATGGCCCCAGAACAGCCAGCAGCGCAACCGCTGCGCCGACGAGGCACAGCGCGAGGCACGGCCCTGCGTCCCTGACGCACTTCTTTGCGAGATGCTTGGTGTTGTCACTCATCAATATCGAACTCCTTAGAGGGTCGTCGTTCAGATGCATGCCGCCGCGGCAGAGCAGGGCGGCAGGGAAAGTGTCACATGTCGTGCGGACATCAATGGAGAAACCGCCTGCTCGACCAACCCTTGACGCCGTTTTGCACCGGCGCCCCATCCCCGTTATCGAGGTCTAATACTTTTCCGCGAAGTGAACGGCTGTTTTTGGACCCCTGGAGCATCCGCATTTTTCAACGGCAAAATCGCAGGATTCCGGCAGCAAAACCGCAGGAAACGGCACCTCTCAAGTGTCGATGCTTCGGGTGTCCGCTTTCACTCGTTCACTTCTCGGAAAAGTATTAGACCTCGCTGTCGGCCGCCCCAAAGACCTGTCCTTCCCTTCCCCACGCCACGCAAAACCGGCCTTCCCCTTGCCTGCGCGCCCCGCGTCACGCGCTTCGCCACCCAAAAACTCATCCACCATTAATCTTGGCTCAAGAATCACTTAATCTATAACCTGCACTATAGAGTTCGACCAAGGGCGGGGCGGCGCCGCGCAACGCAGGCCGCCGAACGCAACGCTCGCGCCCGGGCAGATCGCCTGGCGTCGCGCCCATCGAACGAAAGGACAGGTCATGGACGACCTCGAAAAAGTTGAAACCATCCGCACCAAGTGCAACGTGAGCTACACCGATGCCAAGGCAGCGCTCGACGCCGCCGACGGCAACGTTCTGGATGCCATCATTTGGCTCGAGTCGCAGGGCAAGACCCAGACCACGTCGGCGCACGCCGCCACCGAGTCCGCGCCGGTCGATGAGCCCTCGGCCGAGATGGTCGCCGCGCAGGCCGCCTACGAGAAGTCGAGCGAAAAGACCGACTTCTCCAAAAAGATGGACAGCGTGTGGGAATACCTCAAAAAGCTCTTCCGCCTGAGCCTGGACACCAAGTTTATCGCCACGCGCCGCGACGCCATCATCCTCAACATTCCCATCCTGATTCCCATCGTCGCACTGTTTGCCTGGGGCGCCACGATTTGGCTGATGCTGCTTGGCCTGTTCTTTGGCATGCGCTACCGCATCGACAGCGACGGCGACGTGCCCGGCAGCATCAACAACCTGATGGATCACGCCGCCGACGCCGCGGACGGCATCAAGCAAAATCTGAACGACGACAAGTAATCGCAGATGGGGGCACGCATGGCACGGATCCTTATCGTAGAGGACGAGGAGAAAATCGCCCGCTTTGTGACGCTCGAGCTGGAGCACGAGGGCTACCAAGTGGAGCACGCCGCCGATGGCCGCACCGCCGTTGACCTGGCGATGGAGCGCGACTACGATCTGATTCTGCTCGATGTACTGTTGCCGCAACTCAACGGCATGGAGGTGCTGCGACGCGTCCGCAAGCACAAGGATGTGCCGGTGATTATGGTCACCGCGCGCGATGCCGTGATGGACAAGGTGGCCGGGCTCGACGCCGGTGCTGACGATTACCTGACCAAGCCGTTTGCGATTGAGGAGCTGTTCGCACGGATCCGCGTGGCGCTGAAGCGCTCGGAGGCCGTGCGGGCGGCTTCGGGCATTGGCGGCGTCGGTGCCGGGACGGGCATGGCGGGCGGCGCGACCGGGAGCGCCGCTGCGATACCCCCGGTCAGCGACTCGACCCAGGCTTCTGCCTCTCCCTCCCCCGCCACGCTCGCCGTGGGCTCGGTCGCGCTCGATCTCGACCGCCGCGAAGTCACGGTCGGCGGCTCGCCCATCGCACTCACGGCCCGCGAGTTCGACGTCCTCGCCCTGCTTATGGCGCATGCCGAGACTGTGCTCACGCGCGAGCGCATCGCGCACGAAGCGCTGGGCTACGAATACGTGGGCGACACCAACAACGTCGACGTACACATCGCGCACCTGCGTGCCAAAATCGAGGACGCCGGCGGTGCCCGCATCATCCAGACCGTGCGCGGGGTGGGCTATGTCTGCCGTGCGTAACGCCGAGGCCAAGCGCGTCACCCCCATCGCCCGCGCCATCAACTGGAGCTATATGTGGCGCCGCCTGTTGAGCTATGTCTGGCTCGACCTGCTACTGGTGGTGATTGCGGCGGCGATCCTCGTCTATGGCTACAACCAAACGCTGCCCGAAGGCGCGTTTACCGCAGGCTGGATTCCCGGCGCCACCGTTCACGGCATGTCGCTGACGCCCGCGCGCGGCTGGGACCTGGCAACGCTCGCCTATACCGTCGAGCTTGCGCACACCAGCAAGACCTTCCCGCTCGCGCAGGACCTCGTCGCGCTATGGCCTCTCTACCTTGTCGTTGTGGGTTGGCAGGTCATCAGCGTGCTCAACATGCTCGGCGGCGCCCGCCGCGTGCGCCGTACCATGGCACCACTCAACGACCTGGCCTTACGCGTGGACGAGCTCGGCCGTATGCAGCTCTCCGGCGGCAAGATGGAAACGCTGGAGCAGGCCATCGAGCGCGCAAGCGTCGACTCGCCGAGCGTCACTACCGGCGACGCCGACCTGGCGAGCATCGAGGTCGCGCTCAACCGCCTGCTGCGCCAGATGCAAGAGGCCAAGCTGCAGCAGATGCGCTTTGTCAACGACGCGAGCCACGAGCTGCGCACGCCCATCGCGGTGATTCAGGGCTACGTAAACATGCTCGACCGCTGGGGCAAAGACGACCCAGACGTGCTGGCAGAGTCCATCGCCTCGCTCAAGGCCGAAAGCGAGCATATGCAGGAGCTCGTGGAACAACTGCTGTTTTTGGCACGCGGAGATGCCGGCCGCACCGTGCTGCGGCGCGTGAATACCAACCTGGCTGCACTGGTCGGCGAGGTATGCGAAGAATCGCAGATGATTGATGCCGCACACGCGTATCGACTGGCTTTTGATACTGCGTTTGCCAGTGACCCGCGCTACGACGCATCCGTCGATGTCGCGCTCGTGAAGCAGGCTCTGCGCGTGATCGTGCAAAACGCCGCCAAGTATTCGGACGCGGGCACGCCCATCACGTTTGGCGTAGCGCCGGATGCGGGCGCGGGCACGATCGACATAAGCGTTGAGGACGAGGGCATCGGCATGAACCAGGAATCCGCAGCTCACGCGTTCGAGCGGTTCTACCGTGCCGACAACGCGCGCGATGTCGGTGCACAGGGTTCGGGCCTGGGGCTCGCTATCGCCAAGTGGATCGTCGACAGCCACGGCGGCGTCATCGGTGTGACCTCGGTCGAGGGCGTCGGCAGCCGCTTTACGATTCGCCTGCCGCGGTAGGGGCGCCTCTCACGAATCGAAGGTGAATGCTTTTCCGCGAAGTGAACGACCTATTTTGGACCCCCGAAGCATCCGCACTTTTTGGCGCCAAAATCGCAAGAAAAACCTGACAAAACCGCAGGAAACGGCGTCTCCAAAGCATCGATGCCCCAGGGGTTCGATTTCACTCGTTCACTTCGCGGAAAGCCATTCACCTTCGATTTACGGCAGCTCGTCAGTCACCCTCTCGGTATTAAAAATGGGGCAAGGCCACGCGCCTTACCCCATTTTTTGCTAACTAAAGCAGCTTGTGCGCTACTCGCGGCACAGATGCACGGCGAAGCCGGCGAACTCGCGCTTAAAGTACACGAGCTTGGTGCCGCCGTCGGGCAGCAGCACGCGCGACTCCTCGTTGACCTCGAGCCCGCGCTCGGCAAACCACTTCTCGGCCGCATCGATGTCGTTGACGGCAAAGCCAATGTGGCCCTTGGTGCCACGACCGTTCTGTTTCATGACCTCGACCAGCGAATCGTTAAAGTACGAAACCGGGGTCTCGATGACGGGCAGGCCCATCATCGTCGAGAACAGCTCCGCGATCTCCAAGGCATCTGCCGGGTCAGTGGCGTTAATGCCCACATGGGCAACGCGCATGCCAAAGAGCTCGACCGGATTGGCGTTCTGCTCATTCATACAGGCAGCGCCTACTGAGCCATAACGTCGAGAACGGCCTTCTCGGCAGCGACGCGGTTCATGCCGGTCATGAAGGGCACGCCGCTCACGTACGGGCAGGTGAGGCCCTCGGGGGCAACGGTGGTGGCGATCAGCAGGTCGGCGCCCTCGTCGCAAGCGTCCTTGGCCTCGGAGATGGCGCACTGCACGATCTCATACTTGCCGGCATAACCGTTGGCGTCGAGCAAGGTAGCGACCTTCTGGGCAACGAGCGTGGAAGTAGCAGCGCCAGCACCGCAAGCCAAAACGATCTTCTTCATAGGTAATGTCTCCCTTCATGGTTTACTTTAGGTAAGTGTACCGCAGCGAGCGATGGCACTCGGCCTCGATGAGCTTTTATGCCAGTTTGCTTGCGCGCTGCGTATAATACATCTAGTACGTGTTGTCATACCGCTCGCTTTATGAGCGACTAAGGACCCCAATATGCCCGATTCCCGCACCCTCTGGACCGCCGTCGTTATCATCTGCATCGCCGTTTCGGTGTTCTTTAGCGTCAAAAAACGCACCACGTTTAAACGCCTGCAGCAATTGATGGCTGCCAAGCAGTGGGACGAGTTCGATCGTTTGCTCGACGGCAAACTCACCAGCATGCTGTACCCGCGCTACAACCGCGACTACCTGCGTCTGAACTCCTATCTGCTGCGCGAGGACCACGAGCGCGCCGATGAGATGTTCGATTTGCTGCTGGGGCTCAATCTGCCCAAGATGCAGCGCGTCGACCTGGTGATCAAAGCCTTTAACTACTACGTTGGCCAGGAGGACCGCAAAAAGTCCAAGGAGTTGCTGCACGAGATCAAGGGCTTTGAGGGCGGTCAGGCCGAGGCAGTTGCGCACGAGTGCCAGCTGATGTACGACACGATGATCCTCAAGCGCCACAACGACATTCCCGAGCTGGAGCGCATGCTCAAGGATGCCGGTGACGACAAGGTCAAGAGCTGCCGCCTGGAATACCTGCTGGCCCTGCAGTACAAGAACAAAGGCGACGAAGCCAAGTTCCAAGAGTTCCTGGAGAAGTCGGGCCAACACTCGATGGCCGTCAACGCGTAACGGACGGCTTGTGCTAGACTTCTAGTCTCACGGGGGCGTGGCGGAATTGGCATACGCAGGAGACTTAAAATCTCTCGCCGCAAGGATTGTGGGTTCGAGTCCCACCGCCCCTACCACGTATTGTTTACGAGCCCGTGTTCCCCAGGGATGCGGGCTCGTTTCTTTTGGACGCCGATGGGGCTTTAAGTTGCGGTGGAATAGTTCCTGTTTTGGCCGTTTACCGGCCCATTGGGGGTGCGGACGATTTCTTGGACCGCGCCTAGGCGTATCCAAGCTTCCTGCGGTACTCCATCGGGCTCAGCCACCCGAGGGACTTCTTGATCCGCTCCTCACGATAGTACACGAGGTAGGCCTCGAGCCTTCCCATGAACTCCTCGGCCGTCACGCCCTCCCAGTCCCTGTAGTGGAAGAACTCGTTCTTGAGGCGCCCGAAGAAGCCCTCGCAGGCCGAGTTGTCCGGGCTGCAGCCCTTCGCGGACATGCTCCTGACCAGGCCGTTCTCCTCGCAGATCCCGATCCACTCCGGCCAGCGGTAGTGGCCGCCCCGGTCCGAGTGGATCGTCGTGCGCGCGCCCGCCGGCCTCGCCGCGCAGGCCTTGAGCAGGCTCGAGTTCGCGAGGCGCTTGTCGGGGTGCAGCCCGATCGACCAGGCGACGGGCATCCCGTCGAAGCAGTCGACGATCGGGCTCAGGTAGACCTTCTCGCCGCCCGGGAGCCTGAACTCGGTGATGTCGGTGAGCCACAGCCGGTTGGGCTCGTCGGCGCGGAATCTCCTGTTCACGAGGTTCTCCGGCGCCTTGGAGACCTCGCCGGCGTAGGAGCTGTAGCCCCGGGCGCGCCTCTTGTTGTAGACGCCCTCGAGGCCCTCCTCGCGCATCACGCGGGCCACGCGCTTCTCGCTGGCCCGGACGCCCTCGCGGCGCAGGCGCGCCCAGACGGTGCGGTACCCCCAGCACCCCGAGCCCTCGCGGAAGATGCGCACCACGCGGTCGCGTATGTCGGCGTCGCGGTCGCGCGGCGCGGCGACGCGGGGCCTCCAGTACTCATAGGAGCTCTTCGATATCCTCAAGAAACCTGTGATCGAGCGGAGGGGCAGGGCGGTCGCCCGCCTCAATCTCTCGCCGAGCTCGCACTTGCTCCTGTTCGAGATCGAAGCCGGGTCCCACCCTTCCGCTTTTAGGTCGGCCAACACCGCCCTGAGCAGCAGGTTCTCTATCTGGTCCTCGTTGAGCCCGGCGAGCGGGCCGGTCGCCGGCGGGGCGTAGATCGACTTGTCGGGGCCCAAGCTGGCCTCCTTCCGTGGCGGTTTCCTCGCCCCGATTCTACAGCGCGCCCCGGTGTAGCTGTGCGGGAGGTGCCCCGTCGCCCGCTTCTTGGCCGCGCCCACCGAGACCCCCGCGAACTTCGCGGCGGCGGTCGGCCCCATGCCGTCCTCCGTCGCCAGGAGGAAGAGCTCGACCTTCTCCCTGCTGTACATGCGAACCTCCAGTCCGGACCGCCCCGCGGTCCAACTTTCTGTCCGCACCCCCATTTAGGAACTATTTCACCGCGACTCAGAGGGAGACGGTTAAAGGGCGCTCAGACTCGGGGTCCAGGCGATGGTGGGGGTTGCACCGTCAAGAGTCTCGTTGATGGTGGCGGCCATACCGGCGAGTAGGCTATTCTCGCTTACGGTGAGCGTCTTGTAGCCGCTGGCACGCATGAGCTCGCGAATCACCACGGCGCCAGCCAAGATCACGCCCGCGCGTTTGGGCTGCACACCCGGTAGCGCGGCGATGCCGTCCGCGTCCAACACAGACATGCGCTCGATAGCAGCCGAAATCTGTTCCATCGAAAGCTCGCGCAGGTGCACAAAGCTCGAATCATACGGCTCCAGCTCGTGAACCAGCGCCACGAGAGTGGTGACGGCGCCACCCACCGCGACCAGGCGCTCTGCACGCTCAAAATTGCTCGGCAGGCCCTCAAAATAGGCGGCGAACTGCTCGCCCGCCCAGTTGGCAGCGGCAGCAAGCTCGCCGTCCGCAGGCGGCAGTGCCGAGAAAAACCGCTCCGTCACGCGGCGACAACCGATGTCCAGCGAACGCGTACCCTCCAGCGCGAAGACCCCACGCTCCGGTGCGTACACACCCGTCGCGAGTTCCGTGGATCCGCCGCCCGAATCGGCAACAATGATGCGCTCGCCGGCAAAGTCGTGCGCCACGCCAAAAAACGTCAGGCGCGCCTCGACCTCGCCCGGAATCACCTGCGGTTCGAGCCCCAGCTTACGCAGGCCGTCCAGCAGCAGGGCGGCATTGGATGCATCGCGCGCGGCGCTCGTGCATGTGGTGCAAATGCACGCGGCCCCAAAGGCACGCGCCTCGTCCACAAACATGCGGCATGCAGCGAGCACGCGCTCGACCGCCGCCTCGCAAAAGCGGCCCGTCGCGTCGACGCCCTCGCCCAGATCGGTAATCTCGGTGTGCTTGGACGATTCCACGATCGCCCCGCCCTCGACCTGGGCCAACACCAGTCGCGACGACACCGTTCCCAGGTCGATCGCCGCCACCTTATAGCGTTTGCAATTTGTCATTGCGGCCCCCCTCCGGGCGCTATTTGCCGTTGGACACGACCGCCTGGCCCTCGACACCGTTAAACCCAAACAGCATGTCGAGCGCCTGGATGTACCACGGCGCGTCCTTACCGACTTCTTCGATTTCCTTGGCAACTTCGCTGGCCTTCTTGGCGTTCGACGACTTCTTGCTCGAAGACGAATCTGAATCGTCATCCAGACCCAGCACGTCAATCTTGGTCTCGCCGGGCATCACCAGGCCCAGGTCCTCGGACGCCGCGTCCTTAATGCCCTCCTCCGAGAGCAGTTTGTCGACGCTTTTTTGCAGCTCATCATTGTATTGCTGACGAATCTCGACCTGCTTGGCCAAGATATCGCTCGAACGCTTTGCCACGTACAGATCGCGCACAGGGAAATACAGGCTCACGAGCACCAGGGCAACGACAATGCCGATGAATAGCCCTCGCTGAGGACCGTGGGTAAAGTCGTAAATTGCCTTGACCACTGCGTTGTCGTTGGCGTAGTGCATAAAGTCCGAGCCGGAAAGACGGCTTGAGGGACGGCGCGGCTTGTCGGACGCCTGGGCCGAAGGGCGCGACGCATGCGCGGAACGCGATGGGCGCACCGGACTATCCGAGGAACTATTTGGCTGAGCATTGGGATGCGAAGTCGCCGGCGAGCTATACCTGGAGCGATCAGCACCAGCATAACCAGACCCGCCAAGCTGCGCGGTACGCGCACGACGAGACGACGGCTCACGCGAACCGGCGGAATAGTACCTGTTGTCGTAAATCTGATCCATGTGCGCCTTGTGCGGTTGAGGTTTGTTTGCGCTAAGTCCTTTAGTTATAGCACGAGCGCGCGCAACGCCTTCGGCGGCCCTTGCTCGACATAAAAAAGGCGCTGAGCCATATGGCCCAGCGCCCAATGGCGGCCATCAGAAGTGGAGCGGAGCCGAGTCAACCCCGCCCCCGCGAGCACCACTTGTTTAGCGAATGTTGTAGAACGCAGACTTGCCGGCGTAGTGCGCGCTGTCCTCGAGCTCGTCTTCGATGCGGATGAGCTGGTTGTACTTGGCAATACGGTCGCTGCGGCACGGGGCGCCCGACTTAATCTGGCCGGCGTTGACGCCCACGACCAGGTCGGCAATCGTGGAGTCCTCGGTCTCGCCAGAACGGTGGCTCACGATGCAAGCGTAGCCGGCCTCCTTGGCGGTTTCGATGGCCTCGAGCGACTCGGTGAGCGTGCCGATCTGGTTGACCTTGACCAGAATCGCGTTGGCAGCGCCCAGTTCGATACCCTTCTTGAGGCGCTCGGTGTTGGTGACGAACAGGTCGTCGCCCACCAGCTGCACCTTGTTGCCAATGCGACGGGTGAGCTCGACCCAGCCGTCCCAGTCCTCCTCGGCCATGCCGTCCTCGATGGAGATGATGGGATAGGTGTCGACGAGCTTCTCCCAGTAATCGACCATCTGGGCGCTCGTGTACTCAACGCCCTCGCCCTTGAGATCGTACATACCAGTCTCGGCGTTGTAGAACTCGGTGGACGCCGGATCCATGGCGTACATGAAGTCGACGCCGGGCTTAAAGCCAGCCTTCTCGACGGCCTTGGTGATGTACTCGAACGGCTCGGCGTTGGTCTTGAGGTTGGGCGCGAAGCCGCCCTCGTCGCCCACGCCGCCGCCAAGGCCGGCCTCGTGCAGCACGCCCTTGAGGGTGTGGTAGACCTCGGCGCACCAGCGCAAGCCCTCGGCAAAGCTCGGAGCGCCCACCGGCATGATCATGAACTCCTGGAAGTCAACGTTGTTGTCGGCATGCACGCCGCCGTTGAGGATGTTCATCATGGGCGTGGGCAGCAGGTGGGCGTTGACGCCGCCCAGGTACTGGTACAGCGACAGGCCCGCCGACTCGGCAGCGGCGCGGGCGACGGCCAGCGACACGCCCAGAATGGCGTTAGCGCCGAGCTTGGTCTTGTTGGGTGTACCGTCCGCAGCGATCAACGCGGCATCGACGGCGCGCTGATCGAAGGCATCGAGGCCCACGACGGCGTTAGCGCACTCGTTGTTGACGTGCTCGACGGCCTGAGAGACGCCCTTGCCCAGGTAACGGCCCTTGTCGCCATCGCGCAGCTCACATGCCTCAAAGGCGCCGGTTGAAGCGCCCGAAGGCACCATTGCGCGGCCGAAGCTGCCATCCTCGAGCACGACCTCGACCTCGACAGTGGGATTGCCGCGGCTGTCGAGCACCTCGCGACCGTAGACGTCCAAAATATCGCTCATGTTGTCTCCCTCTCACTTGGAAACGGGTTGAATGCTTGGCGACCGGCTGACCGTGCACCGTCGGTGTGCCTCCGTAAGTTAGCCTTATCGCACTTTTTGCATTATGCCCTAAGTTAGCCGAGGGATACACTTGTTTTCGAAAAATTTAGCGGGAACGATGAGGCATGTCAGCCCGTCGTTCCCGCAGTCTTACTCCTCAGCCTTGGCGGCATCCCAAAGGTCGTTGAGGCCGTGGGTCGAAAGCTCAGCCAGATCCACATGGGCGTTGGCCGCCATCTGCTCCATCGCAGCCCAACGACGGCGGAACTTTGCCGTGCTGGCGCGCAGAGCGCTCTCGGCGTCGATTCCCTCCTTGCGCGCAACGTTGACCAGGGCAAAGAGCAGGTCGCCAAACTCCATCTCACGCTCGGGCGAGCCGGGAGCCTCGGCCTCAAACTCGGCACGCTCCTCGGCGACCTCGTTCCACACGTCCTGGACCGTCTCCCACTCAAAGCCCACGGCAGCCGCCTTGCGCGACACCTTCTGAGCCTGCATCAGCGCCGGCAGGTGCGTGGGCACGCCGTCGAGCAGGCCCTCGGGCGCAACCTCGCCTGCTGCCACGGCCTTGTCCTTGGCGGCCTTCTCGGCAAGCTTGACCTCGTCCCAGATCTTGAGCACCTCGTCGGAGTTATCGGCATCCGCATCGCCAAACACATGCGGGTGGCGGCGGATGAGCTTGGCGTCGATATCGCGTGCCACATCGGCCAGCGTAAACTCACCGGCGTCCGCCGCAATCTGCGCATGCAGCACCACCTGCATGAGCACGTCGCCGAGCTCCTCGCGCAGATGCGCCACGTCGTCCGCCTCGATGCAGTCGAGCGCCTCGTAGGCCTCCTCGATCATGTTCTTGCCGATGCTCTGATGCGTCTGCTCGCGGTCCCACGGGCAGCCATCGGGCTGACGCAAACGCCAGATGGTCTGCACCAGATGCTGCAGCTCGGCCGACGCGTCGACCAGCGTGGACAGATCGCGCGAGCCCTCGGCATTTTGCTGAACCATGTGCTGCGCCATGGTTATTCCTCCTCCAGGATCACGTGACGGAACGCACCGCCCTCGTAGATGCCGTAGCTGTGCGTACCGTCCTTGGGAATGCTCACGCTGCCGGGATTGAAGAGCCACAGGCCCGGGTGCGCCTCGCTCGCCTCGTTAACCTTGATGTGCGTGTGGCCGTAGACGAGCGCGGAGCCCTCGGGCAGCGCGGGCGCGTGGTCGACGCTGTTATGCATGCCGGCGCCAAAGACGTGGCCGTGCGTCAGGAACAGTTCGCGGCCGGTCTCGTCAAACAGGGTGGCGTAGTCGGCCATGACAGGGAAGTCGAGCACCATCTGGTCGACCTCGGCGTCGCAGTTGCCGCGCACCGCGATGATGCGGTCGGCCAGGGCGTTGAGCAGCGGAATCACACGCTTGGGGGCGTAGTCGCGCGGCAGGTCGTTGCGCGGGCCGTGGTAGAGCAGGTCGCCCAGCAGGACGATGCGGTCGGGCTGCTCGGATTCGATGGCGGCGCAGAGGCGCTCGGTCCAGTATGCCGAGCCGTGGATGTCGGAGGCGAGGAGGTATTTCATGATGGTCCTTTCGGGTGGGGTTGATATGACTGGGCGCGGGATGTCGCCGGCCGCGCTATTCAAATCGCAGTGCCGCGCTCTGGGCCGCCTGCATCACGCGTTGGAGCGGCACGTTGTGCTCGCGAGCGAGGCGGGAGCAGTCCTCGTACTCGGGCGCCGCACGCTCACTGCCGTCGGGCAGAGTCGCCACCTTAACGGATACCTCGCCCCAAGGCGTCGCCACCTGCTCAAAACGACGCGGCAGACAGACGCGCTCCATAACCTGGCGGCGGATGCCGTTGGTCGTGGTTTCCAAAAAGATGATCATCTGCAGACGGTCAATGTCCTCGCGGGCGCAGATTACCTGCAGCTGCCAGCCGGGACGACCTTTTTTGCAGTAGAGAGGCAGCCAGTGCACTTCGCGGGCGCCCGCCTCGCGCAAGCGGTCGGCGGCATAGGCGAGTACCTCGGGCGACGCATCGTCGATGTCGCACTCCAGCTTGACGATGGTTTCGGGCGCATCGGTCTCGCGGGACAGCGGAGATGTACTTCCACGTTGCATACGGTCCGGATCCTTTCCGCACGGGCTCGTTTTATTCATCCAAACGCTAGCACATCGGACGTGGCACAGGCGTGACTTTCGTCCGTCGCCGCCCTCGCCCCTATCCAAACATGTACATCAGCCTCCAAACATGTCATTTTTTGTCGGTTTTGGAGGCTGACGTACATGTTTTGAGAGCAAGCGAGGTCGCACCGCGCACCCTTTCCAGTCGATTTCGGCACCCCGCGCGCACGACGCGCCGAGGCTGCCCCATTACAATGGAGCGGATTCACCAAATGCAAAGGAGTCGCCATGCCCGCATGCCCGCTGGTCGATTGCCACACCCACACCTCGTTTTCGGACGGACACGCCTCGTTTGAGGACAACGTTCGCGCCGCTGCCGCCGCCGGCTGCCGCGTCATGGTCTCGACCGACCACCTCACCCTGCCCGCCAGCATGGATGCTAACTGCGAAGTGCAGGTTGTCGAGGGCGACCTGGCGGCGCATCGCCTGGCTTTTGAGGATGCCCACAAACTCGCCGCGCAGATTGCGCCGGAGCTCACCTTTATCTACGGTTTTGAATGCGATTGGTACAAGGGCTGCGAGCCCTTGGTAGAGCGCTGGTCCCAGGGCGCCGTGGTACGCTTGGGCAGCGTGCACTGGATTGGCGACCCCGGCGATATTGCGGCAGGCGCTGCGGGCACGACGGGGACAGAAGACGTCGCTCGTCCCGATACGCCCGATTCGTGCTGCGGTTGGATCGACGATGACACCAACCTGCACGTTTGGGAAAACCTGGGCGTGCGCGGCGTGTGGGAGCGCTACGTCGACGACTGGTGCCGTACTTGCGAAAGTTCACTCAACTTTGATGTGATGGCCCACCCCGACCTGGTCATGCGCTTTTCGAAGGAAGGGTTTGCGCCCGACTTTGACCCCGCGCCGTTCTGGGGGCAGATGGCAGAATGCGCACACGACACGAATCGGCGCGTTGAGGTCTCGACTGCCGCGCCGCGCAAGGGACTCGACGACTACTACCCCGCGACCGGCCTCTTGCGCTGCTTTGCCCATGCCGAGGTACCCATCACCTTTGGCTCGGACGCGCACCGCGCCTGCGATATCTGCTGGAATATCCGCGAGGCCCAGGACCACGCCTACGACTGCGGTTATCGAACCTTCGACATCCCCCACCCCACCGGAGAATGGCAACCCACGCCCCTCGCCTAAAACTAATGGCGGCGAGCGTTGAGTTCGCCGGCCAGTTCGTCGAGGGTGATGCCGTAGCGCTCAAGCGTCACGAGCAGGTGGTAGACCAGGTCGCCGGCCTCGTAGCGGATGTGGTCGTGATCGTTATCCTTGCAAGCCATGATGACCTCGCTCGCCTCCTCGGCAAGCTTCTTGAGCAGCTCATCCTCGACATCGGTCAGCAGGCGAGCGGTATAGCTCTCCTGCGGCGACGCGTCGCGACGGCCATGAATCACCTCGGCCAGACCCGTCAGCGTCTCGCCGATATTTCCATCCTGAACATTTGCGGTGCGCACACCCATAGTTCAATCCTTTCCGTTTTACCGAGCGCCCAACAGGACGCCCGCCTTAGGCGAGTTTCTTAAAGAAGCAGGTACGGTTGCCGGTGTGGCAAGCCGGGCCCGGCGAGTCGACCTTGACCAGTAGCGTATCGCTATCGCAGTCGGCCCAGAGTTCCTTGACCTCCTGCATATTGCCGCTCGTCGCGCCCTTGTTCCAGAGCTCCTGGCGGCTGCGACTCCAAAACCACGTGGTCCCGGTCTTGAGCGTCAGTCCCACCGATTCCTCGTTCATCCAAGCAACCATAAGCACCTCACCAGTGTCATACTGCTGAACCACACAAGGAATCAGCCCACGGGCGTCATATTTAAGATCCGCTGGAGTAGTAATTTCTTTCATTTCAATTCCCCAATTTAAACATCGCCGGTCGGTGAGGGTTGTCCAGGTGCCGCAGGTTGCCGCGAAAGAGGAGCGACGCGTACTTTGGTACGCGAGCGACGGTTTGAGCGGCAAGATGCGGTGCCTGGGCAAGCCGCAGCGCTAAAAGTCCAGCCTCACAGGGATGCCCTGCGACGCCATATACTCCTTCACCTGGCGAATGCTGAAAGTTCCAAAGTGAAAGACGCTCGCCGCTAGCACGGCGTCGGCCTCGCCCTCGATCACGCCCTCGGCAAAATGCTCGAGCGTACCCACGCCGCCGCTCGCGATGACGGGAATCGGCACCGCACGCGCCACGGTGCGGGTGAGCGCCAGGTCAAAGCCAGACTTGGTGCCGTCGCGATCCATGCTGGTCAGCAGGATCTCGCCGGCGCCGCGACGGGCCGCCTCCTCGGCCCACGCCAACGCGTCGATACCCGTGGCGTTGCGGCCTCCTGCGGTAAAGACTTCCCACTTGTCGGCACCGGATGCGCCGGGCAAACCGACGCGCTTGGCATCGATCGCCACGACCACGGCCTGGCTGCCAAACGCCGCGGCAGCTTGGCTGATCAACGACGGGTCGCGCACGGCCGCCGAGTTGAGCGACACCTTGTCGGCACCGGCGGCAACCATGGTGCGCATGCCCGCAAGGTCGCGAAAGCCGCCGCCCACGGTATAGGGAATAGCGAGCTCCTCGGCTGCATGCGCCGCCATCTCGATAGTCGTCGCACGGTTGTCGCTCGTGGCGGTAATGTCCAAGAAGACGACCTCGTCCGCACCCTCGCGGTCGTAGGCACGCGCCAGCTCCACCGGGTCGCCCGCATCGCGCAGGCTCACAAAGTTGACGCCCTTGACCACGCGGCCGTCCTTGACATCCAAGCAGGGAATCACGCGTTTGGTAAGCATGGGCTACTCCTCCCCTCGGGCGGCGGCCAGCGCCTGCACCAGCGTAAAGTTGCCCTCGTAGAGCGCGCGACCGGTAATGGCACCTTCAATCGCGCCCTCACCAACCGCAGCCAGCGCACGGATGTCGTCGAGCGTCGAGATACCGCCCGAAGCCACGACGGGAAAACCCGCGACCTCGGCCACATGGCGATACGCCGCCACATCGATGCCCGTCTGCATGCCATCACGCGCGATGTCGGTATACACCAGATGCTTAAAGCCCAGCTCGGAAAGCTGCGCCACGGCGTCGTCGAGCGCCATGCCCGCGCCGTCACGCCAACCGTTCACCTTGACCTGGCCGTCGTGTGCGGCAATGTCGGCCACCAACAGCTCGCCAAAACCTTGGGCTGCCACCTCGGCAAAACCCGGCTCGGTCACCAGCACGGTGCCCAGCGCAATGCGGCGAGCACCGTAGCCGGCCAACTCGTCGATGCGCGCGAGCGAGCGGACGCCGCCGCCCACGTCCACGGACAGACCGTCGACGCCGCAGATGGCCTTGATCGCCGCTGAGTTGGCAGCGCATGCGTCCTCGTCCTCGCCGAAGGCAGCGGACAGGTCTACGACGTGCACCCAGCTCGCGCCCTGCTCGGCAAACGAGCGGGCGACGGCCACAGGTTCGTCGGAATATACCTTGCAGCGGCTACGGTCGCCGCGCTCCAGGCGCACGACCTTGCCGCCGATCAGATCGATTGCGGGAAACAGGATCATCGGCCGGCCTCCTCGACGATGTTGACGAAGTTCTTAAGGATGCGCTGACCCAGCGCGGATGATTTCTCGGGATGGAACTGGCAGCCCCACACGTTGCCGTGACGCACGATGCACGGGAAACTCCGCGTATAGTGCGTGCGTGCCAGCACATCGGCGGCATCGGCGTCGTCGGCCACCGCATAGCTGTGGGTGAAGTACATGTTGGCACCCTCGGCAAAACCAGCGAGCAACGGATCGGCCGCGCCGGCGGGCGTCATGTGCACCTGGTCCCAGCCCACGTGCGGCACCTTCAGGCGGCTCGACTCCAGGCGTGTGCACGAACCGCGCATAATACCCAGGCCATCGACCCAGGGACCGCCAACCTGCTCGGAGGCGTTGCCGTCGGCGACCGCGCCCTCGTCCGCGGGCACGCCCTCGTTGCCGCGCTCAAAAAATAGCTGAAGGCCCAGGCAGATGCCGAGCAACGGAGTTCCGGCGACGATGGCATCGAGTATCGCGTCCGCCTCGCCGCTCTGGCGCATAAAGGCGATCGCGTCATAGAACGCGCCCACGCCCGGAATGACCAGGCCGTCGGCGCGGCGGATCTGCTCCGGATCGTCCGACGTGCAGGCGGCGGCACCGGCGCGTGCAAGCCCGCGCACGACGCTCGACAAGTTGCCCTTGTGGTAGTCGACCACCACGATCTTCGGTTCGCCCACGCGACCCCTCCTCTTCTCATCATCCAAAACCACCACAAAGGGGACAGGCACTTTCGTGGTGGTTTTTGCCTTTGTGGCGGTTACAGCGAGCCCTTGGTGCTGGGAATGCCCTGCACGCGGGGGTCCAGCTCGCAGGCGCGGCGCATCGTGCGGCCCACGGCCTTAAAGGCGGCCTCGATAATGTGATGCGAGTTGCCGCCCACCAGCTCGCGCACGTGCAGCGTGAGCTTGGCATCGCGCGCAAAGGCGTAGAAGAACTCGACGGCCAGCTCGGTATCGAAGCTGCCCACGCGCTCAGTCGGCACGGGCAGCTCGCAGTAGGCCTGCCCGCGGCCCGAAATATCAACAGCAGCCATCACAAGCGTCTCGTCCATGGCGATCGCCGCGTCGGCAAAGCGCGTAATGCCCGCCTTGTCGCCCAGCGCCTGGCAAAACGCCTCGCCCAGCACAATGCCCGTGTCCTCGACGGTATGATGCGCATCGACCTCGACGTCGCCCACCGCGTGCACCGTCAAATCGAACAGGCCATGGCGGCCAAAAGCGTTGAGCATGTGGTCGAAAAACGGTACGCCGGTCGAGATATCACACACGCCGCATCCGTCCAGGTCGAGCTTTACGACAATGTCGGTCTCCCCCGTCTTGCGGGTCACCTCGGCATAACGGTCCATCTACATCTCCTCCTTCACCAGCGCGGCAAACGCGGTCAGCACCTCGTCGTTTTCCTGCGGGGTGCCTACGGTAATGCGCAGACAGTCCGCGAGCCCCGGCGCATAGCTAAAGTCGCGCACCAAAATCGAATACTCGTCGCGCAGGCGCTCGCGCACGCGCGTGGCGTGCGGTGTGCGCACGAGCACAAAGTTCGCCGCGCTCGGCCACGCCTCCACGGGCAGACCCTCGACAGCCATTGCGTGCAGGGCACACAGTTCGCGCTCGCGCTCGGATGCAACCTGTGCCACCACGGGTGCGTACGCATCGCGGGCACGTACGCAGGCAAGCGCGGCGGCCTGGCTTAGCACGTTAACCGAATAGATCTGGCGAATCGCCGCAAACACATCGATGACCTCCGGCGCCGCGATCACATAGCCCAGACGCGTGCCGGCGGCGCCAAACGCCTTGGACAGCGTATGCAGAATCACCAGGTTGGGATGCTCGGCGATAAGCCCCTGCGCCGTGGTAGCCGCGCCAAACGAATCGTCCGCAAACTCAACGTAGGCCTCGTCGACCATGACCATGCCGGGGCACGCATCGCACAGGGCCGCGACAAAGTCGAGCGGCGCCACGTCACCCGTGGGATTGTTGGGCGAGGTCACGATCGCCAGATTGCACTCGGGAGCCGCTGCAAGCACCGCCGCCTGGTCGAGCTCAAAGGTCGCCGGGTCGCGCCACACGTCGCGCACCTCGGCCTGGCACAGCGACGCAAAGAACGCATACTCGCTAAAGCACGGCGGGCAGTTGAGCAGGGTCCGCCCCGCGCCGCCAAACGCCAACAGGTAGTTATAGAGCAGCTCGTCGCCGCCGTTGCCCACGCAGATGCTCTCGCGCGCCACACCATGCCAAGCGGCAAGCTCGTCGCGCAGGTCGTTGGACATGGGATCGGGGTAGCGGTTGAGCGGCGTGGCAGCCAGGGCCGCATCAACCGCCTCGCGCACGCCGGTCGGCACGGGATAGGTGTTCTCGTTGGCCGAAAGGTTGATGCGCGTAGGCGTAAAGTTGGGATCGTAGGGCTCAATGCCGGCCAAGTAGGGCTGGACGAGCTCCTTCATACGCGGCGTGAGTTCGGCCATGTTAGGCCTCCTCACCGGTCGCGCCAACGCCATCCGCGCCCGCGGCCGCCAGGCCCACGCCCTCGGCAACCGTCGCCACGGCGTCGCCCGGCCAGGCAACCTTGGTCAGGTCGGCCGCGGCCAGAGACTCGGCACTCACGGCATCCTCGCCCTGCTCCAGCACACGACGACGCAGGGCGGCGGATAGCGCATGCGCCCACAGGCCCTCGGCCTCGGCCAGGCGCTGCGTAGCGGGAGCATCGGAGAGCAGGCCTTCGGGCGTATAGCAAATGACACTCGAGCGCTTAACGAACTCTTCGACCGAAAGCGGGTTGGAGAACATGGCCGTGCCGCCAGTCGGCAGCGTGTGGTTGGGACCGGCAACGTAATCGCCGAGCGGCTCGGAGCTCCAAGCGCCCACAAAGATGGCGCCGGCGTTGCGAATGCCGCCGAGCAGGCCCATCGCATCCTTGCAGTGCAGCTCAAGGTGCTCGGGCGCCACGGTGTTCACGGCCTCGACGGCGGCGGCCATGTCGGCGGCGACCACGATGGTGCCCTCGTTGTCAAGCGAGGCGCGCGTGATCTCGGCACGCGGCGACTGCGCCACCAGAATGTCGATACCAGCCTCGACCTCGCGCGCAAACTGCTCGTCGCAAGTCACCAGATAGCAGGCTGCCAGCGGATCGTGCTCGGCCTGGGCCATCAGGTCTGCCGCGACCACCATGGGCTTGGCCGTGGCATCGGCCAGTACGCAGACCTCGGAGGGGCCAGCGACCATGTCGATTCCCACGTCGCCCGAGACAATCTGCTTGGCCGCAGCGACAAAGGCGTTGCCCGGACCGGTGATTTTATCGACACGCGGAATGGTCTCGGTACCGTACGCCAGCGCGGCCACGGCCTGAGCGCCGCCCACCATATAGATTTCGTCCACGCCGCCGAGCTTTGCCGCGGCAAGCGTGTGGGGGCTGATCAGGCCGTCTTTTTGCGGCGGGGTCACCATAACCACGCGCTTGACGCCGGCGACCTTGGCGGGAATGGCATTCATGAGCACCGTGGAGGGATACTGCGCGCGACCGCCCGGCACATAGATGCCAGCCGCCGCGAGCGGGGTCACCTTAACGCCGAGTATCGTGCCGTCCGGGCGCGTGGTAAACCAGCTCTGCTCGACCTCGCGCTGGTGGAATTCGCGAATCTGACGCGCGGCCTTCTCGAGCGCAGCGACAAAAGCGGGATCGAGACCTTCGAGCGCGGCATCGATCTGCTCCTGCGGCAGACGGAAGCTCTGCAGCTCAACGCCGTCAAAACGCTGACAGTAATCGCGCACCGCGGCATCGCCGTTGGCGCGCACGTCGGCCACGATATCGCGGGCGGCGTCGACGATGTTTTGCGGCAGCACGCCCTTGCGGTTGAGCTGGTTGGTAACGAGGCGCTCACCGGGAGCAAGCTTGATGGTCTTCATATCGGTATCCCCTATCGGTCGAGGTTGTGTTCGAAAAACGAGAGGCCGGGCGGCGGCGCCAATCGGCCCGCAGCCCAGACGTTGGGACGCCCGTGCGTGCTCGCGCTATTGTGCCGAGCCCGCAACGGGCTCAAAATGCTTGTCCTTCACGGCCGCCGCCAGGCGATCGGCCAAGTTGCGCACGCGCGGGTCCAGGCGCGCAGCACCCGGGTTGACGAAAAATCGCGCCGTGCAGTCCATAATGCGACCGGTAATAACCAGGTCGTTATCGCGCAGCGTGGCGCCCGTGGCGGTGATGTCCACGATACGGTCGGTCATACCGACAATGGGGCCCAACTCGATGTTACCGTGCAGCGAAACGATGTCGGCGTTCACGCCTCGCTCGGCATACCAGGCACTCGCGATGCGCGGATACTTGGTGGCCACGCGAAGCGACCCGCGGCGAGCATAGTTGCGCTCGGCCTGACCGGCGCGCCACGCGGGCTCTGCCTCGATAAACGTGCACAGGCCGTAGCCCAGATCGACCAGCTGCAGCAAGTTGAGGTCTGCCTCGATGAGCGAGTCCCAGCCACAGATGCCGCAATCGGCACCACCACAGCCCACAAAAGCGGGCGCGTCGCTGGGACGCACGATGACAAACTCGATATCGCCGACCGTGCCCTCGCCGGCACGCGTGTCGCGACCGCGCACAATCAGGTGACGGCCGGGGTCGCGCAGCTCAGAGACGTCCAGGCCCGCGGCCTCGAGCACGTCGAGCGTGTCGGCCTTAAGCGAGCCCTTGGGCACGGCGATGCGTAGCGGGCCTTCGGCGCCGCGGCCCACGGCGTGGTCACCATCGGAGGCGGCGTCCTCGGCAGAGGTGCACGCGGCCTCCAGACGCTCGAGCGAAAAGGCGAAGCCCGCCGCCGGCACCTCGATGCCGTCGCCGAACGCGCCGGTAAAGATAGAGTCGTAGCGACCGCCCGAGCCCACCGGATCGGGCAGGCCACCGGCATAGGCCTTAAAGACCAGGCCCGTGTAGTAATCGAAAGAATTCATAATGGAAAAGTCGAAGGACAGCACCTGAGAGTCCTCGGGCGCCAGGCCCTCGACCAGCGCGCGCAGCTCACGCGTGAGCGGCGCGACAATACCGGCAGCCGCCAGCAGCGCATCCACGCGATCGAGCACTTCGGCCCCACCATGCAGGCGCGGCAGTTCGCTGACGGCGGCCTTAACGGCATCGGTCTCGGCGCTTGCCGCCACGCGGGCATCGAGGCCCACAAAGTCGTTGGCGTGCACGCAGCGCAGAGCCTCGGCAGCCAGCTCGCGATCCTCGCACGCCGCGAGCAGCTCCTTAAACGGGCGCACGCTACCTGCGATAATGCGCGCATCGGGCAGCGCCAACTTGCGAACGGCCTCGGCCACCAGCGAGACGATCTCGACATCGCCCGCGGTATCGCCCGCGCCGATGAGCTCAAAACCCAGCTGGGTAAATTGACGCGAACCGCCGGCATTGCGCTGGCATTCGCGAACCACCGGCGCCTCATAGCGCAGGCGCAGCGGCAAGTCGGCCGCGCGCATGCGGGTCGAAACCAGGCGCACGATCGGCAACGTGTTGTCGGGACGGACCACCAACAGGCGGCCATCATCGTCAAAGAGCTTAAACGGCGTGTCCGCAATGCGGCCGCCCTCCTCGAGCGAGCCCTTGTCCTCGAGCAGCGGCGTCTCGACCGGAAGGTAATGATGCTCCCTGAAGCAGCCCTTCACCGTCAGCGCGATCTCCTCGCGCGCCTGAGCCTCCTCGGGCAATATGTCCCGGAATCCCCACGGTGTGGCCGTCATCTGGTGAGCCTCCTCATGCTGCGTTTCATTTAGAACAGAAGACCGGCATAGCTCCGCCGGTCTTCTGGGTACTTTAGCATACTAGAGTGTTTGCGGGGAGAATCGTCCTCCTCGGCTCACGCCGTATTCATTTGGAAACATAGGAGCGGATTGTCGCAACCCAACCCCACCTAGACGCCAATCGCACGACGATACCCTGCCATTACCTGCGCATCGGCAGCTGCGGGGTCGGCAAAATAGCGCCAGTCATAGGTCTCGGCCGAAACAACTCCGCGATAGCCGCGCGCCACCAGCCTATCCAGGTCGGCGCGCATATCGCGGTCGCCGTCACCCCAAGCAAGATGCGTCGTGCCATCTGCCGCAACATCGACAAAATGCACGTGGGCGACATCATCGCCAAGCAGATCGAAATAATCGTCGATGGTATCCCCTGCCACCGCCATAGCGCCCAAATCCAGACACGCCTTAAGTGCCGGATGATCAACTGCCTCGATCATGCGCTTCGTGTCGGCCGCCGAGTTCACGATCATCGACTCAACCGGCTGTAGGGCCTCGAGCACCAGTCGCACGCCGCGCTCTCCCGCATGCTCGGCAATCGCACGCAGCATCGAGGCGCTGCGACCCCACGCGTCCTCGATCGGCTCGTTCAAAAATGCCCAGCCGCTCGAGACCATGACCTGCTCGGCTCCAAGTTCCGCCGCGATATCCACAACGTTCTTAAAGTACGCGAGCGTGCGAGCGCGCGCCTCATTCCCGCGCGCCGCGATATTCCACGGCTTGGGGTTGTTCTGTTCGGGACAAAGCCCCACAATCCGAATCCCATACCGCTGTGACAGCTCCTGCACCTGCTCGAGCGAATCGTATCCATGGCAATCGACATACAGATGCATCGCCCCGGTCCAAAGCTCGCAACACGTGTAGCCCGAGGCCGCTGCCGAAGAAAAGAATTCCTCAAGGTCAAAATAACGATGGCTGATATTCATGACGGCAAGCTGGGGATAGCTCATAATTACTCTCCAACCCAAGCGAGGCCCCGTTCCATATAGGAGCGAGGCCCGATTACACAAACGTTATTTGCTCTTAGTAGTCGAACTGGTGATAGTAGCGACGGTAGTTGAGGTTGTGCTTGGTGACCGTCTCGTAGTAAGCGGCAAGGCGATCGGTGATCAGCGAGGAGAGGATCCACGGGGAGACGATGACGCGGAACTCGTCGTCAAGGCCGGGGATCGCGAACTCGGCGGTGTCGATGATGTTGATGTCGGTGTCGCCGGTCACGCCGCGGGTCAGGAAGGCGCGGACGCGCTCGTCGAGCTTGCGGTTCTCGTCCTCGCCC
>JAXKGF010000068.1:0-18206 GCA_036550515.1 Collinsella sp.
ACACAAGCCGTTTCACATCGCGCCCCACGCCATCTACCCTCTCGTGCGATAATCCTCCGCAGAAGTCACCGACAGCAGAGGGAGTTTGTGATGAAGGTTCTTTTGGTCAATGGCAGCCCCAAGGCAAACGGCAACACCGCCCGCGCACTCGCCGAGGTCGCTGAGCAACTCAATGCCGAAGGCATTGATACCGAGGTGTTTCAGCTGGGCGCCAAGCCCATTCGCGACTGCATCGGCTGCGGCCAGTGCGGCAAGCTCGGCGGTCGCTGCACCTTTGACGATGACGCGGTGAACGAGCTCATCGCTGCCGCCGAGCAGGCAGACGGCTTTATCTTTGGCTCGCCCGTCTACTATGCGCACCCCAGCGGCCGCATCCTCTCGACCCTCGATCGCGCCTTCTATGCCGGCGGGCATGCCTTTGAGCACAAACCCGGCGCCGCGGTCGCCGTCGCCCGCCGTGGTGGCACGTCGACCACGTTCGATGTACTCAACAAGTACTTCACCATCAACCAGATGCCCGTAGTTGCTTCCACCTACTGGAACAACGTGTTTGGCCGCGTGCCCGGCGACGCCGATGGGGATGCCGAGGGCCTTGCCACCATGCGAAACATCGGCAAAAACATGGCCTGGCTCCTGCGCTGCATCGAGGCAGGACAGGCCGCTGGTATCAACGCACCCGAGGCAGATCGAGCAACGACCAACTTCATCAGGTAGAACGGCGGAACAAATATATGAACGTGCAGATTTTTGGCACCAAAAAGTCCTTCGATACCAAGAAAGCACAGCGCTTCTTCAAAGAGCGCCGCATTAAGGTGCAGTTTATCGACCTTAAGGAAAAGGAGATGAGCAAGGGCGAGCTCACGAGCGTGATGCAGGCAGTCGGCGGTATCGACAAGTTGCTCAACCCCAAAGCCAAGGACGAGGAGACGCTCGCGCTCATCCAGCACCTTACCCCCAGTCAGCGCTTCGACAAGCTGCTCGAGAACCAGCAGGTTCTAGCCGAGCCCATCGTACGCAACGGCAAAAAGGCCACCGTCGGTTATTGCCCCGATGTATGGGGAGCCTGGGAGTAGCTTGTGTTATTTGCCGGCGCGTGGGTATAAGAGCAGGCGTTTGGCATAAGATTTAACTGTAAGCCATGTCTAACAAAGGAGGGCACATGCCCAACAAACCCGTGAAGATCATCATGCTTACCGGCTACCTCGGTGCCGGCAAGACCACGCTGCTCAACCACATCCTCGCTAACGACGGCGGCATCCGCGCCGCCGTGATCGTCAACGATATCGGCGAGATCAACGTCGACGCCAGCCTTATCGCCGACGGCGGCCTTTCCGAGACCGATGACCTCATCCCGCTCACCAACGGCTGCATCTGCTGCACGCTTTCGGACGACCTGGCCAACCAGCTGCAAGGCATCGCCGATTCGGGCAACTTCGATTACATCATCATCGAGGCATCGGGTATCTGCGAGCCTATCCCCATCGCCTACACCATCTCAAGCTTCTGTGACGAGGCCAAGGTGGGCGGCGAGCCCAAGCTCGCGCTCGACAACATCGTGGCCGTGGTCGACTGCGCCCGCATGTACGACGAGTTCAACGGCGGTCGCGACCTGCTGGCCGAGGATATCGACGAGGATGACATCGAGAGTCTGCTCATCCAGCAGATTGAATTCTGCTCCACGCTGATCCTCAACAAGACCGACACCGTGACGCCTGAGCAGATAGCCGAGCTCAAGGCTATCGTGCGCAGCCTGCAGAAGGACGCCGTGATCGTCGAGGCTCAAAACGGCGAGGTCCCCATGGAGGAGCTGCTCGATACCGACCGCTTCGACTTTATGCGCGCCTACAACTCCGCCGCCTGGATCGAGGCCATGGAGCATCCCGAGGAGCACGACGACCCCGAGGTGCTCGAGTACGACATCGAGACCTTTGTATACTCGCGCCGCAAGCCGTTTGACCTGCAGAAGTTCACCGATTTTGTTGAGCAGGAGTGGCCCGACGAGGTCATCCGCGTCAAGGGTCCGCTGTGGCAGACCGGCGATCCGGACATGTGCTACATGTTTGAGCAGGCCGGCCACCAGATGCGCCTGATGGAGAACGGCCTGTTCGTTGACTCGGCGCCCGAGGGCGAGAAGCAGAAGATTATCGACGAGAACCCCGAGATCATGCAAATTTGGGATGACGAGACGGGCGACCGTATGACGAGCTTGTGCATCATCGGCCGTCACATGGACAAGGATGCGCTCATCGCCTCCCTCGATGCCTGCCTGACCGACTGGCACCGCGCCTAGGTTTATCCAAGCGGTCATTTTCCGCTACGTAACCGCCAAACCACCACGAAGGTACCTGTCCCCTTCGTGGTGGTTTTTCGTTCTGAGCCAAGGAGATTCATGTTCAACATCGTGCTGCATGCGCCCGAGATTCCGGCCAATACGGGCAATATCGGCCGTACCTGCGTGGTCACCGGCGCCCGTCTACATCTGGTGGAGCCACTGGGCTTTTCGCTCGACGACAAGACGGTACGTCGCGCCGGCCTGGGCTACTGGCAAAACTTGGACGTGACGACCTATACCGGCTGGGAGGATTTCCTTGCGCGCAACGACCTCTCCCCCGCCGACGAGCGCCTGCATCTGCTGACCAAAAAGGCACGCCGCACCTATGCGCAGAGCACCTACCGCGACGGTGACTACTTGGTCTTTGGCAGCGAGAGCTCGGGCATTCCCGAGCCACTGCTTGCCGCAGCTCCCGAGCGTTGCGAGCGCATCCCGATGCTGCGCGATTGCGACTCACTCGATAACGCCGAGGCTTGGGAAGCTCACGAGGAATCGCTGGGGCATACCGAGGGCAGCCACGAGGCCATCCTTCAACAGGACATCTGCGGCAACTTCATCAACCCCGACGACTACCGCATCAGCGCACTCAACCTCTCCAACAGCGCCGCCATCGTCCTCTACGAAGCCCTGCGCCAGGCAGGCTTTCCGGGAATGTGACAAACCTGCCATTAGGGGACGGGGTAGAAATGGCAGATTTTCAAACCCTCTAGCTCTTGACAAGCTGGTTTTGGCATCAATGTGACAAAGGGGCTGTTCATTTGTCACATTGATGCTCTAAATAACGAACCATTGCTTTTAACCAGAATTAACTAGAATAAAATGAAGTTAAACGGCGGTGTGAAAGGAGAGCCTTGTGAAATATCTCGAGAACCCGTTTACCCCCAGTTTTGGTGAGGTTCCCGCCCATCTCGCTGGCAGACAACAGATTATTCGGGATTTGGACCGCGCCTTCTTGAGCCAGCGTAGGCGCCCAGAATTGACCTCGATCTTCTCAGGCGCGCGTGGAACCGGTAAAACCGCTCTCATGTCGTCGCTCGCGACAAGGGCGGAATCCCACGGCTGGGTTGCCGTAAAGACGACCGCGCTCCCGGGAATGCTTGAGGAAATCGAGTTCGGGGCGAAACGTGCTGCCGGCCATCTTATCGACCCGTCTAACAACTTCGAAGTCACCGGTCTCGGAATTGCACCGCTCGGCAGCATCGAGATCAATCGCGTTCACGATGCCTCAACCTGGCGTTATCGCATGAGCGACATCATCGACCAGCTCAACGAGGCGGGCACCGGTCTGCTCGTCACAGTTGACGAGGTGGACCCGACACTCGACGAGATGATTCAGCTCGCAGCGACGTATCAGCACTTTGTGACCGATGGGAAACGCGTAGCGCTGCTCATGGCGGGACTTCCCAACAACGTCTCGACGTTGCTGAACCACAAGACGGTCTCGTTCCTTCGCCGCGCCCAACAATATCATCTGGGTCGTATTGCCGACTATGACGTACGCGAAGCCTTGATTCGCACAATCCAGGAAAACGATCGCTTGGCAGATGCTAAGGGAATCGATAGAGCCGTTCGCTCGATCTCCGGTTTTCCCTTCCTATTGCAACTCGTAGGCTACCGTGCCTGGGATCTCACAAGCGATTCGAAGGAAATCTCGTCACGCGACTTTGACCTGGGAATCAAAATCGCGCGCGACGAGATGGACGACCGAATCCTCGCGGCAACCTATCGGGAACTCACTGCAGAGGACAAGCGATTCCTCATCGCCATGCTCGATGACGAGGAAGAGTCCACCACCGCTGACCTTGTCGAGCGCCTTAAGCGTTCGCCGCAGCAGGTCTCCCGCTACCGACGCCGCATGATAGATGCCGGCATCATCGGGGAACGAGGACGAGGGCTCGTCACATTTGAATTGCCATTCTTCCGCGACTATCTCGCGGCTCAATGCGTGAAATAGGCATCAATAAGGCAAAGGGACAGTCCCTTTGTCGCATCGCCTATAGGTAGCGACCGGTGATGCTTGCGGGGCAGGCCGCGATGTCACCCGGCGTACCGGCGCAGACGATTTGCCCGCCCGCGTCGCCACCGCCCGGGCCCATGTCGATCACGTAATCGGCGTTGCGGATAAGGTCGAGATCGTGTTCGATCACGATAACCGTGGCGCCCTTGGCAACGAGGCCGTCGAACACACTCAGCAACACTTGGACATCGAGCGGATGCAGGCCGATCGTGGGCTCGTCGAACACAAATACGGCATCGTCCTGCACGCGGCCCATCTCGCTCGCGAGCTTAAGGCGTTGTGCCTCGCCGCCCGAGAGCGCCGGCGTGGGCTCACCGAGCGTGAGATAACCCAGGCCCAGGTCGTGCAAGGTCTGTAAGCGCGTCTGAACCTTCTTTAGTCCCACCGTGGCGTCGAGGGCCTCGTCCACACTCATGTCCATGAGCTGCGGCAGCGTAAGCAGACTCCCGTCCTTGCCCTCGCGATGGATATGCGAGGCGGCCTCGGCGTAGCGCGAACCGCGACATGCCGGGCAGACGATCTCGACGTCGGGCAAAAACTGCACGTCGAGCGATATCGAGCCCGTGCCGTCACACGTAGGGCAGCGCAAGGCGCCAGTGTTGTAGCTGAAGGCGCCCACCTTGTAGCCGGCTGCCTTGGCTTCGGGCGTACGGGCGAAGGCGCGGCGCAGCTCATCATGGATGTCGGCATAGGTCGCCACCGTCGAGCGTACGTTGGCGCCGATAGGTGTAGCGTCAATCAGGTTTGCGCGGGCAATGCCTTCGGCATCGACCCAGCGCACGTGTCTTGGCAGACGCTCGCCATCTGCCTGCGCCTTGAGTGCCGGAATGAGCGTCTCAAGCACCAGCGTCGTCTTGCCCGAACCCGAAACGCCCGTCACCGCGACGAGACGGCCGCGTGGGATATCGACTTCGAGCGGCTTGACGGTATGGATAGCATTGGTCGCCATGCAGATATGACCCTGATCAAACATTTCGTCGTCAGTCACCTGTGGGCGCAAACGCTTGGGCTCGGCGCGCAAAAACGGCGCGATGCGACTGCCCTGCGATTGTTCGACCTCGTCTACCGTACCAGCGGCGATCACGTTGCCACCGCCCGCTCCGGCAACGGGGCCCATCTCGACCAGATAGTCGGCTTCCGCCAGTACGCGCGTATCGTGGTCGACAACAACCACGGTGTTGCCGTCGCCCACCAGATCGCGCATTACGCCCACCAAGCCGTCGACATTGGCAGGGTGCAAGCCGATCGAAGGCTCGTCCAGTACATAGAGCACGCCTGTCGATCGGTTACGCACCACGCGAGCAAGCTGCACACGCTGGCGCTCACCCGTGGAGAGCGTAGCACCGGCGCGATCGAGCGAAAGGTAGTCGAGACCCAGGTCAACCAGGCGATGGGCCGCGCTCAAAAACGAATCGCAGATATCCGTCGCCATGGGCCGCATCTCGGGCGGCAAGGATGCGGGCACCCCGCGCACCCACTCAATCGCCTCGCCCAGCGTCATGGCCGCGGCCTGCGCCAGATTGATACCGCACACCTGGGGCTGGCGTGCAGCCTCGGAGAGACGCGTGCCACCGCAATCGCGGCATGCTCCCTCGCGCAAAAAGCGTGCAACGCGTTTGAGACCCTTATCGTCTTTGACCTTTGCGAGTGCGTTCTCGACGGTATAGACGGCGTTGTAATAGGTGAAGTCGAGCGGCGTGGCGCCCTCGCCGTTTTTGGGAACGTAGAGAATGTGCTTCTTAACCGCCGGACCATGAAACACGATGTCGCGCTCTTGAGGCGTGAGCTGGTTAAACGGCACGTCGGTGCGCACGCCCATCTCGCCAGCCACCTGCTTCATCAGATTCCACATGAGCGTACCCCAGGGAAGCACCGCACCCTCGTTGATAGTCTTTGACTCGTCGGGCACCAGACTCGCTTCGTCCACCTCGCGCATGACACCGGTACCGCCGCAGGTAGGGCACGCACCGCCGCTATTGAAAGCCAAATCCTCGGCACTCGGCGCGTAGAACTCGCGGCCGCATGTCGGACACGTGAGCGACAGGCCCGCAGCCACGTTAAGGCTCGGCTCCACACGCGTCCCGCAATGCGGGCACACGTGATGGGCGCAGCGGCTAAAGAGCAGACGCAGGCTATTGTTGAGCTCGGTCATGGTGCCAAAGGTGGAACGCACGCCCGGCACGCTGGGGCGCTGATGCAATGCGAGCGCCGCCGGCACGTGCAGTACCTCGTCCACCTGGGCGTGTTCGGCCTGCGTCAGGCGACGGCGAGTATAGGTGCTGAGTGCTTCCAAGTAGCGACGCGAGCCCTCGGCATAAAGAACTCCCAGCGCCAGCGAACTCTTGCCCGAACCCGATACGCCGGCAATGCCCACGAGCTTTCCCAGCGGAATATCGATATCGATGTCTTTGAGGTTATGGACACGCGCGCCACGCACCTCGATAGCCTGCGGGCTCATCTTCTGTTCCGTCACCTTTATCACCCTACTCATGCCATAAAACTCGATTGCGAATGTACTCGCCCAGCATGGGCACGGTAAGCCGGACGAGGCCGTATCCAGCAGCCTCGATGACGCGCTCGCGAATCAGGCTTGCGCGATATTTGCTCGCCCAGCTCTGGGTGCGATCGCAGCGCTCAATGATATCCGCCATGCGCGTCGGTTTACCCTCGTCAGCAGCCATGGCCTCGATAAAGAGGCGCTGTGGACTGCGCAGCCCGTAATACAGAGGCGCGTCAACCGCTTCGTAGAACTCGGAGACGGCATCCGCATGGCCATCCTCGACATTGCACCTTTCAATGACCTGCGAGTTGCGTCGGACAGCAGAGCGCCACATGTAATAGCCCACCAGCTGAACCATATAGGGATGCCCCATGCTCTTGCGTGCCGCAAGGTCCGCCGTCTCCGCGTCAACGTAAAGACCAGCGTCTTTGACCGTCTGGATATATGAATCGCGCACCTTGGGCAAAGAAATCGCCCCCAGCGTACGCTGCTGGGCACGGCGCAAAAACGTCACGCTCGGCTCTTCGAGCAGATCGTCAACCATACTGGGTAAGCCGGCGAACACCAGCGCAAGACCGCGCTGGTCGCTATCGGGCAAGCCCGTGGCATCCTGGTCTCCGAGCACCTGCTGATAGAGAACAGCAAGAGCCGCCAGTTCCTCGATAGACGCCGATTGCGCCTCGTCAATCGCAAACAGTATGCCCTTGCCTGGACCGAGCTTCTTGAGGCGCTCGTTGACCAGCCCTCGCAACGTTTCGCCCTTTGCCCGCGCCGCCTCGACCGACATCCGGCCAAACGACGGACCGAACCCCAACGACTTCACAACGGGTTTATTCGAGCAAAGCGCGTCGGCCAAGCGGTCGCATAAGCCAAGCGAAGCGGAATCGGAGACAACCGCCCATCCGCGTTCGTTGGCCAGACGTTGCAGCTCCCGCAGGAGAACCGTCTTGCCGCAGCCGCGGTTTCCCGTAATGAGCATGAGCCTACCCGGCGCTCCGGCGCCGTTATCGAGCCCTTCCTCGAAATCTTCGATGACCGACTCGCGACCGATGAGCATCGGAGGCCGTTTGCCTGCCGTTGGCTTAAAGGGATTTGGATTCATGTCGGCCTCCTCGGATTGGCAAACCCTGGCAATAGTTATACCAACTTGTACCGAGTTATACCAATAGCATGTGACAAAGGGACTGTCCCTCTTGCAGCGTCGGCGCCAAAATCAATTAGTCAAGGATCAGAGGGTTCAAAAATCTACCATTTCTACCCCGTCCCCTAACGGCAGAAGAAGGTGGGGTCGGCGGGGCGATAGGAGCGGAAGGTGGCGGGATCGACCTTGACGTGCGCCGTGGCGGGTACGTCGTACCATTTGACCGTGTAGCCGGCGCCGTGAGAGCAAAAGACCGAATCGGGCGTGTTGGGCAGATCGGCCTCGGGCTCGTAGGCGGCCGCCTCGATGACGCGCTCGGCATCATGGCAAGCTGCATAGCCGGCGAACTCTAGATACAGATGCCCACGACCGCTCGTGTAGGCAGCCACCTCCAGCGCGTAATCCTGCACCTCTGATGCCGGCACGCGACCCACAAGCTTTGCCCGGTCGTCCGCCATCACCGGCGGCTCGTATTCGGCACCCATGCGCGTGGCATCCGAGAGCGCCCGGCCTACGCACTCCCCCGGCACCTCGAGCTCAAAGCGATACCACGGCTCCAACAGCACCGCCGCGCTGGCCTCACGCGCCTGCATCAAACCCTGGCGAATCGCGCGATACGTGGCCTGGCGAAAGTCGCCGCCCTCGGTGTGTTTGGCATGCGCGCGGCCGCCCGTGAGCGTAATGCGCACATCGGTGATGGGTGAGCCGGTCAGCACGCCCAGGTGATCGCGCTCCATGGCGTTGGTGAGCGCCAGACGTTGCCAGTTAAGATCGAGCTCATCGGTCGAGGTCACGGTGCCAAACTGCACGCCCGAACCCGCTGGCAACGGCTCCAAGCGCAGATGCACCTCGGCATAGTGGCGCAGTGGCTCAAAGTGGCCCACGCCCTCGACCGGCTGCGAAATAGTCTCCTTATAGAGAATGCCGCCAGACTCAAACGCAACCGAAAGGCCAAAGCGATCGGCCAACACACGCTGCACGACCTCGAGCTGCACGGCGCCCATCAACTGCAAATGAATCTGCTCCAGATGCGTATTCCAGCTTACGCCGAGCATAGGATCTTCGTCCGCCAACTCAGTCAGTGCTTTGAACACCGCGTGGACATCGTGTTCGCCCGGAAGCACCGTATAGGTGAGGACCGGAGCGATGACGGGCGCATCGCACACGGGCTCCGCACCCAAGGCGTCCCCTGGGCGAACGTGCGCTAGGCCCGTCACGGCACAAATACCGCCAGCAGCAACTTCTTGGGCAAGCTCATACTTCTCGCCGTTATAGATGCGCACCTGATCGACCTTCTGCTCCCATGCCTCGGCACCGGAACGTCCGTTAATCACCTGTTTGGCATGCAGCGTTCCGCCGGTCACCTTGACCCAGGTAAGACGCTCGCCACGGTCTCCACGACTCACGCGGTAGACACGCGCGGCGAACTCCTGAGGCCATGTTCGCTCTAGCATCAAAGCGCATATGCCGTCGAGTAGCTCTTCCACACCCTGGTCCTTGAGTGCCGAGCCAGCAAAGCAGGGAAAGAGCTTGCGCTCGGCAACCATGCGCGACAGCGTCGCGACGGAAAGCTCACCCGCCTCAAGAAACTCCTCGAGCGCCGCCTCGTCCAACGCAGCAGCGTCCTCCTGAACGGCACCACCCGCCAACAGTTCGCTGGCATCCAGGCAGCCCTCGGAAAGATGTTGCCCAAGTTGTGCCAGCAAAACATCGCGACCGGGATTCTCCAAATCGATTTTGTTGATAAAGATGAACGTCGGAATGTCATAGCGCGCAAGCAGGCGCCACAGGGTTTCGGTGTGTCCTTGCACGCCATCGTTGGCGCCCACAACCAAAATCGCGTAGTCCAGCGCGCGCAACGTGCGCTCCGCCTCGGCAGAAAAATCGACATGCCCCGGTGCATCCACGAGCATGACGTGGGTATCACCGTGGTCGAGCACGGCCTGCGACGAGAAAATCGTGATGCCACGTTCGCGCTCGATCTCGTTCGTATCCAGATGCGAATCGCCATCGTCCACGCGGCCGCGCTTGCGAATACGACCCGCGTTGAACAGCATGGCCTCGGCCAGCGTGGTCTTGCCGGCATCAACATGCGCCAAGATCCCAACGACCGCTTGCTTCGACATGGCTCTCCTCTTATTACAAGCCCATCGCACGCGGCAACGGGCACTCACGCTCCACACTGGATGATACAATTTACGGGCCGGCGGGCGAAGCGGGCCCTATCCCCCGACCGAGCTCATCGCCCCGCGTTGCCGCGCGGCGATTTTCGTAGGTTCGCGCCTTGCGAAAGCCGGCTTGCAAAACAGCACAGCGAACGAAAATGGCCCCACCCGAGGCCATTTTCGTTCGCGCGAATTATTGATGCGCGTCCTCGCTCTTATGCCTCGCGCAGCCAGTCAAACGCAACACGCGGCGTGCCGTCCGACACATACACGACGCCGGCGCGCTCAAACCCCGCCTTGATGCTCGCACCCTGCATGGGTAGGTTGTCCTGATGCGTGTCGATGCGCAGGTGATCGGCGCGCTCCTTGGCAAAGGCAAACATCGCAGCCGCGATACCGTGCACGGTGCCATCGGACGCCACGCGGTGCAGCACGGCGTACGGAGTGTCGCTACGCCATTGACCGTCCTCAATTACGTCATAGCACTCGTCCGGGCCCGGCAAAAAGGCAAACGTCGCCACTACGCGGCCGTCGACTTCGCACACATAGCTGCCATCGGCGGCGATGTCGGCAGCCAGTTGCTCGGCCGAAGGCGTGCCCTCGGGCCACTGCGTGGCATTGCCATGTGCGCGCATAAAAGCGCGGGCAACGTCGTAGATGGCCATGACGGCGGGAATGTCGGTATCGAGGGTTTTTCTGATCATCACGCGGCGACCTCACGTTTATTGGTATCACTTTGATTGGGCAATGATACCAGCGTTTGGAGAGAGGCGCGAAGCAGATGGGAAGCAAAAAGCGAGCCGCCTGGTCAAAGGCCAAAAGCGAGTTTTTGGGCGCTGCTACCGGCGGCGATATGAGCGACCTGTTTGCGCGCGAAGACGAGCGCCGCGACGCCCTGAACGCCGAGCGCGATGAAGCCTGGCGCTACAAGTCGTGCGAACGCAAAAACCGTTACGACACGCGCGCCGAGGCCGAGGCCGTTATGGCCGACTGCGAAAACCGCGGGCGGCGTGGTTTGGCCTGCTACAAATGCGAATACTGCGGCGGCTGGCATCTGACGTCGCACCCTTGGAAATAGGCACCGCATCGGCACGGCACCGACGGAGCGCCAACCATCGCACGCAAGCTACGGGCGCGGCGGCACCAAAACATCGTAACGAACGGCCTTGCCCGCAAGTCGATAGCTCGGCTTAACGCCGGCAAGCAGCGAGCCCTTCACCGGCCGCTTGATAACGACCTTGCGCGGATGCACAGCAAGCGCCGCCTCGACCAGCGATTCCTCATCGGTACATGGCTGTTCCAGATGGTGCAAGAGTTGGAACTTCTTTTTGACCGCCGCACTTTTGGTGCGCTCGGGAAACATGGGGTCCAGATACACCACGTCGGGGGCGGCAAGCTCGCCCCGCCCGATCAACTCAGCTACATGGCGAAGACCGGCAATGCTGTCCTCGCCTGCATGAAGGCGCATGCGCGACACGGCAGCCGCAAGCGCCGGATCATCCGCCGCGCGATCCAAGGCATCCTTGAGGAGCGCCGCGATTACGCAATCCTGCTCATACAGATCGACGGTAAAGCCCGCGGCCGCCAGCAGCAGCGAATCCTCGCCAAAGCCCGCCGTGGCATCAATCGCCCATGGTTGCTCGATGCCTTTTGTGCGCGCAGCCTTTACCAGCAGCTCTTGCTGCAGACGGCCTTGCTTGAGTCGTGGCAGCATGCGGGCAAAATCGGCTCGCAGCTCCATCGAGCCGTCGGTGAGCGTGAGGCCCTCGGGCTTCCCGGTCAGCTCAAGCCCCGCGGCCCGAGCAACAGAAAAGGGATCGACGACGCCCATGGACACTCCTTAATAAACAAACGAATACGCGGGGCGCCGTTTATGCCAGCACCCAACCGTCCGCTATTGTCCCACATGCGACATGGCCCACAGCATCCCAATGCAAAGCACCGCCATCAACCCCGTGCACACGGCAGCGATCACAGAATCGCTCATGCGCCTTCCCAGCGACCGCGGCTCTCGTACTTGCTCTGCTCCGTACATCATGACTCCTCCTTGAGACCAGCTCCTTGTTACGGCCTCATCATCGCAGCGCCGCACATGAGCTGCCATCGATTTGGCTTACGTCCAGCTTTCCTTTTTGAAAGGTTGGACCGTACAGGCAAGAGACGCTTTCAAACGCATGCATCGTCCCGTTGAACTACAATGTGCTTCACGATATGTGCCGTAACCTGGGCGCGACAGATTCTCCGCGCCCGCATCGAAAGGACCAGCTATGAGCGCTGCTCGCAAGACACTCAAAATCCTTGCCCTGATTTATTTTGTTCTGGGCATCGCCAGCCTCGTCATCGGAATTGCCGGCATTGTTACCGGCAATTTTGGATCCGCTTACGGATCGAACGCCACGCTCGCCGCTGTTGTGGTGATTGTTAAGGGCCTCGTCGACCTTGCCGCAGGCGTCGCCGGTATCAAGGGCGCCAACAAGCCTTCGCAGGTGGATGGCGCGTTTAAGCTCGGCATCGTCGCCGCGGCAGCCACGCTCCTCCAGGCCGCGCTCACGCTTCCCGCGCTCGGCGGCAGCTCCGTCAATATCGTCGCCTTTGTCATCGTGGTGTACGACCTGTTCTTTGTTCAGCAGGCGCACGCCGTTAAGGCCGAGAACAAGGACCGCCTGTAAGCGCTCGCTTCTCATAAGCTCTGCAGCCAAGCAACTAAAAAGGACCGATCGCGCATCTCCGCGGTCGGCCCTTTACGTTTGCCCAGACAAAACCTACCAAAACAAACCTGTCCCTTTTTGGCAGGTTGTTAGCTGTGGCGATACTCAGCGATGATGAAGTCAATATCGGTCTGGAGCGTGTCTAGGTTTGCCAGGCGCTCTTTGTCGGCAGGGCGCGTGCGATAGTAGTATGGCGTCATCTGGAACACCGCCTCGATGTCGGCCTGGGTCTGGAGCGTAATGTTCGCAGACACCCGCTGCGTTCCGACCAACTCAAGCTCGGTGGTCTTCGGCAGCTTCTCATCGTTAAGGTACGGCGTGTCGTAGAGCACCTCCTTGAGCCCAAACAGATGACGGGCACCCGGCACCACGGTATAGAACGAACCCTCTGGCGCCAGCACGCGGGCAAATTCGCGCTCGTTAAAGGGAGCAAAGAGCTCGGTCACCATATCGAAGGCGCCATCGGCCACGGGGATATCCTTCATGTTGGCCACGAAATAGGTCGCATCGCCGCGCTTGGCGGCCAGGCGCACCATCTCTTTGCCCAGGTCGAAACCGTAAGCATCCACGCCCGGCACCGCGCCCATGGCACTGGTGTAGTAGCCCTCGCCGCAGCAAATATCGAGCAGCGTCATGGGGCCATTCGTAGACGTGGCACGCCCAGACACCTGCTTGCGCACCAACTCGACCATCGCATCGCGCAACGGCGCATAGTAACCACGGTTCAGAAAGTCACGACGGCTGCGCGCCTGCGACTTGGGATCGCCCATGGAGTCGCCGCTCTTGGACGAACGCAGCAGATATAGATAGCCCTCGCGCGCACGGTCAAACCTGTGTCCGCCCGCGCATGCAGCACCGCGCTCATTGTCCACCAACGGCTCATGGCAAACGGGACACAACAACATGGCAACTCCTTAGCGCGAACAACACAACGCCCACCATTGTCGCACGCCTCCCCAACGACTAGTCGATTAGGAGTATCATCGTCTGCGCAAATAAGCACGAAAGAGCATGTTAGAGATTGAGAGCGTATGGCTGATACCGCATCTAAGCACATTGACATGACAACCGGCTCGCTGTGGCGCAATATTCCCCTGTTCGCCTTCCCCGTAGCCGCCACGAGCATCTTGGAGCAGCTATCGAACCTCATCGCCACGGTCATCATCGGTAACTTCTCGGGCGACCAGGGAACCCTCGCCATGGCGGCGGTCGGCTCCAATGTTCCGCTTACCAGTCTTATGCTCAACCTGTTTATTGGCATATCGCTTGGCTCCAACGTGGTCATCGCCAACGCTATCGGCCGCAACGATCAGAACATGGTCAAACGCGCCGTCCATACCTCGATTTTAATGGCGCTCGTGGGCTTTGTCGTCATCGCTCTGGGCGAGATCTTTGCCGAGCCCATGCTCGCCGCGCTCAACGTTCCCGCCGAAACCATGCCGCTCGCTTCGCTCTACCTACGCGTCTTTTTGCTCAGCATGCCCTCAATCTTGCTCTACAACTTTGAAGCCGCGATCTTCCGCTCCGTCGGCATCACCCGCATGCCGCTACAGGCGCTTGCCGTGTCCACCGTCCTCAACATTGGCCTGGACCTCATCTTTGTCCCCGTACTTCACTGGGGCGTCGCGGGCGTCGCCATCGCCACCGCCATCGCCTACACCGTCAGCGCCGCTACGCTCTTTATCCGCCTGCTCAAGACCGACTCCGTCATCCGCGTCACCCCACGCGACTTGGCTATCGACCCCGTCGCCCTCAAGCGCATCGTCAAGATCGGCCTGCCCGCCGGCATCCAAAGCGCTGTCTTTGCCGTCGCCAACATCATCATCCAGTCCGCCATCAACAGCCTGGGCACCGAGGTCATGGCAGCATCGAGCGCCGCCATGAGCCTGGAGTACGTGTGCTACAACCTGCTCAACAGCTTTAGCCAGGCGTGCACCACCTTTGTGGGACAAAATCACGGTGCTCGCCAGATCGACCGCTGCACCAAGACGCTCAAGGTCTGCCTGGTCGAAGGCGGTATCGTTGCACTCACCACGATCATCGTTATTGTCGGCCTGGGGCGCGAGATTTTGTCGCTCTTTAACAGCGACCCCAACATCGTCTCGATCGGCTATATCCGCGTATGTTCGATCTTCCCGGCGTACGCCTTTAGCATGTTCTACGAAAACATGTCCGGCTACCTGCGCGGCTTTGGCATCTCGCTCATGCCCGCCCTCATCACCATGATTTGCGTCTGCGGCATTCGCTTCTACTGGGTGTTCTGCGTGTTCCCGCACTTCCGCACCTTTGCGAACATCATGATGGTTTACCCCATCAGCCTGGGCACCACGGCGTTCTTTATGGTCGTGGCGGTATTACTCTGCCACCCGGCACGCACCTATCGCGCCACCAAAGCCAAAGCGACAGCCCGCTAAACGCCGCACTCAACGCCACGCCAGTCATTAATTGACAATATGCGAGCTCATATAGTCGATAAAGCGCCTCGTGGCGATGGGCATGGTGTCCCAGCTGCGCCAGGCGGCCACCACGGCGCGCGAGGGGGCATGCACGATGGGGCGTACGCGAATATCGGCCCGCATGCCCTCTACAGTACGACGGTAGAGCATGCTCACGCCCAGGCCCTCCTCCACCATCGCCATGATGGTGTAGTCGTCGGTCACCTCGCTCGTCACGTGCGGCGACAGCCCATTCGCCGCAAATGCATCGAGCACCAGGCTCTGTTCGCCCTCATCCAGCAGCACAAACGGCTCGGACGCCAGGTCGGCGAGCGTCACCTTCTCCTTTGCCGTCAGCGGATGCGCGGTCGGCAACAATGCTACCAACTCGTCGTGATAGACCACGCGCTTCTCGAGCCCGGCGGTAAATCCACGCGCCGTAAAACAAAAATCAACCACGCCATCGTGCACCCATTGAGCGTTGCGCGTGTAATCGCCCTGCTTGAGGGTAAAACGTACGCCCGGGTGCAGCGCACCAAAGTCACGGATCACGCGCGGCAACACGGTACGGCTCACGTTGGTAAACGTCGCGATACGAATATCTGTCGACGAAAGCCCCAGCAGCTCCTGGCGCTTGCCCTCGAGCTCGGCCTCGGCGGTCACAATCTGGCGCAGGTACGGCAGATACTGCTTGCCGTCGCGCGTAAGCGATACACCCTGCTTGCCGCGCTCGATAAGCGTGGTGCCCAGCTCACGCTCGAGCGCCTTGACGGCCTGGCTCACCGCACTTTGCGTATAGCCCAGCTCGTCCGCCGCACGTTTCAGGCTGCCGCAATCGACCACCATACAAACAATCTGATACCGCGATGCCATCGTGCCTCCACATCGATGTAGCTGTAAAACGTTTTGCCAGGGCTTTTTCTGCCAACATTAGTATTTCTTAATCATACTGAAGATACATTCGCTTTACTACATCCACATCTGGGAGCAGAATCCTTTTTACGAAACCGTTCTGTAACAAAAGGAGTCCCATGGATCGCAAAAAAGCAATCACGCTCTCATTTTCCGTTCCCGTCGCATGGGGCTTTTCGTATCCCCTCATGAAGATCGGCATGGACAGCATGAACGCCACGAGTATCGTCGCGCTACGCTGCATCATCGCCTTTGTGGCCTGCCTGCTGCTCTTCCACAAGCGCGCGTTGCGCATCAACCGCGACCTTATGGTCCGTGCCGCCATCATCGGCGCCATTATGGCAACCGAGCTCACCTGCATGTGCCTGGGCTCCAGCCTCACTTCTGCCTCCACCGCCGGCTTTTTGCAGAGCCTGACGGTCGTGATCGTGCCGTTTGCCAACGCCGCCCTGCTGCGCCGCGCCCCCGAACGCAAAGTGCTCGTCGGCACTGCCATCGTCACCTGCGGCATGTTGCTGCTCTCGGGCGCCGACTTCACCAGCCTGAACCCGGGCGCGCTCATCATGCTGCTCTCCGCCTTTGTCTACGCCGGACACATCATTGTCGCCAAGCGCTTTGTCGAAGAAGTCGACCCGCTGGCTCTGGGCGTTTGGCAGCTGGGCTTTGGCGGTTTGTTCTCGGGCGTCGCGGCATTCACCTTTGGCGGCTTCACGCTTCCCAGCACGCCGGGCGAGATCGTGGTCGTCGTCGCGCTCGCACTCATCTGCTCTGCCTACGGCTTTATCACCCAGACGCTCGTGCAGCCCCACGTGCCTGCCGAGACCACCGGTTTCGCCTTCTCGCTCGAGCCGGTATGCTCCGCCGTCTTTTCGTTCTTCCTGGTCGGCGAGGTCCTGAGCCCCATCGCCTTCTTTGGCGCCGCCCTCATCCTCACCGGCGTCATAGTAGCAACCGTCGAGCTTCCGCGCCTCCGCGCACATGGACACGCTCGTATGGCAGGAGCGCCCGAGCGCGCCTCGTAGACCCCGCTCTTCATTCAGCCGCGGCATAAAGGCAACCGGTGCGCCTTTACAATAGATACCGACAGAGCATCTGACGTAAAGGAGCCCCATGGACGCCGCGACCCGCGACCGCAACATAGCAACTTGGTTGGGCGATGCGCCACAGCCGGTACGTGACACTACGAACCAGCTGCTCGAACGCATCGCCCTTTTGCGTGCCGAGCAAACCATCTACCCGGCACAAGACGACATCCTCAATGCCCTCGCCTACACGCCGGCCGACCAGGTCAAGGTTGTCATCTTGGGTCAAGACCCCTATCACGGACCCAACCAGGCCATGGGGCTGTCGTTCTCGGTCCCCGCGACGCAAACCAAGTTGCCGCCGAGCCTGCGCAACATCTATAAGGAACTCCAAGCCGATCTGGGTTGCCCCATTCCCGCCACAGGAGATCTAACGCCATGGGCACAACAGGGCGTCCTGCTTCTCAACACCACGCTCACCGTGCGCGAGCATGCCGCGAACTCGCATGCCAAACTGGGCTGGAGCACGCTCACCGACTACGTTATCGAACGCTGCTGCCAGCTGCCCCAGCCGGTAGTCTTCTTGGCATGGGGTCGCTTTGCCCAGCAGATGGTCGAAGGTAAGCTCGTCGCAACTGGTGCGGGCAAGGCAACCGGCAAGTTCTGCCTGGCATCCACGCACCCCTCGCCGCTTTCGGCCAACCGTGCCACGGCAGAACTCCCCGCCTTTATGGGATCGCGCCCCTTCTCGGCAGCCAATCGGCTACTCGAACAGCACGGCTCGGCCCCCGTCAACTGGACTTGCCTCGGCTAAAAATCGATACATCAAAAACGCGCCCGACGGCTTTCTGAACTGCACCCCAAAACTTGGACGGCTTAAATAAGAACTACGCCGCAAGGGACTGTCTCCGGAACTCCTCCGGGGTCAGTCCCTTCAGTTTAACCTGGCGCCTCCTCGTGTTCCAATGGACCAC
>JAXKGF010000069.1:0-9831 GCA_036550515.1 Collinsella sp.
CCGGAGTACGATGCGGCAAAACAGAAGGTCGCGGACGCAGAGGCAGCCCTCGCCGCCGCACAAGCGGCACAGTCCCAGTGCGAGTCCGAGCTCGAGCAGGCGCAGTCCGCTGCGGCAACGGCACAGGCCGACCTGAATGATGCCCAGACGGATCTCTCCGTAAAACAGCAGGCCGCGGCCGATGCCGAATCCGGTGTGAACGCCGCCCAGTCCGCTCTCGATGCCGCGAACGCCGGCCTCGATGCGGCCAAGCAGGCGAATGCCGACGCCGTCGCCAAGCTGGACGCCGCGAAGCAGGCTGTCAAGGACGCCGAGTCCGCCAAGGCAGCCGCCGACGTAGAGCTCGCGAACGCCAAGGCCGCAAAGGATACCGCAGACGCGGCCGTGACCGCCGCCCAGCAGAAGGTCGACGAGGCACAAACGAAGGTGGATCTCGCAGACGCGCAGCTCAAGCAGGGAGCCATCGGTTTCTTCAAGGCCATGGGTGCCGATTCAGCCATCGAGATCATCCAGAACTGCACGTACAAAGACTACACCGAGATCGGAAACAGTCTCGACGCAACGGGCCTTGAAAACATGCTTTCGTCCATCACGGTCATGAAGAACGTGAACGCCTACCGTAAGTCCGTCGGCCTTTCCGAGCTTGAGGTAAGCTATAAGCTCATTGCGGCAGCGATTGCAGATGCAAACTATTCGACGAAAAATGTAGAGCATGCCCAGCAGTTCGATATCGGTGAAAACCTTGCCTGGAGCTATCGCGACCCCTGCAAGGCCTGGATCTATCAGGAAAAGGATCTGTTTGACAAGACTGCAGCATCCCTTGGTGCGACGAATCTTTCCGGAAAGGACGCCTACGACTTCTGGTACGCCAACCAGGACAAGTTCGATTACTACCGTATCGGTCATTACATGAACATCATCAACCCTGACTATGCTGTCATGGGATGCGGTCTGAACGATGACACCCGTTTGACGTTCTCGCTCACGCTGCAATACGGCGGTTGGGCCGGTTCGGGCTGGAATACCGGAGCCATCTCCGTCGACGAGTACGAGCAGAAGCTGACCTCCTACATCAACGGCCTGAAGAACGCCAAGAGCGCACTCGACGCAGCCAAGGCCGATCTCGCATCCAAGCAGCAGGCAGCCGCCGGCGCCGCCGCAACCGTCCAGCAGAAGCAGGACGCAGCGGATTCCGCACAGGCAGATGTCGATGCCGCGAAGCAGGGCGTTGCCGATGCGCAGCGTGCCGTCGATGCCGCAAAGGCTGATGTCGCCGCCAAGCAGCAGGACGTCACGGATGCCCAGACCGGGCTTGATGCGGCGAAATCGGACCTCGATGCTGCCAACGCGGCAGTCGATATGGCAAAGTCGACCGTCCAGCAGAAGCAGGTCGCCTTTGATGCCGCCAATGCGGTCGTAACGGCCGCACAGACCAAGCTGGATTCCGCCAAGGCGGACACCGAGGCCAAGCAGCAGGACGTCATGGATGCGAACGCCGATCTCGCGAAGTTCTTCCAGGACGTCGCCGACGCCAAGAAGGCGCTCGATACCGCAAAGAGCGTCCATGACGCGGCGGCAGCCGATCAGGTCGAGAAGGCGACCGTCCTCGCCGCCGCCGAGCAAAAGGCAGACGCCACCGCACGCGCCCTCGCGGATGCCCAGCGTGCCGTCGATGCCGCAAAGGCCGACACCGGCGTTGCCGCCGACAGGCTCACCGGCTCCCAGACCGATCTTGTGGGCGCACAGTCGAACCTCGACATCCTCACCGGTCTTGCCGCGAAGCTCGCAGAGACACAGCAGCGCGAGCAGGATGCAGTAAAGGCCGTCAATGACACCAAGGCCGCGCTCGATGCCGCGAAGGCGGATGCCATCGCCGCCGAGTCCCTGGTCTCCGCCGCCGAGCAGGCAAAGGCGCAGGCAGACGCCAAGCTGTCGAAGCTGAACTCCATCGATGCCGGCGCGGCGATCGCTTCCGGCCATGATGTGAACGCGGATGACGCCCTCAACGCGCTTTTCGCCGCAGCAGTCGAGGCACGTGCCAAGGTCGCTCCTGCCAAGGCCATCCTGGACGAGAAGCAGGCCGCGGTGGACGGGCTCCAGTCCGGCTATGATGCGGCACTCGCCGCCTACGAGCAGGCGAAGTCCGACCGCATCGCAGCGGAGCAGAAGCTTTCCGATGAGATCGCACGACAGGAGGCAGAGGAGGTCACAAAGCAGCAGGCGGCATACACCCCGAAGCACCTCGCCGGCACGGATACCGCCCAGCCCGGCAACCTCGCCCAGACCGGTGACCGCGCGGGACTCATCGGCGAGACGTTCGTCATCGGCGGTACCGTCCTCGTGGCAGCCGGCGTCTTCCTCGATCAAAAGAAGCGCCGCGAGCAGATGTAAAAGCGAGCCGGGCGTTGGATATCGGCTAGTGTCCAACGCCCGGTTTCATGGACAGGGAGATCGGCGTGAGAACAAAGGCTATTATCGTTGCGCTTCTGGTGTGCCTTTCGGCACCTCAACTTGGATGTGCCAGCGTTGCAAAGCAAGGAAGCGGCTCTATGGAAAAGGCCGCCACAGCGGTAAAGAATAAAGACAAAAAGAAGCCGAGCGAAGAAAAGGCGGCGCAAACCTCTGGAACCAAGACCGAGGAGAAGAAAGAATCCGACGGCAAGGACCAGAAGTCCGATGACTCCAAGAAGGAGGATAACAAGTCTTCCGATTCCTCGAAGTCGGACAACAAGGGCGATTCCTCCCAGTCCAAGCAGAATTCCGGCAATTCACAGGGTTCCGGCAGCAATAATTCCTCTTCCAACAGCGGTAGCCAGAAGAAATGGGTTGCCGAGCAGGGCCACTGGGAAACCGACTACAGCCAGGTCTGGGTACCGAACGTGGTATACACGCGTCATCCTCGTTTCTGGGTCAATCATGGTGGTACTATGGTAGGAACCTTCGATTCATCCGATGCCGCCTACGCTTGGATTATTAACGATGGCGAAAACGGCGGTATCGGTGGATCCGTTGTAGATGATTCGTATACCACCTCTGAGGACCAGGGACATTATGAACAGCAGGCTACGGGGCAGCATTGGGTTGTCGACGTCGCCGGTCACTGGGAGTAATGTACATTTGTTCCCCTTCTCTTACGTTCGGTGAATAAATATTTATTTGCGGGCGGCCGGTTTCGGCCGCCTTTTTTAGACGCCTAGTCTGGGAGCAAACGATAGGAAAGCAATCAAACGAGAGGCCGTTCCAAAAGAATCCGGCGGTGCAGGATGCTTCGGGCAAAACCGTTCGCAAATCGGTAAGGTCTTCCATCAACTTGCTCCAGCCCTCGCCCGGAGTCCGCTGCGCGGTAATGCAAAAACTCGGCATCCCTCGCATTCGCATTACCGCTCCGCTCTCGCTACAGCGAATTTCTAACACTCAGCATCCTTCGCGTTAAAAATTCGCTTCCGCTCACGGTCTCCGCTGACACTACGACACCGCGAAGCCTTTCGCTCGAAACGAGGCCTCTCATTTCGTGTCTACGCTACGCTCCGCCCAATCGCCGTTCCGGTGATTGCAAGATTGGTGTTGGGCTAGATAAATGGGGCCATACTCGCCCCCTTTATCTGCCAACACATCTTGTTTATCACCTCTCACGGCGATAAAGTTAGAAATGAAGTTCGCCTTCATTTCTAAGGGAAGCGACGGCGTCACTTCAAAAAAACGGCGCGACGTCAGTCGCTCCTAAAAAGGAAAGCAATCTCATATCGGTTTTTGAATCGGTGGCCTCACCGATTCGCTCTGCTTTCCTGGGGGGCATATGAGTTGCAAGCGTCCACACACCGTTAAGGCGACACTCACTTCTGAAGAATATGAAACGTTTTCCGCTTTGGCGGAAAAGGCAGGCATGACGAAAGCCGAACTCATTCGTTATAACTTGATCCATCGGAGTGAATCACTCGATAATCTAGTTTCCAAAAATGATGACGGTGGCCGCAGCAAAAAGCTGCAACCCGTTTCAGGTGATTCGGACGAAAAGCGCTCGAAGGTCATTTACGTTAAGGTCACCGATGGCGAGCACGAGGCGATCCGCAAACGGGCGGATATACTCGGTGCGACCGTCAGTGCGTATGCCCGCCGCGTGATGCTTGCCGGTAAAATCGAGAAGATCGATTTCGATAAAAGCCAAGTCGCGAAAATCTATCACGAGCTGTATCGCGAGGGAACGAACCTCAATCAGCTGATGTATTTTGTGAACGCCCAAGGGCTTCCCGCGTACAACGAGAAAGCTGTTTTTCGTACGCTTGAAAAGGTTTACCAGAACGCCCGCAAAGTCACTCTCTTCATAAGAGAGCTCGAGCGGCGCTATTTCACCGACGGCGGTGATCTCAATGACCGTTATTAAGCAGAAAGGTATTTCATCCGAACGCTACGCGAAGAACGTGCGCAAGTACATCAACGGAAAGCGTGCTTTGGCCCGCGGCGGCTGGAACCTCGCGAACGGAAAGTACTGGTTTTCCGAGATGGCTATGACGCGGAAGATGTTTCATCACGACAGGTCCGCGCGTGCCGGCGCGAAGAACATAACGATGCTTCATCAGATTCTCGCGTTTCTGCCCGAGGAGTGCAGCTGCAACGGAGGCAAGATGACCCCAGATGCGTGTATGGCCTACGCGGAGCAATGGCTTGCGAAGCACTATCCGCATCAACAAGTGATTGTCGCGTTGCATGAGGAAAGTGATAAGGCGGGAAAACGCTACGCAGTGCACATGGCGATTAACCGTACCGATTTGTTAACCGGCAAACGTTGCGAGACGGGTGGGCGACGCGGAAAGTACGAACGCGCTGCGTGGGTCCGTGAAATGGACGAGGCTTGGAATCTTACTCAACTTGAAAAGGGAAAGAAAAATTCGAAGATTCGTGATCGCCAGCCGCGCGACACAGAAAAGGAGATTATCGGTCGCGGTGAGTACAGTTATAAAAACAATCTGCGCGAGCTGATCCATCTTGCAATCAATGAAGGTCACCCAAAGAATATGGAGCAGTTCAAAAAACTACTTGCCTCATGGGGCGTAGACATTTTCATCAAGAACAATCGAGTCTATGCGACAGATCTCGATATCAAGGAGGCCGGTAATCCGAAGTGCACTTTCAATCTGACTCGACTCGACGGACGTTTCGCGGTCAAACAACTTGAAGCGGCGTTCGAAAAGAACATGTTGGAAGCCGAGCGAGCGTTGCCGTATGAGAAGCGCTGTGAGATTTACATTCAACGTCTTAAGAAGGCGTACTCGGCGTGGGTCGAACAAGCGAAAGCGAGCAAGGGCGTCGCCTACAATTCATTCCCCAAATTCATCGCACCGAAGTGCGATGAGGACCTGCTCGAAGATCCGGCGGTTCGCGATGAGCTTCTTGCGCGTCGCGGTTACGCAAGGGAGATTCGCAACCGCTATGCCGGCGCCGTTCCCGATGCCGGCGATGATCGCGTTCGCGCCGCAGGTCGAGCCCATGGTGGCAACGTTGACATCTCGCCGCAGGTCGATCGCGCGGTCGACCGAGGCGATTACGCTCGCGGAGACACGCCTCGCTAGTTTTGGAAAGCCTATCGTCGGTGCCCTAGCGCACTGCCATCCAGTGCCGATTCTGCCATACTCGCAATTCGGCGAGGATGAGGAGTATGAATTGATCGGGGCTTATAGGACAAAATGTGTGTCCTATAAGCCCCAAGGATGACGATTCCAATACGGACGACACCAAAACCGGCATCGACGGCTCCATGGACGATTCGGATTCCAAATAGGCCCTGTTAGTTGAGCTACTTCTTTGCCGGTGTCGTATACGAAACCGCTATACCCGCGGCAATTGCCATGAGGCAGCTTGCGACGAGTCCGTACTCATACTTCAAAACGTTTGTTGCGGTCAGGGCGATAATCAACACAGTCGCAATTCGCAGAATTATCATTATTACGAAGAGATTGATTCCTTGTTTGGCCGAAGTCGCTGAGTGAGTTTGGCTTTGTTGATTCAGGTTGTAGCTGACAACAAAAGCGATCAGCTCGCTTGATACGGGGCCGACTACATAGAAAAAGAGTGCGTCAATGAAGCCTATAGTGTTGTAAGTGTTGTAAGTTGTTTCGCCGGAAAAAACAGCGTATAAAGCATATCCAAATCTTGGCTGATTCACGTATGAGTAGGAGAAGACCAAGAGCGTCAATATTGCTACTACCAGAAGTGCATTCAGGACAAATCGTTTGCTTTTCATCGATCGCTCCTTCCGGGTGACTCTTATTTGTAATTCTACAGCAGCCATTTGTTTTTCAAAGAATTTGACTGTCCTAAATAACATGCACTTTCGCTGGAGGGTCGCTGTTTGGCGGCCCTCTTTTTTGCACAGGCGCGGCGGGATGGTAATATCGGGCGGGAGTCAGCCGCTCTGATAGAATCATCCTTGCTGTCGGCAGCCCTCGTGCCGGGCAGAGCCCTCCATTTGATGGGAGGTGATGCCCATGACCGATTTCACCGAGCTCGTGAAGCTCCTGACCGCTATGGTCTCGCTCCTCACGGCCCTTGTCGGCCTTTCCAAGGCACTCAAGCAGGGCTCGAAGCCCAAAAAGAAAGGCCACCGTCGCTAAGACGATGACCCAACTTCATTAAGCAACGGCTCTGCCCAGCTCTCTACAACTTGGGCTGCCGTCGGCACCATTTTACCCTCCTGACGAGGAATTCGTCCATATTTCAAAAATCAAATCCTGTTCGCGCGTGAGCGTAAACTTTTAGTTGGGCAAATCCGGCAGATTGGAGCTTGAAACATGAGGGATATGCACCTCATGTCGCTCATAAAACGTCTCCTGACCTCGAAGGAGAACGTTTTTTAGCGATAAAAGGAGACATAAATATGATCTGGTTTACCAGCGATACCCACTTCGGGCATGAGAACGTGCTGAAGTTCACCGACCGCCCGTGGGAGACGATTTGGCAGATGAACGACGCCATCGTCGACAACATCAACGGCAGGGTTGCCGTGGACGACGAGCTCTACATCCTGGGGGATTTCTCATTCAAGATGACCGCCCAGGACGCCTACGGGCTGCGCAAGCGGATCGCCTGCAGGCGCATCCACCTAGTCCCGGGAAACCACGACAAGGACTGGACCCAGCCGGCGGTCGCGGGCGCCTTCACCGTGGAGCCGCCGATCTGCGTGCTCAAGATCGACGGGCAGAAGATCGTCCTGAGCCATTACCCCATGGCCGACTGGCAGGGCATGAACCATGGATCGTGGCACCTCCACGGGCACATCCACAGCAGCGGCGGCGCGTACAACGAGTTCAACCGCAAGCAGGGCCTTCTGCGCTACGACGTCGGTTGCGATGCCAACGGGCACTCCCCGGTGAGCCTCGACGAGCTGAGGGAGTGGTTCGCCGGAGTCGACGAGCCGTGCGGCCGGGTGAAATGGCCCTGGTGGGTCAACGAGACCGGCGACAGGCAGGTCGAGCGCGAGCTGGCGGCTTACAAGCGGAAAGAGGCGATCCGATGACGGTCTATGTGACAGGCGACATCCACGGTGGGCTCGACATGCAAAAGCTCCGCGACTGGGAGCTTGGGGATAGCCTTGGCAGCGACGACTATCTGATCATCGCCGGCGACTTTGGCTTTCCGTGGGACTTCTCTGCCGAGGAATGCGCCGATATCGCCTGGCTGGAGTCGCGCCCCTACACGGTGCTGTTCGTCGACGGCAACCACGAGCGCTTCGATCACTGGGCGGAGCGCCCCGTGGAGACATGGCACGGTGGGCTGACGCAACGTTTATCGGATACTTCGCCCATCCGTCACCTCATGCGCGGGGAGATCTTCGAGCTAGACGGCTCGACGGTCTTCACCATGGGCGGTGCCACGAGCGTGGACAGGGAATACCGCGTGCCGTATTCCAGCTGGTGGCCTCAGGAGCTCCCGGACGAGCGCGACTTCGATACCGCGCGGGCAAAGCTCGACGAGGTCGGCTGGAAGGTCGACTGCGTCATCACCCATACCTGCCCGACGCGCATGCTCTCGCCGACGCTCTACCCGGACCCGGGCTGGGAACGCCCCGATGTGGACCGGCTGACCGGATTCCTCGACGAGCTCGAGGACCGCCTGGACTATAAACACTGGTATTACGGCCATTTTCACCGAGACGGCAACCCGGACGAACGGCACACGGTGCTGTACGACCGGATCGTGAGGCTCGGGGACAAACTCCTGCCGTGGGGTGCGTACTGATGACGGTCTATGTGACAGGCGATGTGCACGGCAGGGCCGAGTACGGGTCCAGCCGGTTTGCATTCAAAAATTGGCCGCTGGGCCGGACCCTGACGCGCGATGACGCGGTGATCGTGGCCGGCGACTTCGGCTTTGTCTGGGATGGATCCAACGCCGAGAAATACTGGCTCGACTGGTTCGAGTCGAAGCCGTGGACCACGTGTTTCGTAGACGGCAACCATGAGAATCACCACGCCCTGGCTGGGCTGCCGGTGCGGGAGTGGAACGGCGGGTTCGTCCACGAGGCGCGACCGCACGTGCTGCACCTGATGCGCGGAGAGGTGTTCGATATCGACGGGCTCACAGTCCTTGCCATGGGCGGCGCCGCGAGCAACGACAGGCAGTATCGCAAGGAGGGGAGGAGCTGGTGGCCCGAGGAGATGCCGAGCGAGAAAGAGATGGAGCACTGCCGCGCCTCGCTCGACCGCGTGGGCTGGAAAGTCGACCACGTTGTGACTCACGAGGCTCCTGCCGCCCTTGCTGAGGGGATGTGCCGCGAGTGCGGACGCGAGTATCGGGGCGACCGGCTGCAACGATTCCTTGGCGAGCTCGACGGACGGCTCGGCTACCGAACCTGGTTCTTCGGGCATTACCACGGCGACGAATGGCGCGACGCCAAGCATCGCCTGATCTACCGAGACATCGTGCCGATCGAAGATGCTGCGCCCGGTTCTAGGAACCTTCTGGAAGCGCTCTAGAAGATTCCTAGAAATCAGCCGCCTGATAGGAGAAGCGCGGGGCTACTCGCCCTTCATCTGGGTCATGACCTCGACCTTGGCCTCGGCCACGGCCGCCCGCTGCTCGGAGGCGGCGAGACGGTCCTTGAGGGCGGCGATCTCGGCCATCAGGTCGCGCTGGGCCAGGAGTGTGTCGGCTTGGGCTTTCAGTGCAGTGTCACGCTCGCCGCGCAACCGCTCGATCTCATCGACCATGGCCTCAGCCTCGGCATGGAGTTGGACAACCTGCCTGCCGAGGCCCTTAGCACGGGAGAGGTACCTGATGCTTGCGGCGTGGAGCTCGTTGTTCTCGAGTTCGAGGTTCGCGGTATCGAGTTCGAACTTCTCCTCTATAAAGGCAATCCGCTCATTGCAGTCGGCCTCAATCTTTTCATTCCGATCCGTCGCCTCGGCGAGCTTGCGGCTGAATTCATCCACCTGGGCCATGAGCAGTGCGTTCTCGGTCCTGAGGTCGGCGGTCTCGCGCAGCAGCTTCTCCCGCCACCTCGCCTCGATTCGCTCGGCGGCCTCATCGAGGACGGACTTCATGCCGTAACCGTAGATCTCCCTGATTTTTCTCTCGTCTGTCATCGTGCGACATTCCAATCAACAATGGGCATGGCTCCGCCACGCCGTACGGCTGGGAACAAATACGCGGCCGCTGTTGATTTGTAGTCGTCCTGCGATCGGTGAGTTCTAAAAAGGCGTCTCAAGTCATGTTAGCGCCGGGCGATTTTAGCCGCTAATAGTCAAACTATTTTGACCAATCCCGGTCACCGAATAATGGCCACCGTGCCTCCCCGCCGCCACTACGCTGGTGGTGCCAACACGCCGGCGTTAGGAG
>JAXKGF010000070.1:0-15685 GCA_036550515.1 Collinsella sp.
ATGTCGTGCTTCACCCTCAAGTCGACTCGCATAAAAAGCCTCCCATTTCTCATGTCCAAGAAATGGGAGGCAGTTCAAGACAGGGGGCGTAAAGACGGAAGTGGCCGTCGGGCGAAACGCCGCCGTTCCCCGATTGAGCGTACTTTTTGAGATCGTCGACTTGTGCCAGGATCACGCGTGCACGACACGCAAATTCTCTGCCCGCCGGAGACAAAACAGCCTCCCCCGCCGATCGGTCGAGCAAAACAATCTGATACTCAGATTCCAACTTTTTGATTGCCGACGAAACGGCCTGTGGGCTCACGTGAACGGCGCGAGCCGCTTTGCGCACGCCGCCGTAGTTCGCTACCGCTTGAAGGTATTCGAGTTGAGAAAGCTGCATAGGTTACTCCAAAGGCAGCCAAGGCGACGGGCTGTGCGTCCTCAGATGAGGTTCTCGCCCAGGTTCTTGCCGCCGAGGACGTGCATGTGGAAGTGCATGACGGTCTGACCGGCGTTGACGCCCTTGTTGGAGATGACGCGGAAACCGTCCTCCAGGCCCTTGGCCTTAGCGACCTCCTGGATGGCATGAGCCATGGCGCCCATGGTCTCGGCAGGCACGTTGTCGGCGATGTCGCTGTAGTGCTTCTTGGGGATCACGAGCGTGTGGACCGGCGCCTGGGGGTTGAGGTCGTCGAAGGCGATGACCTGGTCGTCCTCGTAGACAACAGTCGAGGGGATCTCGTGGTTGGCGATTTTACAGAAGATGCAATCACACATGGCTGGTTCCTTTCTAACGACAACGCAACAGAAGGTGGCGTTGTTCAGTGAAACACCAAGACAGTTTAGCCCACTTCAAAGATCCGAATTGAGCGAAATCCATTCCTCGGCAATCGCAATGGCCAGAGGGCTTTATCCATCCATATGCTCGCGCCTATTTAAAGTGTTTGACCTCGGGAACGATCAACACCGGAAGGACGGATAGACCGTAAAGCAGAGTAATAAGCATCATTTGTTTGTCGTAATCTGAACCGGAAATAGCCGCAATCCCAATAGGAAGCATATAAGAGCCCAAAAGGCTAACTTCGGCCATAATGCCGCCAGCGCTGCCAGCATAACGAGTGCCGATTTCAACAAATGAAACTGGCAGAGCTTGAACAACTGGACCCATCATGCTCGTAACGATGCCGCACACTGCAAGCAATACCCCCATGGACTTCAAGCCCGAGGCAAACCACGCAACTGCAATTGAAATAGAGCCAAGAAGCCCGACAATCACAAGATACGGTCGCGCAAGGCGGCATTTACCGTAAAGCATCGGAGCAATCAAGCAGCCGATAATCCCAGCAGCGGTTGTCAGCGCCGCCATTTCGCCGGCCGTCGAAGCATCGGTGCCTCGCACAAGCTCAAGAGCCTGAGGTAGCACACCGGAAAAGGCGGTCGTGGCGGCAAGTGAGAAAGCGGCGCAAATCGCGCAAAGCCAAACGTTACGCGAACGAAAAGCAGTCAGAAGGGCTTGGTCGTGCTCAACGCCATCAGGAATAAGTGAGTCACGCTGTGCGTTCTTACCAAATAAACCCCAGAAGATAGTCAGAACGACCAACAACGCTTCTGCAACTGTATAGCCCATTAGCACGGAAGACATAAACGCCGATGACGCTTGCGCCGCCGCAATGCCAAAGCAAGTCGCCGCATAGTAAATGCCCATCGCAACATCCGTCTTATCTGCAAACCAAAGTCCAAGCGTCTTTGCATTATTGGCAGTCAATGCCGCCATCCCCACGCCGATGCAAAACATCGAGACAAGTTGAGCAGGATAGTTCGATAGGGTGAAAATTCTGATAGCGCCGCCGACTAAAGAAACACAGAACCCGCCAAGTATCACTACTTTGGGCCCAAGCCTATCTCCAAGTGATCCGAACGGGAGACTAAAGAAAACCGCCGCAAGCATTGGCGCCAGAAAGAGAGATGAGAATCCGACAGGGTCGATATTCATCTGAGGCATGATGACCGTAGCATAGGCAGCGACCTGATACTGCATGAAGTTGCCCAAAAAACAGAGACCACACGTCAACAGCAATATTAACCAGCGGTAACCACTCGAAGCCCGCTTTTGCTCAACTTTGTGCGCAACTTCGCACGCTTCACCATCCATTGCACCAACCTCACATTAAAAATGGTCGCGACCCCCATTTCAACTGGAGGTCGCGACCAGGCAAAACACCGATTAATTATAATTCAGAAGTCTCAGGCATCTCGGCTTTTGCCGCCGCACCAGTCTCGGGCAACATCGCAATAGGCAAAACGCTCGCAAGGAAAAGAATCGATTCGATCGTAAAGTTCAACGTCCAATTGTCACCAGAAATAGACGAAACAATAACGGGAACAAAATAGGAGCAGAGAAGGCCGACAGTACCGATTATTCCACCAGCGCTACCGGCATATTTCGCGCCAATCTCAGGAAGATCAGGAGTCATTGCCTGAATAATGGGGCCAGAAAGAGCGGTCATAAAACCATTGAGGACGAGAGCAACCCACATGACAGCGCCAAGCGGCAAAAACCAGTTTGCAACCATTACAACGGCGGCAATCACCGTGGTTACAATGAGAAACGGTTTATTCTTACCGAGCTTGAGGACGGCAGCCGGTCCCGCAAAACAAGCAAAGAAGCTACCAACTGTAATAATTGCTGCCATAGATCCAGCGGTGGCAGTATCAACGCCGCGAACGAGCTCAAGCGCAGACGGCAGAATTGCGCAATATGCCGTGGTTGAAGCGAGGGTAAGACCATAAGCCAAGGCAATGCACCAAACGCCGCGCGACTTAGCGGCAATCTTAATGTACTTCATAACCGGCTCGGGCTCGGGCATGGGCTCGCCCTCCGGGACGTTCCTCATAAAGAAGATCCACAGCGCAGCAGTTACAGCTTCGGCAATAGCAGCGACCAGATAAGACACGTCAAGCGTAGGAAAATAAGTGCTGAATGCCTGGGCTATCACGATGGACACACATGAAGCAGCATAGAAAACTCCCACGGCAAGGGAGGTCTGCTGTTTAAACCAGGAACCCAGCACCTTTGCCAGATTGGCATTGAGCGCCGCAATGCCAAAGCCGATCATAAACATCGAAACGATCTGCACGGTAAAGTCATTAATCATGAAATAACGCAGAAAGCCGCCTACAGCAGAAAGCACCATGCCAATTGACACGACAAGCTTAACGCCGTAGCGATCAGCAAGAGATCCTGCAGGAATCGACAAAAACACAGCGGTGAGCATCGGCATCAACATGAGATTGGTAAGCCCACCGGCATCGATGCCGAGAGTCGTCATCACGACGACACCCCATGCTGAAACCTGATATTGCATGAAGTTTGCCATGAAGCAAATGAGGCAAACTACGAATAAGATCATCCACCGATAACCCGATAGCTTTTCTTCTTGAGCCATTTCTTTCTCCTTACGCAGGGATAGTTCAAGCTGAATTCAATGGGGCTAATTAGCCCACTCCATTGCGGCTTCTTTCACTAATCGTTGAGTAGTACCTCGTACATAGGACGGAACACCGAATCTTCTTTGGCATGCAGCGAATGCACCGGCTTCCACTCGTTTTCGTCAATTACCATATGAATGTGGTTCTCAGCGGTATAGGGGTCCCATGGTGCCTTGCCCTCAACAAACGGTTTGCCCGTCTTCGCAAAGCTGAACCACGCATCGTTCATTTCATCCGCGAGATGCGCTGGAGGATTGTCACCCGTAAACATCAGACCACTCGCGGTATCAAGATTCTTGAAAACGAACGGCACCTCGATTGCGTGGCAAGAACCCATTCCCTCGACACGAGATTTATAACGGAACAAATAGTTGTACACGGGCTTAAACGCCGACTGCTCTTCAGCCATAAGGTCGGTGCCGACAAAGAAACCGGTTGAGTTCATAAAATTGGTGTAATTCTCGGCAAAATCGCGCTCAGGCCATGCCTTTCGATATGCTTGCTCCCAGTAATCGATATCAATCTGATCATCAAAATGAATCGGGAATTGGCCGTGCCAGAATCCGGGAAGGTCATCGAAATAGAAATGGAAATAAGTAAACTCGTCCTCGGTACATCCAATCATGATATCGATATCCTTGGCTGCGCCCTCCGCCCAGGCCTTCATCGGCTTCTTGGGAAGAAAAGACCCGTCGCAAACCGGCGAGAAAATTAGCGACACTTCGTAGGTATGACGATCGCACCACACCTGCATGCCCTCAATGAGCTCGTCTGCCGACTTCGCTAAGAGCTCTTGGGCGGTTTTGCATCCCATGATTTCGGCGAACTCCCGAGCAAAGTACTCGCCGCGCTCGCGGGTCTTATAAAGCTGGATAGGGCCGGACTCCAAAATCGCACGTTGGAAATACTTATTTGCCTCTGGCAATATGGAAAGAAGAGCCTGGCTGGAAGAGCCTGCCGACTCACCGAAAAGCGTGACACAATTGGGGTCACCGCCGAAGGCCGAAATATTCTCATGCACCCACTCGAGCGCACGGATTTGATCAAGAATGGCAAGATAGCCGGCGTCTTTGTAGTCCTCTCCGCCCGGCAGGCAATCGAGCAGCAGCGACCCAAACAAGTTCAGACGGTAGTTAATCGAAACAATAACGACATCCTTCGCTGCCGCAAAATTGGAGCCGTTATATAGCGGGTCGGCAGATCCACCTGAGAAGTAGGCACCACCATGGATATATACCATGACAGGAAGGTTCTTGCGTGCGTGTCCCCTGACCCACACGTTAAGGCTCAGGCAATCCTCCCCTTGCTCATGAAGCGAAGCGAGTTCAACTTCATCGATAAATTGCCTGGCAGAATGCCCGAATTCCACGCATTCAATTTCCTCATCGGAATCATCAAGGCGCTCAGGGGCACGCCAACGAAGATCACCTACCGGCTGCTTTGCATAGGGAATGCCCAAAAAAGCTTCAACCCCGTTTTCGAGCGTCTTGCCCGAAACTATACCCGTCCTAGTCTTGACCTTCATTGCTTGTCCTTCCTCACAATTAAGATGCTAGATCGATATGATTTAAGCTAGTTGGCTTGAAACCATCTTAGAATTTGGAGAAAGTCAAAGGTCAACGACGTGTTTCGATGGAATACCAGCTGGATACCAAGCGCTTAAGACCGTTCACCTCGTCAAAACGACCGCTTGCCCGACAATGACGGAGTAACAAACATTAGAATAGCTCCAAGGTTTTGAGTGGCCCTAGGGCAGTCGGAAGGTGTGACATGGAACGCGAGTTTTCCCTTAATATCAAGCAGACGGCCGGCCTCTACGGCGTAAGCGCAGACACTCTTCGCTATTACGAGGCAATTGGTTTAGTTGCCCCAAAGCGCGGGGCGAATGCCTACCGTGAATACAGGAAGGACGATTTCGGCAGACTCAACATCATCATGTCAATGCTCAATATGAACTACACGCTTAGCGAAATCAGATCTTTCCTAGATAACCATTCACTCGAAACGAGCTTTGAACTGTTCAGCAACGAACTTGATAGCATCGACGCAGCCATAGCAAAACTATCGCAACAGCGCCGAAAGATCGAGCATTGCATGCAGAACATATCCATGTCGTTAAGAGCACGCGAGGAAAAACAGTCGAGGGTGGTTCATAAGGGACCCCGAGGATATGTCATCGTAAGCGAGGATGAGCTAAGCGGCGACATAATTCCCTACGCCACCATTAAGCGCATGAAAGAACTCGGGATGGAAATCGATTCGATACACACGGTTCCATGCTTCATCCTTGACCCATCGCGCAGAAGCGCCGACGGTTGCCTGGTAGCAGAGAAGACGCTGCTTTCACTCGGATCAATCGACGATAAAGGGTGCGAGATTTTCCCAGAAGGCGACTATCTTTGCAGGACAACCACCGGACCTGCAGAAATAACGCCGACAATATGGAGGGAAATGAATGAATTCATGGACCAGAATCATCTCATTGCCGCAGGGCCTCTTCTAGAATTCTGGTATGTAAGCGAATACATATCTGACAATCAAGATGAATATTTACACACGCTAGAAATAATGGTTGAACCCGGTGAAATCGACCAGCGATAGCGCCTCAACTCACCTAACACGCCAAAAGGCAAGCAACATTCACCTCCAATGGCCAAGCCACCAGGGTAGTTCATTTTGCGACGGGGCTTTTTTGACTACTTTTTCGCAAACGCAAGTGCTCGGCGAGGCAGCCGACAAGAGGTAGTCAAAAAAGCCCCGTCCCAAAAAGACTACCCCAAAGTGGACTGCGAGATGGTTAGAACGAGAGGTTGTCGTCGGTGTTGGCGGCTTCGCCGTCGGCGAGCACGTCGTTGCCGTCGACGTCCTTGAGGAGCACCGAGACCTTCTGCTCGGCATCGGCCAGGCGGGTACGCAGGCTCTTGAGGAGCTCGACGCCGCGGGTGTAGCTCTCGAGCGACTCCTCGAGCTCCATATCGCCCGACTCCAGGCTGCGGATAATGAGCTCCAGCTCCTGTGAGGCCTGCTTATACGTAAGCTGCTCGACCGGGGTCTTCTCTGCCATATCTGTTTCCTTTCCTAAAGGTCTATCACAATGAAACGCGGTCTACTCAACCGTATCGACGGTTGCTGCCACGTTACCATCCGCCATACGCACGCGGATGGCGTCACCGGGCTTAAAAGTCTTAGCGCTCGTAGCCACGCCGCCATCGCTGTATGCGATGGAGTAGCCGCGGGCAAGCACTTTGAGCGGTGACAGGGCATCGAGCGAGGCCGCTGCGCGACCCAAGTCGGACGCGGGTTTGCTCAACATCGTGCGTCCCTGTTGCTCCAGACGGGAACTCGCGAGCGTGAGCGCATGGCGCTTGCCATCGAGCCCCGAGGTGCTTGCGACCAAGCGCTCGGGCAGGCGCTCATAGTTCGAACGGAACACCCCGACCGAGCGCGCAATGGCGCCCGACAGGCGGTCAGCGGTCAGGGCAAGCTCCGACTCGCGACGCTCGACCATAAACGTCGGATCGTTCAGGCACGGGCGGCACGCGGCCGCATCGAGCGCATCGCCCAAGCGCGCCGTATAGGTATCCCAGGCACGCCGACCACGCTGATCGAGCATCTCCAGATCGACCTGATCCGACCCGATCATCGAAGCCATCGCAGCACCTAGGCGCTGACGGCGCGTCTCGAGCACATCCGCCAGCTCTGTCATAGCCGGTGCCACGGATTCTGCCGCCGCCGTGGGCGTGGAAGCGCGACGGTCGCTCACCATGTCGCAGATCGAGGTATCGGGCTCATGGCCAATGCCCGTCACCACAGGCACGGGGCAAGCCGCTACCGCACGGGCAAGGTCCTCGTCGTTGAAGGTCATGAGGTCCTCGAAGGAACCGCCGCCGCGCACGAGCAAAATGCAATCGGGCGCGGGCGTGATGGCAGCGGCGCGGCGCAGACCCTCAATAAGCTCCGCCGGCGCGCCCTCGCCTTGGACCTTGGCACCCACGCAAACGAGCTCGACAAGTGGGTTGCGACGGCGCAGCGTACGCTTGACGTCGTCGATCACGGCGCCCGAAAGCGAGGTGACGACCGCCACGCGTGAGCAAAACACCGGAATGCGACGTTTGCGCGCCTCGTCCATCAGGCCCTCGCGACGCAGCTTTTCGGCCAGTTGTGCCACCTGCTGACGCAGCAGGCCCTCCCCCGCCAGCGAGAACGAACGGGCGACAAAGCTCATACGGCCCGTGGGCTTATAGAGATTGAAGCTGCCCTTAAAGCTCACCTGCATACCGTCGCGCAAGTCGAAGGTGCGCTTAAGATAGGCACCCTTCCAGATGATGCAATCGACGGCAGCCGAGTCGTCCTTGATCTGGAAGTAGCAGTGGCCGCTTCGGGCATTGGGGCCACGAAAGCCCGTGACCTCGCCCAGGACGCTCAGCTGCGGAATGGCATCGAGCGCGCCAGCGGCGATCTCCACCGCCTGGCTCACGCTGAGCTCCTTGCGCTCCTGCTCGTCCGAGCCGTCAAACTCGGCGGAAACGCTGTTGCCGGTTAGATTCCAGCCTGCCACGCAGCCTCCTTTCGTCATCGTGCACACGGGCTCCAGCCCTGTGCAAATTCAAGTCCCACACATAGTACAGCGCCGCGGGGACACAAATCCCCGCGGCGCCTGTCAGTCCAAGCTCTTATCGGTTGGAGTTTCTGTTGTAACGAGCCATAAGGTAGAGCAGCTGAATAATCGAGGTGAGCGCCGCCGCCACGTAGGTGAGCGCAGCTGCCGTCAGTACCTTCTTGGCACCGTTGACCTGCTTGGAGCTCATACCCGACTGCTCGATATACGCCACGGCGCGGCGGCTGGCATCGATCTCGACCGGCAGCGTAACCAGCTGGAACAGCACGCTAAACGAAAAGAAGATCAGCGCGAGGGTCGTGAGCCCCGCGATGTTCATGAACAGGCCCATGAGCAGCACGATCGTCCAGGTGTTCTGGGTAAAGTTGACGACGGGAACCAAAGCGGTACGTACCTTCATCATGGCATAACCACTTTGACGCTGGGCGGCATGGCCCGCCTCGTGACAGGCGACGGCAACGCTTGCGACCGACCCACCCGAGCGGTTGGCATCCGACAGATACAGGTTGTTGTCCTGCGGGTTGTAATGATCGGTGAGCTCGCCGGCAACGCCCTTGATACCCACGGCGTTGCAACCGTTGGCATCGAGCATGCGACGAGCGACCGTGGCACCCGTGTCGCCGTCCGAGCGCACCTTAGACCACGTCTTGTACGTGGAGTTGATATAGCTCTGCGCGGCAAGGCCAAGCACCGTGCAGACAAGAACAACCAGCAGGTACAGCGGGTCAATGCCAAAGCCGTATCCATAGTAATAAGGCATGCGAATTCCTCCGAATCGAGTTACACGTTGGAGGCATTCTACCCATTCGACTGACCAGCAAATCAACATCGATGTTTTGGCAATGTCAGCGAAAACGGCCGAGAGCGAGCAAGGTGACGTGAAAGAGAAGCGACGCGTACTTTGTGAACGTCAGATTGCCGCTCTCGGCCGTTTGCAGCGTCGAGCTGTTACGCGGTTTGGTAAAACCGCGTAACTATATACCTATAGCAATTCAATTTTGCCGTCCTTCACCGTCAACCCCATATTGCCCGAGAGCAAATCGTCCAGGCGCGAGCCCACGAGCTCAAAGCGCCAGCCTTCGCGCAGGGGGCTCTGCTCGGGATGCTCAATATAGTCGGCCAGGTCATCGCGCGAGGCAATGACCGAGGTCGCCACGCCCGAGCGCTCGGCAACCAGGCGAATGAGCGCATACATCAGGTCCGTCACGCTCTCCAACTCCGGCGAAATCTGACGGTGCCCGCGCACCATGAGCGGCAGGCGATCGTGCGGGCAGCTCGCACCGCGCTTAATGGCCATGAGTGCGCCGTCCACGTCGCGCTCACCCAGCTGATCGGTGCCGCGGATGCTGCGGAACTCCTCAACGCGCACAGGATTGCGCTTGACGAGCGCCAGCAGCGTATCGTCGGACATGACCCACTTGCGCGGGATGTTGCGCCGCTCAGCGCGGTCCTCGCGCCAGGCTGCAAGCTCACGCGCAATGCCCAGCTGGTGACGGCTACACGAGTTGATGCGCTTGACCTTGCGGAATGCCTCATGGCGGTCGGCGCGGTAGTGTGACTCGTCGGCCAGCGGACGCAACTCGTCGAGCACCCAGTCCACGCGGCCCAGCTCACGCAGGCGGCTCATCATCTCGGTATAGGCGACGATCAGGTACTTGACGTCATCGATCGCGTACTCGATCTGTTTGTCGGTCAGCGGGCGGCGCGACCAATCGGTCAGCGACTCGGTCTTGGGCAACGAGACGCCGCAAAACGTCTGCACGAGCGCGCCGTAGGAAATCTGCTGGCGCTCGCCCAAAAAGGCGGCGGCCACCTGCGTGTCAAAAATGGGACGCGGCAGCACGCCCACGGTATGGAACATGACCTCCATATCCTGCGAGCACGCGTGGAAGACCTTGGTCACGCTCTCGTCGGCCATAAGCTCGGCCAGCGGCGACAGGTCGTCGATCACCAGAGGGTCGACCGCCACGCTCTCGGCAGGGGTGGCAATCTGAACCAAGCACAGGCGCGGATGGAACGTGCGCTCGCGCAAAAACTCGGTATCGACGGCAATCGCGTCGAACTCACGGGCGCGCTGGCAAAAGTCGAGTAGAGCCTGATGTGTGGAAATGTACATATCAACCCATCGAATAAGGTTAGGCCCGAAAAACACGGGTAGGATATCGGCATTGCCCTACAACTATACTCGGTTAGTCACAGAACGGGAACGTAAGTATGCGCTGCCTTATCATCCACAACCCGGCATCGGGCCCCAGCTCAGATGAAATCTACGCGTTCACGCACGCCCTCGCGCAGGGCGGCGACGAGGTCGTGATGCGTTTTATCGGCGATGGCATGGAACCCGAGGACGCCGTGGCAGACGTGCGCGAGTTTGATCGCGTGGTGATTTCGGGCGGCGACGGCACCGTCTCCAACGTGCTCGACCAAATGCGCGGATGCGGCGTCCCCACGCTCGTCTTCCCCTCCGGCACGGCCTGCCTGTTCTTCAACAACATTGGCAACGCCCCCGAGGCCGCGGCGCTCGCCAAGGCCTGCCGCGTCAGCCGTACCGTCAAGGCGGACATGGGCGAGCTCTTTTGGCTCGACGAGAACGGCAACGAGAAGCGCCACGGCTTTATCATCATCGCCGGCTCGGGCTTCGACGCCGAGATCATGATGAAGGCCGCCCCCACCAAAAACGACATCGGCGAAATCGCCTATTTCCTGTCGGCGCTCGCCACACCCAACCCCACGGTGGCGCACTTTACGATTGAGCATGACGGCATTGTCGAGGAGCTCGATGGCATCTGCTGCATGGCCGGCAACACCTCGGTCATTCAAAACGACATCAACCTGTTCCCCGACTGCCGCATGAACGACGGCATGGTCGACATCGCGGTCATCGAGCCCGTAAAAACCGTCCAGCTCCTGCCCACTGTGATCACCGCCGCGCTCGACCCCGCCGGCAAGGTGCTCGGCCGTCCGCAGTTCAAGATCATCCAGACCAAGGAAGCCAAAATCACCTGCACGCCGTCGCTGGGCATGCAGTTCGATGGCGAGATCATCTCCAGCAACTCGGGCGTCTTTGGAGCCCGCGCGCTTCCGCAATGCCTCGACCTCATCGTCGACGAATTCTCCCCGCTCGGAAAATAGGAGGACCCCATGAACGACAATCCCCTGCTCGGCTTTATCGTCATTGTTCTGGCCATGCTCGTCGGCTATGCGATTAACGTGATCCACCGCCGGAAGAAGTAATTCCACATTGGTATGATATTCATCCAATTATCGTCTCCCCTGTTGTTTATGCATTTGCACGACAGCGGGGGATTTTTCTTTGTGCCCCGTGCAAGGCGCTTTATTCAGGTACAGTAATTGCAGGGCGTCTTTATTTAACTAAAGCTAGATAATGAGTATTCTTGTCCGCTCATCGCATATTTTAGGACGCTCATCGAGTATTTCATCGAAATAGATGAATACTATTGAGACTTCCTATAGGCTAATAGATGTATTTATTAGCTGAAATCCTGCACGGTTCCGCGGGGTTTCAACGGTTGGGAGGGATTATGAGGTTTACTCATCCTGTCAACACGCTCAAAAAGCTCGGCTGCGGCCTTGCGTTTGGAGCAGCGGCCATCATGGCCATGCCGACTTCGGCGCTCGCCTGCACCCAGATCTACATGGGCAGCAAGCTCACGGCAGACGGCAACACGTACTACGGCCGTTCCGAGGACTTCGGTCCGCGCTATGTCAAGCACTTTGGCATTGAGCCCGCACACAAGGACGGCAACAAGTACACCTCGGTCGAGTCCGGTTTTGAGTACAAGTCCAAGGGCGCAACCTACCGCTACACCTTCGTTCGCGACAACCCCTCGCAGTGGGAAGATCGCTACGACGCATATTCCGAGGCCGGCATCAACGAGAAGGGCGTTTCCTGCTCTGCCACGTTGAGCACCTCCTATAACGAGAAGGCCGAAGAAGCCGACCCCATCACCGAGGAGACCGGCATTGGCGAGTACAGCTATGCCAGCGTCATCCTGGGCGAGAGCGCCACGGCCCGCGAGGGCGTCGAGCTCATCGGCAGCCTGATCGACGAGCAGGGCGTCTGCTCCAACGACCAGATCATCATCGCCGACAGCACCGAGACCTGGCTGTTCGCCGCGCTTTCCGGCCATCAGTGGATTGCCATGAAGCTCGCCGATGACATCGCCTCGCTCAACCCCAACATCGGCAACCTCACCTATAACGTCGACCTCGATGACACCGAGAACTGTCTCCATTCCGAGGGTGTCGAGTCTATGCCTAAGGAGAAGGGCTTTGCCGAGTACACCGACGGCAAGTTCGACGTCGCCAAGACCTACGGCGAGGAGATTGGCGAGGCCGGTATGCACCAGTGGTCGCGCTATATCCAGGGTCGCGATTACTTCATGGCCCCGCTGGCTGAAGGCACCGACTACGAGATCGTCAAGGACGAGCGAGAAGACGCTCGCGCCACGACCGGCGCTCTGGTCCACGAGATGCAGCCGCTGTTCTTCCAGCCCGGCAAGTCCGACTGGAACACCTTTGAGATGATCCGCTCCTTCGCCGCTCGCGGCGAAAATGTTGCCGGTCTCAACGCCAACACCGACGGCGCCTACGCCATCGGCTCCAACCGCAACACCGAGATTCACACCTTCCAGATCCGTCAGGGCATGGATCCCGAGATCGCGACCATCCAGTGGGAGATGCTCTCCAACGCCGAGTTCTCCGTCGCTATCCCCCTCTACTCCGCACTGCTCACCGAGGTCAGCCCCTACTTTAGCGATCAGGATGTCTCCTTCGATCACTGCGAAGAGGAAGACGTCGTGAACAACGAGGAGCCCAAGAACTCCATCAACTACGTCCTCATGGACATCAATACGCTCGCCTACGAGAACCGCGACCACTGCGCTACCGGCGTCCGCGCCTACCTCGACGCCCTGCAGAAGGAGCTCATCGAGCAGAACCTGACCGTCGACGAGGCCATGCAGGCCGCCGAGGGCACCGAGGCCCGCACCGCCCTGGCCAACAAAGCCGGCAAGGCTGCCACCAAAAACACCTACCTCAAGTGCAAGGCCATGCTCGAGGAAATGCGCGACTACCTCAAGGAGAAGGATTTCTCCGAGGAGTTCGTCCCGAGCGACTACGATGCCGACAACGACTGCCTGGTCGAGTCCATCACCTACGCCGACGAGGCCCTCTCCGATGAGGACGTAGCCGAGCCCGAGGTCGAAGAGGAAGAGGCCACCGAGAAGAAGTCCGAGGGCAACAACATGGCCGCCATGGCCGTTGGCGCCATCGTCATCATCGGTGTCTGCGGCTTCGTGCTCTATCGTCGCAAGAAGGCCTAAGGCCCTCACGCTCTAAGGGAGGGCAAGACAGTGCGAGCGGTCTTGCCCTCCTAGCCTGTCATCCGACCGGCGGGAAACGTCGCCGAAATCTTTTCAAAAAAGATTCCCTGCACACACTTCGCTGTGCTATAGTGCAGCGCAACAGCAACTAGGTGCGACCGCGCCACGGTATCACGAAAGGAGCCACCAACATGAAGAACACGATGACGTCTCTTAACAACTGGTGGTGGCGTGATGCGAATGCGATCGGTCGACGGTGAGTCCCTCACGCCTGTTTTTGCGCTCTAGGTGATTAGAAGGCCTCCGGTTTCGACCGGGGGCCTTTTTCTATCTCGAGCCCGATCGCATTCGCATCGCGCGCCTCCGCTTTCTTCTCTTGCACTTCCCCTCCGAAAGGATTTTCACCATGTCTCAGAACACCACCACCGCCCAGCCCCGCACCGTCCAGACCACCGACCGCGGCAAACTCGACGTCCGTGCCCTCGTCTTGCTCGCCATCCTGCTTGCCGCCGGCTTCATCCTCAACTTCACCGTTGGCAAGGCTATCTCCGGCATCTCGGGCGGCATGATCAGCCCCGAGTTCATTATCTCGGCCTTCTGCCTCACTATCCTGGTCGTGCGCCCCAACATCGGTCAGGCGCTCGTTATCGGCCTGATCTCGGCCGCAGTGATCCAGATCACCACCACCTCGCCGTTCGTCGATTTTGCCGCCGAGGGCATCGCCGCCATGCTCATGGCCGTCATTGTCAACGCTGCTGCCAAGGACGGCCAGGTCAAACCTGCCGTCGCCATCGTCGCAACCTTCGTGACCACCTTTGTCTCGGGCGTCATCTTCATGGTCATCAAGATGGCCATGCTCGGCGTGGTGGGCGAGCTCGCCACTGCTATGCTGCCCGTCGTCGCCATGACCGCCGTCTTTAACGCCATCCTGGTCGGCGCTCTCTACCTGCCCATCCAAAAGTCCCTCAAGCTCAACTAACCCGCTCGGCTTTACGAGCCACCCCATCTTGGCGTTCATTCGTCGCTCGCGTACCCAAGTACGCTTCGCTCCTCTTTCGCGCCAACCTGGGGCCCTCGTAAAGCCGTCTCCGTGCTTCACCACCAAAGACTGTCCCAAACAACTAGCTTTTGGGAACGTTCTTAAACGACTAGTCATGTAAGAACGTCCCCGATGACTATGAAAGGTATCCATGGAAACGATCATCAACGTCGACGATGTCTCGTTCTCCTATGGCACGCAGACCGAGCAGGCGCTTAAGCATATCTCGCTCAGCGTGAACAGGGGAGATTTTATCGGCATTATCGGGCCTTCGGGTGCCGGAAAGTCCACACTTGCCGCCTGCCTGTCGGGAGCCGTACCCCACCATTACACTGGCACGTTCTTTGGCTCCGTCACTGTCGACGGCAACGACACCTGTGAAGTTTCGCTCACCGATGTGTCGCAGATCGTCGGCAGCGTGTTGCAAGACATCGACACGCAAATGGTCGCCTCGGTCGTCGAGGACGAGATGCTTTTTGGCCTGGAGAACTTTGGCGTTCCGCACGACCAGATCGAGCAGCGCGTGAGCGAGACGCTCGAGACCGTCGGCATCAGCGACCTGCGCGACCGCGAGATCGCCACCCTCTCAGGCGGCCAAAAGCAAAAGGTTGCCATCGCCGCCATCCTCGCTATGCGTCCGCGTGTGCTCGTGCTCGACGAACCCACCGCGGCGCTCGACCCCGCCAGCTCCACGCTGGTCTTCGAGACCCTACGCGAGGCCAACCGCGCACTCGGCATCACCATCGTCGTCGTTGAGCAAAAAGTCGCCCTGCTTTCGGAGTATTGCAACCGCGTGCTCGTGCTCAATCATGGCGAAATCGCGCTACAGGGCAAGCCGCACGAGGTCTTCGCGCACGCCGATGAGCTCCGCGCCATCGGCGTCGATTGCCCGCGTGTCACGCGCATTTTCAACAGCCTCGAGGCCGATGGCCTGGCCAGCGGCACTCCCTGTTTGGATGTTGATGAGGCCGAACGCCTGATTACGGGCATCGTCGACCCCGCACACGCAAGCAGCGACGTTCAGGCACCCGCCGGCTCACCGCACGCACCGTCGTTGCGCCCGCACGCCAAGGACGCCGAGCCCGTGCTCACCTTCAATCACGTTGAGTTTGCCTATCCCAATGGCGGCGCCGCCATCCACGACCTCAACCTGACCCTCTATCCCGGCGAGCTCGTGGGCATCGTCGGCCAAAACGGCGCCGGCAAGACCAC
>JAXKGF010000071.1:0-31451 GCA_036550515.1 Collinsella sp.
AAACCACCACAAAGGTGCCTGTCCCCTTTGTGGTGGTTATGGGTTAGAGCTAGAGGGTGTGGCCGTAGGCGTTGGCGGCCTTGATGGCGGCGGCGAACTTTTCGTCGGTGAAGGGCTCGGGGTTTCCCTGCTTCCACTCGTTGGTGGCGTGTGCGTACTCGCACAGGGCCGGGATATCGGACTCGGAAAGTCCGACCTGTTCAAGCGTCACGGGCAGGCCCATCTGCTTGTTAAAGGCCGCGTAGCGCTCAAGGTTCTCGGTATCGCCCGTATAGGCAAACAGCACGAGCACGCCCAGACTCACGACCTCGCCGTGCAGGTAGGAGCCCTCGCGCGGAATGCTGCACGTGGCGTTGTAGAACGCATGCGCCACGCTCGAGTTGTAGTAGTAATCGTTTTGGTTGGTCAGGTTGGAGACGTAGCCCGTGTTGACCACGATATCGAGCGCGATCTGCTTGACGGCCTCGCTCGACAGGTCCTGGCGCACGTCCTCAAGACCCTGGACGCCATAGGTAAACAGCGGCTCGGAGCAGGTGTGGGCAAGCGCCAGGCCAAGACCTGCGGTGTGCTCCAAATTACCGGCGCTCGTGGCGTACTCGACCTCGGGCTGCTTAGAGAGGGCATCGCCTACGCCGGCCCAGAAGTACTCTGCCGGTGCCTCGGCGATGATCTTGGGGTTGATGAAGATGTGCGCCGGTCGGTTGGGGTACGAATAGCCCTCGAGCGAGCCATCGTCGTTGTACACGACGGCAATGGCGGTCGCGGCGGAGCAGTTGGAGCAGATCGTCGGGACGGTGAAGACGATCTTCTTGAGCTCGATGGCTGCGGTCTTCACAGTGTCGAGCGCCTTGCCGCCGCCGCAGGCGATAAGAACATCAGCCTCCTGGCAGGCAGGGGAGTTCACGACCTTGGCGATATTGGCACGCGTACTGTTGGTGCCATAGACGCGCGTCTCTAGAATTTCGACATCGGTACCTTCAAGCGCCGCCTCGATGCCCGGCAGCGCTGCAGCCAGGGCTCGCTTGCCGCCAATGATGGCGACCTTCTTTGCGCCGTACTCCGCCAGTGCGGCGGGCAGCTCGGTAAAGCAATCCTCGCCAACGGTGTAGTCGCTCATTCCAATCGTGCGCATAGCAACCTTCTTTCGCTCGATAAAGTGCTTTCAGGTATTTTGCTCCAAGAGAAGGTCCACAGCCGCGAGAAATTTCGAACGTATAAAACCAGTGTTGAGGGTTTTTCGCCGGCGCTGAACGTGCTAGCATACTCCGCATAAGCGTTGATGGGGACGAGTAGTCGGCCGTCCGCATGCTACAGAGAGCGGGGAGCGCTGAGAACCCGTGCATGCGACCGATGAAAATCACCCCGGAGCTGCGGTCCCAACGGACGTGCCGCGCAGGTTCGTCTTAGTAGACATCGCCGAGATGGTCGTCGATACAGACCAGCCGAGTAACGGATGCGAGCGCGCGGCGACGCGAGCGAGGGCATCTAAGCTGGGTGGTTAAGCGAAGAGCTTTTACGGACAGACTGTCCGTTTTGTGGCGCTTCGTCCCAGCTTGTAGGGACGGGCGCTTTTTTGGTGCCCAGAGGGCGTGCGCGCCCATGACAAGAAAGGGGTACCGTGGCAAACGAGTACAAGCAGACGATGAATCTGCCCAAAACCGGATTTCCCATGCGTGCCGGTCTTTCCAAGTCCGAGCCAAAGCGACTCAAGGACTGGCAGGACAACAAGGTCTACGAGCAAGTTCTAAAGAAGAACGAGGGTCACAAGAAGTTCGTGCTGCACGACGGCCCTCCGTACGCCAACGGCCCGATCCACATCGGCCACGCCATGAACAAGATCTCCAAGGACATGATCAACCGTTACTGGATGATGCAGGGCTATGAGGTTCCCTATGTCCCCGGTTGGGACTGCCACGGTCAGCCGATCGAGCATAAGGTCGAGGAGAAGCTCGGCACCGAGAAGTTCAACCAGACCTCCACGGCTAAGATCCGCGAGCTTTGCAACAAGTTCGCTGTCGAGAACATCGAGCTCCAGAAGGCCGGCTTCCGTCGCCTGGGCGTGCTTGGCGACTGGGACAACCCGTATCTGACGCTCTATCACCAGCATGACGCCGCCGACATTGAGGTCTTCAAGGCCATGTTCGATAAGGGCATGATCTATCGCGGTCACAAGCCCGTCCACTGGTGCAAGCACTGCCACACCGCACTCGCCGAAGCCGAGATTGAGTACTCCGACGAGACGAGCCCGTCCATCTTCGTGCGCTTTGAGATGACCTCCAAGCCCGCCGGCCTCGAGAACTTCGACGGCCCGGTCGACTTTATCATCTGGACGACCACGCCGTGGACCATCCCCTCCGACCAGGCAGTTTCCCTCAAGCCCGGCGCCGCCTACGTCGCCGTTGAGCACGACGGCCGCGCCGAGGTCATGCTCGAGGACCTGGCTCCCAAGTGCTGCGAGGAGTTTGGCTGGGAGTACACCCCGGTCATGGTCGACGGCAAGCCCTACGTGGTTCCCGCCGAGACCTTCCATCATATCCACTACAAACAGCCGATCTTTGACGGTGTCGAGGGCGTGGCGCTGCTGGCCGATTACGTCGGTGTCGATGACGGTACCGGTATCGTCCACAACTCGCCCGGCCACGGCGTCGACGACTACTTTGCCTGCCTCAAGGAGGGCATCACCGACATCTGCATGCCGGTCGATGACGACGGCAAGTTCTACACTGGCGAGGAGTTTGGTACCGGCGGCCCCTTCAGCGGCATGGATACCGATGAGGCCAACCCGCACATCATCGAGTTCCTGCGTGAGCGCGGCACCCTGGTCCTCGAGAAGAAGATCACGCACAGTTATCCGCACTGCTGGCGCTGCAAGCACCCGGTGCTCTTCCGTGCTACCGACCAGTGGTTCGTCTCGATGGACAAGACCGGCTTGCGCGAGCAGGCTGGCAAGGAGGTCCGCGAGAACGTCAAGTGGTATCCGGCCCACGCCGCCAACCGCATCGGCGCCATGGTCGAGCAGCGCCCCGACTGGTGCATCAGCCGCCAGCGCAACTGGGGTGTGCCTATCCCCAGCTACACTTGCGCCGACTGTGGCGAGAAGGTCATGAACGACGCCACGCTCGACGCCGTCATCAAGCTCTTCCACGAGAAGGGTTCCGATGCCTGGTTCACCGACGCTCCTGAGAGCTACCTGGGCGAGGCTTGCGTTTGCCCCAAGTGCGGCGGCCATCACCTCAAGGCCGATAAGGACATCCTTGATGTGTGGTGGGACTCCGGCGTGTCCTGGAAGGCCGTCTGCGAGTATCGCCCCGAGCTTGAGTACCCGGCGGACGTGTACCTCGAGGGCTCCGACCAGCATCGCGGTTGGTTCCAGAGCTCGCTGCTCACCTCGGTGGGCGCCAACGGCCATGCTCCCTACAAGGCGGTCGTCTCGCAGGGCTTCACGCTCGACGGCCAGGGCCGCAAGATGTCCAAGTCGCTCGGCAACGTGATCGACCCCAATAAGGTCTGCGACGAGATGGGCGCCGACATCATCCGCCTGTGGGTTGCCTCCGTCGACACCAGCTCCGACGTGTCGATCGACCACGAGATCCTTGCTCGTACGTCCGATGCCTACCGTCGTTTCCGCAACACGCTGCGCTTCCTGCTCTCCGAGCTCGAGGGTCAGTTTGAGCCCGAGACCGACGGTGTCGCCTTTGCCGACCTGCTGCCGCTCGACAAGCTCATGGTTGCCCGCCTGACCCAGGTCCAGGCCGAAGTCGACGATGCCTACGCCAGCTACGAGTTCCCGCGCGCCTACCGTGCGCTCTACGACTTCGTGGTTACCGAGCTTTCCAACGTGTACCTCGATGCCCTGAAGGATCGTCTGTACTGCGACAAGCCCGGCTCGCTCGAGCGCCGCAGCGCCCAGACCGTGCTGGCCGAGCTCTTCTCGATGCTCATGCGCGACCTGCAGCCGATCCTGTCCTACACGGTCGACGAGGCCATGGCCTATGCGCCCGCCGGCTGCGTCGATCACCAGAAGTACGCCGCGCTGCTCGATTGGTACAAGTCGCCCATCACGGTTGACGAGGCCAATGAGTTTGAGGGTGTGCTCGAGGCTTCACTCGAGCTCCGTAGCGCCGTGACTAAGGCCCTTGAGGATGCCCGCTCCGCCGGCACCTTCACTAAGAGCCAGCAGGTCCGCGTCAAGGCTGTCGTTCCCGCCGAGATGTACGCGCTGCTGACTGGCGACAAGGCCGTCGACCTGGCCGAGTTCTACATCGTCTCCGATGTTGAGCTGACCCAGGGCGAGGAGCTCTCCGTTGCTATCGAGGCTGCCGAGGGCGAGTGCTGCGATCGTTGCTGGAACTACCGCACCACCGTCGGCGAGTACAACGGCCACGCGCATATCTGTAAGCGCTGCGCCGACGCTTTGTAGGTTTCGGCGTTCGTAGAACGCCGAAACCTACCGACGCTGCAAACGCCCCCAAGCGGCAATCTGACGTTCAATCGTCGGTCGCGTACCAAAGTACGCTTCCCTCCTCTTTCACGTCACCTTGCTCGCTTAGAGACGTTTTCGCTGTTGGTGACGGTAATGCGGCGTTTCTATTGTTTAGTTGTTGGGGACGTTCTTAAACGACTAGTCAAACAAGAACGTCCCTAATGACTACCTGTGTCACATTCAAGCGGCATTCTGTTTTTCGGAATGCCGCTTTCGTTTTTAGCTGGTTATTTCGCTTGCGTTGGTGGATATGTCGTGCGTTCTGCGTGTGGCAATATAAGATGGTTAATTGCGTTAAACGTAATTCGATGATCTTGAGGGTAGGGGATTGATTTGGGTCGTACTGGGGATATGACGCCGCCTTTGCGTTGGCGGTTGGGTGTTGCTGGCGGGGTGGCGCTCGTTGTGCTGCTTGTTGACCAGCTGACCAAGCTTGCGGTTCGTGCCGTGGGCGACGCTTTGCATGTGACTGTCATCCCCGGTGTCATCGACTTTATGTTTGTCCGCAATATCGGTGCTGCCTTTAGTATGGGCGAGGGGCATGGCATCGCGTTTGCCGTGCTGGCGTTGGCGGTCATTATCGCTATTGTCGTGTATCTCGTTCGTGCACCCCAGCTCGCCCATCTTGAGGTTGTGGGCATGGCGATGGTTGCGGGCGGTGCTATCGGCAACGCTATCGATCGTTTGGCCTTTGGCTTCGTGACCGATTTTATTGCCACCACCTTCATCGACTTTCCCGTCTTCAATGTGGCCGATATCGGCATTACCTGGGGCGTCGTGCTCGCCCTCTTCGGCTACATGTTCTTGAGCCCCGCTGCCCGTGAGGTCGATGCGACCGCCGAGCTTAACGCCCGTGACGAGGCCCGCGCTAAGCGCAAAGCCCAGCAACGCGGGGAGCGTGCCCGCAAGATTCGCGAAAGGAACGAGCGCTAATGGCTGACATCCATATCCTTGTTGCCGACGATGCCGCTGGTCAGCGTCTTGACGCCTATCTGGGCGCCAATGACGGCTGCCCTACGCGCTCTGCCTGCGCGCATCTGATTGAGGGCGGTGCCGTATGTGTCAATGGCGAGACCTGTCTGTCCAAAAAGTACTCCGTGCGCGCCGGCGACCGCATTTCGGTCGACCTGCCCGAGCCGCACGACCCGACCGACGTGATTCCCGAGGCCATCCCGCTCGACATTCGCTATGAGGACGACTATCTCATTGTGCTCTCCAAGCAGCGCGGCCTGGTGTGCCATCCTGCGCATGGTCATGAGAGCGGTACGCTCGCGAATGCCCTGGTCTATCACTGTGGTATCGACCATCTGGGCACCGTGCAGGGCGAGGACCGCCCCGGTATCGTGCATCGTTTGGATCGCGATACCTCGGGTCTTATGCTTGCGGCCAAGGACGACGACACCCAGCGCGCGCTCCAAAATCTTATCCGTACGCGCACGCTCGACCGCCGCTACATTACGCTCGTTCACGGTCATATCGCTATGGATGAGGGCACCATCAACACCGGCATTGCCCGATCGACGCGTGACCGTGTCAAGATGGCGGTTTCGGACGATCCTTTCGCGCGCCAGGCCATTACGACCTTTAAGGTTCTCGAGCGCTTCGATTCCACGCGTTTTGACGACGGCTACACGCTCGTCGAGTGCCACCTGTTTACGGGCCGCACACATCAGATTCGCGTGCATATGCGCCATATCAACCACGCCTGCGTGGGCGACCCGCTCTACGGCAAGTGCGATGCACGCGCCGATCAGGGCCTGACCAGGCAATTCCTTCATTCTTGGCGCGTCGCATTCGACCATCCCGTGACGGGGGATCGCATTGAGTGCCGCGACGAGCTGCCGTGGGATCTCGCTGCGGTTCTTGACGACCTGGCCCCGCGCTCGCTTGGCCGCACCGCTGCCGGCGACGAAATCGTTCCGCAGCTCGGTCTTCTCGAAGCCTAGCCAGTATTAGGTGGTTTCTTGAACTCGGTAAGCCTGCGGTAAGATATACGGTTGTTTACGTAACGCGTTCCTGGGAGCCTGCATGCTCGCCTTTTTACAAACCAACACACCCATCGTGATCTTCAACCAGATTGTCGTCACGCTGCTCACGGTCTGCTTTCTGTACCAGGTGGTCTTCTTTGTCATCGGCGCTCTTCGGGGCGAGGTTGCGCCGCCCAAGGCCAAAAAACTCCACCGCTACGCCTTCTTTATCGCGGCGCATAACGAGGAAGCCGTTATTGCCAACCTCGTTCGCTCCATCAAGGACCAGGACTATCCGTCCGAGCTCATCGAGGTCTTTGTCGTTGCTGACGCCTGCACCGACAACACCGCGCAGCTCGCGCGCGAGGCCGGTGCCATTGTTTACGAGCGCAATGACCTGGCCCGTAAGGGCAAGAGCTGGGTCATGGACTTTGGTTTCGATCGCATTCTCAACGAGTATCCCGACACGTTTGAGGGCTACTTTATCTTCGATGCCGACAACGTTATCTCCCGCGATTACGTCTCCAAGATGAATGATGCCTTTGACCAGGGCTTCCATGTGGTCACGAGCTATCGCAATTCCAAGAACTTCGGCAGCTCGTGGATCTCGGCAGCTAATGCCACCTGGTATCTTCGCGAGGCGCGCTTTCTCAACAACGCGCGTAACATCTGCAAGACGTCTTGCGCCGTCTCGGGTTCGGGCTACCTTATCTCCGCAAGCGTTATCGAGGGCATGCACGGTTGGCAGTTTCATACGCTGACCGAGGATATCCAGTTCACCACGTTCTGCGCCATTCACGGCATCCGCATCGGTTATGCGCCGGCGGAGTTCTTTGACGAGCAGCCGGTGACGTTTAAGGCGTCTTGGAAACAGCGCATGCGTTGGACCAAGGGCTTCTACCAGGTCTTTTTTACCTACGGCAAGCATCTTGTCAAATCGACGTTCCGCTATCATCGCTTTGCTGCCTACGACATGTTTATGACGATCGCACCGGGCATGCTGCTGTCCCTGATCTCCATGCTCGCCAACGCGACCTTCCTCATCGTGGGCGGACTTTCGCATGGCTTCTTGGCCACCGAGGTCGAGATGCAGGCTTGTGCCGCCTCGCTCATTATGACCTTCGTGATGATGTACCAGACCTTCTTTATCCTGGCGCTACTCACGACCATCTTCGAGTACAAGCACATTCATTGCGCGCAAAAGTGGCGTTTGGTGACCAACCTGTTTACCTTTCCGATCTTTATGTTCAGCTATATTCCCATCACGGTGGCAGCCCTGTTCCTGAAGGTCGACTGGGTCCCGACGCAGCACGCCGTCAACGTTACTCTCGACGAGGTCATGCAAGGCGCCAAATAACCATCACCAAAACCACCGCAAAGGGGACAGGCACCTTTGTGGTGGTTTTTGCTTTTGCGATGCAGCTCGAGGAGGAGTCCGATGGTCTATATCCCGTTTTGGATTTGCATCTTTGCCGGCGTGGCAATTGATGCCCGAGAGCGACGGTTTCCCAATGGGCTTGCCGGCGCATGTGCCGTGACGGCGTTGGCGGGCGTTTGGCTCGAGCTCGGTTTGAACACAGCGCTTGACCACGCCGGTCTTGCGGTCATCGTCTACCTTGGCCTTGTGCTTACCGAGTCGCTCTGGCGTAGAGTTCGCCACGCTCCTGGCATTGGCATGGGGGACGTCAAGGCACTCTTTGCCCTTTGTACCTTCGATCCCCTGGGCGGCGTTGTCGCGTTTGCGGTTGCGCTCCTGACCCTTGCCGTCGCTTGCCTCATCGCAAAATCGCGCTCCCTGCCATTGCTCCCGTTTTTAGTGCCGATTTTTGCCATAATCGAGGTCGTGGGCTGCACTTTGTAACCGATTGCGCATCCTTTTTAAGGAGCATGCCATGGAATCTAATCAAGAAACGGCCGTCATTAAGGCGCGCATGGACCGTATTCCCTCGGCGTTGTCGCCCGAGCTTGTCGAGCGCATTGCCGCCGATCGTGCTTCGGGCTATGTCAACCCGTATCGTTGCAACGATGATCAGGTCATTCGTCGTATTGATCGCGCCGCCGACAAAGGCACGCTTATGCGTCCGGCGTTTATGCGCGATACCGAAAAGATTCTTCATCTTCCGGCGTACACCCGTTATGCAGGCAAAACGCAGGTCTTTAGCTTCCGTAGCAATGACGATCTGTCACGCCGCGGTTTGCACGTGCAGCTCGTCTCCCGCATTGCGCGCGATATCGGTCGCGCCCTGGGGCTCAATTGCGATCTGATCGAGGCGATTGGCCTGGGTCACGACTTGGGACACACGCCTTTCGGCCATGCCGGCGAGCGCTTCCTCAACGATATCTATCATGAGCGTACGGGGCGTTATTTTTTCCATAACGTGCAGTCGGTTCGCGTGCTCGACGCGTTGTATGGCCGCAACGTGTCGCTCCAGACGCTCGACGGCGTGCTATGCCATAACGGCGAGTACGAGCAGCGTGTGTTTGAGCTCTCGGACATGGGCTCCTTTGACCAGTTTGACCAGACGGTTGAGGATTGCATTGCCACGGGCTATAGCGCAATTGAGCATCTGCGCCCCATGACGCTCGAGGGCTGCGTCGTTCGCATCTCGGATATTCTTGCCTACGTCGGTCGTGACCGTCAGGATGCGATCGCGGCGGGCCTGCTTTCGCCCGACGCTTTTGATGATGGCCGGGGCGGTGCCTACAACAGTTGGATCCTCACGCATGCCTCCATCGATATCGTTGAGCACAGCTATGGTAAGCCGCGCATCGAGATGAGCGAGGACCTGTTTGAGGAAATTCGCCGAGCCAAGCGCGAGAACTACGAGAAGATCTATAGCAAGGGCGGTATCGAAGGCGATTCCGAGGCGGAGCTGCGCGAGGCGTTCGTAAAGCTCTACGACCGTTGCCTGCGGGATCTTAACAGTGGCGACGAGTCCTCTTACATCTTTAAGCACCATATTTCGCGCATTGAGCAGCAGCTTTCCTACTATGATCGCACCTATGCCTGGCAGGACGACAAGGATCAAGCCGTGGTGGATTATATCGCGAGCATGACGGACGGTTATTTCTGCGAGCTGACGAGCAAGCTGTTCCCTGGTCTGGAGTTTCCGCACCGTACCTATATTAACGAACGGTAGTTCGTATTAATTCGGTATACTGTTAGTGGAAAACGTTTTTGATTGATACACGGGATGGCTATGGACGACCTTTTTTCTGCTTCGACGCGCGAGCGTTCCTTTCAGAATGCGCCGCTTGCGGTGCGCATGCGCCCCAATTCGCTCGACGAGTACGTGGGCCAGCAAAAGGCCGTCGGTAAGGGTTCATGGCTGCGTGCCGCGATCGAGCACGACGTGCTTTCGAGCGTGATTCTGTACGGGCCTGCCGGTACGGGCAAGACGACGCTGGCCCACATTATCGCCAACCATACCAAGAGCGAGTTTGTTGAGGTCAGCGCCGTCACGGGTACCGTGAAGGACCTGCGTCGTGTGATTGATGAGGCCAAGACGCGCCTGAATACGTACGACCGCCGCACCATTCTATTCATCGATGAGATTCACCGCTTCTCTAAGTCGCAGCAGGATGCCCTGCTGCATGCAGTTGAGAACCGTACCGTCATTATGATTGGCGCTACGACAGAGAACCCGTACTTTGAGGTCAACTCGGCACTGTTGTCGCGCGGGCGCGTGGTGGAGCTTGAACATCTGAAGGATGAGGATATCGCCACGCTTATTGAGCGTGCGCTCGAGGCACCACAGGGCTTGAACGGAAAGTTCTCGGCCGATGAGGATACGGTCAAGACCATTTGCACGCTGGCAGCGGGTGACGCTCGCTCGGCGCTCACGACGCTCGAGCTTGCGAGCGAGATTGCCGTCACGCGTCCCGATACCGAGGGAACGCCAGCGCCTGCGGCGGGGGAGCGCTATCCCATCACCGTGGATGACGTGAAGATTGCCAACCCGCGTCGCGGCTTTACGTATGACAAAAACGGCGACATGCACTACGACATCATCAGTGCGTTCATCAAGTCCATGCGCGGTAGTGACCCCGATGCCACGATCTATTGGCTCGCGCGCATGATCGATGCTGGGGAGGATCCTAAGTTTATCGCTCGCCGCATTATGATTCACGCTTCTGAGGATGTTGGCAACGCCGACCCGCAGGCGCTTTTGGTGGCGCATGCCGCGTTTAAGTCTGCCGAGGTCATTGGCTATCCCGAGTGCCGCATTAACCTGGCTCAGGCTGCACTCTATGTGTGCTTGGCGCCAAAATCCAACGCGTGTGAGGCTTCGATCGATGCGGCGCTGGCCGATATCCATTCTAGTGGGCTTCGCGAGGTGCCGAGTTATCTGCGCGATCGCCATCGCCCGGGCAGCGATGAATACGGTGTGTATAAGTATCCACATGATTATCCCGAAGGCTGGGTCGATCAGCGCTATTTGCCCGAAGGCTTGGAACGCGGTGCATTTTGGCAGCCTGCCGGGCGCGGCTGGGAAGAGTGGCGCGTAGAGCAAAGCGAACGAGACCGCAGCGGGAATGCACCGAGGTAGCTGCTGATAATTTTGTCCCACGTTGCTGCTCTTGGCATGTTCGGTCCCCTTTGGGGTACCATGAAAAGCGTCTGTATTTCGATTCTTCCGGGAGGCTTGTATGAGTCCCATTCAAATCGCCCTGCTGCTGCTCGCCGTTGCCGGCGTGTGGGCCATCGCTGAGCTCGCGCTTACCCTGCGCAAGACCCGCAATGTTGTCGACTCGCTCGATAAGACCGTGAACGACCTCAACAACACCATCGCCGAGGCTCAGCCTGTGGTGGCAAAGCTCGATGGCGCTGTCGATGAGCTTACGCCGGCGCTTGCCCAGATGGAGCCGCTGCTTAAGTCGAGCAAGACGGCAGTTGATGCCCTTACCTCCAATCTCGTAGAGGTCGAAGCCGTGGTTCGCGACATTTCCGAGGTTACGGGCAGCATGGCCGAGGCCAGCAATGCTGTGTCGAGCGTGACCGACTCTGCCGCCGGTGCTGTGCAGAAGCTCTTCAATAAGGTGAAGGCTCCTGCAGCCGACGCCGATCGCAAGCTCGCCGCTGCCGCTGCGGAGGCCGAGCAGCCTACCGAGCGCGTCCTAATTGGCGAGGACGAGGCCGCCGCGGGCGACGATGATGGCCAGAAGTCTGTAGCCAAGCCGGCTCAGTATTACACCTATACACCCTCCGAGACCTCTGAGGAGTCCTGCGATGAGTAGCGAAGCAACCTGCCCTATCACGCTGACCGTTGCCGGTGACCCGCGTCTCGCTCGCCTTGTGCGCATGACGGCAGCCAACGTTGGTGCCCTGTGCTCTATGTCTGTCGATCGCATCGAGGACATCCGCATGGCTGCTGAGGAGGCTTTCATCTTTGGTTGCACCGCGGTCGACTGCGATGACATCACCATCAAATTCGATGTCGATGAGACCCACGTTGGCATGACTATTACCTTTGGCGACCAGGCTACGGTCGATGAAGACGACCAGGCTGCGGTGTATGCCGAGCTCATCCTCGCGAGCGTGTGCGACTCCTACGAAAAGACTACGGCGCCCCTGACGCTTTCCCTCGACCTCAAGGCGGATATCTAATATGACCGAACGTTCCCGGAGCGGCAAGACCGCTTGGGACAAGGAGAAAACCCGCGAGCTGTTTCGTCGTTACAAGGAGACCGGTGATCCGGACGCCCGTGAGCAGCTCGTCATGTCCCATATGAACCTGGTAAGGTTTCTTGCCAACAAATTTAAGAATCGCGGCGAGCCGCTCGACGACCTCATGCAGGTCGGCTATCTGGGCTTGCTCAAGGCTATCGACCGTTTTGATCCCGAGCGCGGACTCGAGTTCACGACGTTTGCGACACCCACTATCCTGGGCGAGATCAAACGCCATTTTCGCGACAAGGGCTGGAGTGTGCGCGTACCGCGTCGTCTGCAGGAGCTCTCGGCCAAGGTCAACCAGGCTACTGACAAACTTACCAACGAGCTGCAGCGTTCGCCCAAGGTTGAGGAGATCGCTGAGTATCTAGATGTGACTGTCGATGAGGTCCTCGAGGCTATGGAATCGTCTTCGGCCTATACCTCGGTGCCCATCGAGGCTCCTGGTGCGTCCGATTCCGACGATGCCCCTTCGATTCTCGACCGTTACGCCGACGACGACAACGAGCTCGACTTTACTGATGACCGCCTAGTGATCGAGGAAGCCATCCGTGATTTCTCGCCGCGCGAGCGCGAGGTGATCGAGCTGCGCTTTGTGAAGGGCATGACCCAGATCGAGATCGCCAAGAAGCTGGGTATTTCTCAGGTGCAGGTTTCGCGTTTGCTGCGCCGCACGCTTAAGAAGATTCAGGACAAGATCGACCCCGACGGAGTGATGATTCGTTCATGAGTGAGCACCCCCAACAAACCGATCGCGTGCTGCGCGACACCCGCATTCTGACACTGCGCATTTGGGCTGTTGTCGGCTGCATTGTCATCGCCGCTGTCATCTTTAACCTTATGGGCATCCTGGCGCCGGTTATCGAGTTTCTCGCTGTTGGTTCCATCATTGCCTTTGTGATGTCCCCGATCACCAACTGGCTCGAGCACCATGGCGTGAATCGCGGCATCGGTTCGCTTATCGCGCTTATTGTTGTTGTTGCCGTGCTCGTCGGTGTCGTTTGCATTTTGTCGCCGATTCTCTTTGGTCAGATCATGGAAGTCCTGAGCCGCCTGCCCGAGCAGCTTCGTGTTGCGGGTGGCGATCTCAACGAGATGATCTCGCATGCCAAGACGCTCAACAACACGCCGCTCAAGGAGTATTTGGACGATAATCTTTCGTCGCTTGTTACCGTGGCATCGAAGTACGTGTCTCAGATCGCTGCCGAGCTTGGCCGCGGTGTGTTCCCGCTCATCACCAATACGGCCTCGCAGTTGTTCGTGATCTTCCTTGGTCTGGTGCTTGCGTACTGGATGGCCTGCGACTACCCTCGCATGCACCACGAGATTTGCACCATCATCGGTCAGGAGAAGGAGACCTCGTACCGCTTTATGGTCGCCATCCTTTCTCGCTCTGTCGGCGGCTACATGCGCGGTATGGTCGTGACGTCCATCTGCGGTGGTTTCCTCGCCTTTATCGGTTTTATGATCATCGGCCATCCGTATGCGGCGCTCATGGCTATCTTTACCGGCATCATGCATTTGGTTCCGGTCGTCGGTCCTTGGGTGAGCGCAGCAATCGCCACAGTGCTCGGTTTCATGTTCAGCCCCATGTTGGCGTTATGGACGCTCGTTGTGACGATGGTCGCGCAAAACGTCACCGATAACGTGATTTCGCCTAAGGTCATGCAGAGCTCGGTGCAGGTGCATCCCATCATGAGCCTCACGGCGCTCGTTATTGGCTCGGCACTCATGGGCCCCATCGGTATGATTATTGCCATCCCGCTTTGTGCGGCCCTCAAGGGTATCTTCGTGTACTACTTCGAGAATGAGACCGGCCGACAGCTTGTGGCCTATGACGGTGCCGTGTTTAAGGGCACGCCGTACCGCGATGCCGATGGCAACCCGGTCGCCGCCTACGACGCGCTCGGCGACGACACCTTCATCTACGAGTCTGAGCTTATCGGTAACGAGACTGCGCCCGAGGCCAAGGCCATGCCCAAGCCCGAGCTCGATAATCCCTGGATCAAGCTCTCTGGTCTGCAGCCCGATGCGACGGGCTTCTTCAAGAACCCCTTCGCTAAGGATGACGATTCCAACACGGATGACGACACCAAAACCGGCATCGACGGCTCCATGGACGATGATGACAACTAGCGGGGTAATTCGGATTAATATTCATACGCGCTAACATGCAATTTCGCTGAAGGGCCGGCATTGTGCCGGCCCTCTTTTTTGCACTTGCGCGGTGGGATGGTAATATCGTTACGTTTGAACTGTTTCGATGTGAAACCGAGGAGATTCCCTCTATGAGTGCTGACTACCCGTCAATGACTACGGCCGAGATCCGCTCCAAGTTCCTCAACTTCTTTGAGGAGCGCGGTCTTAAGCTCTATCCTTCTTCGTCTCTTGTTCCCGACGATCCTTCGCTGCTGCTTGCCAACGCCGGCATGAACCAGTTTAAGGAGTACTACCAGGGCAAGAAGACCATGAAGGAGATCGGCGCGATCTCCTGCCAGAAGTGCGTCCGCACCAACGACATCGATTGCATCGGCGAGGACGGCCGTCACCTGTCGTTCTTCGAGATGCTCGGCGATTTCTCTTTTGGCGGCGTCTCCAAGGAGCAGGCTTGCGCCTGGGCCTTTGAGCTCATCACCAAGGAGTTTAAGCTGCCGCTCGACCGCCTGTACTTCACCGTCTTTACCGAGGACGACGAGACCCACGACGTGTGGCGTTCTCTGGGCGTTGCCGAGGACCACATCTCCCGCCTGGGCGAGGACGACAACTTCTGGGCCGCTGGCCCCACCGGCCCCTGCGGTCCGTGCTCCGAGATCTACTTTGACATGGGCGAGGAGGTCGGCTGCGGCAGCCCCGACTGCAAGCCTGGCTGCGACTGCGACCGCTTCCTTGAGTTCTGGAACCTCGTGTTTACCCAGTACGACCGTCAGGAGGACGGCTCCATGCCGGAGCTGCCGCACCGTAACCTCGATACGGGCATGGGCCTGGAGCGCATGGCCGCTATCATGCAGCACAAGACTGCTAACTACGACGGCGATCTGATGCAGCATCTCATCAAGCTGGGCGAGGGGATCAGCGGCAAGACCTATGACGCCGATGATTACTCCGGCGCCAGCCGCTCGCTGCGCATCATCGCCGATCACTCCCGTGCCGTCGACTTTATGATTTCCGACGGCATTCTCCCCGGTAACGAGGGTCGCGAGTACGTCCTTCGCCGTCTGCTCCGCCGTGCCGTGTTCCACGGTCGCCTGCTGGGTATCGAGGGTGCCTTCCTGACCAAGTTCATCGACGAGGTCAACGCTCAGATGGGCGAGGCCTATCCTGAGCTGCTCAAGAACGTCGCGCTCGTCAAGGGTATCGTCGCCTCCGAGGAGGAGCGTTTCTCCACGACGCTCGACAACGGTCGCGTCTACCTGGATGAGGCCCTGGCAGCGCTTGCCGAGGGTGCTGTGCTTCCGGGCGATGTTGCCTTTAAGCTGCACGACACCTTTGGTTTCCCCATCGACCTGACCGTCGAGATCGCGGGCACCGCTGGCCACGATGTCGACATGGACGGCTTTACCGCCTGCATGGAGGACCAGAAGGCCCGCGCCCGCGCTAACGCCAAGGGCGATGCCTGGGGCAGCTTCAACGATGTGTGGGTCGAGCTTTCCGACAAGGTCGCAGCGACCGAGTTCGACGGCTATGACAACGATGTGATCGAGGGCGCCAAGGTTGTCGCCATCGTGCGCAACGGCGAGTCCGTCGAGTCCGCTGCCGCCGGCGAGGACGTCGAGGTTGTGCTCGACCGCACCCCGTTCTATGCCGAGATGGGTGGTCAGCAGGGCGATGCCGGCAAGCTTTCCGCCGAGGGCGTTGTTCTGACCGTTGCCGACACCAAGAACCACAACGGCCTGTATGCCCACGTCGCGCACGTTGCCGATGGCACGCTGACTGTCGGTGCCGCTGTTACCGCCGCGCTCGACGCCGAGCGCCGTGGCTTCCTGCGCCGCAACCACACCGCCACGCACCTGCTCGACGCCGCCCTTAAGCAGGTCCTGGGCGAGCACGTCTCTCAGGCCGGCTCGCTGGTGACGCCCGAGCACCTGCGCTTTGACTTCACGCACTTCGAGGCTCTGTCCTCCGAGCAGCTCAAGGCTGTCGAGGACCTGGTCAACCAGCAGATCTTCGCTTCCAAGCCGGTCGTGAACCGTGTCATGGGCATCGACGAGGCCAAGGCCGCCGGCGCTGTCGCCCTCTTTGGCGAGAAGTACGGCGATGTCGTCCGCGTCGTCTCCGTGGGCGCCGAGGACCAGCCGTTCTCCCGCGAGCTCTGCGGTGGTACGCATGCCGCCAACACCGCCGAGATCGGCCTGTTCAAGATCATTTCCGAGTCCTCCACGGGCTCGAATGTCCGCCGCATCGAGGCTGTGACCTCCAAGGGCGCTCTCGATTACATGGCCGACCGCCTGGCGCTCGTTGACGCCGCCGCCGCTGCGCTCAAGTGCCGCGTCGACGAGGTTCCCGCCCGCGTGGAGAACCTGCAGGCCGAGCTGCGCGAGACTTCCAACAAGCTCAAAAAGGCGCTCACTGGTGGCTCCTCCGATGCGATCTCCAGCGCCATCGAGGGTGCTGTCGAGCTGAATGGCTACAAGTTCGTTGTTGCTGAGCTTCAGGGTCTCGAGGCCGCTGACCTGCGCAACGTTTGGGATACCGTGCACCAGAAGGTCGCCGGCCCTGTCGCCTGCGTTGTTGCCAGCGTGACCGAGAAGGGCACCCCGGCCCTGCTCGCCGCCGGCTCCGATGACGCCGTGAAGGCCGGTTTCCACGCCGGCAACGTGATCAAGCAGATCGCGGGCCTGGTCGATGGTCGCGGTGGCGGCCGTCCCAACATGGCCCAGGCCGGTGGCAAGAACGCTGCCGGTATCGCCGATGCCCTTGCGGCCGCCAAGACCGCGCTCGGCGCCTAAGAACCTAAGTAGTCGCTGTGGTCGCGCTTGCGCTGGACATAGGGGAGACCAGGATTGGCATCGCCGTCTCGAGCCGTGATGGCAAGATGGCGATGCCTGTCAAGGTGCTTCCGGCTGCCGAGGTCACTGGCATGGCAAAGACGTTTCGCTACCTGGTGGAGGACTATGAGCCCGATATCCTGGTAAGCGGACGTCCCTTGACCATGGCCGGTGAGCCCGGCCCCCAGGCCGAGCGCGTCGCCGCCGTGGCCCAAAAGATTGCCGACGAGCTCGAACTTCCTCTGGAGTTTGAGGACGAGCGTCTGTCCTCGCAGGAGGCCAAGCGAATCCTGCGAGAGCAGGGACTCAACGAAAAGCAGATGAGGGGCAAGATTGACATGATCGCCGCCAGCCTGTTCTTGCAGACATGGCTCGATCGTAAAAACGAGGAGGTTTCGCATGCCTAGCGCTTCCGATCCGCGCCGGCAGAGTCGTCAGGGTCAGCCCTCGTCGCGCCCTACTCAGCCTGGTCAGCGCCCTGCGCAGCCGACGCAGCGCGCAGCTCAGCCTGCCGCGCGTCCGGTGCAGTCCTCCTCTCGTTCGGCCCACCCTGCTCAGCGGACGGGTCAGCAGCCTTCTGCTCGTTCGGTTCAGCATTCGGCTTCTCACGCGGCTCAGCAGCCCACTGCTCGTACGGCCCAGCCTGCAGGCGGCACCCGCTTTAAGCAGCAGGCACCTACCCAGCGAACGCAGGCCCCCCAATCGCATTCGCATCACGCTCGTGGTTCGCATGGCGTTGCTCCGGCGACCCGCTCGAGCTACAACACGCATGCTCGTCGCGGTGCTCAAAAGAAAAGCTCCCCGGTGCCTACGATTATCGGTGGCGTCGTCGCCGTGCTTGCGCTTGTCGCGATCGTTTTCTTTGTCGTGCCAGCCGTCAAGGGCTTCTTTGGCGGTGAGGATGCGAAAGTCGCTGCTGGCCAGCAAGTTACTATCACGATTCCCGACGGTGCCTCGGGCGATACTATCGCCTCGATTCTCTCCGAGAACCATATCGTCGAAAATCCCAAGGATTATTATGCGGCGGTGAAAAAGCTCAACGCCGATATGTCGCTCAAGCCTGGTACTTATTCGTTCACCACACTCATGGATGCGACCAAGGTTGTTCAGCAGCTCATGGAAGGCCCCAACGCGGGCTCCAATGCGCTGACTATCCCTGAGGGCCTAACGGTCGATCAAGTCGCCGACCGTGTGGCCCAGGCTTACGACAGCATCTCTAAGGAAGACTTCCTCAACCAGGCCAAGGCCTCCAGCTACGTGGACGACTATAGCTTCCTTAAGGGCGCCGCCAACGACTCGCTCGAGGGCTTCTTGTTCCCCAAGACTTATTCGTTGGGTGATTCGCCGACGGCCGATGACGTGGTTCGCGCTATGCTCGATCAGTTTAAGACCGAGTACAAGTCGCTTGACTTTGCGAGCTGCGAAGCCAAGATCAAGGAACGCTACGGTGTGGAGATGTCCGACTACGACATCGTCAACTTGGCCTCTATCGTTGAGCGCGAGGGCCTCAACGCCGACCAGCGCGCGCACGTGGCCTCGGTCTTCTACAACCGTCTTGCCGGCAAGCTCGATGGTCTGCGCTATCTCAACAGCGATGCGACCATGATGTATGTCACCGGTGGCGAGGTTACCGCCGACGACCTGCAGAGCGATAGTCCGTATAACACCTATAAGCATGAGGGTCTGCCACCCACGCCCATCTGCTCTCCGTCGCTCGAGGCACTCAAGGCCACGCTTGAGCCGACCGACTCCGATGACCTGTATTTCTACATTACGCAGGACGAGGAGTACTTCTCGCAAACCTACGAAGAGCATCAACAGTCTTGGAATTAGCATGAGGATTTTTAGCCCCAAACGTTACGTTGCCTCGGTCGATCGCATCGACCTTGATACCCTTTGGGCCGACGGCAAACGCGCCATTCTGCTCGATCGCGATAACACCCTGGTGCCGCGTGACACCGAGCAGGTTCCCGCTGCGGTTTCCGCTTGGCTCGATACCGCCCGCGCCAAAGGCTTTAAGCTGTGCATGGTGTCCAACAACTGGCATCGCGACCAGGTCATGGCATCAGCACGCGAGCTGGGACTCGAGGCCATCAGCCATGCCATGAAGCCGGCGCCGTTTGCCCTCAAGGCGGGTCTTAAGCGCCTCGGCGCCACGGCCGACGAGGCGGTGCTGATCGGTGATCAGCTCTACACGGACGTGTGGAGCGGCAACTTCGCCGGCGTCGATACCATCCTGGTAAAGCCTCAGGCGAAGCAGGACCTGTGGTATACGCAGATCTTCCGTATCTTTGAGCGCCGGGCCCTGCGCGACCTTCCCTGCGAGGAATAGGTCTCGTCATGTCCCAGCACACCAAACACGGCTGCGACCATATCTTCTTTATCGGCTTTTTGGGCGCGGGCAAATCGACGCTCGCGCGCAACGTCGGCACTATGTTCAAGCGGCGTTTTATCGATACCGACCGCCTAGTCGTCCGCCGTTGCGGCAAGTCGGTAACCGAGATTTTTGAGACCGAGGGTGAGGATCGTTTTCGCGAGCTCGAGACCTCGGCGCTCCGTTCGCTCCAAAGCGAGCGCAGTCTGTTGGTTTCGTGCGGTGGCGGTATCGTCGAGACGCCGGTGAATATTGAGCTGATGCACGAAATGGGTACGTGCGTGTACCTCGAGGGCGACTTCGAGGATTCGATTCGCCAGATTCGCCGCTCCGATACCCGGCCCGATTTCCGCTCGCCCGAGCATGCTGCGCGCCTGTTTGAGCATCGCCGTCCGCTGTATCGCCAGGCCGCCGATATTACCCTTGATATTCGCAACAAGTCCTTCGAGGACGTTTCCTACCTTTGTGCCGAGAAGCTTTTGGAGCGTGGGCTGTTATGATTCGCCGTCAACTTATCAATTTCCAAAACCGCAGTGTCGATGTCCGCGTCGGATTGGGCGCGTTCGAGGAGCTGTCGCGCATGTTTGCCTCGGCTGTGGGTAAACCTAAGCGCGCGATGGTGGTTTGGAACGACGCTACATCCGAGCGTTTTGGCGAGGTCGTCGAGCATGCGCTAGTCGACGCTGGCTTTGCCGTGTCGCTGCTCGTCCTCGAGGTTTCGCCTGCCGGCGCTACGCTGGCCGATGCCGATACCGTCTTTGGCGCCCTGTCGGCTAACGGCATTACCTGCGACGATCTCGTTGTCGCTGTCGGTGACACGGCGACCTGCTCGGTCGTTTGCTGGTGCGCTAATCAGTGGTGCGGTCGCACCGAGTGCGCCTTGCTGCCGACGACGTTCGACGCCATGCTCACGGTTGCGACGACCATGAAGCCGCTCGTCGCCTCGTCGGTAAATGCGCTTCCCGCTATCGCGCTCCGTCCCGAGCCGGGCTTGGTCGTGTGTGATCTCGACCTTGTTCGCGAGGCAGACCCCGAGGACCTCAAGCTCGGCTATGCGGTACTTGTTGGCACCATGCTTTCGAGCAGCAAGTCCCGCTGGAATCAGTTTACCGAGACCGTCCCCGAGATTCTCGCGGGTGAGGAGGTCGCGCTCGTCAATGCCATTCAGTGGTCTCAGACTGCCCGCAAGGACGTACTGATGGCCACGAACCCGAGCGCCCGCCATGCGCTCGATTTTGGCAAGACGGGGGAGCGTACCTTGTGCGCCTGCTTGGGCGATGCCGCTTCGCAGGTCCCTGCCTACCAGCTGTTGTCCGAGGGCATGCGCTTTGAGGCGCGCCTAGCACATGACGCCTGCGACTTCGATATCGATTACGTCTTTGAGGTCGATGACTGCCTGGAGGACTTTGGTATCGAGGAGCTTGCCTTCGATCTGGAGCCTGCCGCATATATCGAGGAGTTCCGCAAGCAGCAGTTCGCTCGCTCGAACCGCAGTATGTTGCCGCTGCCCGCGGCACTCGGCGCCATTCGTCTAACGAGCGTTGAGGACGAGGTTCTTGATCGCCATGCTCACGCCTACTTGGCTTCTCGCAAAGAACTTCTCTAAGATTTATTGACATCCATCGTCTTTCGTATCATGTTGAGGGACGGGTTTCCAATCGGTTGCGGATCGCATGCGATTCCGTTGTTCGGTTGAAGCCCGTCCCGCACTTTTGGAGACAATAAGAAAGGAATCTGCATGTCTGAGTTTGCTGCCGGTCCTGCCGGTCGTATCGAACGTGTCCGTGCCCTGATGGTCGAGCGCGGCTACGACGCTATCGTGGTACGCGACGAGGCCAATCTTCGTTGGCTCACGGGCGTGAAGGGCGTCTTCGACTACACCTTCGAGTTCCCGCACGCGGCGTTTATTACGGCTGACCAGTGCCTGTTCCATACCGACTCGCGCTACCTCAACAGCTTTGAGGAGAACACGCCCGCCGGCAGCCCCTGGGTCTACGACATGGACGAGGGCACCATCCCCGGTTGGGTCGCCGGCAAGATTGCGGCCAACAAGTGCCGCGTCTGCGCTGTCGAGGACGACATGCAGATTAATTTCTATCAGGGTATTCAGCGTGGTCTGGAGGACCGTTCCGTCGCCTGCATGTTGCCGCTGATGCATGACGACATTCGCAAGATGCGCGCCATCAAGGACGCCGAGGAGATCGAGCTCATGCGCCATGCGCAGTCGATCACCGATGCCGCCTTCCAGCACATGCTCGGCTTTATTAAGCCCGGCATGACCGAGAAGCAGGTTCGCAACGAGCTCGAGAACTTTATGTTCGCCAACGGCGCCGACAGCCTGGCCTTTGGCTCCATCGTGGCAAGCGGCCCCAATACCGCCAACCCGCATGCCGTGCCGAGTGACCGCGTGATCGAGAAGGGCGACTTCGTCCTCATGGATTACGGCGCTGGCTACTGCGATTATCGTTCCGACATGACGCGCACCGTCGTGATGGGCGAGCCTACCCAGGAGCAGCTCGACCTGTACGCGCTCGTGCGCCGTACGCACGAGGAGTGCGTCGCCGCCATCCATCCGGGCGTCGAGGGCAACGACATTTTCAAGCTTTCCAAGAAGATCATCGGCGATGCCGGCTATGGCGATTACTACAACCATGGTCTGGGCCACGGCGTGGGCATCGACATCCATGAGCTGCCCAACTTCAACCGCAGCAAAAACACCATCGAGGTCGGCTCGGTTATCACCATGGAGCCCGGCGTGTATCTGCCCGGTGTGGGCGGCGTGCGTCTGGAGGACTACGGCGTGGTCACCGAGAACGGCTACGAGCCCTTCACCCAGACCCCGCACGACCTGCACGTCATCGATTGCTAGCCCATTTCGATAGATTTATGGGGCGGGGCGTCCGGATCGATTCGGACGCCCCGCGTTCTCTTTTTATGCGCTCGCTGCAGGCGCCGTCTGCAAGTGTATAATTTCGGTCGTATGTAATTTGGACGCTTGTGCGTTCTGCCCATAACAAGAAAGGTCGCTATGCCTACCATTTCTACCGCCGACTTCAAGAACGGCCTCGGTCTCCGCATTAAGGACAAGGTCTACACCATCGTCGAGTTCCAGCATGTCAAGCCGGGCAAGGGCGGCGCGTTTGTGCGCTACAAGACCCGCGACATCAAGAGCGGCCGCGTCGTCGAGAACACCTGCAACGCCGGCACCAAGTTCGAGAGCGTTATGCTCACCACCCGTGAGTTCCAGTACCTCTACAACGATGGCGCCGACTACATCTTCATGGACAATGAGACCTATGAGCAGGTTCCCGTTCCCGAGGACATGGTGGGCGAGAACTCCAAGTGGCTGCGCGAGAACGACATCTGCCAGCTGCTCTTTGCCGACGATGAGCTCATGGGCGTGACCCCGCCGATGTTCATCGAGACCACCATCGTCCAGACCGACCCGGGCTTTAAGGGCGACACCGTCCAGGGTTCCACCAAGCCGGCCACGATCGATACCGGCGCTGTCATCCAGGTCCCCATGTACCTCAACGAGGGCGAGGTCATCAAGGTTGACACCCGCGACGGCAAGTTCGTCTCCCGCGTCTAGCAACCAACTCTTCTAGGAGGACTCATGCCCCAGGAAATCAAGATTGACGGCATCGGCATTTCGCCCGATGTTCTGACCGCCATCGTCTCGCGCGCCGTGTCGGATGTCGAGGGCATCGCCTCCGTTGGCGTCAAGGACCTTGCCACCAACCTTGTCTCCATGATGCTCTCGTCCAAGGCCCCGGCTTCTGAGCCGGCGGTCGAGGCCGAGGTCGTCGGCGACAAGCTCGCACTCACCGTGCGCGTCGTGGTGTTCTTTGGCTATCCGTTCAAGAAACTCGCCGAGGCCGTTCGCGCCGCCGTGGTCGCCGCCATCGATGCCCAGGTGGGCGTTGAGGTTGAGCGTGTTGACGTTTGCATCGACGGCCTCGTTTTCCCCAAGGAGTAACCTTTGAGCCTTAAGGTTTATCGCGGGCGTACGCTTGCCCGCAGTCAGGCGCTGCAGCTGCTGTTCCAGGCCGAGGCCACGGACAGTCCGCTCGAGCGCGTCCTCGAGGGCGATTTCCTGATCTCGAAGGGTCCCCTCGACCCCTATGCGCTGGAGCTTTGCCGCGGTGCCTACGAGCATATCGACCGCATCGACTGCGCTCTGCGCTCCGTTGCCAAGAACTGGGATCTTATGCGCATGCCCGGCGCCGACCGCAATCTGCTGCGTATCGCCGTTTACGAGATGCGTTTCCTCACCGACGAGGAGGTCTCGGACGCCATCGTGATCAACGAGGCTGTCGAGCTTGCCAAGGCCTATGGCACCGACCAGTCCGCGTCGTTCGTCAACGGCGTGCTGGGCAAGATCGCTCGCAGCGAGGAGCTGCCGGGCGAGGGCCTGTACCAGGAGCTGCTGGCCGAAGATCGCGCTCGCGAGGAGGCGCAGGCTGCCGAGGCTGCCGCCAAGGTTGCGGTTGCTCAGGCTGAGGCTGGCGTGCTGGCCGAGGATGCGGACGCCGCCGAGGCTGACATCGACTCCGTCGAGGAGTAGCCATGCCAGAGGGTTCTGTCCGCAACTTCGATGAGATCTCGGATCGCCTGGACCAGATCATCGCTACCGTTCGCTCCAAGGATACCTCCTTGGAGCGTTCGCTCGATTTGTTTGACGAAGCGATTGAGCTGGGCTCCCGCGCGGTCGATATGGTCGACAAGTTTGAGTTGACGCCGCGTGAGGCCGACAAGCTGGAGCAGGAATACGATGAGGATGCGGCAAACGAATCCTAGGATAGCTAGGCCGCATCTCCGGATACGAATGGTTGATGGCATTCATGAAACGCGTGCGTCTTGATGACGAACTGATTTCACAGGGCATCTGCGCCGATCGCGCGGATGCCCTTCGCACTCTTATGGCCGGCTTGGTCTCGAGTGGCGGTGAGCGCTTGACTTCGCCGGGCCTTAAGGTGACCCTGGGCCTGCCGCTGCACGTGAAGGGGCGCATTCCCTATGTTGGCCGCGGCGGTCTTAAGCTCGAAGGCGCGCTTGATGCGTTTGGCATCAATCCGACGGGCCTTGCCTGTCTGGATGTGGGCTGCTCTACCGGCGGCTTTACCGATTGTCTGCTCAAGCGCGGAGCTGCGACCGTTGTCTCGGTGGACGTGGGTCGCGCCCAGTTCGATTGGTCGTTGCGCCAGGACGATCGCGTGACGCTGCATGAGCGCACAAACGTGACGCAGCTGCCTGAGCTTGGCTATGCCGGCACTATCGACCTGGCTGTGTGTGATGTCTCGTTTACCAGCATCGCGAACATTATCGATGCGGTACTGGCGTGCCTGGCGCCTACGGGTGCATTCTGCACGCTCGTAAAGCCGCAGTTTGAGGCTCCGGCGGCGCTGGTGGGCGAGGGCGGCATTGTGACCGATCCCGCCGTGCGCCGCGATACACTCGTGGCGGCGGTTGAACTCTTTGCTGCCAAGGGCCTGTTCCCGGTCGATGTGTGCGTGTCGCCCATTCATGGTGCCAAGGGCAACGTTGAGTTTTTCCTGTACGGCACGAGATTTGACCCCGGCGATCGCTCGCAAGACGAGCTGCAATCCCAGGTATCGGTTATGAGCGAGAAAGCTGCAACGCTATGAAGGTCTTTCTGGTTCCCAATTACTACAAGCAAGAGGCGGTCGAGAGCGGCCTGATGCTCGAGCTTTGGCTGACTCGCCAGGGCTATGAGGTCGCATGGGCTGCCGACCAGCGATCCAAGATTCAGAGCACGCCTGATATTGACGGCTCCGATCTGGTCATTACGCTCGGCGGCGACGGTACGTTGCTGCGCGCTGCCCGCATCCTCAACCATCGTGAGATTCCTATCCTCGGTCTTTCCTATGGTCACCTGGGCTTTCTAACTGCTGCGAGCCCCGAGGAGCGCGACATCCTGCAGGTCGTGAGCGACGCCCTGTCCGGTGAGCTGCACGTGAGCCGTCGCGCCACCATCGCCGCGGATATCGTGTCCGTGCGCGAAGACGGTACGAAGGATGTCGTGCGCACCTTCGCCCTCAACGACATGGCGCTTACCCGCGGTCCGCTGTCCGATATGGTCGAGTTCGACATCACGGTGTCCGGCCATCATATCGACCGTCTGCGTGGCGACGGCGTGGTCGTGTCCACGGCGACTGGTTCTACGGGTTACGCGCTCAGTGCCGGTGGCCCCATCGTGAGCCCCGACTATACGGGCATGGTCTGCGTACCCATTGCGCCGCACACCATTCAGGCTCGTGCCTTTTTGACCTCGCCGAGTGATGTCGTCGAAATCTTTATGTCCGATGATCGCCCGAGCGTTCCGGCGATCGCTATCGATGGACAGTTTATTACCTGCGATGGCACCGTTGAGAGCGTGGCGGTGCGCCGCGGGCCCGGAGATGTGTTGCTGCTGGATTACGGCCCCGAGAGCTTCTATAACTCGGTGAGCCGCGTATTCTACGGAGTCCGTCATGATCGATGAGCTGCAGGTTTATAACATTGCACTCATTCGCGAGGCGACGCTGGTGCCGAGTGCCGGCCTGACTGTCCTGACTGGCGAGACTGGCGCCGGCAAGACCGCGCTGCTCTCGGCCCTCAAGCTAATTTTGGGCGAGCGTGCGGATTCGTCGACGGTGCGCGAGGGCGAGGCACTGGCGAGCGTCGAGGCGCGACTCTTCGACGGGCCGCACGACACGGAGGGGTTCACCGTACAGCGCAGCCTTTCTGCCGAGGGCCGCAGCCGCGTGAAGATTGACGGTCGCATTGCCAGTGTGCGCGAGCTTTCGGAGCGCGTCGGCGTGATGATGGATCTGTGCGGCCAGCACGAGCACCAGCGCTTGCTCGATCCGGCGCATCACGTTGCGATGGTCGATGCCTGGGCGGGACGCTCTGCGTTTGAGGCGCTCGAGCACTACCGTGCTTGCTTTAAAGCCTCGCGCGCGGCTGCCAAGGAGGTCCGTCGCGTCGAGGAGGCCTCACGTGCGCAGGGGAGCCGCGTCGAGGAAGCGCGCTTTGCGCTCGAGCGCATCGGCGAGGTCGACCCCAAACCGGGCGAGTATGAGGAACTCGAGGAACTGCTGCCGCGCTCCGAACATGCCGAGGTACTGGTTGCCACGGCTAACGATGCCCATGGATCGCTTGCCGCCGAAGGGGGAGCGCTCGATGCCGTGAACAGCGCCGTGGCAGAGCTTTCCCGCATGGCTACCGTCGATCGCAAACTGGGCGATATTGCCGATGCGCTTTCGGATGCCTGTATTTCCCTTGAGGATTGCGCGAACGAGCTTCGTGCCTATCGCGATGGCGTCGCCTTTGACCCGCGCGAGCTCGCTCGCATGCGTGAGCGGTATTCCGACCTCAAGGGCCTGTTGCGTCAGTGGGGTCCCACCATGGACGATGTTTTTGCCATGCGCGATCGCTCGCAAGAGCTGCTGTCCCTGGTCGATGATGGCGATGAACAGATCAGAAAGGCGCGTGAGGCACTCGGGAGCGCCGAGCACGAGTTGTTTGCCGCTGCCAAGGCACTTAAGCGCGCCCGTAATACGGCGGCCCCGCGCTTCTGCCACGAGGTGGGCCGCCAGATGGCTCGCCTGGAGATGGGCGGCGCCGAGCTCGTCTGGGAGTCACGTGATCTTCCCCGTGCTGAGTGGACGCCGGTTGGTCCTTCGAGCTACGAGCTGCTATACCGCAGCGGTGCCGGTTTGACGCCGCGCCCCCTGCGCCGCATTGCGTCGGGCGGCGAGCTCAGCCGCGTCATGCTGGCAAGCAAGGTTGTTCTCGGCAATGCGGACGGCGTCGACACTCTGGTATTCGACGAGGTCGATGCCGGTGTCGGCGGCTCTACGGCTCGTGCTCTTGCTGGTGTGCTGGCCGATCTTGCCGCTACTCATCAGGTCATCGTCGTAACGCACCTTGCGCAGGTTGCGGTCATGGCCGACAAACATTATGTTGTCAGTAAGGAACCGGGCGATGTTCCCCAGACGCATTTGGACGAGGTAACCGGCGAAGCGCGTACCGCCGAGATCGCCCGCATGTTGAGCGGCGATCAATCGGAGGCAAGCCTGGCGCACGCCAGGCAGATGCTTGCGGAGGCGCGTGCCTAGGCGGAGCCGCCACATGCATGTCCAACCCGGCCGCCACGAAACGGGTCCATCTACTACGTTTGGTAGGGCATCGGCAACTATGCCAAGAATTGCAAAAAGAAAACCGCAGGTAGAACACCTGCGGTTTTCTCTATTTTGGGTGTATGGTTGGCGGTTGCGGTTAAACGTAGTAGATGGGCGGGTTTCGTGACGAGAGGCGCCTATCGGCACCCCAATCTACCTACTCAACGACCTTGTCCGGCTGGATGAGCTCCTCGTAGTAGCTGATATGCTCACGCGCGTCTTCAATCTCGGGCAGCAGGAAGTTGTAGATGACCTCGATGATCATCGTGGCGCTCATCTTGGAGAACGCGAAGTCGCCCGTTGCCAGCAGTGCTTCGTGGTTGACGGTATTAAAAGTGTAGTCTGCCAGGCGCGCGAGTGGAGACTTGCTGTCGCTGCTGATGACGACTACGGTTGCGCCGCAGTCGCGAGCCGCTTTTGCCATGCGATTCAGTCGGCGCGATTTGCCGGAGTTTGAGATTAGCACGATGACGTCACCCGGGCGCAACGTGAGCGCAAAGCCGATTGATGTCTCGCTAATGGTACTCGTCATGCAGCGCAGACCCAGCTGCGAAAACTTAAATGTCGCGTCGAGCGCGACCGCGTTTGTATTGCCCACGGCGGCGAACTCAATAACGCTGGCATTCTTAAGCGCGTGTACAACTGCGGTCAACGTGTCGTGATCAATGCCGTCGATGGTCGCATTAAGCTCACTCACCTTGGCGGCGAGGATATTTTTAAGGCTCTGCTCCATGTTGTCGAGCGAGACCTCGTCGGTCAGGCCCTCGTTGCGCTGACTCTCTAAGTCGCGTGCCAAAGAAAACTGAAAGCTGCGGAAGCTGCCAAAGCCCAGCTTGCGGCAGAAACGCGAAACGGTCGCCTCGGACGTGGCGGCAGCGCGCGAGAGCTGAGCGGCCGTGAGGCGTGGCGCTTCGGACTGGTGCTCCAATATATAGTCGACAATGCGCTGCTCGGACTCGCTGTATCCCTGATGGGTACTAATGAGGGAAAGTGCGCTCTTGCTACTATCGGTCATGGATGGCTCCTGGTTGGCATGAAAATCTAGCTTGATTTGCAATGCCATAGTATACGGGCATTTTCAATTACAAGATACACCTTGCCGTTTCAAGTGTTGATGGTAAACTTTCACTTGCCGTTTACGGTTATGAAAGAACCTTTCACCGGAGAATTGCGCCTTGTCTCTTCTCACTCGGACGGTAGGTTGGTATCTTTCAAGTGTGGATAAACGCGCATCGAAGCGCGTGTAGGGGAGCGCCCGCGGGCGCTGTACTCAAGAAGGAGGGACACATGGCTAAGTTTGACATCATCGCCGCGACCGGTTGCCCGACCGGCATTGCGCACACCTTCATGGCGAAGGAGGCGCTGGAGAAGGCTGCTGCTGAGCGAGGTCTGACCATTAAGGTCGAGACTCATGGCCAGGTCGGCGTCGAGAACGAGCTCACCAAGAGCGAGATCGCCGGTGCCAAGGCCGTCGTCGTCGCAGCCGATAAGGATGTCCAGGCTGAGCGTTTCGCCGGTAAGCCCATGGTTTCCGTTGGTGTTTCCAAGGCCCTGTCTGTCGAGGCCGCCGGTAAGCTGATTGACCGCGCGCTCGCCGCCAAGGGCGACGACACGGTTGCCGCTGCCGCCGATGTCGAGGACGAGGTCGAGGAGAAGGAGTCCATCGGTCACGTCATCTACAAGCACCTCATGAACGGCGTCAGCCACATGCTGGTCTTCGTCGTTGCCGGTGGTGTTCTGACCGCCATTTCGTTCCTGTGGGGCATCACGTCCTTTGATTCGACGGCTGCCGACTACAACAGCTTTGCCGCGATGCTCAAGATTATCGGCGGTATCGCCATGAACCTCATGGTTCCGGTGCTCTCCGCTTACATCGCCGAGTCCATCGGCAAGCGCCCGGCGCTCGTCCCCGGTTTCGTCGCCGGTATGATTGCCATCCAGGGCTTGCCTGTTAACGCCGATACCGGCATGATCGACGCCGGTGGCGCAGGTGTGGGCTTTGGCTTCCTAGGCGGCATCGTCGGCGGCTTCCTCGCTGGCTATGTCATCCTGCTGCTCGAGAAGGTTTTCTCTAAAATTCCTGCGAGCCTTAATGGCCTGAAGGCAATCTTCCTGTATCCGCTGTGCTCTACCGCCATCGTCGGTCTGGTCATGCTTGGTATTTCCGGCCCCATGGCTGCCATTAACCAGGGCATGATGGATTTCCTGCAGAGCCTCGGTAACTCCGGTCCGGTGATCCTTGGCCTGGCCATCGGCTGCATGTGCGCCTTTGATATGGGCGGCCCGGTCAACAAGGCTGCTTACGCTACTGGCACCTTCCTGCTCGGTACCGCTCTCGAAGCTGGCGTCGGCACCGAGACCTACAACTTCGGCACCAACTTCATGGCTGCCGTCTCCGCCGCTTGCATCGTTCCGCCGCTGATCACCACCTTCGCCGTCGTTGTCGGCAAGAAGTACTTCAGCCAGGAGGATCATGACGCCGGTATCGTCAACCTCATCCTTGGTTGCACCCACATCACCGAGGGCGCCATTCCGTTCATGACCAAGAACATCTGGCCCGTTATGCCCATCATGATGCTCGGTTCTTCCATCGCTTCCATCTTGACCATCTTCTTCAACGTTCACGATCCGGCGCCTCACGGCGGCTTCCTGGTCCTGCCCGTTGTCGAGAACGGTCCGCTGTGGGTCCTCGCGATCCTCATCGGCGCCGTGGTCGGTGGCATCCTGTTCGTGGCTTTCAAGAAGTACGACTTCGAGAAGAACCAGAAGCCCGCTCCTGCAACCAAGCCGGTTGAGGCCCCCAAGGCCGCTGCCGTCGAGGCCCCCAAGGCCGAGGCTGCTGACTTCGTGAAGGTCGAGAACGTCTTTGTCGCCGAGGACTTCGCTTCTCGTGACGAGGCTCTGAGCTTCGTTTCCAACCAGGCTGTCAAGGCCGGTATCGCCAGCGACGCCGACGCCGTGATGAACGCCTTCCTGGCCCGCGAGGCCGAGGGCACCACGGGCATGATGGAGGGCTTCGCCATCCCGCATGCCAAGTCCGACGCCATTACCGAGGCTGCCGTCATCGTCGTCAAGGACGAGTCCGGCGTGACCGGTTGGGACACCATGGACGGCGCTCCCGTCAACGTTGCCATCGCCCTGCTCATCCCGGGCGCTCAGGCTGGAACCACGCACCTCAAGATCCTGTCCAAGGTCGCCGAGGCGCTCATGGACGAGGACTTCCGTGCCACCGTCAAGGGTTCCACCAACGCCGCCGAGATCGCCAAGACGATCAACGCCCGCCTGGTCTAATCCCGCAACACGCGAATACCATCGCCCCCTGTATATAAGGCGGAGTCCCTCTCCAGGGCCTCCGCCTTTTTCATCCCCAAATAAGTTGCGGTGAAATAGGGACTGTTTAAACGATTCAACCCCAAATTCAGTCCCTATTTCACCGCAACTTATAAAAGGGCATAGAGGGGGCTACCTATCGAGTCTTTGTCGCGAACAGATCATCAGCCAGAATTCCGTTCGCACGATATCGCTCTGGACCGACCGAGTTTCCGCAGCTCGCCCGCCGGACGGGGCGATTAAGTTTGTCGCGAGTTCCGCACGCAAAGGAAAGCACTTAATGTGCTTTCCGTCTTGCGCAGGACTGTAGAGCAGCAAACTTAATCGCCCCGCCCGGCGGGCGAGCGCAGGGATACGACATCTGTCCAACAATACGTCCGAAACATAATGAAAAACCGTTTGATGTGAGTTAATATAAACAACGTCGTGAATCTGACTCCTGCCACATACATGAC
>JAXKGF010000072.1:0-10999 GCA_036550515.1 Collinsella sp.
GGAGGCGCCGCGCGCTCGGGCGGCGCGCCAGGGAGATAGTGGACGAGATAGTCGAGAAGCGCGGTCTCAAGAAGGAGTAACATCGGGACTTGCAGCGACGGACCTCAGGACACTCTTACACCACGTCTGCGCGCGCGACCGTCGAAATGGCGATGAAAGCACGATTTTGATCCAACTGTTAGTCCTTATAATGGACATATGTTGCGTAACTTAAGCAAATACTGTCTATTTATATGTTGCAAACAAAGTAGCAGTACTCATTTTTGCCATTTTTTGACCACGGCCTTTGTGACAGACGTGCTGGCGGGTTCGAATCCCATGCGCTGGGCCTGAAAAAGGAAAGGCCTCCATCGCTGGAGGCCTAACAATTCAGTGGTGGGCGATGAGGGATGTCCGCGTGCGGCTGGCGCCGCCCGCGCCCCGCTTCGTCGCTCCGCTCCTCGCGTGCTGCGCTGGAAACGCTTCGCGTTTCCTCAGCTCCGCACCCTTGCGGGTTCGAATCCCACGCACCGGGCACAAAAAAGAAAGGCTCCCATTGCTGGGAGCCTATCAAATCAGTGGTGGGCGATGAGGGATTCGAACCCCCAGCCTTGTGCGTGTAAAGCACCTGCGCTAACCGTTGCGCCAATCGCCCGTGCGGAGAGAGTATAGCAAAACAATCGCCCCGTTCACCTCATATCCATTAAAGGTAACTGGCGCGTGTCACAGCGGAGCTGATTCAGTTGAGATTGCCTGAACATTCCGTCCCTCTTTACGCCCTCGGGTATACTCAAAAGCTACTGATTCGATTTGATGCCCAGCAACAGCAGAGGGGATAGTATATGTGCGGTTTTGTCGGTTTTGTCGGTGGGACGGATAACCAATCCGAGGTGCTCACCAAGATGATGGACCGCATCGTCCATCGCGGTCCCGACATGGGCGGTCAGTTTATCGACGGCCGCGTTGCCCTGGGCTTCCGCCGCCTGTCGATCCTCGACCTGACCGAGGCCGGCGCTCAGCCCATGGCCAATGAGGACGGCAGCGTCGTCATTGTCTTCAACGGCGAGATCTACAACTTCCAAGAACTTCGTTCCGAGCTCGAGGCCAAGGGCTACAAGTTCCACTGCGGCGCCGACACCGAGAGCCTCCTGCACGGCTACGAGGAGTGGGGCGAGGCCGTCCTCGATCGCCTGCGCGGTATGTACGCCTTCGTCATCTGGGACAAAAAGAAGAACAAGCTTTTTGGCGCCCGCGACATCTTTGGCATCAAGCCGCTTTACTACTATCCCATGGCCGATGCGGGCGACGGCGCTCCGGGCGTGCTCTTTGGTTCCGAGATCAAGAGCTTCCTGGACTACCCGCACTTCCACAAGGCGGTCAACAAAAAGGCCCTGCGTCCGTACATGACGCTGCAGTATTCGGCAACCGAGGAGACCTTCTTCGAGGGTGTCTACAAGCTTCCGCCGGCGCACTACTTTACCGTCGATATCCCGACCGGCAAGATGAACATCGAGCGCTACTGGGATTGCGATTACTCTGCCGTCGAGAAGCCGTTCGAGGAGTACGTCGACGAGCTGGACGAGGTCGTGCACGAGAGTGTCGAGGCCCATCGTATCGCCGACGTCAAGGTCGCGTCGTTCCTCTCCGGTGGCGTCGACTCTAGCTACATCGCCGCTTGCCTCATGCCCGACAAGACCTTCTCGGTGGGCTTTGACTACAAGAACTTTAACGAGACCAACTACGCCAAGGAGCTTTCCGATAAGCTCGGCGTCGAGAACGTTCGCAAGATGATTACCGCCGACGAGTTCTTCGGTGCGCTCGAGGACATCCAGTATCACATGGACGAACCGCAGTCCAACCTGTCTTCCGTGCCGCTGTGGTTCTTGGCCGAGATGGCCCGCAAGGACGTTACCGTCGTGCTTTCGGGCGAAGGCGCCGACGAACTCTTTGGCGGCTACGCCTACTACGAGGATACGGTCCCGGTGCGCAAGTACAAAAAGATGGTGCCGCTGCCCGTCCGTCGCGCGCTCGGTAACCTGGCGCTGCATATGCCGTACTTCAAGGGACATAACTTCCTGGTCAAGGGTGCCGAGATCCCCGAGAAGTCGTTCCTGGGACAGGCTCTGGTATGGCCGGAGCGCGAGGTCGACGGCGTGCTCAAGCCCGAGTACAACACCGGCGACGGCGCCTTCAAGCTCGCTGCACCCATCTACGCACGCGTGAAGGGTCAGCCCGAACTGGTCAAGAAGCAGTACCTGGACATGAACATGTGGCTCCCGGGCGACATTCTGCTCAAGGCCGACAAGATGTGCATGGCACACTCGCTGGAGCTGCGCGTGCCCTTCCTGGACCGCAAAGTCATGGAGTTCGCCGAGCACATTCCCGACCGCTACCGCATCAACGAGAACGGCAACAAACAGGTACTCCGCCACGCTGCCAACAAGTCGCTGCCCGATGAGTGGGCCACCCGTCCCAAGGTGGGCTTCCCGGTGCCGATTGTCTACTGGCTGCGCGAGCAAAAGTGGTACGACTATGTCAAGGAGTACTTCACCGCGCCGTGGGCAAGTGAGTTCTTCAATACCGACGAGCTCATGCACCTGCTCGATCTGCACTTTGCGGGCAAGGGCGATTTCCAGCGCAAGATCTATACGCCGCTCGTGTTCCTAGTGTGGTACAAGCGCTTCTTTATCGACGAGGGCCAGCCTTCTGTTCAGGCTGCCTAGTCTCGGCCTACGAATGCCTGCGCGTAACGGCTCCTCCGGGAGCCGTTTTTGCGCGAGCACGTTTCAGTTACTATGAAAACCGTCCCTGCCAAATGGCTGAGAAAGGTGAAAGATGCACCATTCGGATTCCGCGACCGTGACCACGGTCGATACGCTTGCCAAGCTGCTCGATGTGTGCGGCGAGCTGCGCGCATCAGAGCAGGTTGACGAGCGTGCCGTGACCGGTTGCTCGTTTGATTCGCGCGCGGTCTCGGCAGGTGACGTGTTCTTCTGTAAAGGTGCTGCCTTTAAGCCGGCGTTTTTGAGCATGGCGCTCGATGCGGGCGCCGTCGCATTTGTGTGCGAGGAGTCGCTGGTCGAGTCTCTGGAGCCGCTGGCGAAGGAGAGCGGTGCTGCGATGCTGGTTGTTGATAGTGTTCGCACGGCCATGGCCCTGTTGCCGCCGGAGGTCTACGACCGTCCCGACCACGACGTCAAGATCGTGGGCATCACCGGCACCAAGGGAAAGACCACGGCCGCTTTTATGCTCCAGTCGATTATCAAAGCGGCGGGCGAGTCCTGCGGCATGATCGGCTCGGTGAGTACCGACGATGGTATCGAGTGCTACGAGAGCACCAATACTACGCCCGAGGCCCCCGAGGTCTGGCGCCATATCGCCAACTGCCGCACGTCCGGTCGCCAGTCCATGGTCATGGAGGTCTCGAGCCAGGCGCTCAAGTACCAACGCGTCGAGAATCTGCCGTTTGACGTGGCGTGCTTCCTCAACATCGGCCGCGACCACATCTCGCCGATCGAACACCCCACGTTTGAGGATTATTTTGAGAGCAAGCTCAGGATTTTTGACCAGGCAAAGACCGCCGTGGTGAATCTGGGCACCGAAGAGGTCGACCGTGTGCTGGAGGCAGCGTCGACGGCCGAGCGCTTGGTGACCGTTGGCGTCGAGCATCCCGAGGCAAGCCTGTGGGCGAGCGACGTACGCATGGTCGGCTTTAGCATCGAGTTCAACTTGCATGGCCTGTGTGCCGACGAGTCCGAGGCGGGGGAGAAGGTCCTGCTGGGTATCGCGGGAGACTTTAACGTGGAAAACGCGCTGGTCGCTATCGCCGCTGCGCGCGAGATCGGCATCGGTATCGAGGCTATCAAGAAGGGCCTCTCCAAACTGCGTGTGCCGGGCCGTATGGAGGTCGTGGAGTCGAAGGACGGCCGCGTGATTTGTGTTGTTGACTACGCTCACAACCAACTTTCGTTCCGCTCGCTTTTCTCGTCGGTGAAGCGCGCGTTTCCCGCCAGCCCGGTCATCGCAGTGTTTGGCGCTGCCGGTGGCAAGGCGCAGGAGCGCCGCGAGCAGCTTCCGCGCGAGGCCGCACCATATTCCGACCTGATGATCTTTGCCAACGAGGACCCGGCTCACGAGGACCCGATGAAGGTCTGTCGCGAGCTTGCCGAACATGTTCCCGACGATACGCCGAACAAGATCATCCTCGACCGCGAAGCCGCTGTGCATGCGGCGTTCAAGGCGGCGCGCGAGGAGTACGTCAACCCCGATGCTCCCACCATTGTCTTGCTGCTGGCAAAGGGTGACGAGGAGCTCATGCACGTGGGCGACGAGTTCGTGCCCATCGAGAGCGACCTTTCGCTGGCCAATCGCCTGATCGATGTTACCCAGTTTGACTAATGAACCATGATGGCGGCGGCGCCCTGAGTGCGCTGTCGCCATAAGCGTGTTCCCTCAATCAAAACATGCCGTCCAAGTCCAAACCCTTCTACGTAAACGGAGTAACCATGTCCCACAATACCCTGCCGACCGTTGCCGAGCTTTCGGGCGAGATGCGCGAGCGCTTGGCCAAGGTCAAATACGTCTTTACCGACCTGGATGCCACGATGCTCGCACCCGGCTCGTGCGTGCTACGCGACAACGACGGCAACCCCTCGACCAAACTCGTCGAGGCCGTCGTGGCGCTCGCTCGCGCTGGTATTCAGGTGGTTCCCACCTCGGGCCGCAACCGTACCATGATCCACGAGGACGCGCGCGTGCTCGGTCTCAACTCCTACATCGGCGAGATGGGCGGCCTGGTCATGTACGACCTCAAAGCCAACGATTGGGAGTATCTGACCGGCGACATGCCCTACGACTCCTCTTGCGGCCTCACGCCGCACCAGGTGATCGAGCAGACCGGCGTGTGCGAGAAGATCCTCGCCCGCTGGCCGCACAAGATCGAGTATCACAACGACATGTCGACCGGCTACAAATACCGTGAGGTCACCGTCGGCATGCGCGGCGATGTGCCCGACGATGAGGTTCAGGCCATCCTGGACGAGGCCGGCTGCGGTCTGATCTGGGCTTGCAACGGCCATCTGACTCACCTGTCCAAGCCGACGACGCTCGAGCTCGATCGCGTCGAGGACGGTCGCGCATTCAACATCAACCCCGCGGGTCTCAACAAGGGCGTTGCCATCGCGCGCTTCTGCGAGCACCTGGGGATCGAGCGCGAGGAGACGCTCGCGCTCGGCGATTCCGAGTCCGACTTCTACATGGCCGATCACGTGGGCACGTTCTGCCTGGTCGAGAATGGCCTGACGAGCGCCGGCGCGCCCGAGTTCCTGGCTGCTTGCGAGAACGCTTTCGTTACGCGCGGCAAAATTGTCGACGGTTGGGCGGCGACGGCAGAGCTGCTGGTCGCGGCGCGTTCGTAGCGCGGCGCCGCCGCACTTGGACATGTCTTTTCGAGAGAGACTGGTGAGGTAATGTCCGATATCGAGAATCCGGCAGGCGACACGCGCCCGATTGGCGTGTTCGATTCTGGTTTGGGCGGTCTGACGGTTGCGCGCGCGATTGCGACGGCGCTGCCGCACGAGTCCGTCTACTACTTTGGCGACACCAAGCGCTGTCCCTACGGCACGCGTACCGAGGATGAGGTGCGCTCGTTTGCGTTGCAGGCGGGTCGTTGGCTTTCGAAGCACGACGTCAAGATTATGGTCATCGCCTGCAACACGGCGACCGCTGCGGCCTTGCGTCTGGCCCAGCAGGTGCTCGACGTTCCCGTCATCGGTGTGATCGCGCCGGGTGCCCGTGCAGCAATCAACAGCACCCGCTCGCGTCGCGTGGGCGTGCTCGCCACCAACCTCACCATTCGCTCGGGCGCCTACACGCGCGCCATTCAGGATCTAGATGCCGGCGTCGATGTATACGGCTGTCCTGCCTCGAGCTTTGTCGAGGTTGTCGAACACGAGCTTGCCTCGGGTGCACATCTGCAGGAACAGTGGCTTGAGAACGAGGATATCTTCGATACGCCTGCCGTGCGTGCGCTGGTGGGTGCCACGGTTGAGCCGCTGCGCGACCACGGTGTCGATACCGTGGTGCTCGGCTGTACGCATTTCCCGCTGTTGGTGGGACCTATCCGCCATGCGCTGGGGCCTGGGGTGCGCGTCGTGAGCTCCGCCGAGGAGACCACGCGCGAGCTGACCGATATCCTCACGCGCCGCGAGCAGCTGGCGGGCGACGCCGCCGAGCCGCAGCATCGTTTTGCCACGACGGCCGATAACATTGCCGAGTTTGCGGTGGCGGGTAGCTTTATCTTTGGCCAGCCGCTCAAGAGCATTGAGCATATCGATATCGACGAACTGAAATAGATACAAGGTCACCGACCAAAGGCTCACTTTCACCTTTTGCCGAAAGGATATTTCTATGGAGTATATGCAGGTCAACCGCGCCAACGGCCGTGCCGCCAACGAGCTGCGCCCCGTCAAGCTCACCCGTGGTGTCATGAAGCACGCCCACGGCTCGTGTTTGGCCGAGTTCGGCGACACGTGCGTGCTGTGCGCCGCCACTATCGAGGAGGGCGTGCCGGGCTGGCGAAAGGGCGCCAAGGCCGGCTGGGTGACCGCGGAATACGCCATGCTGCCGGCGTCGACCGGCAAGCGCTGCAAGCGCGAGCACGCCAACCGCAAGGGTCGCTCCATGGAGATCGAGCGCCTCATTGGCCGCAGCCTGCGTACCGTCGTCAACATGAAGGCGCTCGGCGAGTACACCGTCACCGTCGACTGCGATGTGATTCAGGCCGATGGCGGCACGCGTACAGCGAGCATCACCGGCGCCTGGGTGGCGCTGCACGACGCCCTCGCCATGTGGGTCGAGGCGGGCAAGATCGAGCGCATCCCGCTTACCGGCCAGGTGGCTGCCATCTCCATGGGCGTTGTCGACGGCAATACGCTGCTTGACCTCGATTATTCCGAGGACAGTCACGCCGAGGTCGACATGAACCTCGTCGCCACCGACACCGGCGAGATGATCGAGCTCCAGGGCACCGGCGAGCAGGCGCCCTTTGACCGCAAGCGCCTCAACGCCCTGCTCGACCTGGGCGACAAGGGTATCGCCGAGCTCATCGAGCTTCAGCGCCAAGCCATCGCCTAACCTGCCAAAAAGGGACAGGTTTATTTTGGTAGGTTTTATCTGCTGAAATGCTGCGTTGAAAGGTCCGATCGCCTGAGAGGGGAGGGGTCAAGTGCCCAAACGCCCCTCACGCGGCTTGCTATAGAGACAAGGAGGCCAGTTATGGCACTTGAGAAGATTGACATCGACACCCTCGACCCGGCGGCGACCATCGTCGTGGCAACGGGCAACGCCCATAAGCTCACCGAGATCGAGGCCATTTTGGGCAAGGTCATGCCCGAGGTGCGCTTCGTGGCGCTCGGCCAGCTGGGTGATTTTGAGGATCCCGAGGAAAACGGCACGACGTTTTTGGAGAACGCCATCATCAAGGCCCAAGCCGCGGTTGAGGAGACGGGCCTTATGGCCATTGCCGACGATTCGGGCTTGGTCGTTGACGCGCTGGACGGTGAGCCCGGTGTGTATAGCGCGCGCTATGCGGGCGTGCACGGCGACGATGCCGCCAACAACGCCAAGCTTCTCGTTAACCTGGAAGGCGTGGCAGATGAGGACCGCACCGCGCGCTTTATGAGCGTCGTCGCGCTCATCGACACGGATGGTCTGGTTACCTATGGCGAGGGCGCCTGCGAGGGCGTTATCGCGCACGAGGGCCGCGGCGACCATGGTTTTGGCTATGACCCGCTGTTCCTGCCTGTCGACACGCCGGGCAAGACCATGGCCGAGCTGACGGCGGACGAGAAGAACGCCATCAGCCATCGATTCCATGCGCTCGAGCGCCTATCCGCCAAACTGACGGGCGAGGAGTAGGCCGTGCGTGCGGTGGTGCAGCGCGTACTCAACGCCGGCGTGACGGTCGACGGCGAGTGCGTGGGTCGCATTGGACGCGGCTACCTGGTGCTGCTGGGTGTGGGCCACGGGGACTCGCGTGCCGAGGCCGACAAGCTGTGGGGCAAGCTCCGCGGCCTGCGCATCAACGAGGATGAGAACGGCAAGACCAATCTGGCGCTTGCCGATGTCGACGGCGAGGTGCTCGTGGTGTCGCAGTTCACGCTGTTCGCTGACTGCCGCCACGGTCGCCGTCCGTCGTTTACGGATGCCGGCGCGCCCGATGTTGCCAACGAGCTCTACGAGTACTTCCTGACGCTCGTTCGTCAAGATGTCGAACACGTGGCGCACGGCATCTTTGGCGCCGATATGAAGGTCGACCTGGTCAACGACGGTCCGTTCACCATCGTCTTGGACACCGACAACCTTTAGGTTACGCGGTTTTACCAAACCGCGTAACAACTGGTCATGCGAGATTGTCGTCTGGTACGTATTTGGGACGGGGCTTATTTAGCTACTTGCGTATGGCCACAGCAGGGTGCTATAGTACTAGAGTTTTGTCTATCTTAGGGGTATTATCCCCTTTTTGAATTGCACCTTCTGGAGGCCCTGTTCATGGAAGAGATGGAAGTCAATCACGTCGACGACATCCACGAGAAGCTGACCGATATGGTGGGCGATCGCGTTAAGGTGAAGGCCAACATGGGCCGCACCCGCGTCGTCGAGCGCATGGGCACCATCAAGAGCGTCCATCCGGCAGTCTTTATCGTCGAGGTCGACGAGCGCCGTGGCCGCAAGTCGCGTCAGTCCTACCAGTATATTGATGTTCTCACCGGCCAGGTCGAGCTGTTCGACCCCGAGAGCGGCGAGCACATTTTTACTCCGCTCGGCAATCAGCTCGAGGAGCACTAGCGGTGACCGATTGGTCCCTGACCCTTTCCGCGCCGGCAAAGATCAACCTCTATCTGGGGGTTCATACCGAGCGCGACGACCGCGGCTACCATAAGGTCGATTCCCTGATGGCAGCCGTCGGCCTTGCCGATACCGTGACGGTTACGCCGGCACAGGCGCTGACCGTTCAGACGATTCCGGCATCCGACTTTCCCATGCAAAAGAATACGGCGTATCGTGCGGCCGCTGCTATGGCCGAGCATTATGGTCGCGAAGCTAACGTCTTCATCACGATCGAGAAGCGCATCCCGTTGTGTGCCGGCCTGGGCGGTCCTTCGACGGATGCCGCGGCGGTCATTGTCGCCTTGGCAGAGAGTTGGGGCATCGACCGTGCCGATCCCGCGCTGGACAACATCGCGCGCGGCATTGGCGCCGACGTTCCCTTCTTTTTGCATGCCAGCCCTGCATTTTACGTGGGTGGGGGAGACGTGCTGGCAACCGAGTACCCCGCACTACCCGCGACACCCGTCGTGCTGGTCAAGCCGCGCGAGGCAAGCGTTTCAACAATTGAAGCCTATCGACGTTTTGACGAGACCCCGGCGCCTGCGGACAAGCCCGGAGCGATCGCATCTGCCCTTCGCTCGGGAGATGCAGAGGCGGCCTACGCGCTCGTTCACAACAACCTGGGTGTCATTTCCGCGCAGATGGAGCCGCGGATTCAAACGGTGCTCGACTGGCTCCGTTCACAGGACGGTACCATTGCCGTAAACGTGTGCGGTTCGGGTGCCTGCTCGTTTGCTCTCTGCGATACCGCCGCAACGGCAGTCAATCTTGCGGCAGCCGCTCAACAAAACGGCTGGTGGGCTTATGCAACGGAGCTCGTTTCCGACACGGTTCGCATTGAAGCGCCAAAGAAGTAAAAATTTCTCTGGCACACGACGGAAATCTTTGTTACTATAGTCGAGCTAACGGGTTGTGGCTCAGTTTGGTAGAGCACTGCGTTCGGGACGCAGGGGTCGCTGGTTCAAATCCAGTCAACCCGACCAGAGCATGAGGAGGGACCGCTTCTTGCGGTCCCTTTTTTTAGCTATTGTTGTGATACCGCGATACCCGCGGTATACTCATTCGAGCTTGTCTCGCTGTATTGTGGAGGTCTACATGTTTGGACTGAGGGCTCCTGAGCTCATCATTATTTTCGTCGTTGTCCTGATTATCTTCGGGCCCAAGAACCTGCCGAAGCTCGGCAAGTCCCTCGGCTCTACCGTCAAGAATATCCGCGAGGGTATGGAGGGCGACGATAAGGCCGAGACCAAGCAGGCCGAGGAGGTCGTGGTCGAGCAGTCCGAGGAGGACAAGGAGATCGCTGAGCTCGAGGCCAAGCTCGCTGCTGCCAAGAAGAAGCAGGCAGAGGACAGCGACGCGGACGCAGAGTAGTCCCATCCCTTTGGGGTGAGCACCTGACCGGCTTGCCCGCAGGCTAGCCGGTCTTTTTCGTTTTGTTGACAGTTGATTGTTTGATCAGAGTTGGGGAGATATCCGTATGGACGCAAGCCAGATCGTACTGACCGCTGAGGGCCGCCAGAAGCTCGTCGAGGAGCTCGCCTGGCGTGAGGGCGATTACGCCAAGGAGATCGTCGAGGACATCAAGGAAGCCCGCGCGTTCGGCGACCTTTCGGAGAACTCCGAGTACGATGCCGCCAAGGACAAGCAGGCCCAGAATGCTGCTCGTATCGCCGAGATCCAGGCCATTCTTGCCAACGCTCAGGTTGCTGCCACCACGGGCGATCTGACCGTCTCCATCGGTTCCACCGTTTCGCTGATTGATCCCAACGGCGAGGTCATGGAAGTCACGCTCGTTGGTACCACCGAGACCAACTCGCTCGAGCACAAGATTTCCAACGAGTCTCCGGTCGGTCACGCCATCATCGGTCACGGCGAGGGCGACTCCGTCGAGGTCGTTACGCCTTCCGGCAAGACTCGCGTCTACACCATCGCCAAGATCGCACGCTAGACCACGGTCCCGCGTAAAGGTATGTTTTCGCTCCCTGGGACCGAATCCTGGGGAGCGTTTTAGTTTGAGGAGCTAACTTATGGCAGAGAACCAGAACGCCGCCGATCGGGCATCGACGCTCAACGACGAGCGCGCCACCCGCCTGGCCAAGCGCGCCGCCCTGTTCGAGGCGGGCCAGAACCC
>JAXKGF010000073.1:0-1603 GCA_036550515.1 Collinsella sp.
ACTCCTATCTTTAAGTCGTTGCATTTTTAAGCCTTTTATCGAATGCTTATGGATGCAATGCAGATTCTGGCGGGCAGGGTTGCCGACATGGCCGATGAGAGCCTTGCTTCTCGTAAAGGAGTCTGGCAACCTGCCCCATCCGGGCGAGGCCGCGGATAAGCTGGATGAGGGTGGCCGCGCGCCATTCCTCGGATCTCTTCTAGGAGGTAGCGGTCCCGGGTGCGGTAGCAGGAGCCCGCCGCTAGCGGAAGGAGCCGCCCATGATCTACGCAGGTGTGGACATCGCCAAGGTGGACCACGTGATCGGCGCCGTCGACGAGACGGGGGCCGAGGCCGCAAGGCCCATGAAGTTCAAGAACAGCGAGGCCGGCTTCGAGAGGTGCATAGCCTGGCTGGAGTCCGTCGCCGAGTCGGAGGACGACGTGTTCGTCGGCATGGAGGCCACCGGCCACTACTGGAAGGCCTGCTTCGCCTACCTGATGGCCGCGGGCTACCGCGTGTGCGTCGTCAACCCCATGCAGGTGCACGCCATGCGCAAGCTCAAGAGCCTGTCCGGCGTGAAGAACGACCGCATCGACTCTTGGCTCATAGCCGAGACGCTGCGCCAGGGCGACTACGACGAGACGAGGCTGGCCACCGACGAGGTGCAGGCGCTCAAGCAGCTCACCCGCTACCACCAGGGGCTCAAGCAGGAGCTCGCCGCCGTGAAGACCCAGGCCATATGCGTGCTCGACGCCTACTTCCCGGAATACGCGGCGCTGTTCTCCGACATGTTCGGGGCCGCGTCGCTCAAGGTGCTCGCGGAATGCCCGACGCCCTCCGAGGTCGCCCGCAAGCGGGCGTCCTCGATAGCGAAGCTGCTGTCGGAGGGCTCGCGCGGCAGGCTCGGCGACGCCAAGGCCGCCGAGGTCAAGGCCGCGGCAAAATCGTCGGTCGGCATAAGGCTCGGCGAGGAGGCCGCCTCGTTCCAGATCAGGACGATGGTCTCGCAGGTCGAGTTCCTGAACGCCACGATTGCCAAGGTCGAGAAGGAGGTCGCCTCGCTCCTCGGGAAGGTCGAGCCCAACATCACGACCATCCCCGGCGTGTCCACGACGACCGGCGCCCAGATCGTCGCCGAGATCGGCGACGTGAAGAGGTTCAGGAACGCCGCGTCGATCGTGAAGTACGCGGGGCTCAACTCCGGCGTCGACGAGTCGGGCAAGTACTCGGCCGAGGGCGTTCCCATAACCAAGCATGGCTCGCCCTACCTGCGCAGGTCGCTGTGGCTGGCCGCGAACCGGGCCAGGCAGTACGACCCGAGGCTCAAGGAGTACTACGACAAGCTGCGCCGCAAGGGCAAGCCCCACCGCGTCGCGGTCACCGCCGTGGCGAGGAAGCTGTGCCACGTCGTCTACGCCGTCATGCGCGACGGGAAGCCGTACGACCCGGCCAAGTAGCCCCGGTTGGCATATCCGCCCTAGCCGCCATCGCATCTGCGATGCGCCCCATTGCGCCCAAAAGCATTCGATATTCGGCTGTCAAAGTGCGTTAATCGGATAAACCTACTCGGCTTCAAAAAACTTCGGATTATCCCTTGACTTCATATAGCTGGTCTCCTTTC
>JAXKGF010000006.1:0-45584 GCA_036550515.1 Collinsella sp.
AGGTGAGGGGGATCCAGCCCGAGGGGATGTAGGAATGCGATAGGAAAGTCATAGATGCGGGCGTGTTGGCTAAAATGGGTCGGCCGGGATTGGTCAATCTCGGCCGACTATATTTGGCTAAAATAATCCGACGCTAACAGTAATTAGCTCGTCATTCATCATTTACCCCAGCTTAACTGAAAAAGTAACGGCATTGTCCCCCCGACGGCTGTCTATCGCTTCTCGCATGGCAGATGCAATAACTGAGTTGCTAGATGGGTCTTCAATCTGCCGCTCTGTCAAATATTGAACCTGTGGAATGCCCTCCGCATTTCGAATAAAGGCAATGAACAGCATCCCATCCCCACTGTCTATTTCAGGAACGTCGTGGAATAAATCAGCCTTATTGATCTGCGCGATCCTCACTTCGTTTGGACGCGAATCAGTTGGCCTAAATGCATACTTTAGGTTTTCACATCTTCTCGTACCGTCTTTATAGCAATGTTCAAAGCAGCCGATACGATATGGCTTTCCGCGTTCATACGTAATCTTGCTAGGGAAAAACCGATCCAAGCACGGAGCATAGTCCAGAGTAAAACGCAAATCACGAGCGCCCCCACCAGTTGGAGCGTCATTCGAACTTGCATTGATTTTCTTTATCTCAGGCTCGCGTATCTCACGGCACAGTACTTCGACTATAGCCATGTCGCACCTCCCCTTCTCAGCTTCAATATACCGCGCATGTGCTCATTTGGTACATAGGGCAAAGCTCCCATTTTGAGGGCATTCGCAACGTGCGCAATTGCATCGTCGTCGGACGTGACATATGCGTAGAAAAGTTCAATTGTCGGCCTTAAACCGTCGCATATCCCCGAGTTGACTTTATCGACAAGCGGAAAGTCAGCGATTACGGTATCCAGGTCGGAAAGCGCAAGCCCATATGCCCTGAAAACCTGTGCGTCAATTTTCGCGCGGGCAACGGCGTAACGCCAAAGTTCGGCACGGCCCCATTCAGCATTTATGCTCTGAAGTTCTAGAATACATTTCACGTTTTCTATTATTTCTTTTGCCAAGACGTCCTCATATGTCATCTTGGGCAGGGGGAGATTCTCCAGTATGAAAAAATTGATAGTGGTAGTGATATATCTCCTCAAAACCCAGTCATATGTAAAAGAGTTAACAATGCCAAGCCAAAGCATGGCGGCATCTTTATTATCGAAAATCAAGGTTGGAACCTTGTTTCCGCAGATACACCCCTTAGCAATGACAGCTGCCTGCATTGCTCTTTCGTTGGTTTGCCCTGCAATATCACAAAACCCAACGCGAATCGCTGAGCTCCTATTAAGCATGGTGGCGCCAAGATCAGATGCGTCAACGTAGAACTGAGGGACGATACGGCCATCTCCCAAAAAAGACAAATCCCATTTCGCAGAACGTCCCGAACCGCTTCTATATCTTTTACACCCACAACGATATTGTGCGACCATGCGCCCTTCGATGAGGGGCAGCAAATTGTCCGTTGGCGAGACATCGTCGGCCTTCCTGAACAAATGCTTATCAAGCGTCATGTCAAGCTCACGCGCAGGCGAAATGTCTCTAAAAAGCGGATGCTCTCCCATTCGAGCGCCATGTTTCCAAATTGTCGTCAGAACTCGCGACTCAATATCAGTTCTTACTTCTGGAGCACCAAGCTCTCCAGATTCGTCGTTAAAAAGACGCTCGTTCATTAGATGTTTAGAAACGACCTTTACGCCGCAATCATCTGCTGAACAGTAGCGGAAATCGATATGGTGCCTCTCCCCTTTCAGGCCCTTTCCCTCTAGGTGAGCAAGAACAAACTTGAAGCGAGAATCAATACGAAAAAACCTAGCGCTATTCGTAAAGACGGAGAATCCCACATCCGAGAACGATTCGAGAACGATGTTCCGTGCGGAAGCAAGACTCTTTGATCTAATGATTCCGGCAGGTAGATAGAGCGCAACGGTGCCCCCATTTCGGCAAATAAGCATGCTCAGGCTAAGAAATGCACGGTAAAGGTCCATTCCGCCTTTCAGGCCATACTTCTTTGACAGCCTTTGGGCTCTTTCTCGCATGGTTTTTCGTTCGTGCTCGTAACCCTCGGGTAGCGTTCCAATTTCACCGCCGTAAGTCACATCCATTCCGCTCTCTAATGCGAACTCGCTTCGAGACGGACGGACACGTTCCCATGGAGGATTTCCAACAACGAGAGCGAAGTATTTTAAGCCGAATACGTTCGGTAGGGTTCCACCGAGCTCGAGGCTGTCGTTGCAAACAAAATGCGAAACCAAAAGGCTTAATTCATCGCTCGTTTCAACATAACTGGCAAGTGCAAGAACTGCCCCCCTTACCGCGTATGGCGATAAGTCGACTCCGAATAAATTGTGGACAGCAAAAGCCCTGCGCTCATATTCACTATTCAACAGATATTCAGCACATGCAGCAAGAATAGTGGCGGTCCCACAAGCGGGGTCAACTATCGGTCCACCTCGGTAGACGGAAGCCACATCTTCTGCAATATACCTTGCAAGACGGAAATCAGTGTAAACAGAGCCGCTACGCTTGTTGGCAACATCATCACCATCAATTCTGGCAAGAGCGGCCAAAGCAAGCGAAAAAGGTATCCCACTGGAGACTATTTCCAGTCTTAGCTTTTCAACGGAGTTCTCGTCGCAATGGCACTCGTGCGCATAATGAGTTACAGCATAATACTCATCACTATTTAACCTTATGCTGCGACAAACTACCGCTTCGAGGAGAGAGAGCCGCGCAATTGCGCCATCTTTCTCGCCTGCAATTAAGGTATCTATTGTTTTGTTCACTTTTTCGAGGAACTTGGCCTCGACGGTATTATTACGTGCCACAACTAGTCCCCTGGAGCTTTATCCACTTCGATAAGGTATTCCTCAACTACAGCCTCTTTGCTGGCAGCGACCCTATTTGGCCGATACCTTCCAATTTCACCGAGGCTATGCAGTCTGACGCCCCCAAGCCCAGCTAGACAATTGACAAGTTCGCTAAGCTCAACATGCCCCTGGGAACTGTATGAAAGGTAAATGCGATCAGCAGACAGCCCATTAACGCAATCATATATAGCCTGAAGCGCTTTAGATTTATAGCAAAAAGGAGACGCGTTGTGCTTCCAAGGACGCAAGCCGGCGACGCCTTCTACAGACGGCTCATCATGGTAGGCGATTGTTTCCGGGATATGGTAGTAAGAGGCATACTGACGCTTGGTATACGGCGGATCAAGGTATACAACATCGTGCTGCTCCACTTTTATGTCAAAAACATCCCCAACGGACATTTTGTGCACTACGCACTGGGGCATAAGATCTCGCTCCTTAATTGCAAGCTCCCCCTGTGATTGCTGGGTCCATTTTTTTAAAAAACAGCCATACGTTCCGGCGATATTGGCAATTCCACTAGCAGCCTCAAGGAGGTCAGCGACTAACAAGCAATTTTCAGATGGCCCGATTAAGCCACCTTCGTGCCAAAGAGATATCTGGTTGCGTACAGCATCTATCTTGCCCGCGTTGCGCTCAGTAAAATAGCGACGTTCATATGGGCAAAAATTAATCGATGCTGGGCTATATGTCTTCCAAATAAAACCCTCAATAGGCTGCAGGTTATTCAGTTTGGCAACTGCGGTCTCATACGAACCAACTTGTGAAAAATCAAGATCGCCCTCACACAGAAGGGCGGCATCCGCAAGATAAGCTGAAGAAAGCAATGAGTCGTTTTCCACTACGCTCCAGCCTCGAAGCGCAGCAGCCTTTGAAACGACTCCAGTTCCGCAAAATGCATCAACAAAACGAAATGAATTGCCTGAAGGATCGCCAATCGTATCCAGAATTGCGTCTGCCAGCCGAGCCTTAGAACCTATATACCGAATGGCCATTCCACTCCAATCTAACTTTCGGCATTCTACTATGGCAAAACTTAAAAGAACAAATAACCCAAGGCGATACGTTATAAGACCATTCATGGGCGGCAGCGCTTGCCGCTTATCAGGCGGTGTGCGTTATTTGATGTGCTGCAGTTTCTTTCAACACGCACGAGGCGATAGAGAACGTTTCATCAACAAGAACGAGGGCATCTTGCTGAGCAGACTATCGAAGAGCTAAGTTACAAACTCCTCGATATGCCGGACGGACCGCTCTACCGAGAACACTCTCTTGAATCGCAACACGCCGCCACTCTACAGCGCGCCCCCCATCTCCTGGCAGCGGGCTCTTCATTGATCTGAAAGCTCCCATAGACGCAGAGCAAGCCCCCCCTCGACTTGAATGAATCAGGGGTTATTCCAGGAATCATCGACTGACAGTCTGTCCAGCGTGGCACGTCTATCAAATGGACTTCAGCACCGTTAGTCCGCTCCGTGCTCCACACCCATCAGCTCTAATTGCCCTCACCTACCTCACCTACCTCCCCTCCGCCTTCAGCTTCAGCAGCAGGTCGCCCAGCTCGGGACACTTGTTGGAAAGGCGCGTCTGGGGTCGCTCGCCCATCCCCCATCGTTGGCGAACTTCCTGGGCGCGCGGACTCACACGGTAGTTCCCGTCCATCATCTGCTTGAGCAACTTAGCGGTCACGCGCGCATCGGCCAGGGCACTATGGGCGTGACCCATCGACTCGTCAAACTCGATGCCAAACCACGTTGCCGCGTCACTCAAAGACACGCACCCGTGGCTGCCCACGTCCACGATCGAGGCGTAAAACGCCTGCAGGTCGGCCCAGTCCGTAGGAAATGCGGAAAGGTCGATGTGCTTTGCCTGGCACTCGGTCAAGAGCTGTCGACGATCCGCCCCGCTCCAGCAAACCACCTGGGCGGAGTAGCGACCGATCCAATCGCCGAGCCTTTTGATCACCATGCAGAGCGGATCGGCCATCGCGGTGTCCACAGCCGATATCCCTGTGAGCTCGCGGACGGGGAACGCAACGCCTTCGGTAAATTCCGTCTGCACAAACTGCGAGAACTCGCCCATAACGTTGCCGTGGTAATCGAGCTTGACGGCGCCGACCTCGATAATCTCATGGCGCAGTCCACGGCGCTGGCGCTGCTTTGGCACCGGCGCAAACTCAAAGTCCAGCACGATCTGTCGCGCAAAGTTCGTCGTATCGATAGCCGAGATACACGGCATCTTTTCAGCTGACACGGTTAGGGCCTTTCTCCGTTGCTTGCCGCTTGCTGCATAGGCGGCTACATTGCCGTAAGGATAGGCGCCCGTGCGGACATGAAAGCGGGGCGCAATACCATGCGTCAAGCACACGCCATGCAGACGGCCCCAAGAGAGTCGCCCACTCTATTCAAATGCATGAAAAAGATTGAGGCCCGGTGACTTGAATCAGAGGTCATCCCGGGCCCATCAGAGCTCGTAGAGCTCTTGGTTGCTTTGGTCTCGCTCTTCACGGCGCTTATCGAACTTTCCGAGGCACTCAAGCAGCATTCGAAGCATAACAAGTCGCTGCCATTAAGGCATTGACCTCTTGACCAAGCAACGGCGCTGCCCAGCTCTTCAACACTTGGGCTGCCGTCAACTTTATTCTATCCGCGAGCATCTGGTTTACCAAATGGATTTTCGGTAAAGGAAGCCCGACGCCCCGCAAAACCACTACGCCCCAAGTGCCGCCATGGGGATCACCGCCACGCCGTCGTCGCGTGTGTAGGCGATGCTCCCCTTGCCCACCACAACCGCCAAAAACGCCGGCGCAGCATTCTGGGCGGCAGGATTGGAGAGCACTTTCCTCTCCAGCGCCTTGAGATTTCTCGCTCCATCGTCTGCTTTCGCATCACTCAGTTTGACCTCGATGGCTCCCCAACGCCCGTCGTGCTCAACGATCAGATCGACCTCAAGGCCCTTCTCATCTCGGAAATAATGGACATTGTTGTCGACACCGCCGTAGGTGGAAAGGAACACACGCACGTCGCGCAGAACGAGGTTCTCAAAGAGCATCCCCAACGTTTGCATATCGCCAAGCAGCCGCTCAGGGGTAGCCCCCAGCAACGCCACCGCAAGTGACGGGTCGCAGAAGTAGCGCTTGGGGCGCACGCGAACGCGGGCCTTCGAGCGCATGGGCGGCTCCCATCCGCACAGGTCCTCGGTCAGCTTGAGCCTATTGAAGAGGTCCAAGTACGCAGCGATGGTCCTCTCGTCGGGGCCCGTCTCACCGTACGAGGCGTCCTTTATGAGCGTCTTGTACGTGACAGCCTGGCTCTCGTTCATGGCAAGAGCTCGCAAAAGGCCGTGTGCAAGCTCGGGCGACATGCCCTCGTCCAGCACGTTGACGTCGAGCACCGAGTGCACGTACTGGCTTGCCGTCTCTCGCGCAAGATCATCCGAAAGCCCAAGGTTTGCAGGCCAACCGCCCCTGCAGCACCAGCGGGCGACGTCATCCACCGTGCTCTCGCGACGCTGAGGGGCAAAACCCTCGCCCTTAAAGAGGCTTGCCAGTGACACGAGCGGCTCGCCGTCGCTCGACTCACACAGGGCCATGGGGCGCATTGACAGACGGGCGATCCTACCCGTGCCGGAATGACGAACATGGCTGCGCTCCTCGCTTTTGAGCGCGGTCGAGCCCGTGAGCAAAAGTGTCCCGCGTTCGTTGCCGCTCGCGTCCACGAAGCGCCGGGCGGCATCCCAAACCTCGGGCACCTCCTGCCATTCATCGACCAGGTGTGGCGCATCGCCGATGAGTGCCAGGCTTGGGTCGACCTCTGCCGCCGCGCGCTGTGCAGGCTCATCGAGCCTGGAGACGCTCGCCGAGCGAGAGAGCGCCGTCCAGGTCTTGCCGCACCATTTGGGGCCGTTGATCTCCACACAGCCAAACGCCCGCATAAGGGTGTCGAGGCGCTCCTCTATGAGCCGGGGCCTATATCCCTTTTGGGTCAATCTCTTTGGCGCATCCATAGACTGCCGTCCCTCTCTATCACGCGATATGCGAAATTACGCCATTCTCAATGCTGATTTTACGCTACTTTCAATGTAGTTTTTACGCCATGACAGATGTAGTTTTTACGACATTTTCATTGAAGGTTTTACGCTTGGCATCCTTAGCGCGACGCTCGCTCAACCCCTGACCGCCGGATTGCCCGAATCCCGGGACGCAGTTTCCGCTCCAAGCAAAAGGCCCCGGCTCGCGATGGAGCTGGGGCCAAAGGCGCAGCGTATGTAATTGATGCTGAGCGCGAACGGCTCGTTAGCAATGGCCGTACGCGCTCTACCCTACCCGCGGTGACGGGCGCGGCTGTAGGGCGTATCCACCATGGGCAGATCGGGACGCAGCTTGCCGTCGAATGCGCGATAGGCGTTCTGTACGGCGGGCGCCGTGGGGATCGTTGCGATCTCGCCGATGCCCTTGCCGCCGTATGCCACGGGCAGCAGCTCGTCCTTCTCCACGTAGATGGCGTGGATATCCGGAATCTCGGGCGCACGGAACAGTCCGAGCGTGCCGTACCTTGCCTGGGGCACGCAGTCCTTGAGCGGCCAATCCTCGGTAAGCGCATAGCCCATACCCATGAGCACGCCGCCTTCGATCTGACCCTGGATGGAGATGGGATTGACCACCTTGCCGGAATCGTGCGCGGCATAGACCTCGCTCACGCGGCCGTCATCATCCAGAATGACCACATGCGTGGCAAAACCGTAGCAGATGTGGCTCTTGGGGTTGGGAACGTCGGCGCCCAGTTTGTCGGTCGGCTCCAGGTACACGTAGCCAAACTCGCAGCCCTCGAGCGCCTTGATGGCGGCCGCAGGATCCTGAGGATGCATACCCTGGCCGGCAACGAGTTCCTGCGTGCGCAACTGGTAGGCGCGACCGTCGTCGTACTCGATCTTGACGCCGTCGCCATGCGCGCTCACGGGAGCATCGGGCGCAGGCTTGCCAGCCTCGATGCCAACCATGGCATCGCGCAGCAGGAAGGCAGCGCCGCGCACGGCCTCGCCGGTCACGACCGTCTGACGTGAGCCAGACGTGGTGCCGGAGTCGGGAGCGTTCTCGGTGGAGCACTCGCCATTGGCAATGCAGCTCAGCGGCAGACCGCAGGCCTCGGCAACGTCTTGCAAAAAGACGGTGTTACAGCCCTGGCCGATGTCGGACGTGGCGGCGTAGACCACGGCGCGGCCATCCTCGATGCGGATCTTGCAGCGGCCGGCATCGGGCAGGCCCACGCCCACGCCGGCGTTCTTCATGGCGCAGGCGATACCGGCGTGTCCGGGATGCGCGTAGTAGGCATCCTTGACCTCGAGCAGCGTCTCTTTAAGCGCCGTGGAGCAATCGGCAATCTGGCCGTTGGGCAGAACCTCGCCCGGCTCGATGGCGTTGCGGTAGCGAATCTCCCACGGATCCAGGCCGACCTTCTCTGCCAGCAGGTCGATCAGGCTCTCGAGCGCAAACTCGGACTGGCAAACGCCAAAGCCTCGGTACGCACCGGCGGGCGGGTTGTTGGTGTAGTAGCCAAAGCCGCGAATGTCGGTGTTCTGGTACTTGTAGGGGCCGACGGCATGCGTACAGGCGCGCTCGAGCACCGGGCCGCACAGCGACGCGTAGGCGCCGGTATCAAAGTTGATCTCGCAATCCAAACCGGTAAAGTTGCCCTCGGCGTCGCAACCCAGCGTAAAGGTGCCGTCCATGGCATGACGCTTGGGATGGAAAGCAAGCGACTCGGCACGCGCGAGCTTGCACTTCACGGGACGCTGGAACTTATATGCGGCGAGCGCGGCCAGGTGCTGGATGGACACGTCCTCCTTGCCGCCAAAGCCGCCGCCCACGAGCATGGTCTCGACGACCACGCGCTCGGGCTCGCTATCCCAGCCAAACATGTGGGCGCACTCTTTACGCGTGTCGTAGGCGCCCTGGTCGGTCGACTGCACCTTGACGCCGTTCTTGTACGGGAAGGCGACGGCGCACTCGGGCTCCAAGAAAGCATGCTCGGTAAAGGGCGTAGTAAAGCGCTGCGTCACGGTGAACGCGCTCTCCGCCAGCGCCTTGGCGGCGTCGCCACGCGTCACGTGACGGCTCTGGCATACGTTGTCCTTGAGCTCCACCGTGTTGCCAAAGGCAAAGAAGCTGTCGTGCAGGCGCGGAGCGTCGGCAGCCCTGGCCTCGGCGATGTTGCGCACGGGTTCCAGAGGCTCGTAATCAACCTTGACGAGCTTCTTGGCCTTCTCGAGCGTCGCCTCGTCCTCGGCAACCACCAGCACGATGGCATCGCCCACGCAGCGGGTGATATCGCCCTGGGCGATCATGACGTCCCAGTCCTGGATAAGGTGGCCGACCTGGTTGACCGGCACGTCCTCGGCGCGCAGAATGCCCACCACGCCGGGCAGGGCCTCGGCCTTGGAGGTATCGATGGAGAGCACGCGGGCGCGCGGGTACTTGGAGCGCACGGCGCTGGCATAGGTCAGGCCCGGCTGATCGAGTTCGTCGATGTCGTCGGGGTACTTACCCTCGCCGAGCACCTTCTTGCGCACGTCGATACGGAAGGCGCGCTTGCCCACGCCGTAGTCGTCGCCGCGCTCCAAGTCCTCGTCGATCTGCTTTTCGCCGCGGAGCACCGCGGCCGCCAGCGAAATGCCCTCGATGATCTTTTTGTAGCCAGTGCAACGGCAGACGTTGCCGCGGATGGCGTACTTGATCTGCTCCTCGGTGGGCTCGGGGTCCTCGGCGATGAGCGCTGCACCCGCCATGACCATGCCGGGGATGCAAAAACCGCACTGCACGGCGCCCACGGCGCCAAAGGCGTACACAAAGGCCTCGCGCACGTCCTCGGGCAGGCCCTCGACGGTCACGATGTTGCGGCCGGCGGCAAGAGCGGTGGTCAGCACGCACGCCTTGACGGCCGCACCGTCCACGTGGATGGTGCAGGTACCGCAGGCGCCCTCGGAGCAGCCGTCCTTGGCGGAGTGAATGTGCAGGTCGTCGCGCAGAAAACGCAGCAACGGTTTGTTTTGGGTCGTCGTGCGCTCGACGCCGTTAACGGTAAAAGTGAATTCCTGTGCCATGGTGATTCCCTTCTACACGCCGGCGGCGATGCCGGTGCGGTCGTGGATGGCGCCATGCGGGCACACGACGGCGCACATGCCGCACGACAGGCAGTCCACGCCGTCGATATGGGCGCAGTTGTCCTCGATGCGGATAGCGCCGGCAGGGCACTTTTTAGCGCACATGCCGCAACCGATGCAGCTCGTGTCGCAGATCTTGCGAGCGATGGCGCCCTTATCGGTGTTGTTGCAGCGCACCAGAATGTTCTGGTAGCCGGGAACGAAGGCAATCACGCGCTGCGGGCACGCCATACCGCACAGGCCACAGCCCGTGCACTTGGAGCGATCCACGCGGGCGATGCCATCGACCAGCGCAATGGCGCCGTGGGGGCAGGCCGTGACGCAGGCGCCACAGCCAATGCAGCCTTCGCTGCAGCGGGCGTCGCCGCCTGCGGAAGCGCAACCACTTCCGCAGGCAACGTAGGCCACGTTATGTTGAATGGATTTGGCCATAAGAGACTCGCCTATTTCTTAAGAAGGTACGAATAGTTGTCGCGCACGGCCCTGATGGTCAGGCGGACGGCCTCGGGAAGACCGGTGTTGACGGCATCGACCGAGACGGTGCGGACCGTGCCGGCGACGCGGACCTTAAAGTGGTCCTCGTCCGCGGCCAGGAAGCCCTCGTTCTCGGAGTTCTCCATGTCCTGCTCGCTCCAGAACAGGGTGAGCTTGTCCTTGTAGGGACGACCCTCCTGGTAGGGGCAGAACACGGCGCAGTTACCGCACTCGTTGCACATGCCGTCGACATGGACGACCTGATGCTTGGCCAGGCCCGGCACCTTAATTGCCACGTTGGCGCGGTTGGGGCACACGTCGCAGCAGACCTCGCACACCGAGCCGCAGCCCAGGCAGCGGGTCTTGGTGCAGTTGCGCTTGTCGCGGCACAGCGACCCCTTGCGCTCGTAGCAGGTGTCCTCGCGGCCGGCCTGCTCGTTGCAGTCGGCGTACTTGTTAAAGTCCACGCCGGCGATGGCGCGGGCGACTTCGGCGGCGTCGGCGATAGCCTCGACCACGGTAGCAGGACCGCGACGGCAGTCGCCCGCAGCCCAGACGCCCTCGACGCCGGTGGAGGTGGCGGCAAGACGGCCGCGACGGTCGTGCTCAACACCCGCGGCGTCGTACAGGCTGGCATCGATGCCCTCGCCCACGGCACAGATCACCGTGGTGGCAGAAAGCTCGACGGTCTCGCCCGTGGCGACGGGGCTACGACGTCCGCTTGCATCCGGCTCGCCAAGCTCCATAACGTCGCAGGTCAGCACGGAGCCGTTGAGCGCCTTGGGCGCCAGCAGCTCGCAGAACTCAACGCCGTCGGCAAGAGCAAGATCGAGCTCTTCCTCATCGGCGGGCATCTGCTTCTTGGTGCGGCGGTAGACCAGGCGCACGTTCTTCACGCCGGCCAGGCGCTTGGCCACGCGGGCCGCGTCCATGGCGGTGTTGCCGGCGCCAATGACCACGACGTCCTCGCCCAGCTCGAGCTTCTCGCCCTTCTTGGCGGCCTCGAGGAACTCCAGCACGTCGAGCTCGGCACCCTCGCCCAAGCCCGCAGAGCCGGGCATCCAGGCGCCGGTGGCCACGACCACGTCGGTAAAGCCCTGGGCCTTGAGCTCGTCGATGGACTCCACGCGGGCGTTGAGCTGAACCTTGGCGCCAAAGGCCAGGCAGAGCTCAGCATCGTGAGAGATATCGTCGCTCGCAATGCGGAACTCGGGGATCACGTGGCGGACCACGCCGCCGAGAGAGTCGCGGGCCTCAAAGATGGTGACGGGCACGCCGGCACGCGTCAGGAAGAACGCCGTCGCCAGGCCGGCCGGGCCGCCGCCGATAACGGCAACGTTGCGCTCGCCGTCGTTTGCGATGACCTGGGCGCGCAGCTTGGGCAGCACGGCGGTCATGGCCTCACGGGCGGCCTTGAGCTTGCTGGCGCGGATCTGAGCACCCTCGGGCTCGTAGAACGCACGCTCGCAGGCACGGCCGCAGGGATGCGGGCAGATGGTGCCGGTGATGAACGGCAGGGCGTTGCGCTCGATGATGATGTTGAGTGCGTCCTCGTAGCGGCCCTCGTCAACAGCCGCCAGATAGGCGGGAATGTCCTGCTGGATGGGGCAGCTCGTGCGGCACGGCGTGGTAAAGCAGTCGGAAAGCGGGCTCTTGCCGGCGACCTTGCGGTCGGGCAGCGGGCGCAGCGGCTTCTTGTAGAGCGGGTTGGTGAGTGAGTCGGTCTGGATCGCAGTCACGGCCTCGAGAGAGACGCCCGCGAACGGCTTGCCATCCAGGTCGGTAAACTCGCCGGCCATCTGGCTAAAGCGCTCGTAGCCACCGGGCTTGAGCACGTCGGTCGCCAGGGTAACGGGCCAAATGCCGGCATCGTACAGGGCGCGGATGTTGTAGACCGTGGCACCACCGGAGTAGCTGATGCGCAGCTTGCCATCGAACTGCTCGGTAATGCGACGGGCGGCCTCGATGGTCAGCGAGAACAGCGAACGTCCCGACATGTACATCTCGGTGGAGGGCAGCTCGTTCCTCGTCACGTCGACGGGGAACGTGTTGGTCAGCTTGACGCCAAACTCAAGACCGCGCTCGGCGCACAGGGCGATCAGGCGCTCGAACATAGGCACGGCATCGGCCCACTGCAGGTCCTCGCGGAAGTGCGTGTCATCGAAGACGATGTAGTCAAAGCCCAGCTCGTTCAGACGCTGGCGGGCAAACTCATAGCCCAGCAGCGTGGGGTTGCACTTGATGTAGGTGTTGAGGCCCTTCTCGGTGATCAGATAGGTCGCGATGCGCTCGATCTCCGCCGGCGGGCAGCCGTGCAGCGTGGACTCGGTAATGGAGTTGGAGACGCGCGCCGGGATGGACTCGACAAACGCGGCATCGACATGCTCAAATTTGTCCAGGTTGGCGAGCGCCCATGTGCGGCACTCGTTCCAAACCTCGGAGCCGCTGGCGTCTTTCATGCCCTCGATGTAGGCGTCGACCTTGGGGCTCTTGATGCCTTCCAGGTCATAACCCACGGACATGTTGAAGACAAAGCCGTCCGGGCTGCCCAGACCGTACTCGCGGGCAATCAGGTGGCAGGCGAACCATGCCTTCACGTACTCAGCAAAAGCCTGCGGAACCTCGAGCTCGGTCGACCACTCGCAGTTGTAGCACTCGTCCTGCGCCACAATGCAGGGCTTGTTCACACACTTGGAGAGCTCCTCGCCGTCCATAACCTGAACGGTCTTAAGCTCAAAGAAGCGGGAACCGGCCACGTAGGATGCCACGATGTTCTGGGCAAGCTGCGTGTTGGGGCCGGCGGCCGGGCCAAACGGAGTCTCGATGCGCTCGTCAAAAATGGGAAGCGCGCCCTCCTGGTTGGTCGTGACCATCTTGCGCACGCCAAAGACGGCGCCCTGAGTCTTGTGCTCCTCGATGATCCAGTTCATCAGCTGCGAAAACGGGATCGGCCTCATGATGTCGCTCATAATGAGCTCCTCTCTGTAACGCCCGGCGAGACCGCGCGGCGGGCGCAAATACGGTGTAGCGCTAGCACAGCGCCGGCGACCCCGCGGAGGTCGCCTATACGCGCATCGAATGCGGCGAAACATCCGACGCGCGTGAATCTACTTGCAATTAGTAGGTGCGATCGTTGAGCGTGCTCCAGAGCTTCTTGGACTCAGCCATGGTCCACGCGTTGATCTTGTCCTCATCAATGCCAACGAACTCGCGATCCTTGTACAGAATCTTGCCGTTGATGATGGTGGTACGGCAGTTTTTGCCCATCATGCCAAAGAGCATGTGGCCGTCGATGTTCTCCTCGCTCAGCGGCGTAAAGGGCTTGTAATCCATAACGATGACGTCGGCGGCAGCGCCGGGCTCAAGCACACCGAGCTTGCGATCGAAGTACTTGCTCGCCATCTTGGCGTTGTTCTCGAACAGCATCGTCATGGCCTCGCACCAGCCCACGTTGGGCATAGCGGCGTTGTGGCGCTGAATGATCAGGAAAACCTTGAGGCTCTCGAGCATATCGTGGGTGTAGGCGTCGGTGCCCATGCACACGGGGATGCCGCGGCGGAAGAACTCGAGCACGGGGGCACAGCCCACGGCGTTGCCCATATTGGATTCGGGGTTGTTGACGAGCCAGGTGCCGGACTCCTTGACGATGTCCATCTCGGCAGGTGTCACGTGGATGCAGTGGCCGAGCATGGTGTCGGGACCCAGCAGGTTGTGCTGCAGCAGGCGCTCGACGGGGCTGATGCCGCCGCGGTTGAGGCGGGAGTCCCACACGTCATTCATGCCCTCGCACACATGGATGTGGAAACCGGTCAGGCCGTTGTTGGCCTCGGCCATCTTGTCCATGGTCTCGTCCGAAAGCGTAAAGGTGGCGTGACCGCCAAACATGGCGGCGATCATGTGGTTGTCGTTATCGCGACGCTCCTTGGCGGCCCACTGGGCAAACTCGGCGTTCTCGGCAATGGCCTGGTCGCATTTTTCCTGACCGCGGCGGTCGGAAACCTCGTAGCACAGGCACGAACGCATGCCCAGCTCCTGAGCGGCGTCCTTAATGGTAAAGAGGCTGCCCGGAATCTCGCAGAAGCTCGCATGGTGATCGAAGATCGTGGTGACGCCGTCGCGGATGGAATCCAGAATCGTGGCATAGGCGCTGGCCTTGGTGCCGTCGAGCGTCAGGTTGTCGTCGATCTTCCACCACTGCTGCTCAAGATTCTCCAGGAAGTTGGTGGGGTTGCAGCCCTTAATGGCAAGGCCGCGGGCCAGACCCGAGTAGATGTGGGTGTGGCAGTTGATAAGTCCGGGCATGATGAGGTTGCCCTGGGCGTCGACGTACTCGGCATCCGGGTACTTGGCCTTGAGCTCGCGCTCGGGGCCCACTTCGACGATCGTATCTCCGTCAATAGCGACTGCACCGTTGGGAATGAACGGAGTCTGAGCGTTGCGGGTAAAGACGGAACCGTTAGCGACCAGAAGCATAAATGCTCCCTTCAACATCAGAGGCGGGGTTTGACACCTCTGACATGGCGGAAGTGCGAAGCGCCGGCCTACACCGGAAACGGGCCCTCTCCCGTCAACGCTTCACCAAAGGGACAAGCCCTTTGAAGTGCGGCTTGGCGCCGCATGGCGCCGGCGGACGAGGCGATGCGTCCGCCGGCGAATAGCACCGAATTGGTTACTTCTTGCTCTCGGGCAGGACCAGATTCACAGCGGCATCCTTGGCGGCATCGATGTGCTGAGCCACGACCGGCGTCTGCGGAAGGATCAGGTTGAGCACGATGGCCATGATGGCGGTGGGGGTTACGGCGTTGGAGCCGATGACGGTGGACACCCAGGTGGGCATGCCCTCGCCGGCAAGGCAACCGCTGGCCATCCAGATACCCAAGCCAAAGACAACGGAGGTGCCGACGATGGTGGTGGTGCGCTGCGTGAGGCCCTCGCGGGTGAACATGCGCACACCGTTCATGGTGATGGTGCCAAAGACGCCGACGGTCGCGCCGCCGATGACGGGCTGCGGGATAGCGGAAAGGACGGCAGAGAGTTGCGGGAACAGACCGGCGATGGCAAAGACGGCCGCGATGATCACAAAGACCCACTTGTTGACGACCTTGTTGGAGCAGATGATGCCCACGTTCTGGCCAAGGGCGCTGGTGGGAAGACCGCCCAGCAGGCCGCCGACCATAGAGGTGAGGCCCTGGGACACAATAGCGCCGGAGAGCTCGCGCTCGGTGGGCATACGGTCGATGGAGCCCAGGCAGGCGGCGGAAACGTCACCGATAACTTGGATGGCAACCATGGGGAACACGACAGCGAGGGTAATGCAGACCTCGGGATCAAACTCGAGCGCGTAGGGCATGAGCTTGGGAAGAGCGAAGACCTGAGCGGTGGCGACGCTGGAGAAGTCGATCATGCCAAAGGGAATCGAAACGATGATGCCAACGATCATGCCAAAGAACACGGATCCCAGCTTGAGCGTGCCCTTGCCAAAGTTGGCGAGCGCAAAGACCACGGCGAAGGTGATAAGAGCGACGCACCAGGCCTGCGGGGTGCCCCACAGCGGCGTACCCATACCGCCGGCCATATACTTGACAGCCGTGGGATAGAGAGAGACGCCAATGGAGAAGATGACCGTACCGGTCACGACGGGCGGGAATAGCCACTTAATCTTGCTGTAAGCCAGACCAAAGAGGACCGCGACGGCGCCGCCGACGATCTCGCCGCCCAGCAGCGCACCAAAGCTAAAGCCCGAGGCACCCATGGCCTGGAGGGCCGGGAGGAACGCGAACGAAACGCCCATGACGATGGGCAGGCCGCCGCCGATGCGACGGAAGGGAGCGAAGGCCTGAAGGGCCGTGTCGATTGCCGAAAGAATGAGCGCGACCTGGATGATGTCGGTGCTCTGCTGGCTATTAAAGCCGTAGACGCCGGCCATGATGACAGCCGGGGTGATGATACCGGCAAACGAAGCCAGTACGTGCTGAAGGGCACACGGGATCATTTCCTTAACGGGAGGCATGCCTTCACGAGTGAACAGGGCTTCAGTGCCGTTCTTAACCGTCTCCTGGGTCATTTGACCACCAATCCTCGAAATAGTTGTTTTCGCATCTAACGCTCTATTGTGACGCAGTGCGGGGTTGAGGTTGTGCCTTCGTTGCATATCGTATTAAAGATGATTCTCATTCTCAATAATAATTTTTTGTTATCAGACTATTCTTCAGCTGAGATAATGCATTTCCGCAGGTCAGGAAAGTGTCTTGTCAAAATAACATCTTACTTTTCTTTTGGTCGACCGTTTACCGCTAAATTCCTACCGTTCGTCTGTATTACGCAATGTACCTGCGGATATACGAGATGATGAGCAGCGTGTTACCATGATAAAAAATTGTTATGAACACTTCGATAGAACCAAAAGGAGTTGCCCGTGAACGAGACCGTACGTCGCTTTTTGCCGATGGTCGATTTCCTGGAGCAGATACTCGGCAAAAACAGCGAAATCGTGCTGCACGATTTCTCGGATCCCGACCACGCCATCGTCGATATCCGCAACGGCATCGTGAGCGGCCGCAAGGTCGGCGGTCCCGCCACCGACCTGGCACTCAAGATCATGCACGACGCCAAGTATCGCGACCTGCCGTTTATTACGGGCTACGAGGGGCGCGGTGCCGGTGGCAAGACGTTGGAGTCGGCGACGTACTTTATCCGCGAGAATGACGAGATTGTCGGTATGCTCTGCGTCAACACCGACCTCTCGACCGTGCGCTCCATCAACGCCATGGCGCAGCAGCTCATGACGTGCTTCGACGCGGCGCCTAGACAGGCAGAGCCCGCCTCTATCGAGGTCGAAAGCCTTTCGGAGTCCACACAGGAGCTCATCGACCGCAGCATTGCCGAGCTGCTGAGCGCTCGCGGGCTGGATGTGACGTCGCTTGGTCAAAGCGACCGCGTGGACGTCATTCGCCACCTCAACGGCAACGGAGTGTTCATGCTCAAGGGCGCCGTAGCCTGCGCCGCCACCGCGCTGGGCATCTCGGAGCCCAGCGTCTACCGCTACCTGCAAAAAGTCCGCAAGGAAGGCTAACCCGCTGACTCCTTGGGGACGGAGGAAAACGGATCATTTTTGTCGCATCGCTTGACAAAAGACCCTGCAGTTCACACGCACTGCAGGGTCTTTTTGCATGTCATGTTTTGTTTTCGCCAACGACTTAGAGAGCGGCGACGACCTCAATCTCGACCAGACCGCCGGCCGGAAGGGCGGCAACCTGGAAAGCGCTGCGCGCGGGGAACGGAGCCTCGAACTTGGAAGCGTAGATCTCGTTCACGGCGGCAAAGTCGGCAATGTCGGCCAGGTAGACCGTGGTCTTGACGACATCGGCAAAGGTGGCGCCGGCAGCGGTCAGCAGAGCCTCGACGTTAGCAAGGGACTGCTTAGCCTGGGCCTCGACGCCCTCAGGCATCTTGCCGGTTGCGGGGTCGATGCCCAGCTGGCCGGACAAGAACACCATGTTGCCGGTCTGGATGCCGGGGGAATACGGACCGATGGCTGCGGGCGCGTTATCGGAAGACACGACGGTCTTGCTCATGTTTTTCTCCTTACGATCAGTTGAGAGAGTGTGAGCGCGGCGTTCACACCGGGAGGCACAGTTCGGTCTGAACACCGCGCTTGATTTGGATAGTACTCAAGGTTTCTGCGCGATGCAAGATTATTATCACATTGCGAGAATAATTTATCGCCCAACGGCGCCTGTCGGCCGCTGAACGGCACGACCGGACGGTGAAGCTCAAAATGATCCGTTTCCCTCCGTCCCCATCGGATCAGGCGATCCAGAGGGGACGGAGGGAAACGGATCATTTTTGCTGCAAGGGCTGCTGAAGACTTTATCCTGCTTGGGCCACAGGGCTCGTCCGCCGCAACAGCACCACTATACTTTTGAGTATCTGAGCATTTTGAAAGGCAGGATATGACCGCAACCGCCAGTCGAACCACCAACCGCAGACCCGAGCTCTTGGCCCCCGCCGGAGGCCCGGAGCCCTTTGCCGCCGCACTCGCTGCCGGGGCAGACGCCATCTACTGCGGCATGGGCAGCTTCAACGCCCGCCGCAAGGCCACCAACTTTACCGACGAGGCCTTTGAGCAGGCCTGCCGTGCTGCACACCTGGCCGGGTCGCGCGTCTACGTCACGGTCAACATCGTCATCAAGCAGTCGGAGATGGGCGATGCGCTGCAACTCATCCATCGTTGCTCCACGCTGGGCGCCGACGCCTTCATCATCCAAGACTGGGGCCTGTTCTTTGAGGTCAAGCGCACGATGCCCGGCATCGAGACACATATCTCGACCCAGGCGAACATCCATGACGACCGCGGGACTATCTGGTGCCGCGAGCAGGGCACCGACCGCGTGACCCTCTCGCGCGAGCTTTCCATCGACGAAATTGCCGCCATTCACGATGCCGCGCCCGATGTGGACCTTGAGGTCTTCAGCCATGGCGCCATCTGCTTTTGCTACTCGGGTCTGTGCCTGCTTTCGAGCTTTGCCATGGCGGGACGATCGGCCAACCGTGGCATGTGCGCCCAGCCCTGCCGCCTGCCCTACGAGCTGATCGACGAGAACGGTCGCGCGCTCTCCCCCGCCGGCCGCGAGCGTGCGTTATGCCCGCGTGACACCAACACCTCACAGCTTGTTCGCCGTCTGTATGACGCCGGTGCCGCGTCGCTCAAGCTCGAGGGCCGCATGAAGGCGCCCGATTACGTGTACTCCATCGTTGATGTGTATCGTCACGAAATTGACGACATGCTATCCGGAGCCACCGTTGCCAAGGACGAGGAAGCCGCCCGCCAGCGCCAGCTCAAGCGCTGCTTCAACCGCGACTTTACGCACGCCTATCAGGACGGCACCTCGGGCGACGAGATGATGAGCTATGAGCGTTCCAACAACCGCGGCCAGATCGTGGGCACGGTGCTGGGCAGCCGCCCGGCCAACCGCGATGTGCGCGGCCTCAAGCCCGACGACCGCCGTCGCCGCGCCGCCATCGCCCGCATTGAGCTGTTTGAGCCCGTGGGCAAGGGCGACCTGTTGGAGCTTCGCCACGATAACGAGTTTGACCAGTTCCTGACCACCATTGCCGCCGATGATGCCGCCGCGGGCGACATCATCGAATGTCGCGTGCCCCGCAGCATGCCCGAGGGCTGCCGCGTCCGCGTGATTCGCAGCCAGCGTGCCATCGACGCCGCCGGCGCCGCGCTCAAGCGCGATGTGCTGCGCCGTCGCGCCGTGGATGTAACCGTCGTGGCACGTTTGGGTGAGCCGTTTACCGTCACACTCACCTGCTGTGACAACCCCGCGCTCGCCGCCACCGCCACAGGCTTCACCGTCGAGGCCGCCAAGACTCGCGCCGTCGAGGCGGCAGACCTGGTTGAGCATGTGGGCCGTATGGGTTCCTCGCCCTTTGAGGCTGCGAGCTTTGACGTTTCGCTCGACGCCGGCTGCGGCATGGGCTTCTCCGCCGTGCACAAGGTGCGCGCCGCCGCCTGTAAAGCATTGGAGGAGACCATTCTGGCGCCGTACGAGGAGCGCGCGAAAACGCTCGAGATTCCGTTGCTCGACAAATGTACGCGCGCCATGCCCGAGCATTACCGCGATGAGCCGCAGATCTGCGCCGCCGTCACCACGCTCGAAGCCGCCGAAGCGGCTCGCGCCGAGGGCGCCGCGCGCATCTATATGACCACCGACGCGCTCGAGGCTGTCGGACTCTCCCCTGCCGATGCATTTGAGCAGGGTATCGTGCCCGTACTCGACGAGGTCTGCCGCGCCGTCGACCACGAGCGCGTCGATCCTTGGATCAATGCCGGAGCCACCGTCGCCGTCGGCAATATCTCCGAGCTCGCCGTAGCCGCGCATGCCGGCGCCACGGCCGAGATTCGCTCTTGCCTGCCGGTGCACAACATACCCTGCATGGAGGCGCTTGCCGAGCGCGGAGCCGGCGCATTTTGGCTCTCGCCCGAGATCACGCTCGACGAGATTGCCTCGCTCGGCGCCGCCGCGCCCGCGGCTCTGGGCATCACCGTCTTTGGCCGTCCGCGCGTTATGACGAGCGAACACTGCATTCTGCAGGTTGCCAACGGCTGCATCCACGATTGTGTCAACTGCCGTCTGCGTGCCCGCAAGCTCTCGCTCAAGAATATCGACGGAAAGGTCATGCCCGTCCGCACCGACATCCACGGCCGCTCTCGCCTGTACGATGCCTACCCCATCGACCTCACGCCGCAGGTTCCTCAGCTGCTCGATGCCGGTGTGCGTCGTCTCATGGTTGACGGAACGTTGCTCGAAACGGATGAGGTGGGCCGTGCCGTCGCCCGCGTCCGTCGTGCCGTCGAAGCGGCGCAGGCGGGCCGTAAGCCCGCCGCCCGTCTGCGCGGGGCGACCTCGGGCTGCATGTTTGTGGGAATCAGCTAACCGAAAGGCTTACACGTGAACGAAGAACCTCAAGTCCTCTACTGCGACGCCTGGCTCATGGCCATCGACAAGCCCGCCGGCATGATCGTCCACGGCGACGGCACCGGCGAGCGCACGCTCACCGACTACGCCAGCGACCTGCTGCTGGCGATGGGCGACGGCTTTGCCGCGACCGACATGCAGCCGCTCAACCGCCTGGACCGCGACACCACCGGCGTGGTGCTGTTCTCGCTCGACAAGCAGACGCAGCCCGCCTTTGACCAGATGGTCATCGACCACGCTTTCGAAAAGCACTACCTGGCGCTCGCCGAGGGCAAGATCGACTGGAACGAAAAGCTCATCGACAGGCCCATCGCCCGCGACCGTCACGACAGCCGCAAGATGCGCGTCGGCGCCAGCGGCAAGCCGTCTCAGACGCGCGTGAAGGTGCTCAAGCGTCTTAAGAGCCGTCGTGGCCTGCCCACGCGCTCGTATATCGATGTCGAGCTGCTCACCGGCCGCAAGCACCAAATCCGTGTGCATCTGGCAAGCGAGCGCCATCCCCTGGTTGGCGACGACCTGTACGGAACGCCGCGCCCCTGCGGCCTGATGCTCCATGCCCACAGCGTGTCCTTTACGCATCCCGTAACCGGTGAGCACATCCACATCGAAGCCCCCTGCCCCTGGGAGCCCTAAACCACCACAATGGGGACAGGCACCTTTGTGGTGGTTTTGCCGCAATGGCTCGGCCGCGGCCCCAAAACGTCTCGATCTGTAACAGTTAGAACCCATTTTCTGGTCTATCTGTTACAGATCGAGACATTCGAATCCCCCTCAAGGGAAAATCTCAATCTGTAACACCTGGCCCACTTTTAACGGTCTAGTTGTTACAGACTTAGACAAACCGGCAGACAACGAAAGCGGCAACGCCCGTGATGGACGTTGCCGCTTTTCTATTGAGAAAACTAATCGGTTTTCGTTACTAACCACCACAATGGGGACAGGCACCTTTGTGGTGGTTTTGGCCTTAGCCTGCCCCTGCTTGCTAGACCGTGATGACGTTATCCATCGACTGGTACTTGGCGGGCACCTCGCCCGCGGTGATGATCGTTGCGTCGCGGAAGTCCGCGAACTTGACGGGCGCCACCATGCCAAATTTGCTGGCGTCCGAGATTACGAAGCGTTTGGCGGTATGGCGCATCGAGACACGCTTGACCTGCGCTTCCTCGATATCCGGTGTGGTGAGACCTTGCTCGGCGGCGATGCCATTGGAACCCCAAAAGCCGCAGTTGAAGTTATAGCGGTCCAGGGTTGCCAAAGCATCGGGGCCAACGAGCGCCTCGGTCTCGGGCTTGAGTTCGCCGCCCAACACCACGGTGCGCATACCGCGCAGGGCGAGATGCTGAGCATGGAGCACAGAATCGGTCACATAGGTGACGCCGTCGAGATGCGGAAGATGCTCGATGAGCTTGAGGGTCGTGGAGCCCGAATCGATATACACAAAGCTATCGGGCTCCACCAGGGCCGCAGCACGGGCGCAGATGCGCTCCTTGTCATCGTTATGGAGATCACTGCGCTCGCCGATCGTCAGGTCGCGCGTCACATGCGCGCGCTCCAGACTCGTCGCGCCTCCGTGTACCTTGGCGATACGGTGTGCGCGGTCGAGCGTCTGCAGGTCGCGCCGAATGGTAGACGCCGTCACGCCCAGGGCCTCAGCAAGCTCCGGCACGGTAACCGAGCCGGCCTGCTGCACCATCGACACGATCGCGTTGAGCCTATCTTCCGCAAGCATCGCTTACTCCTCCTCGGGGTACACGACTCCCCAGTCGGCGCGGAGCTTGGTCATCAGCTCCATAACATCAGAAGCATAGCCTAGAAGCTCGCGCTTCGAATCATCGCCGGCAACGGCCTTCTCCAGGTCGGCCATCTCATAGCACAGTGCGTAGGCTTCGGTGCCAGCGTGGACCTCCTCACGGTGACCGTCCGCAGTCCACACGATGGTCGCACGGTCGGCACGCGGATACTCGTTGACCTCGATATAGCACTTGTCGAAGCTGATGACCGAGCGCTTGGGCTGCTTGGAGTGGAGCGTAAGGCTCACAACGCCCAGCTGCTGCTCAGCATTACGGCAGACAATGCCACCCGCGACGTCAACGCCAGTCTCGCAGGTATTGCCCAGAGACACGACCTCAGCTGGCTGGCTGGCCATAAACAGGCGCATGACGGACAGGGCGTATACGCCAATATCGAGCATGGCACCGCCAGCGAGGTTGCGATTATAGAAACGGTTGGTCAGGTCGCCGTACTCCTTGTAGCTACCAAAGTTGAGCTGAGCGAGGTTCATGCGGCCAAACTCGCCCGCATCCATGCGACGGCGCAGCTCCTGATACAGCGGCATGTGGAGCACCGTGGTAGCATCCATAAGGACCACGTTGTGCTCGTCGGCGATGGCACGGGCCTCGTCGAGCTCGGCGGAGTTGAGGGTGATGGCCTTCTCGCAGAGCACGTGCTTGCCAGCGGCCAGCGCGGCACGCAGATAGGTGATATGCGTGTTGTGCGGCGTGGTGATATAGACGGCGTCGATATCCGGATCGGCATAGAGGTCCTCAACCGTTTCATAGACCTTCTCGATGCCATACTGCTCAGCAAAAGCCTGGGCCTTGGATAGCGTACGGTTTGCGACGCCCGCAAGCTTGCGGCCGGCAAGAGCTAGAGACTGGGCCATCTGGTTGGCAATAACGCCGCAACCGATCACAGCCCAACGGAGCTCGGGAGCCGTAAAGATGTCGTTAGGGAACGGCTTGTCCTGGACCGAAGCAAATGCTGCTTTGGCGGCTGCCGCGGCGTCGAGTGGAGCCTGCTTGGAATCTGCCATTATGTGTCTCCTGTGTCATAGAACGTCTTGCATTTCTGACAGCTCTATATTCGCACAAACACGCGCGTCTGTGCGCGTTTTTGCGTATCTCACCGTTAAACGGTCATTATTGCCCCGTAAACGGTGCATATATACGCATAGGTGCGTAATTAAACGCAATCTAACGCGCATAAACGCGCACACAAGCAATTTATACAGCACGACCCGCTCATTTATGCTTACCCAGTTAGGGTACTCATTTAAGTCTGTCCCCAATGAGTATCATTTAAGTCTGTCCCCAATGAGTAGGGATAGAAAAAGGCCCGGGTGCCGTGGGGCATCCGGGCCTTTGCTAGCAACTTGATGTTGCGGGCAGCTTAGAACTTGTGGCCGCACTTCTTGCAGACGCGCAGCTTGTTCTTGCCGTCCTTCTCGTGACCGACGCGGGTAACCTTACCGCACTCGGGGCAAACGAGATTGACGTTGGAGGCGTCGATGGGAGCCTCCTGCGAAACGATGCCGCCCTGCTGGTTGGCAGCGTTGGGCTTGACGGCCTTCTTGACGACCGAAACGCCCTCGACAACGACCTTGTTCTCGGCGGGGAGAGCACGCAGGACAACGCCCTGCTTGCCGCGATCCTTACCAGAGAGAACCTGGACCTTATCGCCCTTCTTGATATACATATATCTCCCCTAACTACAGGGTCTCGGGAGCGAGCGAGACGATCTTCATGTACTTCTTGTCACGAAGCTCGCGAGCGACAGGCCCGAAGATACGGGTGCCGACGGGCGAACCATCGTTGTTGATGACAACGCAGGCGTTCTCATCAAAGCGAATGTAGGAGCCATCCTTGCGGCGGATCTCCTTAACGGTGCGAACGACGACGCAACGGACAACGTCCTTCTTCTTGACGTTGGCGCCAGGGGTAGCCTCCTGGACAGCACCGATGAACACATCGCCGATGCCTGCATAACGACGCTTGGAACCGCCAAGCACCTTGATGCAGCGAATCTTGCGAGCGCCGGAGTTGTCGGCGACGTTCAGCATGGTTTGCATCTGAATCATGGTAGATGTTCCTCCGAACTAAGAACCGAAGAGAGGTGCGCAGCCTTTATACGGCCCGTGGTATGCAAGCCAGGCATACGCACATCTTCGGAAACGTACAAGTCGTAAGAGCGACTGCTTATTTAGCGCGCTCGACGACCTCGATGAGGCGCCAACGCTTCATCTTGGACATAGGACGGGTCTCCATAACGCGGACGGTATCGCCCACGCCAGCCGTGCACTCCTCGTCGTGAGCGTGCAGCTTCTTGGAGCTGGTCATCATCTTGCCGTACTTGGGGTGACGCTTGCGCTCGGTGATGGTGACAACAATGGTCTTGGCACCGGAGACGGAGGTAACGACACCCGTACGGACCTTACGCGAGTTACGCGAATCAGTCATGTTCTCTCCTTAGGTCCTACTCGGCGACAGCGGACTTCTCCGCTGCGATCTCGCGGGCGCGCTGCTCCGTGAGGACGCGAGCGATGTCCTTCTTCACGGTGTTGACGCGAGCGGTGTTGTCCAGCTGGCTGGTGGCCATCTGGAAACGAAGGTTAAAGAGCTCGGCGCGCATTTCCTTCAGCTTCTCAACGAGCTGAGCGTCCGAGAGCTCACGAATCTCTGCGGGCTTCATTAGTTCTCCTCCTTGGCGGCGGCGGCGTCCTCAGCAGCCCACTTGGCCTCGAGAGCGGCCTCCTCAGCCATCTCCTTCTCGATGCGCTGCTCAGCGTTCTTAGCAGCAACAATCTTGGTCTTGATGGGGAGCTTGTGCTGCGCAAGACGCAGAGCCTCGCGAGCGACCTCCTCGGGAACACCCTTGACCTCGAACATGATGCGGCCGGGCTTGACGACGGCCACCCACTCCTCGGGATTACCCTTACCAGAACCCATGCGAGTCTCGGCGGGCTTCTTGGTGATGGGCTTATCGGGGAAGATCGTGATGTAGACACGACCGCCACGCTTCATGTAGCGGGTCATGGCAATACGAGCGGCCTCGATCTGACGGTTGGTGATCCAATGGGCCTCGAGAGCCTGGATACCAAACTCGCCGAAATGCAGCTCGGTATTACCCTTGGCCTGGCCCTTCATGGAGCCACGCTGCACCTTGCGGTGAAGAATACGCTTAGGGGCAAGCACTACTGACCCCTCCTCTCGGAGTTACGACGACGAGGACGGGAAGAGCCCTCGAGTGCAGGGTTGGGAACAGGCTGGCCCGGGAGCTTCTCGCCCAGGTAGATCCAGACCTTCACGCCGCAAGCGCCCATGGTGGTGCTGGCGACAGCCGTGCCGTAGTCAATCTTGGCACGGAGGGTGTGCAGAGGTACGCGACCCTCACGGTACCACTCACGACGGCCCATCTCGGCACCGCCGAGACGACCGGAGCACTGGATACGGATGCCCTTAGCGCCGGCCTTGCGGGCGGACTGGACAGCCTTGCGCATAGCGCGACGGAAGGCAACGCGGCCCTCGAGCTGCTCGGCGATAGACTGAGCAACGAGGTTGGCGTCGAGCTCGGGGCGCTTGATCTCGACAACGTCGACGGAGAGCTGGCCCTTGGAGACGCCAGCGACCTTCTCGAGCTCGGTGCGGAGGGTATCGATCTCGGCACCCTTCTTACCGATGACAACGCCGGGGCGAGCGGTGAGGATGATGACCTTCACCTTGTCGCCAGCGCGCTCGATCTCGACGCGGGAGACAGCTGCGCGGGAAAGACGCTTCTCGAGGTACTTGCGGATCTCGAGATCGTTACCGAGGGTCTTAGCGTAATCCTTCTCTGCGAACCAGCGGGAGCGCCAGTTCTCGGTGATGCCAAGACGGAAGCCGGTGGGGTAGACTTTCTGACCCATACAGCTTTACGCCTCCTTTCGAGGAGCAACGACGACGGTGATGTGGGAAGTACGCTTCAGAATGCGAGAAGCGGAACCCTTGGCGCGGGGACGGATGCGCTTAAGCGTCGGACCCTCGTCAACATAGGCAGCGGCGACAACCAGGTTGTCGGCACGCAGACCGTTGTTGTTCTCGGCGTTCGCAACGGCGGAACGGAGAACCTTCTCGACATCCACGGCGACGGCGCGGTCGCAGAAGTGGAGGATGTCGAAGGCCTGAGCGACAGGCTTGCGGCGGATCAGATCGACCACCAGGCGGGCCTTGCTGGGGGAAACACGCACGTACTTAGCGACGGCGCGAACCTCGGTGGCCTCAGTTTCAATAGACTTAGTTGCCATTTACGGTTAACCCCCTATTTGGCCTTGTGGCCACGGAACGTACGAGTCGGCGCGAACTCGCCGAGCTTGTGACCAACCATGGACTCGGTAACATACACGGGCACATGCTTGCGGCCGTCGTGGACGGCGATGGTGTGACCAACCATCTCGGGGAAGATGGTGGACGCGCGGGACCAGGTCTTCACGACGTCCTTCTTGCCAGCCTCGTTCATCGCGGTGATACGCGAGAGAAGGCGAGTCTCCACGAACGGGCCCTTTTTGAGACTTCTGCTCATAAGTGCTTTCTCCTAAAACTCGGTATCCGAAATTACTTCTTACGGCGACGAATGATGTGCTGATTCGAGACCTTCTTCTTCTTGCGCGTACGAAGGCCCTTCGTCGGCTTACCCCAGGGGGTAACGGAGGGACGACCAGAGGTGTGGTTCTTGCCCTCGCCACCGCCGTGCGGGTGGTCGACAGGGTTCATGACGGTACCGCGGACGGTCGGGCGCACGTTCATGTGACGCTTACGGCCGGCCTTGCCGATGACGATGTTGGAGTGATCGGCGTTGCCGACCTCACCGACGGTGGCGCGGCAGGTAACGAGGATGCGGCGCATCTCGGAGGAAGGCATACGGACGATAGCGTACTTGCCCTCCTTACCCATCAGCTGGCAGGAGTTACCGGCGGAACGGGCGATAGCAGCGCCCTTGCCCGGCTGGAACTCGACGGCGTGGATGAGCGTACCGACGGGGATGTCGGCGAGGGGCAGAGCGTTGCCCGGCTTGATGTCGGCGTCAGAACCGGACATGATGGTCTGACCGACCTCGAGGCCCTTGGGGGCCAGGATGTAGCGCTTCTCACCGTCAGCGTAGTGCAGCAGAGCGATGCGAGCGGAACGGTTCGGATCGTACTCGATCGTGGCAACCTTGGCGGGCACGCCGTCCTTGTTGCGCTTGAAGTCGATCACGCGGTAACGACGCTTCACGCCGCCGCCCTGGTGGCGGGTGGTGATGCGGCCGTTGTTGTTACGACCGGCCTTCTTGGGCAGGGGCTCGAGAAGAGACTTCTCGGGCTTGGTGCAGGTGATCTCGGAGAAGTCGGAGATCGTCTGCCAACGCCTACCAGCGGAGGTCGGCTTAAGGTGCTTTACAGCCATTACAATCCCTTTCAATAGGAATCCGTTAGCCATCGCAGACAGGGATTCGAGGTTCTGCCTCGGGTGCGATGACACCGGACGTATACACGGTTCCGGGCGTGTCCATTTTATACGCCCAAAACCTTGAGCTCTCGCCTCCCCTTTTTGGGAGGCATGAGCTCACTCAACAGCAGCGAGTCTTAGGCCTGGTTGCCAAAGACCTCGATGGTGTCGCCCTCGGCCAGCGTGACGATGGCCTTCTTCCAAGAACGGGTCTTGCCGGCGACATAGCGCACGCGCTTGGTCTTGGGCTTGACCGTCAGGGTGTTCACGCGAACGACCTTGACGCCGAAGATCTCCTCGACAGCGTCCTTGATCTGATACTTGTTAGCATCCTTGGCGACCTCGAACGTGTACTTGTTCAGCTCCATGCCGGAGAAGGAACGCTCGGACACGATCGGACGGATGATGATCTCGTGGGCGGTCATTTATGCAAGCACCTCCCCGAAGTGAGCGGCGATGTCGGCGGGCATCAGCACAGCGTTGTTGTTGACGAGATCGTAGGTGTTGGCCTCGTCAGCGGTGATGATGAACGTCTTGGGAATGTTGCGGAACGACAGGTAGGCGTTGACGTCCTCATCGCGAACGATGATGGTCAGACGCTTGCCGTCAAGGCCGAGAGCCTTGAGCATGGCAACGGCAGCCTTAGTGGAAGGCTTCTCGAAGCCGTAGTCGTCGACGAGCACGAGCTCGCCATCGGCCAGCTTGGCGGACAGCGCGGAGCGCATAGCCAGCTTGACCTCCTTGTTGTTCATACGCTTAGCGTAAGAACGGGGCTTGGGGGCGAAGACGACGCCACCGTGACGCCACTGGGCGGCACGGATGGAACCCTGGCGGGCACGGCCGGTGCCCTTCTGACGCCAAGGCTTCTTGCCGCCACCGGAAACCTCAGAGCGGCCCTTAGCGGACTGGGTGCCCTGACGCCAAGAGGCCATCTGGCACTTGACGATGTGGTGCATAACGTGGATGTTCGGCTCGATGCCGTACACCTCAGCGGCGAGCTCGGCCTCGGCGACCTTCTTGCCCTCGCTGTTCTTTACTTCAAACTTTGCCATTTAAGTGTTCTCCTTGGTATGACGCTGGGCTAAATGGGCTGGGCCCTTAGGCCATACGGATGGCGACGAGACCATTCTTGGCACCCGGGACAGCGCCCTTGACCAAGATGAGGTTCTGCTCGGCATCGATGCGGACAACGGAAAGGTTCTTGACGGTAACGCGCTCGTTACCCATGTGACCGGCCATCTTGACGCCCTTGAGGACGCGCGCAGGATAGGCGCACTGACCGATAGAACCGGGGTGACGCTGGAAGTGAGAACCATGCGTCATAGGACCGCGGCGCTGACCCCAGCGCTTGATGCGACCCTGGAAGCCCTTACCCTTGGAGGTACCGATGACGTCGACCTTCTCGACATCAGCGAAATCAGCGACGGTGACGACCTCGCCGACCTTGTGCTCCTCGCCGTTCTCGACGCGGACCTCACGAAGGAAGCGGACAGGCTCGACGCCAGCCTTGGCGAAGTGACCAGCCATGGGCTTGTTCACGTTCTTGGCCTTGATGTCGCCGAAACCGATCTGGACGGCGTCATAGCCGTCGGTTGCCTGAGTTTTAACCTGCGAGACAGCGCAGGGGCCAGCCTGGATGACCGTGACGGGAACGACGTTGTCGTCCTCGTCCCAAACCTGGGTCATGCCAATCTTGCGGCCGAGAATCATGCTGATCAAGATATGATCCCAACTCTCGCGTGGTCTTGGGACAATGCGTACACCACCGAGCGTACGCCCCTAGAGGACCACTACTTATACGACGTGCTCCCCAGCCTTGTATTGCGTCCGGACTACCTGACAACCCTATTAAGCAGGCATTTTGTCCAGCCAGAATACTCCCCTGGTTTCACACAGCTGTTTAGTATACACGGCTGCGGGCGTATCCATCGAGATTCATATTTCACTCACATTGTTTACGCAGGTAAAGTGCGTGGCACGTTCCCAGTGTGCGGCGGAGGGGGCGGGCCTGAGACATATTAAGGTTGCTGCTCTACAGTCCTGCTCACGACGGAGAGCACATTAGGTGCTCTCCTGTTCGTGCGGAACTCGCGACAACCTTAATATGTCTCAGGCCCGCCCCCTCCGCCGCACACTGGGAACGCCACGTTAATGTCTGCTAAACCTTGCTCGCTCAGCTAATTACTTTGTTGAGGGTCCACTATTTGCTGGAGGGTGAACTTGCATTGCATTGGCTCGCCTTCTGCTTGTGGATTTGCCTCATCGAAATCGAAGATCATGATGGCGCAGTTGGGGAGTTTTGCTGGGAGCTTGAAGCCCTCTGGGGCTGCAGCCTTAATGAATTGGCGGCTGGCGCTGCCGTGGCTTACTGCTAGGAGGGTTTCGATGCCCTCGGTGCCCATGAGATTGGTGAGAGTGCCTACCATGCGTTCTTGCAGTGCGCGGCTTCCTTCTCCTCCGAAGGGGACCAGGTCCTCGCCCGGATCCCAGACGTCGGTGGGCAGCGCGTCGTGCGGGCCTTCCTCGAAGGTGCCGTAGCAGCGCTCGATGATGCCTTTGCAGGGCTCGGCTGCTGCGTCTGCGCCGAGGAGTTCGGTTGCGACGAGCTGAGCTGTGTCCATGGCTCGACCCAAAGGCGACGAGACTACTTTGTCGGGGACAACGCCGTGGGCCTTTAGCCATGCGGCTGCTGTCTGTGCCTGATGACGGCCCAGATCGGTGAGCGGTGAATCGCAGCGACCCTGGACGAGCTTTTTAACGTTGAATTCTGTCTGGCCGTGGCGGAGTAGATATAGACGCTTCATGCTCTCCCCTTCTATATAACTAGCTTTATCGGCGCGGCTCTACTCGTGGGTATGGCCTACATAGTCTTCGTCGATCGTGATCTTGGCAATCGACTTGGGATATTCGGATTCGACACGTTTCGCCAGCGCGTGCTTTAAGTCTTCGGCACTCATCTGCAGATCCGAGGGACGCACACAGTCAAAGATCACGTTGGTGTGCGTAGGACCCGGCACACAGCGCAGGTCGTGAATCGAAAGGCGGCTATCGATCTGTTGGGCCATGGCGTTAATGCGTAAACGCATGCTCGCCACCTTGGGATCGTCGGTCACGATGGGGTCGTAATGGAGCGTGACAATCATGCCGTCTTCGTCCCTAAACGCCTGCTCGATGTTATCGAGCGCGTCGTGACTTTCCAGCGGGCTGGCCTCGGCTGCCATCTCGGCGTGAGCGCTTGCGAACTTCCTGCCCGGGCCGTAGTCGTGAACCATCAGATCGTGAACGCCCAAAACGCCGGGGTAGCTCATGATCTTGCTGCGGATATGCTCGACGAGCTTAGGATCGGGCGTCTGGCCCAAAAGCGGGCTCACCGTATCTTGGATAAGCTCAAAGCCGCTCCAGCCAATATAGGCGCCAACGGCAAGGCCGACCCACGCGTCAAGATTGATGTGCGTCACCTGCGAAACAATTGCGCACGCCAGCACGGCGCCCGTGGCAAGGACATCGTTCTTGGAATCTTGCGCGGTCGCATGCAGCGTCTCGGACTCAATGCGATTGCCGAGCTTTTGGTTGAGGGCCGCCATCCAGAGCTTTACGACCATCGAAAGCACTAGAACTGCCACCAGGGCAAGCGAGAACTCGACAGGTTCGGGGTGGATGACGCGCTCAACCGAGGACTTCACCAGCTCAACGCCAATCAGCAGCACGAGTGCCGCCACGACCAGACCCGAGAGATACTCGTAGCGACCGTGGCCGTAAGGATGCTCGGGGTCGGCCGGCTTGCTCGCCAGCTTAAAGCCCAGCACGCTCACGATATTCGAGCTGGCATCGGACAGGTTGTTCATGGCATCCGCCACAATCGAAACCGATCCCGAAACCACACCAATTGCACCCTTCGCAGCACAAAGCGCAACATTGGCGACAATACACACCATGCCAGCTAACGTGCCCACACGCGCACGATCGCCCTGTGCGCGCCTAACAATCCACTCGACCATCTACATCCGCCCCCACGGTACTACCTATATATCTATTGCTCAAACGGATTGTAGTGTAGCCACTTTGTCCTCAAGATACAAAAGGCCGCAGCCCACACGAGCCACGGCCTTGGAGTGCGACATGCGGGACTGCACCTTTGTCAATCGATTTATGCGCTTGCCTCGGCCACGCTCTTCGAGGTTTTGGGCGAATCGGCTCCGTCCCCCGTCGCCTGCCCCTTCGCCGGCACCACGCCAAAGCAGTAGCTCAGCGCCGCAGACACCGCAAATGCCACACCGCCGGCAAAGCAGCACCACAGCAGGTTCGAAAAACCACCTGTGGCAAAGCCAATGACCATGAGGACATTCGTCATGCCGATGGTATAGGCCGTAACGTGGCCCACGGCAGCAACAAGGCCTCCGACAGCGCCGCCAATGGCCATGCACGTCAGGCACCTGCCATATTTAAAGCCGCAACCGTACAGCGCCGGCTCGCTTACGCCGCCAAGAACACCCGAGATTGAATAGCCCAGCATGAGCGCCTTCTCGTCCTTATCCGCAACGCGGAGCGACGCACCAAAGGGCATGCCCCAAACGGCAAACGTTGCCATCGTCGCGGCGATCAGGATGCACGAATCCGTTCCCATACTCATAAACTGCGCGTAGGCGAGCGATAGGACAACGTTGCTGACGCCCGCGATCTTAAGGAACTCCCAGCCCGCGGCAAGCCCCATGAGCGTGAGCAGCGACACGATGCCACCGGAATTGCCAAGCATAAACATAAGCTTGCCCAGCAACATTCCCAGATAGCTGCCCGCCGGCGCCGTGATACACAGGGATACCGGAACCATGACGAGCATGGTTGCAAACGGAACGAACGAAAACGCCACGGCCTGGGGGATAACGCGCTTAAAGAAACACTCCACTCGCCATAGCACGGGCACCGAGATGAGAACCGGAATAACGGTCGTCGTGTAATCGTTGACCGGCGCGGGAAGCAGGCCATACACGGAAGTCATCGATGCCCCCGTCGTCGGTGCGGCATCGACGAGCTTAAGCAAATCGGGTGCAATCAATACGCCGCCCAGCATCATGCCCAGCTGCTCCGAGCAACCGAGCTGGCGGGCGGCCGCCCAACCAAGATAAATGGGCAAAAAGCAGTAGCCGGCGTTATAGAGCCAACTGTAGAACAGGCGATAGATATCGGAATCGGCAGACCACAGGCCCAGCATGCCTTCGCCCATAATGACAGCGACGGTGCGGAACAACGCCGCGCAGACAATAAACGGCAGCGCCGACATCATGCTTTTGGACAGATAGTCCACCACGGCCATGGCGTTTGATGAAACCGACGTTGTAAACGAGGTGTTAGAAACTTGTAGCATGGAATGCCTTTCCCAATATGACATGCGGGCTGTCCCTTTGTCACATCGTGCGGTATCGACCGATTGCGCGGTACTTTTCGTAGCGGAGGTTTGTGAGGGTCGCGTCGTCGAGCTGCCCAAGCGTATCGAAGGCATCAAATGCCGAGGACATGACGGCACCGGCGATCTCCTCATGCGACAGGCCCTTATCGTCAACAATGCCGTCGATGATGCCGAGCGCCAGCAGATCGGGGGCCGTGAGCTTAAGCGCCTCGGCGGCCTCATCCGCACGCTCGGTATCCTTCCACAGGATCGACGCACAGGCCTCGGGGCTCACGACTGAATAGGCCGAGCTCGAGAGCATCAGGATGCGGTCGGCCACGGACAGCGCCAGCGCGCCACCAGAGCCGCCCTCGCCTGTCACCACCGAGACAATCGGTGTCTTAAGGCCGCTCATCTCCATGAGATTCTGAGCAATCGCCTCGCCCTGGCCGCGCTCCTCGGCACCGATGCCGCAAAACGCGCCCGAAGTATCGACCAGGCACAGAACCGGTCGACCAAACTTTTCGGCCTGGCGCATAAGGCGACGCGCTTTGCGGTAGCCCTCGGGATGTGCCATGCCAAAGTTGCGACGCATGCGCTCTTTGGTCGTGGTGCCGCGCTCGATGGCGATGACCGTTACGGGGCGCCCGTCTTTCCAGCCAATGCCAGCCACCACAGCGGCGTCGTCGCCAAAGTAGCGGTCGCCGTGCAGCTCCACAAATCCATCCAGGCCCAGCGAGATCATCTCGCCTGCCGTGGCGCGATCTGCCGAGCGGGTCTGTTTGACAATCTCGAGCGCGGTTTTTGGTGCGCCCGAGCGCTTGAACAAGTGTCCCAACTTTTTGCCGTGGCGACCCGTATGCACAATCTCGTGCGGTGCCCCCAGGCCGGGCACGTGCCCTTCGTGCAGCGCCAGCAGCTCGCCCACCGTGAGCGCAATCTCGCCACGCGGAACGACGGCATCGCAAAAGCCGTGCTCCAGCAAAAACTCGGAGCGCTGGAATCCCTTGGGCAGGCGCTTGTGCATGTTCTGCTCGATCACGCGCGGGCCGGCAAATGCCGTCAGGGCATCGGGCTCGGCCAGGATAATATCGCCCTCCATGGCAAAGCTCGCGGTTACGCCGCCGGTCGTGGGGTCGGTGAGCACCGTGATATACAGGCCGCCCGCCTCACTGTGGCGCCTAACCGCCGCAGAAATCTTGGCCATCTGCATAAGCGATGTCACGCCCTCTTGCATGCGTGCACCGCCCGAAACGGTAAAGCCGACAACTGGCAATCCCAGCTCGGTCGCATGCTCAAATGTGCGACAGATCTTCTCGCCCACCACGGAACCCATCGAGCCCATCATAAAGTTGGCGTCCATAAAGAAGAGCGCCGTATCGCAACCGCAGATTTTGCCCCTGCCGCACACAACGGCATCGCGCTCGCCCGAACGCTCGCTCACGCTCTTAAGCTTGTCGGCATAGCTGGGAAACGAGAGGAAATCCTCCGACGCCAGATTGGCATCCCATTCCTCAAACGTGCCCTCGTCGACCGTCATGCGCATGCGCGCGCGACCGCTCACGCGAAAGTGTTTGCCGCAACGAGGGCAGACCTCGAGGTTGTCGTGCAGGCGTGCCTCATCGATCACGCGGCGGCACTCCGGACACTTGATAAACACGTGGCGCGCGGGAAACTCGGCGCACGACTCAGTCATCGGCCCCTCGAGGACGTTGACCGTCTTCGCTTTTCTATTCATCAGCATAGAGATGCCCCATCAGATCGGTGTGGTACATGCCCGACAAGAACTCATCGTTTGCCAGCACATCGAGCTGCAGTTCGCTGTTTTCGCTCACGCCCTCAATCACGAGCTCGCCCAGGGCCGAGCGCATCTTGCGAATGGCGCCGTCACGCGTGGGCGCACACACGATGAGCTTGCCAAGCATGGAGTCGTAGTACGGCGGAACTTCCGCACCGGTAAACATGGCGGAATCCCAGCGCACGCGCGGACCACCCGGCACACGCAACGCGGTGACCGTTCCGCATGACGGCAGAAAGTCCGGCGTTTCGGCATTGATGCGGCACTCCATGGCGTGGTTGCGGACCGGCATGTCCTCCTGCTCAAAGGGCAGAGGCTGGCCGGCTGCCACGCGCAGCTGCCACTTGACCAAGTCGGTATCGGTCACAAACTCTGTAACCGGATGCTCCACCTGCAAGCGCGTGTTCATTTCCATAAAGTAGTAATTGCCGTCGTCCGAATACAGGAACTCGATGGTACCGGCTCCTTCGTAGCCGACGGCACGAGCCAAGTCACGCGCTGCCTTGTGCATGCGAGCACGAATGTCGTCGTGTCCGTCGAGGCACGGCGCGGGGCTCTCCTCGATCAGCTTTTGGTTGCGACGCTGCACCGAGCACTCGCGCTCGCCGAGCGAAAACACATGGCCCTGCTTATCGGCCATAATCTGTACCTCAACGTGATGAGCCGGCGCGACGAACTTCTCCATGTAGCACTCGCCGTCGCCAAAAACGGCCTCGCCCTCGGCACGCGCCTCGATGAACGCCTTTGCCGCATCTTCCACGCGCTCGACCTTGCGAATGCCGCGACCGCCACCGCCGGCGCGCGCCTTAATAAGCACGGGGCAGCCAATGCGCTCGGCCTCGGCCGTTGCCTCCTCGGGACTTTTGAGCAAATCGCAGCCCGGCACGATGGGCACGCCCGCCGCGGCGGCCGTTCGACGCGCGGCGTCCTTGTCGCCCATGCTGTCGATCACCTCGGCCGAAGGACCGACAAACGCCAGGCCATACTTGTCGCAGTCGCGCACGAAGCTCGCCTTCTCGGAAAAGAAACCGTAGCCAGGATGAATTGCCTTTGCCCCCGACTTCACGGCACAGGTGAGCACGGCATCGTCGTTGAGGTAGCTCTCGGCAAGACGCGGGCCGCCGATGCAATACGCCTCGTCGGCAAGCTGAACGTGCAGCGCGTCCGCATCGGCCGTGGAATAAACGGCGACGGTCTTGATGCCCATATCGCGGCACGCGCGGATAACACGGACCGCGACTTCACCGCGGTTGGCGATGAGCACTTTGTCGAACATGAAGCCTTCCTTAACTTTCGTGCATGAGTGCAAAAGACATATCGGCGCGGCAGCAAACCTCACCGTTGACGCTCGCAGTACCCGTCGCAAAGCGGAACGGCCCGCGCGCACGCGTGATGGAGCACACCAGATCCACCGTGTCGCCCGGGCGCACCGGACGCTTAAAGCGCACCTTATCGAGGCTCGTATAGAACGGCGTCGCGCCGCGCGCCTCCTCATCGCCCATCAGCAGCACGCAACAGTTTTGGGCGAGCATCTCGCACTGAATCACGCCGGGGACTACCGGGTTTCCCGGAAAATGCCCCTGCAAAAAGTACTCGTCACCCGTAATCGTGATCTTGCCGTGGGCCTCGTCGCCCACCAGCTCGGCCTCGTCGAGCAAAAGCATCGGTTCGCGATGCGGTAACAGCTTCTTGAGCTCTTCTTTGTTCATGGACATCACCTATCCGATCCTCATAAGGCAACTGCCGAACTCCACGAGGTCGCCGTCGGCCACGCAGATCTCGAGCACCTCGCCGTCTGCCTCGGCCGTCACCTCGTTGAGAACCTTCATGGCCTCGATGATGCAGAGGGTCTCACCGGCCTTGACCTTGGAGCCCACGTGCACAAACGGCTCGTCGCCCGGCGCCGGGGCAGCATAGAACACGCCGACCATGGGAGCGGTCACCTCGATGCCCTTGGGCTCCGGTGCGGCGGCAGGCGTCTGCGCGGCGGGCTCCGGTGCGGCGGCAGGCATGGCGACAGGAGCCACCGCCGGAGCAGTCACGGCACCCGGCATAGGCATGGGCACGGCAACCGGCTGTGCGGCGCTCGCGCGCTCGAGTTCGACCGCGGTGCCATCGGGCTCCTCAACGCGTACGCGCGTGAGGCCGCGGTCCTCCATAACATCGGCTATCTCGGCAAGTCTTTTGGAATCCATGCTCTAGCTCCTCGTATATCTACGCAGCGCGATGGCGGCGTTGTGCCCGCCAAAGCCCAGGTTGGTCGAAAGCGCCCAGGTAAGGTCGGCGCGAACCGCGCGATTGGGCGTGTAGTCAAGATCGCAGGCGGGATCGGGCGTGTGGTAGTTAATGGTCGGCGGCACCACGCCCTGCTCGAGCGCCATGGCGCAGGCCATGACCTCGATGGCGCCCGTGGCACCGATCATGTGGCCGGTCATCGACTTAGTCGACGAGACATGCGCGGCGCGCGCCGCGTCCTCGCCGAGCGCCCGCTTAATGCCCGCCGTCTCGGACGAATCGTTGAGTTTGGTCGAGGTGCCGTGGGCATTGATGTAGAGGCCCTCGGAAGGCTTGACGTCGCCCTCGGCAACCGCCAGCGATATCGCACGGGCAATGCCGGCAGCCTCGGGATCGGGGCTCGTGATGTGGTAGGCGTCATCGGTGTTGCCGTAGCCCACGACCTCGGCATAAATGTGCGCACCGCGCGCCTGCGCATGTTCCATGCTCTCGAGTACCAGCACGCAGGCGCCCTCGCCCATCACAAAGCCATCGCGATCTGCATCGAACGGACGGCAAGCCGTCGCGGGATCAGGGTTGGTGGTCAATGCGCGGCAGGACGTAAAGCCCGCAACGGCATCGGGGATAATTGCGGCCTCGGCACCGCCGGCGAGAATCGCATCGGCATAGCCGTGCTTGATGGCGCGGAACGCCTCGCCCACCGCATGGGCCGAGGTCGCGCACGCGGTCACCACGGGCAGGGTCGGGCCCTTTGCCTTGTGGCGAATCGCGATATTGCCCGATGCCATGTTGGGGATCATCATCGCGATCATATAGGGCGATGCACGGCGGGGCCCCCGGTCGGCGATCGTATGGACGTTGTCGACGAGCGTCTGCATGCCGCCCACGCCCGAGCCCACGTAGACGCCCAGGCGCTCTCGATCGATGGCGCCTTCGACATCGAAGCCTGCATCGTGCATGGCCTCGTCCGAAGCCGCCAGTGCAAACTGAACGCAGGGGTCCAGGTGCTTGGCGTCACGCTTGCCAAAGTACTCGTTACCGTCAAAACCCTTGACCTCGGCCGCCACCTTGACGGTAAACGCATCGGTATCGAAGTGCGTGATCGGGCCGATGCCGCACGTGCCGGCGCACATGGCCGCCCAGGTGGCAAGCGCGGTGTTGCCGAGCGGCGATACGGCACCGATGCCGGTGATTGCAACTCTCTGTTCCATCATGGTCTCCTCATCCAAGCCGTTCTTCGGCCCTGGTTTCTACATCGCCATTCCGCCGTCGACGCGCACGACCTCGCCCGTAATGTAGGCAGCCGCATCGCTCGCCAAAAAGCGCACCACGCCGGCCACTTCCTCGGGGCGCGCCATACGCTTAAGGGGAATCTGCTCCTCGGTTGCCGCACGCACCTTCTCCGAGAGCTTTGCCGTCATATCGGTCTCGACAAACCCGGGAGCGACCGCGTTCACTCGTACGCCGCGGGGCGCAAGCTCGCGCGCCACCGCCTTGGTCAGACCAATGACGCCCGCCTTGGAGGCAGCGTAGTTGGCTTGCCCGGCATTGCCCATCAGGCCCACGACAGAGCTCATGTTGATGACGCAACCGCCGCGCTGGCGCATAAAGGTCTTGGTGAGCGCACGCGTCGTGTTGAACGTGCCCTTGAGATTGACATCGAGCACGCGATCGAAGGCGTCATCGCCCATGCGCATAAGCAGGCCATCGCAGGTGATGCCGGCGTTGTTGACGAGCGCCCAAATGGAGCCAAAGTCGTTGAGGACCGCTTCCACGCACGCGTTGACGGCAGCGGGGTCGGCCACGTCACATTGATATGAGCGCGCCGTGGCGCCAACCGCCTCGCAGGCGTCGCACGTCTCGCGCGCCGCATCGACGCTGCCGGCATAGACGACGGCGATATCGTAGCCATCCTCCGCCAGACCGATAGCGCAGGCGCGGCCGATACCCCGCGAGCCGCCCGTGACCAGTGCCACGTGACGTGAGTCGTTGCGCTCGAGCGCGCCATTGTTCAAGTTGCCCATGTCATTCCTTTCGGGTTACAGCCCTGTGGACTATGCGAGCTCGTCGGCAATAGCTGCGACCTGCTCGGCCGTCTCGCACAAATACACACGAACGTCGCTCAACGTACGCTTGACCAGGCCGGACAGCGTTTTGCCGGGGCCGACCTCAATAAATGTGTCGATGCCTTGATCCTGCAGAGCATGCAGCGTATCGACCCAGCGCACGGCATGGCTCACCTGATTGGCCAAGACATCCGATGCCGCTCGCGGGTCCGCCGGATAGGGCGCCGCCGTCATGTTTGCCATGACCGGAATCAGCAGCGGAGACGGCGCGTGGCCGGCTTGGATATACGTCGCCAGCCCCTCTGTCGCCTCGGCCATATAGGGGCTATGAAATGCACCCGACACCGCGACCTTCATGGCGCGGCCGCCAGCCTCTTTTACTAGGACGTCGAGGGTCTGCAGCGCATCGGGCGCTCCGGCCACAACCGTCTGCTGGGGACTGTTGTAGTTGACCGGCCAGCAGTCCTCGCCGGCCTGCGCAGCCAGGTTCTCGACTTGCGCAGCATCAAGTTTGATGACGGCGCGCATGCCGCCGGGGTGACGCTCGGCCGCCGTGGCCATCAATGCCGCGCGCTCACACACAAGCTCAAAACCCGCTCGCGTATCGAATGCCCCCGCAAAGGTGAGTGCAGCGACCTCGCCCAGCGAGAATCCCGCACAGGCGGCAGGCACCACGCCGCGCTCGCGCAGGGCGACGGCGACAGCCAAGTCGTGCACGAACACGCAAGGCTGCGTGTTCTCGGTCTGCGAGAGCTCCTCCTTGGAGGCGCTCCGGCACTGCTCGCTGGTCCCCGGGCGCACCTCGTCGGCGATCGCGAACACCTCGGCAGCCGCCGGCGATGCCTCGACCAGGTCGACGCCCATCGCGGGGTGTTGGGCACCCTGGCCGGCAAACAGAAACGCTACGCTACCCATGCGGTCGCACCCTTCAGGACACGCTCGGCGCCATCGACCAGATCGTCGACGATTTCGCGTGCGCTCTGGCGCTCGTTGACCATGCCAGCAATCTGTCCGCACAAATACGAACCCTCTTCGTAATTACCGTCCTTTGCGGCTTTACGAAGCGCGCCCGTGCCCATGGCCCCGAGCTCCTCGGGGCTTGCGCCCGCCGCCTCGTTCTTGGCATACGCGTTGGTGAAGGGGCTCTTGAGGGCGCGAACCGGATGTCCCGTCGAGCGACCGGTCGCACGCGTCGACGTGTCGCCCGCCTTGAGCACCAGCTCTTTGTACTGTTCGGATACGGTGCACTCATTGGCGACGAGAAAACGCGTGCCCACCTGGACGCCGGCAGCGCCGAGCATAAAGGCGGCCGCCACGCCGCGGCCGTCGGCGATACCGCCGGCAGCCACGACGGGAATATCGACTGCATCGACAACCTGCGGCACCAGTGCCATCGTCGAGGTCTCGCCAATATGGCCGCCTGATTCGGTGCCCTCGGCAACCACGGCGGTGGCCCCGCGACGCGCCACGAGACGCGCCAGCGCCACCGAAGCCACGACGGGAATAACCTTGATGCCTGCATCGCCCCAGGCCTTCATGTACTTGGTGGGATTGCCGGCACCGGTCACCACAACGGGCACCTGCTCATCAATCACCACTTGTGCGACCTCGTCGACAAACGGGCTCATGAGCATAACGTTGACGCCAAAGGGCTTATCCGTCTTGACGCGCAGCTCGTGAATCTGATCGCGCAGCCAGTTTGCGTCGGCATTCATGGCCGCGATAATGCCTAAGCCGCCTGCCTCGGACACGGCAGATGCCAACGAGGCGTCGGCAATCCAGGCCATGCCACCCTGGAACACGGGCTTTTCGATTCCGAGCAAATCGCAGAGAGGAGACTTGAGCATCACTACTTCTCCAATGCCGCCTCGACCGTATCGACGAACTCGCCGACCGTCTTGGGGTTCTCCTCGGTATCGAGCTCAATGCCAAACTCGTCCTCGACAGCAACGAGGATCTCGACGGTACCCAGGCTGTCGAGGCCAATCTCCTCGAGCGTGGACTCGGGCTTCATCTCGACATCGTCAAGGCCGGCGGTCTCGCGGATAACGTCGCAAACGCGCTCGAAGGTCTTCTGATCTGCCATGGTAGTTCTCCTTTGTTTGTGCCCCAGGGGCGTTTTCATTTCCTATGTGCAACTACTTCCAGCGAAGTAGATAGCCACCTACATCCAAGCCGGCGCCAAATCCGACCAGGGCGATGGTGTCGCCCGCGTGCAGCGCGCCGGTATTTGCCAGTCGATCGAGAGCAAGCGGAATGCATGCGCTCGAAATGTTGCCGGTCTCGCGCAACGTGCGAACCACGCGCTCGTCCGGCACGCCCAGGCGCTTGACCGCCTGACTCAGGATTCGTTCGTTAGCCTGATGGAATACAAAATGGTCGATGTCTTCGACCGAAATGCCCGCATCGCTCGCAAGCTTATGGACCGTGTCGCAGATGGCGTTGACGCCGAACTTGAAGACGCGACGGCCGTTCATGGAAAGCACGCTTTCGCAGTCCTGCGCCGTCTTATACGGCGAGGTGCCGACCAGACCGGGAACGCGCAACGTCTCGACGTCGGGCGCTGTCGAAAGCTCAACGGCAAGAGGGTTGTCTCCCCCAGCCCCTATGACCGCAACACCCGCGCCATCGCCAAAGAGCACGCACGTGGCACGGTCGGTCCAATCGAGCGCGCGCGTCATCTGCTCGGCGGCAACGACCAGCACGTGCTTGGCGCGACCGCGGGCGATATAACCCTCGGCGACATCGAGCGCAAATACGAAGCCGGCACAAGCCGCCGAAACGTCGAAGGCAGGACATGTGGCACCCAGGCGCTCAGCAACGGCGCACGCTTCGGCAGGAACGAGGTGATCGCCCGTCGTCGTCGAACAGACGATAAGATCCAGCTGGCTCGCGTCGATTCCGGATACCTGAAGCGCCCGCTCGCTCGCCGCTACGGCAAGGTCGTCGAGTGACTCAGTGGTGCAGACGTGGCGGCTCTTGATACCGGTGCGGGTAAAAATCCACTCATCCGAGGTATCGAGGAACTCGGACAGCTCGTCATTGGAAACACTGCGCGTAGGAAGCGCCGAGCCTGTTCCAAGAATCGTGAAACCCATCACTAACCTCCTTTGAGTTGTTGACGTGTTTACATCGACCAAGAGAGGATAGCGCATTTCAATCATTGTTGACGTGTTAACATTAAATTGTCCAAATGCGACAAAGGCTTCACATTGTGTCTGCCTCACGACACCATTGCGTTATTCACTTATTCATTAAGGAGGTAGCAGCCGCTATGGATGCCAAATTAACGATAGTCGACGTAACCGGATCGACCAACGATGACCTGCTCGAAGCAGGGAAACAGGGAGCGCCGCACGGCACAGGACTTGCCGCCCGGGCTCAGACAGCAGGACGCGGCCGGCGCGGCCACAAGTGGGATTCAACCGCCGGCAACCTATTGCTTTCGATTGTCCTGCGTCCATGCGTTAATCCTACAAAGTACTCTGGTCTTGCCGCCGTCAGCGGCCTAGCGGTGCTCGAGGCGCTCGAAAAGCAGGGTCTTGCAAACGAGATTGGCCTCAAATGGCCCAACGACCTGGTCGCGCGAGGACGCAAGCTCGGCGGCATTCTGGTCGAGGCGGCACGCGATAACGAAGGCAAACCTTTCGCCGTCTGCGGCATTGGCGTCAATGTGAACTATGTGCCTTCGGAGGTTCCCGATGGCGGCCTGCCGGCAATCGGTCTCTCGGACCTCAACGAGAATGTTCCCGCCGTCGATGTGCTACTCAAGGAGGTCTATCACGCGGTCGTGAACGCTGTAGACACATGGGCAGAGCGTCTCAACGCCATGGAAGAAGACACCGGACCGCTCGCGCCCGTCCACGGCGAATATGTCACTCACCTCAATTGGATCGGAGAGCACGTTATCGCCCGTTCCCCTGCCGGTGACGAGCTGGCACGCGGCATCTTTAAAACCGTCGATGCCTTTGGTCGCGCATGTATCGAAACGGAAGGCGGCTTGCGATCCTTCCATTTTGAGGAGGCATCGCTGCGTCCCTTGAGCGAATAGGGCGCTGCAGCCACCTACTCGGCAGCAATGCCCGGCAGTCCAAACCATTATTCAAAACAAAAGAGCCCCGCTACCAACATGGCAGCGGGGCCCTGTAAGCTATGAGCGATATCGCTTAGAGCTTGATGTCGATGTCGACGCCAGCGGGGAGGTCGAGACGCATGAGCGAATCAACGGTGCCCGAGGTGGGGTCGAGGATGTCGATGAGGCGCTTGTGGGTGCGCATCTCGAACTGCTCACGGGAGTCCTTGTTCACATGCGGCGAGCGGATAACCGTGTACAGGTTGCGCTCGGTGGGCAGGGGGACAGGACCGGAAACGCGAGCGCCGGTCTTCTGAGCGGTCTCAACGATGAGCTTCGCGGACTGATCGACGACCTCGTGATCATAGCCCTTGAGGCGAATGCGGATCTTCTGGGTAGCCAACTTAAACCTCCAAAGAGTGCGAGAGATGTTCTCGCGGATTACGTAACAGGGAGCTCGAACTTAGGCGTTCTTGCTCATGACCTCGTCCACAATGGACTTGGGCGCGGGCTCATAAGAGTCGAACTGCATCGTGTAGGATGCACGGCCCTGGGTCTGGGAGCGAAGGTCGGTAGCGTAACCGAACATCTCGCCCAGCGGCACCTTGGCACGGATGAGCTTGCTGTTCTTGCGATCCTCCATGCCCTCGATCTTGCCGCGGCGACCGGAGAGGTTGCCCATAACGTCGCCCATGTACTGCTCGGGGGTCTCGACCTCGACAGCCATGATCGGCTCGAGCAGCTGCGGGTCGGACTTCTTGAGAGCGTCCTTGATAGCCATGGAACCGGCGATCTTGAAGGCGGCCTCGGAGGAGTCGACCTCGTGGTAAGAACCGTCGAACAGGGTGACCTTAACGTCGAGGACCGGGAAGCCGGCGATAACACCGGTGTTCAGGGCCTCCTGGATGCCCTTGTCGATGGACGGGATGTACTCCTTGGGCACGACGCCGCCGACGATAGCGTTGACGAACTCGTAGCCGAAGCCCTCCTCCATCTTCTCGAGCTTGATGACGGCGTGGCCGTACTGACCGCGACCACCGGACTGACGAACGAACTTGCCCTCAGCCTTCTCGACGTCGTGACCAGCGGTCTCGCGGTAGGCAACCTGGGGCTTACCAACGTTAGCGTCAACCTTGAACTCGCGGAGCAGACGGTCGACGATGATCTCGAGGTGCAGCTCGCCCATGCCGGCGATGATGGTCTGGCCGGTCTCGTGGTTGGTGGACACCTGGAAGGTCGGGTCCTCCTCGGCGAGCTTGGTCAGAGCGATGGACATCTTGTCCTGCTCGGCCTTGGACTTGGGCTCGATGGCGATGTCGATAACGGGCTTAGCGAACTCGATCTGCTCGAGGATGATCTCCTTGCCCTCCTCGCAGAGGGTATCACCGGTGGTGGTGTTCTTGAGACCGACGGCGGCGAGGATGTCACCGGCGAAAGCGCCGTCGACGTCGACGCGGTCGTTCGCGTTCATCTCGAGGATGCGGCCGAAGCGCTCGCGGTTACCGGAGGTCGCGTTGGCGACATAGGAGCCAGCGTCGACCTGGCCGGAGTACACGCGGAAGAACGTGAGCTTACCGACGAACGGGTCGGTAGAGATCTTGAACGCCAGAGCGGAGAACGGAGCGTCGGCGGAAGCCTCGCGGGTCTCGGCCTCGCCGGTCTTGGGGTTGGTGCCCTCGACAGCGGGGACGTCGAGCGGGCTGGGCAGGTAGTCGACGACAGCGTCGAGCAGCTCCTGGACGCCCTTGTTCTTGTAGGCGGAGCCCACGA
>JAXKGF010000074.1:0-4650 GCA_036550515.1 Collinsella sp.
AGGCGGCAGATAAAGCGCAGGGAGCCCCTGCTTTCGCGCCTTGTCGATATAGGCGGGAAGTACCGTGAGGCCCTCTTGGTTGTAGAACACGCCCGAGTGATCGAAATCGGTCTCGCGCGTCCAACCGATCACCGACACACCCATCTCCTGGTCGGGAGCGAGCACGATGCCACCGCCCGCAACCCCGTCGAGCTTGTGGAGCGCGTTGAACCCTGCGCGCACGTCGGCCTTGGTGAGAGCGGGCATATCGGCGCCCATCGATAGGATGCAATCAGCACCGCGCGCCCACGTCTTCTCGAACGCCTGGTTGTAATGCTCGTCGAAGCTGGCACCCTCATCGCAGAGAAACACCAGCTCGCGCGGCCATTCGCCCGCATCGGAAAACAGCTTGCGCATCACCTCGACGTTCTTTGCAGGCGTCGTCGAGATGATCATCTCGTACTCGTCACGCACCGCTTCCTCGCCTGCGGCCAGGGCCGCCTGTGCCCGCTCGGCGCTTTCGCGCTCCAAATCCGCCATTGCCGCGCAGCAGATTTCCACCACATCGAAGAGCATGCAGTGGTAGAGCCCCGAGGCGACCTCGGGCTGGAACACACCGTCTTTCAGCACGGTCAGGCGGGTTTTCACCAAACCCGGAATCGGCGGCTTGCTGAACAAAAGGAGCGCGTTTTTGCGCACGCGCTCCTTTTCCCTGCCGCCCTGCTCGCTTTTCGATTCGCTCACAGAACGCTCCTTGTTTCGAAGTCTGGCTTACTTGGCAATGAGCACCGGCACAGAGGAACCATGCAGCACCTTATGGCTGACACTGCCCATGTACTCCTTCATACCCGAAAGCCCGCGGTTGCCGATGACGACGAGGTCGTAGTCGCCCTGGTCGATCAGCTTTACGATCTCGGTAGCGGGGTTCGTTCCCGTGATGAGCAGCGGGTTCAGGCGATCCGCCGCATCCTCGTGAGCGCCGACCAGCCTCTCGAGCAGCGATTTCCCATCGTTCATCATCATTTCCAAGATGGAGCGGAAGCTCGTCATCTGGGAATCGTCGAGCAAGGGAATCGGCACCACGTACACCAAGTCGATGACAGCATCGGGGTTGTTCTCGGTCACGCTGATCGCAAGCTCCAACGCCTTGCGACCGCCATCAGTTGCATCCACCGCAGCGAGCACTTTGTTCATAGACATAACGCGCTCCTTTCTCCCCGCACCCTTCGGGCACCGGGTTGCCGTTGCAAACTGTCAATCACTGCAAGAAAGTATAGCACCACGCGGGAAAGCGTCGCCGAGGAGCTTCGCTAGAGAAACTCCACCTCCCGACTTTTGCAGCATAACTGAATAGATTCCAGATTGTTCGCCCAGTTCAACGGGCTTTTTCTTTGTCAAGTTTTTACGACTTTATATGCCGTTGTATGGCTATGTATGGTATAATCAGGCATCGTGTAAACCCAGGTCAGGACGGCTATATGTACCTCAGGAAGTCGAAGAAGCCCAACGGGCGCACATACCTCACCATCGTGCAGGGCTACCGCGACGAGGACGGCAAGAACAGGGCCAGGACCGTCAGGAGCCTCGGCTACGTCGACGCCCTCGAGGCGGAGTTCGACGACCCCGTCGCCCACTTCGAGGAGGAGTGCAGGCGCATGACCGAGGAGGCCGCCAGGGCGCAGGCGCCCGTGACCGTGGAGTTCTCGGCGGCCAGGAGGATCGACAAGCGCGCCGAGGGCCGCGTCGAGCTCGGCGCCGCGGTGCCCTCCGCCTACCTCCACCGCGACCTCGGGATCTGGTCGTTCTTCGAGCGCAAGCGCACCTCGCGCGGCTTCTCCTACGACCCCTGCCGGATCCTGGAGCTGCTCGTGTGGGACCGCATAGCGCACCCCTCCTCCAAGCGCGCCGCCTGGGAGGCCAGGGGGAGGTTCCCCCGCAAGTGCGGCTTCACGGCCGACGACGTCTACCGCTGCCTGACCTACCTGGACGGCAACGCCGACGCGCTCGTGAGCTCGATGAACGCGTCGCTGGAGCAATCGCGCGGGCCGCGCGACGCGTCGTGCCTGTACTACGACGTCACCAACTACTACTTCGAGTGCGACGAGGAGGACGGCTTCAGGATGCGCGGCGTCTCCAAGGAGCACAGGCCCAGCCCGATCGTGCAGATGGGGCTGTTCCTGGACTCCGACGGCCTGCCCCTGGGCTACGAGCTCTTCCCCGGCAACCGCAACGACATGACCACGCTGCTGCCGGCCATGTCCAAGGCGGGCGTGCGCGACCTGCCCTGGGGCGAGCGGGTGGTGGTCGTGGCCGACAAGGGCCTCAACACCTCCGCGAACATCGCCGCGTGCGTGCTCGACGGCAACGGCTACATCTTCTCGCAGTCCGTGCGCAAGGCGACCAGGGGGCTCAAGTCGTGGGTGCTCGACGACGCGGGCTACGAGGAGAGCGCCTCCGGCTCCTTCAAGATCAAGAGCCGCATCTCGGAGAAGGCGGTCTACGTCGCGGGCGAGGACGGCAAAAGGCGCAGGGTCATGGTGCCGGTGAAGGAGGTGGCCTTCTGGTCGCGCGACTACTTCGAGCGCAGCCGCCGCGAGCGCGCCAAGGTCGTCGAGAAGTCCCGGGCCGCCGTGGCCCGCGGCGACCTGTCGTCGGCGGCGGCGAAGACGTCTGTGCGCTACGCGAAGGACGTGCCCGTCGTGCGCGAGACCGGCGAGGCCGCCTCCCACAACTGGGTGGTCGACGAGGAGAGGATCGCCGCCGACGAGGCCATGGACGGCTACTACTGCATCGTCACCTCCGAGCAGGAGATGGACGACCGAGACGTCATCGACGCCTACCGCGGGCTCTGGCGGATAGAGGAGTCCTTCCGGGTGATGAAGGGCGACCTCGGCGCGCGCCCCGTCTACTGCTCCACCGAGTCCCACATACGCGCCCACTTCCTCGTCTGCTACGTGGCGCTGCTCGCCATGCGGCTCATGCAGCTGGACACGGGGCGCAAATACTCCGCAGCTCAGATATCGGAGGCTCTCGCCGGCGTGACGGGCCACCTCATGGACCGCAACCTCTACCTGTTCGACTACCGGACCGACCTCACCGACGAGCTCGCGGGAGCCGTCGGGATCGACCTGTCGCGCCAGGTGCTCACCCGCGGGCAGATCCGATCCATCATGGCGGATGTGAAGAAACCGAGGAGCTAGGGCGTACCACGCCGGAAAAAGTCACAAGAAAGAGGGCCGTTCTCCCAGCTCAGCGTAGGAGAACAGCCCTCTTTGGCTGCAAAAGTTAGGTTGTAGCACGCGCGAATGCCTCCCGCCATCGTTGCTGACATGGCGCGACCGGGATTCGCTCCTCGACGCATCTGCGTGCATACTACCTTCTCGATTTCGAAACTTAAAAATAATTCGAGTTTCGAAACCGAGAAGGAGAGTTTAAGCGAGATACGACATCAGCTCCGAATCGGCGCTAGAGAGGGAGCTCGCGCCGCTTCTGTCCATCAGGGATGCATTCCCGAAGGTCCTCACCACCCGCAGCCCCATCGGAACTCGATCTGTTGTTCAAGGGTAAACAATAGCGCCAGCTGGAACCGCTGTAGACCACGACCTACCCCTCTGATGCTGGTTTGCTGGCTAGGGGCTAAGGCGCATCTTGGATATGCGGAAGGTCATCTGATTTTGCCGCAGCCTGGCAGGAAGCTGTCGTGCGCTACAGCAGCCGGTATGTGCGGCCTTCGTAGTCAATGACGCCTTCCTTGCGCAGCTTCGAGAGCTCGTTCGACAGCGCGCTGCGGTCGACGCTGAGGTAGCTTGCCAGCTTGGTCTGGCTGTAGGGGATGGCGAAGGCGCGGGTGCCGGCCTTCTTCTGCTGCTGCGATAGGAAGGCGAGGATCTTGCCCCGTATGGTCTTGGGAGTCATGGCTATGGCGCGGTGGTTCATGTCCAGGTTGCTTAGCGCCAAGGCGCGCATGAGGTTCGAGGATATGTGCGCGTGGCAGCCGCACTGCTTAGGACAGGAATGGATGATGCGCTCGGCTTTGAGCAGCATCACCTCGCAGGCCGTATCCGCCAGCACGTCGATGTCGAGGGGCTCCATGCTGCAGGCGTAGCCGTGCGCGAAAAGCGAGCCGGGCCCCAGCATCTCCAAGATCGTCGTCTCGCCCCAGGCATCCGAGACCTCGATCCGTACGCGCCCGGACAGGACGACGCCGAGGTATTCGGTGGGCTGGCCGGCGCGCATGATCCGCTCCTCCCGGCTGAAAACCCTTCTTGTCGCCCCAAGGCAAGGCAGCATCAGCTTCGCTTCGTCTTGGGTTATGCCGGCGAATAGCATCGAAGAAGAAGTAGGGATATCAAGCATTGGTTTCACCTGTAGGTTCTACAACAGAAATGTATGTGTTACCACAGTATAGTGTAGTTACTTCGAAAATACACCCCCGAGTAGAGGAGCGCGAAATGACTGACGAGAACATGTTTTGCTTCCAGTGCGAGCAGACGGCGGGATGCACCGCCTGCACCGGAGCTGCCGGCGTGTGCGGCAAGACCGCCGACGTGGCTCGGCTGCAAGATGATTTGACCGGGACATTGGTCGCCTTGGCCCGAGCCGAGAGCGGCGGAAGGGGGGATACCGAATCCGACGGGCTTATGCTGGAGGGCATGTTCGCCTGCGTGAGCA
>JAXKGF010000075.1:0-40561 GCA_036550515.1 Collinsella sp.
CATGGGGGGCACGCCCGGTCCCGTTCCGAACCCGGAAGCTAAGCCCCATCGCGCCGAGAGTACTGCGGGGTCAGCCCGTGGGAGGCCAGGGCGCCGCTGACCGGTGGACGGCACCGAGCCGTCGATCGACCTGAAGAAGGGGGAGGCCTCGCGGCCTCCCCCTTTTTTGCGTTTAATAGAGAGCTGTAATACAGAACTCGCCTTCGTTTAGCTTGTCTTACTGTTTGGCTGTATTTTGAGTCCTTCTTTTGTATTTGCGCGATAATAACTCCCATTGGCGTTAGGGAGGACTTGATGTTTACCGTTTTTGTCTTGGGCAATATTGCTTCGGGTAAGTCGACTGCCTGCCGCTATCTCAAATCTCATGGCGCCATGCTTATCGATCTGGATGAACTTGCCAAATCGCTGTATGTGCCAGGCTCCGATATCGTCAATGCCCTCGCCGAAGAATTCGGTTGGGACATTCTGGACGGGGAGGGCGGCATTCGCCGCAATGTCCTCGCTGCTCGAGCTTTCGCCTCTCCTGATACAGTTGCGCGGCTCAATGACATCGTTCATCCGGTTCTCATTGAGCAGCTTTCGCTGAGGATCCTTGATCCGGTCTGCTGTACGGTTTCGTCCCCCCGTTACCCCTTTGCGGTTGTCGAGGTTTCTGCCCCGACTGGTTTTGAGGATGCTTTTGGCCTGGCTGATGAAATTCTGGTTATCAGCGCTCCTTTAGCAGTTCGTCGCGAGCGTGCCATTCATCGTGGTATGGAGTCCTCTGATTTTGATGCGCGCTCTGCATGCCAACTTGATGAGGCTTCGCTTTGCAATCTCGCTACGACGGTAATCGATAATGCGGCAGGCGATAACTCGCTCTTTGAACAACTGGACGCATGGCTTGCGCACCATGGCTTCGGGGATGTAGTGGATAAGGATGAGGCCGATGCCTAAGACACGTTTCTTTACGTGGTATCGCGTAGCGCCACTTGCCGTTATGTTCGTCTTCGGCCTTATTTCGCTCGTCTACTCGTATGCTCCTGCCGCCTTCTTTAAGCCTTTGTATCCGATTGACTACGAGGCGTACGTAAAGCAATCGAGCATTTCGCACAATCTTGATCCGTATCTGGTGTGCGCTGTCATAAAGTCGGAATCGAATTGGGATCCCGAGGCTGAGTCGAATCAAGGCGCACGGGGATTGATGCAGCTGATGCCCGAGACTGCCCAGGATATGATTGCCAAGGGTCTTGTCGATGGCAGCGAGTTTTCAGCCGGCGACCTTAACGATCCCGCTACGAACATCGAGTTTGGCTGTGCGTATCTTTCGTATCTTCTGACGTATTTTAACGGGTCGACTGACAGTGCCATTGCCGCCTATAACGCCGGCATGGGCAATGTCGACGGATGGGCGCAGCAGAGCACGTCGCTTCATAATGCAATCACCTTTCCCGAGACGCAGGCGTATCTGATTCGTGTCAATAATGCCTGGGTTCGCTACAAGACCCTCTATCCCGATCGGTTCGTATAGGACTATGCCTGCCGCCTGCGTATACTGCAGATATATGAGTTAGGAGTATCCATGGCGGAATTTGAAGTTGAGCGTGTTGGAGGAGAGCTCAAACGTTTTGGCGTTGAGGGCTCTGAGGTGCCGTTTAAGGTCGTGTCTCCATACGAGCCCGCTGGTTCTCAGCCTAAGGCCATTGAGTCGCTTGTGCAGGGCGTGAGGGACGGAGATCGCTATCAGGTTTTGCTGGGCGTGACTGGTTCGGGCAAGACCTTCACGATGGCTAAGACTATTGAGGCCCTGGGGAAGCCGACGCTGGTTATGGCTCCCAATAAAACGCTTGCCGCTCAGCTTGCGAGCGAGCTCAAGGAATTCTTCCCTGACAACGCCGTGGTCTATTTTGTGTCGTACTACGATTACTATCAACCCGAAGCGTATGTGCCGCAAAGCGATACGTATATCGAGAAGGATTCCTCGATTAACGAAGAAGTTGAGATGCTGCGACATCAGGCGACCGCATCGCTGCTATCTCGACGCGATGTGATCGTCGTCGCATCGGTCTCGTGTATCTATGGCATTGGCTCTCCTGAGGACTATGCGGGCCTAGCTCCGAACGTCGACAAGAAGGTGCCGCTCGAGCGCGATGACTTTATCCATGCGCTTATCGATATCCAGTACGATCGCAATGACTATGATTTGGCACGTGGCACCTTCCGCGTGCGCGGCGATGTCGTCGACGTGTATCCACCCTATGCCGAGCATCCGTTGCGGTTTGAGTTCTTTGGCGACGAGGTTGAGCTGATTGCCGAGATCGACGAGGTCACCGGCGAGATGCTACGTGAGTACGAGGCCATTCCCGTGTGGCCGGCCTCGCACTACGTGACTGAGAAGCCTAAGGTCAAAGCGGCTCTGAAATCAATCAGTGAAGAGTGCGAGAAGCGTGTGGCCGAGCTCAAGGCGACTGATAAGCTGCTCGAGGCACAGCGTCTGCAGCAGCGCACCGATTATGATCTTGAGATGCTCGAGACGATGGGCTTTTGCAACGGCATCGAGAACTACTCGCGTCATCTGGACGGTCGAAAACCGGGCGAGCCGCCGTTTACCCTGATTGATTACTTTCCTAAGGACATGCTCTGCATCATCGACGAGAGCCATGTAACGGTGCCGCAGATCCGCGGCATGCACGAAGGCGACCGCTCGCGTAAGGTGACGCTGGTGGAGCATGGTTTTCGTCTGCCTTCGGCACTCGATAACCGCCCGCTTCGTTTCGATGAGTTTGAGGCGAGGATCCCCCAGTTCATCTACGTCTCGGCCACGCCGGGCGACTATGAGCTGCGGGTTAGCCAGAACGACGTTGAGCAGATTATTCGTCCGACCGGCCTGCTCGATCCAAAGATTGACGTGCGGCCGGTCCGAGGCCAGATTGACGATCTTGAGGACGAGATTCGCGAGCGCGTGGCCCGCAAGGAGCGCGTGCTGGTGACCACGCTCACCAAGCGCATGGCCGAGGATCTGACCGATCACCTGCTCGACGCTGGCATTAAGGTCAACTACATGCATTCCGATACAGCTACGATGGACCGTGTCGAGATCCTGCGAACGCTGCGCGAGGGAAAGATCGATGTTCTCGTTGGCATCAACCTGCTCCGCGAGGGTCTAGACCTTCCCGAGGTCTCGCTGGTGGCAATTCTCGACGCCGACAAGGAAGGTTTCTTGCGCAATCGCCGTTCGTTGATTCAGACGATTGGCCGTGCGGCCCGTAATGCCGACGGCGAGGTCATCATGTATGCAGACGTTGTGACCGATTCGATGAAAGAAGCCATCGAGGAGACGCAGCGCCGTCGAGAGATTCAGATGGCATATAACGAAGAGCATGGCATTGTGCCCAAGACGGTCCGCAAGGCCATTAACGACATTTCGAGCTTTATTGCCGAGGCCGAAAAGACTGTGGGCTCGAAGGGACGCTCGAGAGGTGATTCGCTGGGTCACGGTGCGTTCTATACGCCTGACGAAAACGGCGAGGGCGCCGCGCCGGAGACGGTGACGCCCGAGCAGACGCTTGCCGAGCAGCTGGAAGGGCTGCCGCATGACGAGCTCGTGCGGATCGTCGAGACCATGGAGGAAGACATGCGTAATGCTTCCGCCGCCATGGACTTTGAGGAGGCGGCACGTCTGCGCGATGCCGTCGTTCAGATTCGGGCGATGCTTGAGGGCGCATCTGAGGACGAAACGATTGAGCGCCTACGTTTGCAGGCCCGTAAGGGTTCTACGTTCGCTTCGGGCAGAAAACGCCAGGGCGCGCGATTTAAGAAATAGGGTACAGGCCCCGAGCTTCTCGTTGAGCTTGGGGCTTGTGTCTTTAGCACGCTAGAGGTCGGCGATTAGGGCCTCGGCGCACCGGATGCCATCGGTGGCGGCGCTCATGATGCCGCCGGCATATCCTGCTCCTTCGCCACAAGGGTAGAGGCCTGGGGTCGCCACGGCATGACACGCGCGATCTCGGGTGACGGTGACCGGGGAGCTCGAACGTGTCTCCACGCCGGTAAGCACGGCATCGGGGCGGTCGTAGCCCCGTAGCTTTTTCCCGAGCAGGGGAATTCCCAGGCGAAGCGACTCGACGATATGCTGCGGCAGGGCCTCGTCAATTGCCGTCCAAGTCACACCGAGCGGATAAGTGGGTTTAATTTTTCCACATGCCGCGCTGGGACGTTTTGCAAGGAAATCGCCGACGAGCTGTGCCGGTGCATTCCAGTTAGAGCCGCCTAGGCGATAGGCGGCCTGCTCACAGGTGCGCTGGAGTTCAACGCCTGCGAGCGGATCGTCGGTGGGAAGGTCGTCGGGCGTGACGTTAACGAGCAGGGCGGCATTTGCATTGCGTCCGTTACGGGCATTGAGGCTGGCCCCGTTGACGCACAGGTGGCCCGGCTCGGAAGAGGCGGCGACAACCTGCCCGCCGGGGCACATGCAAAACGAGAACACGCTGCGCTCGTTGGGAAGATGGGCGACGAGCTTGTAGGGGGCTGCTCCGAGGGCAGGATGCCCCGTCGAAGGGCCATATTGGGCTCGATCGATATCGAGCTGCGGGTGCTCGATGCGTACGCCCATGGCAAAGGTTTTTTGCGCGAGGGCTACGCCATGGTCCTTGAGGAGCTCGAATACGTCGCGGGCGGAATGGCCGCAGGCAAGGATAAGGTGCTTCGTGGCGATTTGCTCAGTCGCGGCATATTGAGACGCCTGGACATCGACGCCGGTGATGGCGCCGGACGCGTCGGCGCGAATGTCAACGAGCTTTGTTCGATAGCGAACGACACCTCCGAGCCGTTCGATGCGCTGGGAAATATTGGTGACAACAGTGGGAAGGATGTCGGAACCAATATGCGGCTTGGCATCCCACAGAATGTCTCGGGGCGCGCCCGCTTCGACGAAGGTGTCCAGGATAAGGCGATGGGCGGGATTTTTGGTTCCCGTATTGAGCTTGCCATCCGAGAAAGTACCCGCACCGCCCAAGCCAAACTGGATATTGCTCTCGGGGTCGAGGGTGCGCTCCTTCAGGAAGAGGTCGATTGCCTGCGAGCGGCGAAGTGCCGGATCGCCCCGTTCGATAAGCAAGGGCTTCAGACCCGCTTCGGCAAGGGTGAGTGCGGCGAAAAGGCCAGCGCATCCGGCACCGACGACGACGGGGCGCTCTTTGGGCGCGTCGGAAACGGGGGAGGGGAATGAAGGCTCATTGTCTTCTATCGTGCGCACGCGTGAGCGGTCGCGCGCAGCAACGCTGTCGAGCACTGTCTGCTCGATGTCTGGGCTCGTCAGCTCAACACGAAAGCTCAGGATAAAATGAACGTCTCGTTTTTTGCGGGCATCGATGGACTTGCGGTGGAGCTCGATGGACTTGATCTCGGAGTCTTTGCAACGTAGGACGCGTTTGGCGACTCGCTTGCCAACGATGAGGCAAGCTTTTTCATCGCCGGCTTCATCGAGCGACGCATTGACTTGGGTGATTTCGATCATCGAGGTCTCCTTAGATGCAAGAAAGAGGCCGTCCGGTGTCCCAGACGGCCCGAATGCGTTTTGATTATAGACTGCGCGGCTATAGGTTACTTGCAGCGCGAATGCCCGAAAGCCACGCCCATGCAAGGTTGAAGCCACCGCAGTCGGCGTCGATATCGAGCGCTTCGCCGCAGACGCAAAGCGGTGTATCGACTGCGTCGTTCACGCGGAGGCTGGGTATCGAGATGGTCTCGATGGGTATGCCGCCACGTATGACCTGTGCCGAGCGCTCCTCGGCCGTTCCTTCAACGAGCAGTTTAAAGTGCTTGAGGATGGAGACCAGATGGATGACATCGTTGGAGTCTGGATGGCACTGCTCGAACGCCGTACAGACGACGCGGGAGAGTTGAGGGGCGAGCATACCATCGAACCAGCGGGGGCCGTGGGGCGAAAAGCGGCCGAGCAGTTCAACGCGTCGGTTGAGCATATCGAGCAGCTCGTCTTTGGAGAGGTCGGGGAAAATGTCGAGCAGAATCGTGTCGCCGTGCTGGATGCGTCGGGAGAGGTTGAATGCGGCGACACCTGAGATGCCGAAGGTCCGGAACAGCACCTCGCCGTCTTCGCACCAGAGCTCCTCATGATTGCGGGTGAGCGTCAAGCGGGCGCGGACGCGCAGGCCATCCAACGTCTTGAGTGCCGCCCGATCGCCGACGACCGTTGCCGATACGGGGCAGAGGATGGGGCGCAGCGAAGTGAGGGGGAGGCGAAACGTATCGGCGATACCGGTGGGGTTGCCACCCGTGGCGATAATTACGGCATGTGCCTCCAGGGCCTCGTTCTTGCGAGGGACATCGGCGAGTGCCTTCCGAAGCGAGCGGAGCTCCGATTTTCGGTCGTCGTGCTTTTTTGCCTTTAGCGCCCGCGCTGGACGGTTTATTTGGAGTGCCCAGCCTTCGGGATCTTTGCGCGCTGTGGCAATATTGGCTCCGCAGATTAAGGTGATACCCAGGCGGTCGCAAACATTGAGAAGTGCGTCGCGCACCGATTCGGCGCGAAGGGAGCGCGGGTACAGCCGGCCTTCCTCGGAGGTTGTCATGATGCCCAGCGAGGAGAAGAAACCCATAAGCTCTTGTTCGGGTTGGGGGCCCATGACAGATTCGACGAATGCGGGGTGGTTATACCGCTGAGGATCAATCGATTCGTTGGAGAGGTTGCAGCGGCCGTTACCGGTCGCAAGGAGCTTAAGGCCGCAGGCGACATCGCGCTCAACGATGCAGACGCTTTTGCCAGCACGTGCGGCCGTAATGGCGGCGGCGAGGCTTGAAGCCCCGCCGCCGATTACCAGGACGTCATAGAAGGCGCTCGTGTTCACTTAGGCCTCGTCGGTCTCGTGCGGGGTAATAGCCTCGACGGCAGAGACTGCCTTGGGCAACATGCCATCGGGCAGCGCGGTCTCGACCTCGCCCTTATCGCAGGCCTCGGCGAGTGCCGGATTAATGGGAAGCGTGCCCAAGATGTCGAGGTTATAGCGCTCTGCGACCTCGGGGAGCTTGCTCTTGCCAAAGACCTCGATCTTCTTGCCGCAGTCGGGGCACTCAATATAGCTCATGTTCTCGACGATGCCCAGAATGGGGACGTTCATCTTCTCGGCCATGTTGACCGCCTTGGCGACGATCATCGAGACCAGATCCTGCGGGCTCGTGACGATGACGATGCCGTCGACGGGCAGTGACTGGAAGACGGTGAGTGCGACGTCGCCTGTTCCCGGAGGCATGTCGACCAGCAGGTAGTCGATGGGGCCCCACGAGGTCTCGCTCCAGAACTGCCTGATGGCGCCTGCGATGACCGGACCGCGCCAAAGGACGGGGTCGGTCTCGTTTTGGAGCAGAAGGTTGGAGCTCATGACCTTGACGCCGTGCTCGGAGATTTCAGGCAGCATGAGGTTGCCAAGGGCATGGACGTGGCGTCCGCTCATACCGAACATCTTGGGGATAGAGGGACCGGTGATGTCGGCATCGAGGACGCCGACCTTGTGACCGTGGCGGGAAAGCTCCGTGGCGATGGCGCCGGTGACGAATGACTTGCCGACGCCGCCCTTGCCGGAAAGCACGGCGATAACGCGCTTGACCTCGGACAGCGTATTTTCCTCAAATTGCGACGGCGACGTTTGCCCGCCGGCTGCCTGTGCGTGCTCGCAACCCATGTTTGACTCCTTTGTATATGTTGGGGCCGGAGCCCCGCGGTGTGACACGAGCGTCATTGTACCCTCGTTTGCGAGCGGGAGTCATTTATGATGCGTGGTAGGCGATCGACAGTATTCGAAAGTACGGACCGAGCGTGCGGCCTGCGGCGTCAGACAACGCAAAAGGTCTGCGAATCTTGTATTACGAACATCTGTGCGCGTCGAGTGCGCTAAACTCATCGTCAGTGTGATCTAAAGTTATAGGAGGCAAGGAGCTTCCATGTCTGATTCTTCTATCGTTATTCGCGGCGCGCGCGAGCATAACCTGAGCGATATCGATGTTTCCATTCCGCGTGACCAGCTCGTGGTCATAACCGGTCTTTCCGGATCGGGCAAGAGCTCACTGGCGTTCGATACCATCTATGCCGAGGGCCAGCGTCGTTATGTCGAGAGCCTTTCGAGCTATGCGCGTCAGTTTTTGGGCCAGATGGACAAGCCCGATCTGGACTCGATTGACGGCCTGTCGCCGGCTGTGTCGATCGATCAGAAGACAACGTCCAAAAACCCACGCTCGACGGTGGGCACCGTAACCGAGATTTACGACTATCTGCGTCTGCTGTTTGCTCGCGTGGGAACGCCGCATTGTCCTGAGTGCGGTCGCGTCATTGAGCGTCAGACGACCGATCAGGTCGCCGATAAGGTGCTGGCGGCGGGGGAGGGCCGTCGCGCGTTTGTGTTGGCGCCGGTGGTTCGTGGACGCAAGGGCGAATATGCCAAGCTGTTTGAGGACCTGCGTGCGGAGGGCTTTAGCCGTGTGCGCGTCGACGGCGAGGTGCGCTCGCTTGACGACCCTATCGACCTGGACAAGAAGTTCAAACACGACATTGAGGTCGTGGTCGACCGTATCGTGATTCGAGAGAACTCCCTGGGTCGCATTGCCGAGTCCGTTGAGCAGGCGACGGCACTGGCGCACGGTAACGTGAACGTGTACATGCTGCCCGACCGCGACGCTCCCGAGGGAACCGAGGGCGAGCTGCTGGAGTATTCGCTGGCACTGGCGTGCCCGGAGCACGGGCATTCCATCGACGACCTGCAGCCGCGCGATTTCTCATTCAACGCGCCCTATGGTGCATGTCCCGAGTGCGATGGCCTGGGCTTTAAAAAGACAGTCGATGCCGAGGCGCTGATTGAAGACCCCTCAAAGTCGATTGCCGACGGAGTTTTTGGCAGCCTGTTCGGCAATTCCAACTATTATCCGCAGATTTTTGCTGCGGTCTGCAAACACTTTAAGGTGAGTGCCGATACGCCATGGGAGGACCTGCCCCCGCGGGTGCGTCGTGCGTTTTTGGATGGCATGGGCGACACGAAGATTTCGGTCGACTATCAAAAGCTCGATGGGCGTCGCAGCCAGTGGGACACTAAGTTCTCGGGCGTGCGCAACATCCTGTACGAGCGCTACAGCGAGACGACGAACGAGAACACCAGGGCTCGCTTGGAGAAATACATTCGCGAAGAGCCATGCTCGAGCTGTCACGGTGCTCGCCTGCGTCCCGAGATGCTTGCCGTCACCGTGGGCGGCAAGTCCATTTACGATGTCTGCTGCCTGTCGTGTCGCGAGTCGCTCGAGTTTTTTGAGGGCCTGGAGCTTACCGAGCGTCAGCAGTTTATCGGCGGGCGCATCGTCAAGGAAATCCTGGAGCGCCTGCGTTTTCTGGTCGATGTCGGACTCGACTATCTGACGCTTGATCGCGCCTCGGCGACGCTTTCCGGCGGCGAGGCCCAGCGTATTCGCCTGGCAACGCAGATCGGCGCCGGCCTCATGGGCGTTCTGTACATTCTGGACGAGCCGTCGATCGGCCTTCACCAACGCGATAACGAGCGCCTGATCAAGACGCTCGAGCGCTTGCGCGATATCGGTAATACCGTTATCGTCGTCGAGCACGACGAAGATACAATTCGCGCTGCCGACTACGTGATCGATATGGGTCCCGGTGCGGGCGTTAACGGCGGACACGTGGTCGCTGCAGGAACGCCTGCCGATATCATGGCGTGTCCCGATTCCATGACGGGTGCTTATTTGACCGGCAAGCGGATGATCCGCGTGCCCGATGAGCGCCGCAAGCCCGGCCGCGGCTGTCTTAAGATCACGGGTGCCCGCGCTAACAACCTCAAAAACGTTACCGCCAAGATTGAGTTCGGTACGCTCACAGTCGTTACCGGTGTTTCGGGATCGGGCAAGAGCTCCCTGGTCACCGATACGATTGCGCCCGCGCTTACGAATGCCATCCATCGTTCGACGCGTCCCGTGGGGCCGTACAAGAAGATTGAGGGCATCGAGTGCATCGATAAGGTAATCGATATCGACCAGTCACCGATCGGTCGCACGCCGCGCTCGAACCCTGCGACCTATATTGGCCTGTGGGATGATCTGCGTGCGCTATTTGCAAGCACGCCGGAGTCGAAGGCGCGCGGCTACTCGCCGGGACGTTTCTCCTTTAACGTAAGCGGCGGTCGCTGCGAGGCGTGCAAGGGCGATGGACAGATTAAGATCGAGATGCACTTCCTTCCCGATATCTATGTCCCCTGTGAGGTATGTGGCGGCAAGCGTTATAACCGCGAGACGCTCGAGGTTACCTACCGCGGCAAGACAATCTCGGATGTGCTCGACATGAGTGTCACCGAGGCACTGGCTTTCTTTGGGAATATCCCGCAGATTAAGCGCAAACTGCAGACCCTATATGACGTGGGTCTGGGTTATGTGAGCTTGGGCCAGCCCGCTACGACGCTTTCGGGCGGCGAGGCGCAGCGCGTGAAGCTCGCCAAGGAGCTTCATCGTCGTCAGACAGGCAAGACGTTCTACATTTTGGACGAGCCTACAACCGGCCTTCATTTTGAGGACGTTCGCCAGCTGCTCGACGTGTTGCAGCGCCTGGTCGATGCGGGCAACACGGTTCTGGTGATCGAGCACAACCTTGATGTCATCAAGGTCGCCGACCGCCTGATCGATATGGGCCCCGAAGGCGGCAATGGCGGCGGAACCGTCGTGGTCTCGGGCACGCCGGAGCAAGTCGCGGCATGTTCGCAGAGCTACACGGGCAAGTTCTTGGCGCCGCTGCTCAAGCGTGACCGTGAGCGTCAGGCGCAGCTCGACGCACGGTAAAGAGACGTTGTAGTACCGACGCGCCACCGATTCCTTCTGATTCGGTGGCGCTTCTGTGTGTCGAGATGGCATATGCGGCGGAATTGGCCCTATACTTAATCCTTGCGTCGCTCTGCGAGGGAAAGGATGTGCCATGGCAAAGGCTGTTAAGACGCCAAAAACCAATGCGATGCGCGAGCTGGAAAGCGCCGGCATCTCCTATGTTCTCCATACGTACGAAGACGATGGCGATGAATCGTCAGGTCTGGGCGTCGCGATTTCCGAGCAGCTTGGCGAGGAGCCCGGTCAGGGATTTAAGACCCTGGTCTGCACGACGCCGTCCAACGACCATGTCGTGTGCTGCATTCCCGTTGCCGACGAGCTCGACCTCAAGGCCGCCGCGCGCGCCGCAGGCGAAAAGTCGCTGACCATGATGCATGTCAAAGATTTGCTTGCCGCGACGGGGTATGTCCGCGGCGGTTGCAGCCCGGTCGGTATGAAAAAGCGCTTCCGGACGCTGATCGATGAGACATGCGTCCTTTGGGATACCATTTTTATCTCGGGTGGCAAGCGCGGCTATCAGCTTGAGCTTGCTCCCGATGACTTAGTTGCATTTTGCGGGGCGACGGTTGCCCCGATCACGAGAGAGGACTGAGCGATGCCGCAGGAAGAATCAAAGCGCGGAGCTCACTTTGCAAAAGGGTCGGCTCCTCAGGCGCCCGCGCCCGAGGCTGCTTCGTTCGATAACGAGATTCGAAACGCCTGGTCCGCTGCCGCTGACCCGGGCGAGACGGCCGTGTACTTGCGTGCCGCCGGTGCCGGCACGGCGCTTCCCCGTACGGTTCTTTCTTCGGCTCGTCCCGATGAGACGGCTGTCTTTTTGGCCGCCGCTCAATCGAGCCCCAGCGTGACGCCGGTCGCCTCCGAGGCTCCTCGTGTGCCGCGTCCCGATGAGACGGCGGTGTTTTTGATGGCAGCCCAGGGAAAGAGCGCGCCGCAGAGCGCTCCTGTCGCTCGTTCCGCCAAGCCCGCGGCTCATGATGATGACGAGCCGCTTCTTTCGGATGACGAATGGTCGCCGCTTGGTTCAACCGATCCCGTCGAGGGCGTGGCCATCGACGGTGATGACGACTGGGACCCTCTGTCGTTTTCTGCCCGAACCGTCGCCGCCAAAGAAGTTGACACGGTGTTTGGCGACCATGCCATATTCGATGATGATGCCGTATCCGGTAACAACATGCCGAACAGCGATGACGCCGCACCTGCTGATGACGCCGTTTTGGTTGACGATCCCTTTGCGATGACCGGCTCCTTTGCCGTCGTGGACGATTTGCTGCCACAAGATGAGGTTCATGAGGACTCTCAGGACGACGTAGACGATATGGGTTCTTCGGACTACTCCACGGTTGGTCGTTCTGCTGGCCTCATGACCGTGCTGACCATCGTGTCGCGCGTCACCGGGTTTATCCGCACGTGGGCCATGGCGGCCGCCATCGGCATGTCGCTGCTCTCGTCCTCCTATCAGGTTGCCAACAACCTGCCCAACATGCTCTACGAGCTCGTGATGGGCGGCATGCTCGTTACGGCGTTTTTGCCGGTTTATATGGGCGTGAGGCGCGAGCAGGGCCGCGAGGCATCGAACGAGTATGTCGGCAACCTGCTTGGTATTCTGCTTCTGGTGCTGGGCGGCATCTCGCTGCTGGGCACCGTGTTTGCTCCCGGCTTTATTTGGACGCAGTCGTTCCTTTCGGGTAATGGCGACAGCATGGATACCGCTGCGTTCATGTTCCGCTTCTTTGCTATCCAAATTCTGTTTTATGGCTTGGGCTCGGTGTTCTCGGGTGTTCTCAACGCACACCGCGACTACTTCTGGTCGACGTTTGCCCCGGTTCTCAACAATGTCATCGTCATCGCCAGCTTTATGGGCTTTGCTCCCGTGTCTGCACAATTTGGCGAGCGGGTCGGCATTATCTTGATCGCAGCCGGTACGACCCTCGGCGTCTTTGTCCAGATGGCCTGCCAGATTCCCGCGCTCGGCAAGCATGGCGTGCATCCTCATATCCATATCGACTTTAAGGACCCCGCGCTGCGACAGACGATTGCGCTTGGTATCCCGACGCTGCTCGCCACGGTGTGCATGTTTGTCTCGACCTCCATTACCAATGCCGCCGCGCTGGTGGTGCAGCCCGAGACCGGCCCTTCCGTCATCGCATATGCGCGCCTGTGGTACACGCTGCCCTATGCGCTGATCGCCGCCTCGCTTTCGACGGCACTCTATACCGAACTCTCTCACGATGCGCAGGAGAAGGATTACGACAGCGTCCGCACGGGCATTTCGCGCGGTGTCGCCCAGATGCTCTTCTTCCTGATTCCGTTTGCGATGTACCTGATCGTCTTCGCCCGTCCGCTCAACATGATCTACTGCGCCGGCAAGTTCGATGAATCCGGTGTGGCGCTGGTGTCGGAGTTCCTTATCTATCTGGCACTTTCCCTGCCGCTCTACGGCGTGGTCGTGCTGATGCAGAAGAGCTTCTCGGCCCTGCTCGATATGAAACCTTATAGCCGCTATTGCCTGTACTCCGCTATCGGTCAGGCCGGTTCGGTGCTGCTGTTTGGCGTGGTACTGGGCTACGGTATGCCGGCAATTGCGCTTTCGTACGTCGTTGACTACGTGGTCTTGGTCGGATGCTCGCTGTGGTGGCTGCGCCGTCGTCTACATGGCCTTCAGGTCAAGTCTATCCTGCACGGCGGTTTCTTCGGCCTGTTGTTCGGTGGCTTGGGCGCTGCCGCGGGCGCCGGCGTCATGTGGGCACTTGAGCACTTTGTCGGAATGCTTGGCAGCTCGATCCTCATTACCCTGGGCTACGTTTGTGTTGCAGGCGTCGTCTCGCTCGCCGTGACTTTTGGCCTTGCCTTCGTCTTTAAGATGCCCGAGGTCTCGGCGCTGCTTCGTCGCAAGTAGGTGCGTGTGGCAGGTCACGACAACATTCCAACACTTGCCGAACAGGTTTCGCGCGTTCCCACGCAACCCGGCTGCTACCTTTGGAAAGATGCCAAGGGCGACGTCATCTATGTGGGCAAGGCAAAAAACTTGCGTGCCCGTATGCGTCAATACGTGACGCTGCAGGACGAGCGTCAAAAGATCCCGCTCATGATGCAGCTGGTGGCGAGCTTCGACTATATCGTGGTGGAGACCGAGCACGAGGCATTGGTGCTCGAGCGCAATCTGATTGGCCAGTACCATCCGTACTTTAACGTCGATCTCAAAGATGATAAAAGCTATCCCTTTATCGCCATTACCAAGAGCGACTTGTTTCCGGCTATTAAATACACGCGAGAGCGTCATAAACCGGGAACGCGCTATTTTGGCCCCTATACCGATAGCCGTGCGGCGCGTGAGACCATCGATACGCTACGCAAGGTTATTCCTATTTGCTCGGCATCCTGTGCGGAATGGCGCCGCTGCCGCCGCATCGTCGAATCTCATAAGGGCGAAGAAGACATCGTCAATATGATTTGCGCGCAAAACGGGCGTCCCTGCTTTGACTACCATGTCGGGCGCGGGCCGGGCGCATGCGTCGGTGCGATTTCCCCTGCCGACTATGCCAAGAACGTCAAGCGTGTCGAACGTTTCTTGTCGGGCCATCGCAAGGATGTCGTCGACGAGCTTACGTCCGAGATGACAGAGGCAGCCGAGACGCTCGATTTTGAGCGTGCGGCTCGCGTCAAGCGTCGCCTGGAAGTCATTAGGGGCCTGGACGATCGCCAACTGGTCGTTTTTCCATCAAGCGTCGATATCGACGTCATCGGCTTCTATCGCGAAGAGACTATCTCTGCCGCCTGTGTCTTTGTCGTTCGCGAGGGCCGAACGGTTCGAACTTGTGAGTTCATCCTCGATAAAGGCCTGGATGTCGACGAGGAAGAGCTTCAATCTGGCTTTCTTAAGCGCTATTACGACGAGACGGCTGATATTCCAGCCGAGATCAATCTCTCTGTCGAGCTTGAGGATGCCGAAGCGTTGGGGGAGTGGCTTGCGGGCAAGCGCGAACGCTCTTGCCATCTCCATAGGCCGCAGCGCGGCGAAAAGCACCGCCTGCTCGACATGGCTTCTAAAAATGCGCGCCATGCCCTCATGCGCTACATGATGCGCACGGGGTATGCTGACGATCGCACCAATCAGGCGCTCCTGGAGCTCGAAAGCGCGCTGGCGCTGCCTGCGCCGCCGTTGCGCATCGAGTGCTTCGATATCTCGACGTTGCACGGCACCTTTACCGTCGCTTCGATGGTGGTATTTACCAACGGCCGTGCTGACAAGGGCCAGTATCGTCGCTTTAAAATTCAGGCCGAATTGGACGAGGCGAACGACTTCGTATCGATGTCCGAGGTTCTGGGGCGTCGCTATGCTCCCGAGCGCATGGCGGACGAGCGCTTTGGCTCGCGCCCCGATTTGCTCGTAGTCGATGGCGGCAAGCCGCAATTGACCGCTGCAATTAAGCAACTCGAGGCACTCGGTCTCGATATACCAGTTTGTGGCTTGGCAAAGGCCGATGAGGAGGTTTTCGTGCCGTGGGACGAGACTCCCGTCGTGCTGCCGACCGGCTCCGCTTCGCTTTATCTGATCAAGCAGGTTCGCGATGAATCCCACCGATTTGCGATTACCTTCCACCGCGAGTTGCGCGATAAGGCTATGACGGTTTCGGTGCTTGACGACGTTCCGGGCGTGGGACCCACCAGAAAACGTGCCATTATGCGCCATTTTGGCTCGATGAAGCGTTTACGCGCAGCAAGCGAGCAGGAGATTGCAGAAGTTCGAGGCGTTCCGGCCGATGTCGCCAAAGCGGTCCACGAGGCACTTGTTGCATGGAATGCCGAACGCGCCCAGGCATCGGCCAACCGATCCGAAAACTAAACGCGCTTCTAAACAACTGATATACATGATTGGTCAATTTTCAATCATTTGTTTCGCGGTGATTACCTGCCGATTTCGGGTTTTATTAACGCTAAAACGTTTGACTAGCCATGGTGAACAACACTGCTATCCTGCGGGTTGACGAAGACTGATATCTCACCTCGTCGATACATACTGTCTGTCGAATCATTTGTCAATGAATTCGGTGAACGGTAGTAAATACCGTTCAAGCGTATGTATGTATCGGTCGCCGAGCGCGGCACCTCAGTTGGGTTCGTCGGTAGGTAAGGTATATATCGTCCGCAAGTTGCGCGGGGGCAAGTCTAGGTGCTCCCGGGTAAGATTCTCTATTGATAGGAGAAGACATGGCCATCATCAACAAGGGTATGTCCAGGCGTTCGTTCCTCGGCCTCACCGGCAGCGTCGCTGCTGTCGCAGGGCTTGGTCTCACTGGCTGCGGTGGCAGCTCTAGCGACGAAGGTTCCGCTTCCGGTTCCACTGATTCCGCCAACCGTGGCGGCGGCGTGATTACCGCTGGTTCCGCTTACGCTCCGTCCAGCTTCGACCCCGCCAGCACCGGCTCCGCTGTGGGCCTGGGTGCTAACTGGCACGTCATCGAGGGCCTCTACGGCATCGATTACCACGACTACAGCACCTTCAACGAGCTCGCCACCGACGATCCCAAGTCCGTGGACGACACTACCTTCGAGGTCACCATCCGCAAGGGTGCCAAGTTCTCCGATGGTACCGAGGTCACCGCTGACGACGTCGTTGCCTCCTACACCGCTTGCGCCGCTTCTGCTACCTATGCTCCGTTCTTCCAGCCCTTCGAGTCCATCGAGGCCAAGGACGCCAGCACTGTAACGGTCAAGACCAAGGTTCCCAACTTCTCCCTGCTCAAGGATCGTCTGGCCATCATCCGTGTTACCCCGGCCACCCAGGCCGAGGAGGATCGCGCCAAGCAGCCGATCGGTTCCGGCCCCTGGATGTACGACTCTATCTCCGATACCGAGATCACCCTGGTTCCCAACCCCGAGTACAACGGTGAGTATGCTGCCGAGGATAAGAAGATCCAGTACAGCATCCTGACCGACCCCACCGCTCGCGTTACCGCTCAGCAGGAGGGCTCCACGCTCGTTATGGAGCTCGTCACCGCTGACGCCGTCGACCAGCTCGAGAGCGCTGGCTGCAAGATCGACAACGTCCAGGGCTTCGGCACCCGCTTCATCATGTTCAACGTCGCCAAGGAGCCTTGGAACAACGTCAAGGTCCGTCAGGCCGTCATGTACGCGCTCGACACCGAGAAGATGATCACCAACACCTTCGCCGGCCTTGCCACCGCTGCCAGCTGCTACCTGCCCAAGAGCTTCACCAACTATCATGAGGCTTCCACGGTGTACAAGACTGACGCCAAGAAGGCCAAGAAGCTCATCGAAGAGTCTGGCATCACCCCGGGCGCAATCACCCTGCGCACCACCGATAACGAGCAGATCAAGGGCATGGCCGCTCAGGTCAAGAACGACCTCGACGCTCTCGGCTTCGATGTGACCATCCAGACCGATACCTCGCCGGCCACCTACGCTGCCATCGACGGCGGCGAGGCCTACGATATCCTTCTCGCTCCTGGCGATCCGTCCTGCTTCGGCGCCGACCCCGACCTGCTGCTCAACTGGTGGTATGGCGACAACGTCTGGATGCAGACCCGTTGCCCGTGGAAGGATTCCGCTGAGTGGGCGAAGCTCCACGGTCTCATGGACGAGGCTCTTGCCGCCGAGGGCGACGAGCAGCAGAAGAAGTGGAACGAGTGCTTCGACATCATCGCCGACAACGCCGTTCTGTACCCCGTTGTCCACGTCAAGACCGTTTCCGCTTCCTGGGACGATCCGTCGACCGCGCCCAACGGCGAGGCCCTCGATGGCTTCAAGGGCATCGGCACGACGAGCATGTCCTTCAGGGGCGTCGCGACCGTCAAGGCCTAAGACTCGCTTGAGTCATATGTGGGGCGTCGGTCGTAAGGCAGCGTCCTCATAGTTGAAACAAAGACCCGGGCGGCCTCGATGTCGCTCGGGTCTTGTAATGAGTATCCATACTCATATACCAGTTGGTCCTACCGACAAAAGAAAGGGGAGAGAACGTGAACAACTTTCTACGTTTGATTGGAAGGCGTCTCGTGGCGCTGCCGATCATGGCATTGGGCGTCACCGTCCTGGTGTTCTTCCTTATGTCGTTCTCCAAGACCGACCCCGCCTATACGGCGTTGGGTGACGGTGCCTCGCCCGAGGCGGTTGCCGAGTACCATGAGAAGTATGGTCTGGACGACCCCTGGCCCGTGCGCTACGTGCGCTACATGGGCGATTTGATCCATGGTGACATGGGCACCTATGGTGCTGCTCGCAACTCCGTTGCCAAGCGCATCTCCACGGCCCTGCCCGTCACGATGCAGCTGACCTTTATCGGTCTTGCCATCGGCGCGGTCGTCTCGTTTTTACTCGGCGTCATCGCGGCACTGTATCGCGATAAATGGCCGGACCAAGTGATCCGCGTCTTTTCCATCGCCGGCCTGGCAACCCCGTCGTTCTGGCTTGCCGTCCTGTTGATTCTGCTGTTCTCTTCCTACCTTAAGGTGCTCCCGGCGTCCGGTGCTCTGCCTCACTTCACCACCAACCCGGCTGGCTATCTGGGACGTATGATCATGCCCGCTATCGCCCTGGCATTTCCGCTGACGGGTCAGATGACTCGTATCGTGCGTACCGCCATGGTCGAGGAGCTCGACAAGGACTACGTCCGCATGGCCCGTGGCGCCGGCGTTCCCGAGAAGGTCGTCGTCGGCATCAACGTTTTGCGCAACGCGCTGATCACCCCGGTCACCACCCTCGGTCTTAAGATCGGTTACCTTATGGGCGGCGCCGTCGTCATCGAGGTCATCTTCAACCTCCCCGGCATGGGTACTGCGATTCTGCAGGGCGTTCAGGGCAACGAGGCGAACCTGGTTCAGGGCGTCGTCATCGTCGTTGCTCTTGCCTTCATCATCATCAACATCGTGGTTGACATGCTCTACCTGCTCATCAACCCGCGCATCAGGACGGTGTAGATTATGGTAAAGATTCGAGAGAAGCAAACCGAGCAGCTCGAGAAAGCTGCCTCCAAGGGGCTCAAGCTCGGTGGCTGGAAGAAGATGACGCTGTCTTCTAAGATTGCCGCCGTCGTGCTGGTGCTGGTCGCCCTGACCGCGATTCTGGCGCCCCTTCTTGCCCCCTATAGCCCGGTCGAGATTTTCACTGCTCGTCAGGCTCCCGGCAATGGATTTATTTTCGGTACCGACGATAAGGGCCGCGACATCCTGTCGCGTATGCTTTACGGTGGCCGTTACTCGCTGATCATCGGCTTCGGTGCTACTGCCATGGCTCTGGTCTGCGGTTCGGTCGTGGGCGCCCTCGCGGCGGTTTCGCGCAAGTCCGTTTCCGAGGCGATCATGCGCATCCTGGATATCATCATGTCCATCCCGGGCATCGCCCTCGCTGCCGTCTTCGTCTCCATCCTGGGCAATTCCGTGCCGTCGATCATCTTCGCCATCGGCTTTATGTATACTCCGCAGATTGCCCGTATCGTGCGCGCCAACATCGTGTCCGAGTACGGCGAGGACTATGTCCGCGCGGTCATCGTTTCCGGCGCTAAGGCTCCGTGGATTTTGATCAAGCATGTTCTGCGTAACTGCATCGCCCCGATCATGGTCTTCACCGTTACCCTGGTCGCCGACGCCATCATCTTCGAGGCCTCGCTGACCTTCATCGGCGCTGGTATTCAGGAGCCCACCGCTACCTGGGGCAACATCCTCGCTGACGCTCGCGGTGGCGTGCTCGCCGGCCGTTGGTGGCAGGCACTGTTCCCGGGCTTGGCCATCATGATCACCTGCCTGGCGCTCAACATCCTCTCCGAGGGCATTACCGACGCCATGGCCGCTGCTCCCTCCGCCGCCCTGGATCCGACTGACTCCTCCAAGCGCCGCGAGGCCGACCTGCTGGTCTCCGACCCCGTTCGCGCCTACAAGGAGCAGGCTCAGTCCCTGTCCGCCCGTCTTGGCGCCCTGCGTGATGTCGAACTCAAGCGTAACGACCGCCATGTGCCCGATGAGTCCGTTGAGCCGATCCTTTCGGTCCGCGATTTCTGCATCCAGTTTGAGCACCACGGTGATATCAACGTCGTCGACCACGTCAACTTTGATGTCCGTCCCGGCCAGACCATGGGCCTGGTCGGTGAGTCCGGCTGCGGTAAGTCCATCACCACGCTGGCCATCATGGGTCTGACCGATGATGACGAGCATCTTTCCGGCGAGGTTCTCTGGGAGGGTCGCGACCTGCTCAAGATGAGCAAAAAAGAGTGGTTCGGCCTTCGCGGTACCGATATCGCCATGGTCTATCAGGACGCCCTATCCTCGCTCAACCCCTCCATGCTCATTTCCGCCCAGATGAAGCAGCTCACCAAGCGCGGCGGCACCCGTAGCGCCGAGGAGCTCCTGGAGCTCGTGGGCCTCGACCCCAAGCGTACGCTCGAGAGCTATCCGCATGAGCTTTCCGGTGGTCAGCGTCAGCGCGTTCTGATCGCTATGGCCCTTACCCGCGACCCCAAGCTGGTCATCTGCGACGAGCCCACGACCGCTCTGGACGTTACCGTCCAGAAGCAGGTCATCAAGCTGCTTAACGACCTTCAGGCCAAGCTCGGCTTTGCCATGATCTTCGTTTCGCATGACCTGGCACTGGTCGCCGAGGTCGCTCATAACATCACGGTTATGTACGCCGGCCAGGTTATCGAGCAGGCGCCCACTAAGGAGCTGCTCACCAACCCGATTCACGAGTACACCCGCGGCCTTCTGGGTTCCGTCCTTTCCATCGAGAGCGGTTCGGGCCGCCTGCACCAGGTGCCCGGCGCCGTTCCGAGCCCGCGCGATTTCCCCAAGGGCGATCGCTTCGCACCCCGCTCGAGCCATCCGCGCATTGGCCTGGACACCCGTCCGGTCTTCAAGCGCGTGCCCGGCACCGAGCACTTCTATTCCGAGCTCCCCGACGAGGTGCTCAAGGCAAATGGTTTGACCCCTCACGCGGAGGTGATGTAGATGAGCGAGACCGCAGTCAACGGCGTCGAGCCGATCATCTTCCTTGATGACGTCCACGTCACCTTTAGGACCCGTACCGGCTCGATTCTGCACCCCAACCTGGTTCACGCCGTCCAGGGTGTAACGATTAAGCTCATGCCCGGACAGACCATCGGCATCGTCGGCGAGTCCGGTTGCGGAAAGTCCACCACCGCCAACGTCATGTGCGGTCTGCAGGCCCCCACGAGTGGCAAGGTCTACTTTAAGGGCAAGGACGTTACTAAACGTACCGCCGAGGACCGTCGCCACATGGGTCGCGTCATCTCGGTCGTGTTCCAGAACCCGGCCACGGCGCTCAACCCCCGCATGGTCGTTCGCGAGCAACTGCTCGACCCCATGCGCGTCCACAACCTGGGTACCGAGGCCGAGCAGGAGAAGCGCGTCAAGGAGCTCTTGGAGCTCACCGGTCTGCCCAGCTCCGCCGCCGAGGTTCTTCCCGGCCAGCTTTCGGGCGGCCAGCGCCAGCGCGTCGCAATTGCCCGTGCCCTGTCGCTGAACCCCGATGCCATCATCGCCGACGAGCCCACCTCGGCTCTGGACGTTTCGGTCCGCGCGCAGATTCTGAACCTGCTGACCGACCTTAAGAAGGAGCTCGGCCTGGCCATGGTGTTCATCAGCCATGACATCCAGACGGTCCGCTATATCTCTGACGACATCATCGTTATGAATGGCGGCAAGATCGTCGAGCAGGGCGAGGCCAAGCAGGTCTTCCAGCACCCTCAGGACCCCTACACCAAGATGCTGCTCGGCGCTGCGCCGTCGCTGCTGCATCCCAAGCTCGGCGAGTAGCCTCGCTTTCCCTCCCGTGCGCCCGGTTCCCTTGCCGGGCGCACCTCCGTTGCGATTTCGAAAGGTTGGGTTCACGAGCCATGCCAAGTGCTCAGGAGCTACAACAGCAATTTGGTGAATATCGAGGCGCTATGCCCCGTCCATCGGATTTCGATCTCTTTTGGAAGGGCCGCATGGCCGAGGCCGACGCTGTCGAGCTCGACTACGAGATTGAGGCGGCTTCGGTTGCGGATTCCGCGACCTGTCGGTTTTTCGACCTCTGGTATACCGGCATGTGTGGCGCCCGCCTGCATGCCAAGTATCTCAAGCCGGTTTCGGAGGAGCCCATGCCGCTGGTGCTTCAGTTCCATGGATATCCGGGTGCGAGCCGCAGCTGGTTCGAGCAGGCGTCGTTTGCGGGCATGGGCATGGCACTCATCGCCCTCGACTGCCCCGGCCAGGGTGGCCCCTCCGAGGATATTGGTGGATTTGAAGGCACAACGGTCGCGGGCCATATTGTCGCCGGTATCGATGGCGACCCGGCCAACCTCTACTATGTCCGCTTGCACCAGGATATCCGCATCCTGTGCCGTATTGTTCGCGAGCTCGAGGGCATCGATCTTGCCCGCGTATTTGTGAACGGCGCATCGCAGGGCGGCGGTTTGGGCATTGCGACCTGCGCGCTTAACAGCGAGCTTATCAATCGCGCCGCCATCCTCTATCCCTTCCTGTCGGATTTCCGCCTGGTCTGGGATTTGGATGCCGACGACATTGCCTACGAGGGTCTGCGTTATTGGTCGCGTTGGTTTGACGAGGACTCGACTCGTATTGAGGAGGCCTATGCCAAGCTGGCGTACTTCGATTCCAAGAACTTTGCCCCCATGGTCAAATGCCCCGTGCTGTTTGGCACGGGCACAGCCGATATCGTCTGTCCGCCGGCGACGCAGTTTGCGGTCTACAACAACCTGGCCTGCGAGAAGCGACACGAGTTCTTTGAGGGCTTTGGCCACGAGGAGATTCAGGACTTTGACGACATGATCATTCCGTTTTTCTGCGAAGGAGGGGAGGCTCATGTCTAAGTGCGAGAGCAATGTCGATGAGCTGATCGTCCCCGGGCTCGCGGGGATTGCTGGGACGGTTTCGTCAAGGCTCTCCGATTTCCGGGATTGGCGCGGCGATGCTTCGGCGGATGTTTCCGAATTAGAGACAGCCGCTTCGGACCTTGAGGTTTGCGGGCTGACTGTTACGGCGATTGATTTCGCCAATCCGTGCGCGCGCTACTCCGAGGTTTCCTTTGAGCTCGGCGGGTATGTCGTGCACGGCCGTTTGATTGAGCCCTCAGGCCGCGCCCGAGCATCCGAGCTTGTTCCGCTCTGTCTGATGTTTCACGACATCGATCGACCCGTGCGTGGATGGCATCACATGACGAGGTTTGCCGCCATGGGGTATGCCGTGCTTGCACTAGACGACGTTGTTGCTGGTGCGGACAACCTGCAGTGGGGGATTGCTTCGCCCGCTTTTGTCGGGCGCGTCCGTTGGGGCTGCGCGTTGGCGAAGGTTGCGCGAAATCTTGATGGCGTGGACCCCGACCGCATCTTTGCATGGGGCGAGGGTCTTGGCGGCGGAGTCGCGCTGGCGGTTTCTGCTCTGGACGAGCGGGGCCTTGCCTGCACGGCGGTTGCCAATCCAATTCCCGGCGGCCTCGAGGCTCTGTCGTCTCGGGTGCGCGGATCGGTGCTCATGGGCACATCACTCATGGATGCCGTGAGCGATCCCAAGGGCCAGTTTGCCGTATTCAACGGTCTTGAGTGTGACCGGAGGCATATCATCTATGCCAAATACGCTCACGAGCGCATCAATGCGTTCGAAAACGAAGTCGTCGACTTTTTTAACCAAACGTTCTACCCGTGTTCTTTGGCCTAGGCGGCCTGAACACTGCCAACAAGAGTGGGCGGCACAGGGCCGCTCGCCAGACAACTAAGGAGATTCTTGTGGCAACTCAGAAATTCACCGGCGTTATCCCTCCCGTCGTTGTTCCCGATACCGAAGATCATCAGCTCGATGTTGTCTCCTTTGAGCGTAGCATCAACCGCATGATCGACGCCGGCGTCGATGGCCTGTTCTTCTTGGGCTCTTCGGGTGAGGTCGTCTTCTCCACCGATGAGCGCCGTCGCCAGATCATCGCCGAGGCCGTCCGTATCGTCGACCACCGCGTGCCTGTTCTGGTCGGTATCATCGATACCGAAACCGAGCGCATGATCGAGCACGGCAAGGTCGCTCAGGAGCTGGGCGCCGATGCCCTCGTCGCCACCTGCCCGTTCTATGCCCTGCAGGGCATGACCGAGGTCGAGGAGCACTTCCGCATCCTGCACGAGGAACTCGACCTGCCCATCTTTGCCTATGACATCCCCGTGTGCGTCCACACCAAGCTCCCCTGGAAGCTCCTTGCCAAGCTCGGCGCCGAGGGCGTCCTGGCCGGCGTCAAGGATTCCTCGGGTGATGACATCTCGTTCCGCTACCTCGTTCAGGAGAACGAGAAGAACGGCCATCCGATGAGCATCCTCACCGGTCACGAGGTTGTTGTCGACGGCGCTTACCTCGGTGGTGCCGACGGCTCTGTCCCGGGTCTCGCTAACGTTGAGCCCGAGGGCTACGTGCGTCAGTGGAAGGCCGCTCAGGCTGGTGACTGGGCTACCGTCAAGGCTGAGCAGGATCGTCTCAATGAGATTTCGCACATCTGGGACGTCACCTCGGGCGTCCAGGGCTATGCCGGTGGCGTCGGCGCCTTCAAGACCGCTATGAATCTCATGGGCATCTTCGACAGCCCGACTATGCCGCGCCCGGTGAAGGCCATGACCGGCGAGAACGTCGAGGCGATTAAGAAGGTCCTCCAGGACAACGGTCTCCTGTAAAGATTCCCCAGGCACCCGATCTTGGGGCTCAAGTGGTCGGGCGTGACCCATTAGGTCAACGCCCGACCACTTTCACCCCAACCTCGGGCACCTGGGAAACCTTTATCATGCTGCGGCGATAACACCGCCTTCATTTCCTGTAGTTGTTTTTATCTCCTAAGGAGAACGACATGGAGAACAAGTACGTCTGCTCTGTCGACATCGGCGGAACTAAGATCGCGACCGCCATTATGGAGTACCCGGCTGACGGCAGCGTGCCCCATCCCGTATTTGAGGCCGAGGTTCCTACTGAGGCCCAGGAGGGCGGCGAGGCCGTCTTCCAGCGTATCGAGGCGTCCATCAAGGCCGCTCTTGAGGCGAATCCCGATGTCGAGGTTCTCGGTGTCGGTATCGGTGCCGCAGGCGTCGTCGATCCCAAGACGGGCGCCATCGCGTATGCCAACGAGATCATGCCCGGCTGGTCCGGCGTTCAGTTGGGGCCGCGTCTGCGCGAGGACCTTGGTCTCCCCGTTGCCGTGGTGGGCGACGTGCAGGCTCATGCTCTGGGCGAGGCCCACTGGGGCGTCGGCAAAGGCAAGTTCTCCGTTTTGTGCTTGGGCATCGGCACGGGCATCGGCGGCGCATATGTCGAGAACGGCCGTGTGATGCAGGGCTTCCATGGTGCTGCCGGTCATATGGGCCACATCGAGTGCTCGGCTGCCGCTGGCATTCCCTGCGCCTGTGGACGTTCCGGTCATCTTGAGTCGGTTGCTTCCGGCACTTCCATTGGTCGTATGTACGATGAGCGCTTTGGTCGCGTCGACCCCAGCCGTCCTTCGGTCGGTCGCGACGTGAACGACCTGTGCCGTGCGGGCGACGCAAAGGCGACCGAGGTCATCCATGACGCCGGCTTTGCGCTGGGCGCCAGCTTGGGCTCGCTTGCCAACATCTTGGATCCCGAGGTTATCGTGCTTTCGGGAGGTGTGATTCACCAGGGTCCCGATTGGCGTTCACAGACGTGGAAGGATTCGGTGCACGAGGGCTATGCCAGCCAGGCGCTCGATCCGCTTCAGGACACGCCGATTCTCATCGGTTCTCTGGAGGGCGATGCTCCGCTCATCGGTGCCGCCGAACACCTTCTTGCATCGTTGAAGTAAACATAACTACCAAGCGCGCCTTCTGAGGTGCCGCAGATTGACGTGAAAGAGGAGCGAAGCGTAGTTCGGTAAGCGAGCGACGGTTTGAACGTCAAGGTGCGGTGTCTCAGAAGGCTGTTTTGAGAAAGGTTGAGTCGAACATGACCGTTGATCCTTTGATCCAGTCCCTGAAGGGCAAGCTCGTCGTGAGCGTTCAGGCCTATATGGGCGAGCCGCTTCGTACGCCCGAGACCATGGCTCAAATGTCTCGCGCCTGCGAGCTTGGCGGCGCCGCCGCCATTCGCTGCCAAGGCCTTGCCGACATTGCCGCCATTAAGGGTCGCTGTGAGGTTCCTGTTATCGGCCTGTGGAAGGATGGGCACGAGGGCGTCTACATCACGCCGACGCTGCGTCATGCTCGCGCCTGCGTTGCCGCCGGTGCCGACATCGTGGCGATTGACGCCACCGATCGCCCACGTCCCGATGGCAAGTCGGTCGAGGATACCTTCCGCCCGCTGCACGAGGAGGGCGTGCTCCTGATGGCCGACTGTGCCACCATCGAGGATATTCGTCGTGCTGTCGACATGGGCTTCGACCTGGTGTCCACCACGCTTTCTCATGGTGTTGCCGCTATCGACTGCACCATGGCCGATGGCCCCGATCTGCCGCTTCTGTGTCAGGCGACCGAGGAATTCCCCGGTCTCCCCATCATCTGCGAGGGCCGCGTGCACACGCCCGAGGAGGCCCGCGCCGCGATTGATGCGGGCGCCTGGGCCGTTGTCGTCGGCACCGCCATCACGCACCCCACGAGTATTACAAGTTGGTTCAAGGCTGCGCTTGAGGCGTAAGACAGGCCTCGTATCCGCTTGGGGCGGTATACTCAATAAAGGCAATTGATCGCGCGGGATCCGCTGGCCGGGTCCCGCGCTTGTTTTAGGAGGCACACATGCAAAAGGGAGATGCCATGGATGCGGCGGAGCGCTCGGAGCGCATCCCCGATATCGTCATCATCACCGGAATGTCCGGATCGGGCCGAACGCAGGCCATGCATGTGTTCGAGGACATGGGCTATTTTTGCATCGACAACTTGCCTCCGCGTCTGATCGCCCAGCTTGCCGAACTCGTCGGCATCAATACGGGCGTGGGCAGGCATCTTGCCGTCACCTGCGACCTGCGCAGCCAGGGCTTGTTCGATGAGCTGCTCGATGCCGTTGCCGCGCTCGAGGAGCGCGAGATGAGCTGTGACATCGTGTTTCTCGAGGCCTCTGACGAGGTGCTGATCCGTCGTTATAGCGAAAACCGCCGTCGCCATCCCATTGCCAAGCCGGGGGAGACTACGGCCGATGCGATTCAGCGCGAGCGCCTGCAGCTGCAGGGCGTTCGCGACCGAGCTGACATGATTATCGATACGAGCCGCTTGCGCACTTCTGCTCTGCGCAATAAATTGCGCATGGCGTTCTCCGAGCTGTCCGACCAGCAGCTCATGGACGTTCACGTGTTCTCGTTTGGCTTTAAGCACGGCATGCCCGTCGAGGCGGACATTATGATCGACGTCCGCTTCCTGCCCAATCCGTTCTACGATCCCGAGATGCGCACCATGACCGGTCTCGATAAAAAGGTCTCCGATTTTGTTTTGGACCATCCCAAGACCCAGGAGTTCTGGAAGGCCTGGACGCAGCTGCTCGATACGGTGATGCCGGGCTATATCGCGGAGGGCAAGCCGCAGCTTTCTATCGCCATCGGCTGTACGGGCGGTCAACACCGCAGCGTTGCCATCGCCGAGGCCACGGCACGTTATTTGGAAGGCGCCCAATATCACGTGAGCATTTCCCATCGCGACCTGTCGCGCGCCAACACGAAAGCATAGGCCTGCATGTCGTTTACCGCCGAGGTGCGTGACGAGCTCGCGCGCTGCGAACCCGAATGTGAATACTGCGATTTGTCGACGCTTGCCGCCCTGACGCGTGTGAGCGGTACACTTTCGCTGGCCGGCTCCGGGCGGTATCGTTTGACGGTCGCGACCGAGACGGGTGCCGTCGCGCGTACGATGATCACACTGACGCATCGCATCCTTAAGCTCAAAACGGAATTCACCGTTCGTAAATCGGTCTTGCATAAGGTCCGTAACTATCTCATTACCCTGCCCGATCAGCCCGACCTGGACAAGGCTCTGGTGCTGCTGGGCATTCTCGACCGCAGGGGAGGGCTCGTCGCTGGTGTTCCCCGGCACATCGTTGCCCGTCCCTGCTGCAGGCTTGCCTACATCCGCGGCGCGCTCATCGCCGGCGGTTTCGTGGCCGATCCACGCGGCGATTTTCATTTGGAGATTGCGGTGCAGGGCGAGCAATATGCCAAGGGACTTTGCGATTTGTTGGAGCAGATTGGGGTCCATGCGCGTGTTAATGCACGGCGCGGATCCTTTGCTGTCTACATTAAGAGCGCCGAGGAGATCGAGCAGCTCCTAAAGCTGGTCGGCGCCAAGCGCAGCGTTGCCGAGATCGAGGAAGCGCGCGCGGTCAAATTGGTTAAGAACGACGTAAACCGTCGCGTGAATGCCGAACTGGCCAATCAGACCAGAAGTGCGGGTGCCGCCCAGCATCAGCTTGCGTTGATCGATGAGCTCGAACAGCGGGGTTTGCGCGACACGCTTCCGGACGCCTTGGCAGTCTTTTGCGACCTGCGCGAGCGCTATCCCGATCTGTCGCTGCGTGATTTGGGGGAGATGGCTGACCCTCCCTTGTCGAAGTCTGCCCTGTACCATCGCGTTTTGAGGCTTGAAAAGCTCATTGAAGCAAACAAGTAGTTTGAAGTATCGACTTATATACGGATTTAGCTGCTATTTTATTCTTTAAAACGTTTTAACGTAAATTTGATTTTCAATTTCGAGCATTCTCGTGAAATTCAAGTCAAAAAAAAGGTATATTAGGCGAGTGGTTAGTTTGTGGGCCTCAACGGCGGGCGCTGTAGCTCGCGGGGGCCTTACGAAAGGAGACACAATGGCAGTAAAGGTTGCTATTAACGGCTTCGGTCGCATCGGTCGTCTGGCTTTCCGTCAGATGTTCGGTCATGAGGGCTCCGAGATCGTCGCTATCAACGACCTCACCTCTCCCGATATGCTCGCTTACCTGCTGAAGTACGACTCCACGCAGGGCAACTACGCTCGCGATCACGAGGTCGTTGCTGGCGAGGATTCCATCACCGTTGACGGCAAGGAGATCAAGATCTACAAGGAGGCCGACGCCAACAACCTGCCTTGGGGCGACCTCGACGTCGACGTCGTTCTCGAGTGCACCGGCTTCTACACCAGCAAGGCTAAGGCTCAGGCCCACATCAACGCTGGCGCCAAGAAGGTCGTCATCTCCGCTCCGGCCGGCAGCGATCTGCCCACCATCGTGTACAACGTCAACCATGAGACGCTGACCGCTGAGGACAACATCATCTCCGCTGCTTCCTGCACCACCAACTGCCTTGCCCCGATGGCCAAGGGTCTCAACGACTTCGCTCCCATCGTGTCCGGCATCATGACCACCATCCACGCCTTCACCGGCGACCAGATGCCGCTCGACGGCCCGCAGCGCAAGGGCAACTTCCGTCGCTCCCGCGCCTGCTCCGAGAACATCGTCCCGAACACCACGGGCGCTGCCAAGGCCATCGGCCTGGTTCTCCCCGAGCTCAACGGCAAGCTCATCGGTGCCGCCCAGCGCGTCCCGACGCCGACCGGCTCGCTGACCAACCTCTACGCCGTCGTTGACAAGAAGGTCACCGTCGACGAGGTCAACGCTGCCATGAAGGCCTACGCCGAGACCATCCCCGATACCTTCGCCTACAACGAGGACCAGATCGTCTCCCGCGACATCGTCGGCGAGACCCACGGCTCCATCTTCGACGCCACGCAGACCATGTGCTCTGACCTCGGCAACGGCCAGACCCTCGTTCAGGTCACCTCTTGGTACGACAACGAGAACTCCTACACCTCTCAGATGGTCCGCACCATCAAGTACTTCGAGAAGTTCGTTGCTTAATTTAGCTTTTAGCGAATAGCTCGTTGAGCGTCTAAAGAAGGGCGCGGCCTTATAGGGCTTACACCCTAGGGTCGCGTCCTTTTTATAAGAAATCGTCTGCCGTAATGGAAGGCAGACACGTACGAAAGGTAGAAGCAAACATGGCCTTTACCAAGAAGACCGTCCGCGACATCGATGTCGACGGCAAGCGCGTTCTCGTCCGCGTTGACTTCAACGTGCCTATCAAGGATGGCGTCGTTGGCGACACCACCCGTATTAAGGCTGCCCTGCCCACCATCAACTACCTCGTTGAGCACAACGCTCGCGTCATCCTCATGAGCCACCTCGGCCGTCCTGAGGGCACTGGCTTCCAGCCCGAGCTTTCCCTCGAGCCTGTCGCCAAGAAGCTCGCTGAGCTCTCTGGCCTTGACGTTGCTTTTGTTGCCGACACGTATGGCGAGAAGGCCGCCGAGGCTGTCGCCGCCGTCGAGCCGGGCAAGGTCCTCGTTCTCGAGAACGTCCGTTTTGACAAGCGTGAGAAGAAGAACGATCCCGAGATCGCCAAGAAGCTCGCTTCCTATGGTGACGTCTTCGTTCTCGATGCCTTCGGCACCGCTCACCGCGCCCAGGGTTCCGTCGTGGGCCCCGCCGCTTACCTGCCTGCCGTCGCCGGCTTCCTGCTCGAGAAGGAGGTCGACACGCTGACCGGCATCTTCGCCGAGCCCGAGCGCCCCTTCGTCGCCATCGTCGGCGGTTCCAAGGTTTCCTCCAAGATCGGCGTTCTCGATCACCTCATCGACTCCGCTGATACCCTGATCATCGGTGGCGGCATGGCCTACACTTTCTTCCTGGCTCAGGGCCTGTCCGTCGGTCAGTCCCTCAAGGAAGAGGACTGGGTCGAGCGCGCCGGTGAGATGCTCAAGAAGGCCGAGGAGAAGGGCGTCAAGATCCTGCTCCCCATCGACAACCGCGTTGCCGATCACTTTGGCGAGGACGCTGTCCCCGAGGTTGTCGCTTCCGACGCTATCCCCGACGACCGCGAGGGTATGGACATCGGCCCCAAGACCGAGGAGCTTTACGCCGAGGCCGTCAAGGGCGCCAAGACCGTGTTCTGGAACGGCCCCATGGGCGTCTTCGAGTTCGACAACTTCGCTCACGGCACCCAGGCTATCGCCGAGGCTGTCGCCGAGGCCGACTGCACCTCGATCATCGGCGGTGGCGACTCTGTCGCGGCTGTCAACAAGTTCAACCTGGCCGACAAGATGAGCTGGATCTCCACCGGTGGTGGCGCTTCCATGGAGCTCGTCGAGGGTAAGGCCCTGCCCGGAGTGGAGGCGCTTCTCGATGCCTAATCGCACCCTTCTCATCGCTGGTAACTGGAAGATGAACAACGACGTCGCCGAGGCCGCCAAACTCGCCGACGAGCTGGCTCAGGCTCTGCCCGAGGTTCCGGCTGGCGTCGAGGTGCTCGTCTGCCCTCCGACCATCGACATCACCACGGTTCATGACCGCATTCAGGCTGCCCCCATCGCCCTCGGTGCACAGAACGTGTACTGGGAGGCCAAGGGTGCCTTCACCGGTGAGTCCTCTTGCGACATGCTCAAGTCCGCTGGCTGCACCTACTGCATCATTGGCCACTCCGAGCGTCGTGACTACTTCCACGAGACCGACGAGGACCAGAACAAGAAGGCCAAGGCTCTCGTTGCCGCCGGTCTTGTTCCCGTCTTCTGCTGCGGCGAGTCCCTCGAGGTCCGCGAGGCTGGCACCTATGTCGAGCACGTCGTGAACCAGGTCAAGGCTGGCCTTGCTGGTCTTGAGATCACCTGCCCCAAGCAGGTCGTCGTCGCCTACGAGCCCATCTGGGCCATTGGCACCGGCAAGACCGCTACCGCCGAGGACGCTCAGGAGGTCTGCGGCGCTATCCGTGAGACCCTCAAGGAGATGTTCGGCGAGGAGCTCGCTAACGGCATCCGCGTTCTCTATGGTGGCTCTGCCAAGCCTGGCAACATCGCTGAGCTCGTCGCCAAGCCCGACGTTGACGGCGCCCTCGTGGGCGGCGCTTCGCTCAAGGCTACCGACTTCGCCTCTATGGTCGTCAAGGCAGGCGAGTAGGACATATGGCACAGCGTCATCTTCCTGCACTCCTGATTATCATGGATGGCTGCGGCCTTGCTCCAGCCGATGGTGAGAACGCCGTCGCCGCTGCCAAGACGCCCTTCCTTGATAGCCTGTACGAGAAGTACACCCACACCACGCTCGGCGCTTCGGGCGAGGACGTGGGCCTTCCCGACGGCCAGATGGGCAACTCCGAGGTAGGCCACCTCAATATCGGTGCCGGCCGCATCGTGTTCCAGGAGCTTTCGCGCATCAACAATGCCATCAAGGACGGCTCCATCGCCAAGAACGAGGTTTTCGTCAAGGCTATGGACGATGTCAAGGCTGACGGCAAGACTCTCCACCTCATGGGCCTTATGAGCCCTGGCGGTGTCCATTCTCACATGAACCACGTCGAGGCTCTGGTCAAGATGGCTGCCGAGCACGGTGTCAAGACCGTTCGCGTCCACGCCTTCATGGATGGCCGCGACGTTGACCCGCAGTCCGGTGCCGGCTACATGAGCGAGTTCTGCGCCTTCCTGGCGAAGATCTCCGAGGAGACCGGTTGCGACGCTCGCGTCGCCACCGTTTCTGGCCGCTATTGGGCCATGGACCGCGACAACCGTTGGGAGCGCATCCAGCGTGCCTACGACGTCATGGTCAATGCGTCCGATGCCGATGTCGACCCCGTTGCCGGCATCAAGGCCTACTACGAGAAGGACCCGCGCGGCGACGAGTTCGTCGAGCCCTTCGCTGCCCACAACGAGGGCATCCACGAGGGCGACGCGGCCATCTTCTTCAACTTCCGTCCCGACCGCGCCCGTCAGATGACCCGCGTGTTCACGGACAAGGAGTTCGACGGCTTTGAGCGCAAGCAGATCAAGCTTTCGCACTTTGTGACGATGACCGAGTACGATCCGACGTTTGATGTCGAGGTCGCCTTCCCCAAGACGTTCCCCGAGAACGTCCTGGCCGACGTTATCGCCGCCAATGGCCTGAAGCAGCTGCACACCGCCGAGACCGAGAAGTACGCCCACGTGACGTTCTTCCTCAACGGCGGCATCGAGGAGCCCAAGGAGGGCGAGGAGCGCGTGCTCGTCGCTTCCCCCAAGGTCGCTACCTACGATCTGCAGCCTGAGATGAGCGCTCCCGAGGTTACCGAGAAGCTCGTCGCTGCCATCAACGAGGATCGCGCTGATTTCTACATCGTGAACTTCGCAAACTGCGACATGGTTGGTCACACCGGTGTCTTCGACGCCGCCGTTAAGGCCGTCGAGGCCGTTGACGATGCCCTGTCTAAGGTTGTCCCGGCGATTCTCGCCAAGGGCGGCTTTGCGCTGATCACCGCCGACCACGGCAACGCCGATCACATGTTTGACGTTGCTTCTGACGGTTCCAAGCATCCGTTTACGGCTCACACCACCAACCGCGTTCCGTTCATCATCGTTGATGAGAAGGCCAAGCTCACCGGTATCGAGGACGGCCGTCTTTCCGATATCGCTCCGACCATGCTCACCATGGCTGGTATTGAGCCTTCCGCCGAGATGACGGGCCGCGTGCTCGCCACCGAGGCCTAATAGAAAACAAATACCGTTTTCTAGTAAGGGGGTTGTCCACAACCGGACAACCCCCTTTTTGGTATTTCTGCCATTTCCACCCCGTCCTTGAGTGGCAGGTAGGGGAGAGCGGGGGATTGTGGTACAGTACTGGAGTTTAAACTGTTCTATTAAGGAGCTTATCTATGGGTCCGTTCCAGATTCTTCTGTTTGTCGTTTGGGCTGTCTCTGCCGTGGCGCTGACGATTCTCGTCCTGATGCATTCCGGTAAGGGCACCGGCGTTTCGGATATGATCGCTAGCTCGCTGTATAACTCCAGCTCTGCCACGGGCGTCATGGAGCAGAACCTCGACCGCCTGACCGTCATCATGGCTGTCGTGTTTGCCGTGTGCGTCGTGCTGTGCATGTTCTTCTTCCCGCAGGGCATCGTCGGCTACTAAGTACGAGCCGCATAAATATTCAAAAAGGGTCCCGTAAGTGCGGGACCCTTTTTGTTTACATATTTGTAACAGAGTCAAAATATCCCCACATACTTCGCCCAACTAAAGAAATTCTCGACCGTTAACCGGAATTAGCCCCAAATTGTGTATAAAATGCGCTACTGTATTGCAAAACGTTGGTCCGTTGTGCATAACCAGCCATAGCAGCGGGCGGCGTTTTGATGGTTCGGATCGGATTGTTTCGACATGTGTCCGACTGAACATTTCTTTGTCCTATCTCATAAGGAGGATGGCATGGCTGATTCTATGTTCCACCAGCCCGTTATGGGTCGTCGCGCCTTTGTTGGCGGCACCCTTGCTGCGAGCTCCATGGCTTTTCTTGCCGCATGTGGCAAGAAGGGTGGCGACGCTTCCGGTTCTGAGTCCGGTTCGACGCTGAACTTCTACATCAACAACCCGGTCTGCATCGACCCCTACAATGTCCAGGAGGACCAGGGCACTCAGGTCGAGTACCAGCTCTTTGACGCTCTGACCTCTTACGACGCCGAGAAGGGCGAGATCGTTCCGCTGGCTTGCGAGTCCTTTGAGTCCAACGACGACGCCACCGAGTTTACCTTCAAGATCAAGAAGGCCAAGTTCCACAACGGTGACGACGTTACCTCCAAGTCCTTCAAGCTCGGTTGGGAGCGTCTGGTCAACACCAAGTCGGCCATCGCTACCGAGTACGGTCCTTCCGAGGTCTCCTATCACCTTTCCATGGTCGAGGGTTATGACGACCTGCTTGCCGGCAACGCTACCGAGCTCAGCGGTGTTACGTGCCCCGACGATGAGACCCTCGTCGTCAAGCTGTCTTCCGCTTACGCTGACTTCCCCTTCGTCGCCTCTCATCCGGCTCTGGCCCCGGTTCCCGAGTGCGCCGAGTCCGATGTCAAGAGCTTCTATCTTGCCCCGGTCGGTAACGGCCCGTTCATGATGGACGGCAAGTGGGAGGATGGCCAGGAGATCAACGTCAAGAAGTTCGACGATTACTATGGCGACAAGGCCAAGATCGATGGCATCCACTTCCAGGTCATCAAGGACATGGAGACCGCTTACAAGGAGTTCCAGGCCGGTAACCTCGATGTCTGCGACGTTCCCGTCGCTCAGATCGATGCCGCCAAGAAGGATCGCGGCGTGTCCAAGGACGGCTACACCATGGGTGACGGCGAGCGCATGCTGCTCGGCGCCGAGCCTTCCACGTACTATCTGACCTGCAACACCACGGCCGAGCCGTTCAACAACGCCGACCTGCGTAGGGGCATCTCCCTGGCCATTAACCGTGAGGCCATCTGCAAGACCATCTTCAAGGGTACCCGTACCCCTGCCGACGGCATTGTTCCTCCGGGCATCGATGGCTACAAGGAGGGCGCATGGGAGTTCTGCGCCTACGATGTCGACAAGGCTAACGAGTACCTCGACAAGGTTGCTCCCGCTGGCGCTAACGGGGATCGTGGCATTAGCGTGACCCTGTCCTACAACCAGGACGGCGGTCACAAGGAAATCATGGAGTCCATCATCGGCGACCTCGCCAAGGTTGGCGTTACCGCTGTCTCCGATACCCCTGAGTGGTCTGCCCTGCTCGAGCAGTATCAGAACTTTAACTATCAGTTCGGTCGTCTGGGTTGGATTGCCGACTACCCGATCATGGACAACTTCCTGTATCCGCTGTTCCACTCCGACTCCCTCGGTGGCGACAACCGCTCCGGTTACAACAACCCCGAGTTCGACGCCAAGGTCGACGAGGCTCGTACTATTGTTGACGACGAGGAGCGCGTCGCTAAGATGCAGGAGGCCGATGCAATGGTCGCTGCCGACTGCCCGGTCATCCCGATTATGTTCTACACGCACACCATCGCCGGCTCCGATCGCATCAAGCACCTCTATGTCGATCCGCAGAAGCACGCTGATCTGGGTACCGCTGAGCTCGCCTAAGAGTTTGCAGCTTCCGTGAGGGTCAAGTATTTACGTAGACCTCATGGGAAACATACAGTTCTCCCTAACCTGGGGTAAACTGGCTGATGGTAATTTTGGGATGCCGGTCTGGCGATCGGCATCCCATTTAGGTTAATCCCTAGATAGGGGAGTGGTATGGGTAAGTACATCGTTAAACGTGTGCTTCAGTTCATCCCGGTGTTTTTGGGCGTTACGCTGATTCTGTTCGCCCTCCAGAATATCGTGCCGGGAGATCCGATCAAGCTGATCGGTGGAGACAAGGCTCTGTCCCCCGAGGTGGAGCTTCAGCTTCGCGTCCGCTATCACCTGGTCCAGTCGGACGAGGACGGCAACGCGATCCTTGACGAGAACGGCGACCCCGTTCAAACGTCGCTCGTGGACCGTTACTTGTATTACATGAACGGCCTGCTTCATGGCGATCTGGGCAATTCGTATCAGCGCAAGCTGCCGGTTACGGAAATCTTTGCCCAGAAGTATCCGTATACGGTCAAACTTGCCGCGTGCGCCATCGTGCTCGAGGCAATTATGGGTATCGGTGCGGGTATCATTTCGGCGGTAAAGCGTTATTCCTTCTGGGATATTTTGGTAACGCTCACCACGTCGATCCTCGTTGCGGTCCCGGCCTTCTGGCTCGGTATGTTGCTGCAGCTGTTCTTTGGCGTCATCCTCAAGGACGCTACGGGCGGTGCAATCTCCATGCCGATCTCGGGTGCCGGCGGTTCCAGCTCTCAGTATCAGGATTGGATGCACTATGTGCTTCCGACCATTACGCTGGCTTCGGTTTCGACCGCTTATGCCGCCCGCATTATGCGCTCGCAGCTGCTTGACGTCATGAACCAGGATTACATCCGTACGGCAAAGGCCAAGGGTCTCTCCAATCGCGCGATCATCGTCAAGCATGCGCTTAAGAATGCACTCATCCCCGTCGTTACCTATATTGGTGTCGACTTTGGTGGCATGCTTTCGGGCGCCATCCTGACCGAGACGGTCTTTAACTGGCCCGGTATTGGCTATGAGGTCTATCGCGCCATTAGCATGCGTGACTGGCCCATCGTTATGGGCGGCGTTACGCTCATCGTTGTCGTCGTCATGGTGATCAACCTGCTCGTCGACATTAGCTATGCATTCCTCGACCCGCGCATCCGCCTTGGCGGTCCGTCGGATAAGGCCTAAGGGAGGTACGTCTCATGCAGGAAACTGATTCTCAGTCTCAGGAGCAGGCTACCGCCACCAAGGCCGCATCTGCTCCCGCCAAGTCCCGCACGCTGTGGGGCGACGCTTTTAAGCGTCTTCGCAAGAACAAGCTCGCCGTTATCGGTGTCTGCTGGATCATCATCGTCGTTTTGGTTGCCCTGACCGCAGATCTGTGGGCTAAGCCCTGGCTCGGTTCGCCGACGGCTTCCGACTCGACCACCATGGCCGAGACGTCGCTGTTGGCTCCGTGTGCAGAGCACCCGTTTGGCACCGACGCCCTTGGTCGCGACATTCTCGTCCGCGTTATCTACGGTGCGCGCGTTTCGCTGTCTGTCGGAATTATGGCCACCGCGATTTCCACGCTGATCGGTCTGGTCATGGGTGCTCTGGCCGGTTTCTACGGCGGCATCTGGGATACGATCATCATGCGCTGCGCGGATATCTTCCTGGCGTTCCCGTACGTGCTGTTCGTCGTCGCCATGATCGCCGTTATCGGCCGTGGTCTTCAGAACGTCTTTATCGCCATCGGTATTCTCGGCTGGCCTTCGATTGCGCGCGTCTTCCGCTCTGCGATCTTGACCGTCAAGGAAAACGACTATGTTGATGCTGCGCGCGCGATGGGTGCATCTGATGCTCGTATCGTTGTACGTCACATCTTCCCGAACTCCGTCGCCTCCATCGTGGTCTACGCGACCATGAACATTGGTGGTGCCATTCTGACCGAGTCCGCTCTGTCCTTCCTCGGCATGGGCGTTATTCCGCCTACGCCTTCGTGGGGCTCCATGATTCAGGACGGTCAGCAGTATCTTCTGACTGCTCCCTGGATGATGATCATGCCCGGTCTGGCAATTCTCTCGACGGTGCTCGCCTTCACCCTGCTGGGTGACGGTCTGCGCGACGCCCTCGACGTCAAGATGAAGGACGCATAAGGATGAAGAAGAACAAGAACTATGTGGACCTGAAGGACCAGCCTGTTCCCGAGGGCCAGCATCTGCTCGAGGTCGATGACCTTAAGATGTATTTCCACACCGAGGACGGCGTTGTTCGCGCTGTCGACGGTGTCTCCTACACGCTCGATCGCGGCGAGACCCTGGGCGTCGTCGGTGAGTCCGGCTCCGGTAAGTCCGTGACCGCCATGACCATCATGGGTCTTATCTCGATGCCTCCGGGAAAGATCGAGGGCGGCGACGTTCGCTATCGCGGTCGTTCTATCCTCGAGATGACCGAGGAGGAGATGCAGCACATTCGCGGCAACGACATCGCGATGATCTTCCAGGATCCTATGACCTCCTTGAACCCGGTCTATAAGATCGGCAAGCAGGTGGGCGAGGGCCTTCGTCTGCACCGTGGCTACTCCAAGCAGGAGGCGCTCAAGCGCGCTACCGAGCTTTTGGACCTCGTGGGTATCCCCGAGCCCGAGAAGCGCGTCAATGAGTATCCGCACCAGTTCTCCGGCGGTATGCGTCAGCGTGTCATGATCGCTATGGCTCTTGCCTGCGATCCCGATATCCTGATTGCCGACGAGCCCACGACGGCTCTGGACGTTACCATTCAGGCTCAGATTATCGAGCTCATGCAGGAAATGCAGGAGAAGAACGGCAACGCCATCATCATGATTACCCATGACCTGGGCGTCGTTGCCGATATGGCTGATAAGATCATGGTTATGTACGCCGGCCGTCCCGTCGAGTTCGGTACTGCTGAGGAAATCTTCTACGAGAGCCGCCACCCCTACACCTGGGGCCTTATCCGCTCCATCCCGGAGCAGGCCATCGAAGAGAAGAAGCCGCTTACGCCGATTCACGGCAACCCGCCTTCGCTCATGAACCTGCCTGAGGGCTGCGTCTTCTCTCCTCGTTGTCCCTATGCGACGGACAAGTGCCGCAAGCAGCGCCCCGAGCGCGTTGTCACCGAGTCTGGTCATTACTCTGCGTGCCACTACTCCGGTGACCCCGAGTTCCTCAAGAACGCTCCTGAGACGTCCCGTACGCGCAAGGATTCCAAGAAGGGAGGCGAGGCGTAATGGCAGATACCAACGAGCGTACTCCGCTGCTGAAGGTCGAGCACCTCTCTAAGGAGTTTCCCGCTGAGTCCGGCATGTTCGCCAAGCGTTTTTCCAAGCGCGTCGTCTCTGCCGTAAACGACATCTCTTTTGAGATTTATCCTGGCGAGACCTTTGGTCTGGTTGGTGAGTCTGGTTGCGGTAAGTCCACGACGGGTCGCACCATCATGCGCCTGACCAAGCCGACCGCCGGTAAGGTGTTCTTCCAGGGTAAAGATGTTGCCGAGATGAGCAAGCATGAGATCAAGGACATGCGTCGCGAGATGCAGTTTATCTTCCAGGATCCTTATGCTTCGTTGAATCCTCGTATGACCATCGGCGAGATTGTCTCCGAGCCCATGACCATTCACGGCGTGGGCACCAAGGAGGAGCGTATTGAGCGTGTCCGCGAGCTGCTGGACGTCGTCGGTCTGAACCCCGAGCACATTAACCGTTATCCGCACGAGTTCTCGGGCGGCCAGCGCCAGCGTGTCGGCATCGCCCGCGCGTTCGCTCTGAAGCCCAAGCTGATTATCTGCGACGAGCCTGTCTCTGCACTTGACGTATCCATTCAGGCCCAGGTTCTGAACCTTCTTAAGGAGCTCCAGGACAAGTTCGGTACCGCATATCTGTTTATCGCCCACGACCTGTCCGTCGTGCAGCACATCTCCGATCGCGTTGCCGTTATGTACCTGGGCAAGATGGTCGAGGTTTCGGACTGGAAGACGCTCTACAGTGAGCCGCACCACCCGTACACGCAGTCGCTGCTGTCTGCCGTGCCGGTGCCCGATCCGGATATCCAGAAGACCCGCAAGCGCATCATCCTCGCTGGCGATCCGCCGTCACCGCTGGATCCGCCGACCGGTTGCCGTTTCCACACCCGCTGCCCGATCGCGCAGGGCATCTGCTCTGAGAAACTTCCCGAGTTTAAGGAAGTTGCACCGGGTCACTGCTGCGCCTGCCACTTCGCGGAGCCGTTCCCGATCAAGGAATCGCACATCGACCTGTAGTCGGTTGTTCTCGTCCGGGCCCGCGCTGGACTTAGTTTTCAGAACGTCCTCGACCATGGAAACCCCCTTATCCTGCTCCTTCGGAGCTGCGGATAAGGGGGTTTCCTGGTCTGCGGAATGTTCTGAAAACTAAGTCCAGCACGGGCCCTGTGTTACCACCGCAGGGGGGTGCGATTCCTAAATCGCTCACTTTATCTAATAAGATATTTAGCGAGGCCGGAGCTTTAGCTCCGGCCTCCTCATATAAGGGCTCGGCAAAGCCGAGCCACCAAATATATATCAGCCCCAGAACATGTTTGAGAACGGCGCATGGAGTACGTGGACGCAGGCCCCGAATCGGTGTTGCCTCCCGGCGCATTCCGCAGGGGGAGCGATATTTTGTAGCACGAAGTGCGCAGCAAAATATCGCTCATGCCCGAGGACGCGCCGGGAGGCAACACCGATTCGGGGCCGGACACACGGATTTACCTGCGCATTTACAAATTCGTGGTTGATTTCCGATCTCAGCCGAACACATTAGGCGGACAGGCCGTTCCCGCAGCTAGCCGAACGCCCCCGAGGCCCCATCCGGGCCCCGGGGGCGCCG
>JAXKGF010000076.1:0-70897 GCA_036550515.1 Collinsella sp.
CGCAAAAGGCGCGCTGCCTGAATCAACCGCAGGCAGCGCGCCTTCTATTATTTGGACGGAACCCGTATCCCGGCATTCCTTACTACTTACCGTCGTCGTCCTGGGCTTCATCGCGCGCGTAGAGCTCCAGCATGCGGCGGCGGTATTCGTGCACGGCGAGCTTGGCGCGCTCCAGGCGGCGGCGCTCACGCGGAGTCAGCTTGGACGGGTCGATCTCGTCGCCATAGGTCTTCTCGGCCAGCAAATGAGCGGCGTCCACGATACGGGCATCGATGTGCCCGCTTGCCGCCTCGGTCGAGAGGCGGTCGGCAATGGAATCAAGGGTAGGTATGCCGTCGAGCGAACGCCCATGTCCATGCGAGGTCAGCAGCTCGTGCTCGCGTGCGAGCAGGCTCGCCAAATCGTGATGGGCGCGCAAGATGTCGAGCGCATCGGATGGATGCTCGGCAACCTCTGCCACGGCAGCGACCGGTGCGGCGTCGACCACGCGGTAGAAGAGCTGCGCGAGCAGCGGCATCAAGAACACCGTGATGGCACCGGCGGCAACCATGACCGACGCAATATCTTGCGACAGCGCGCCCGCGTTGACGGCAACGCTCGTCACGGCAACGATGATCGGAAGCGCCGTGGTGCAGTACAGGGCCACGGTAATGCGACCATACGCCGACACATCGCGCGTCGCAGGACAAATGCCCATAGAGATGAGGATGGGCACGGCACGAATAATCAGCAACGCCACGATAAAGCCCGCGAGCAAGCCCGGACGCGACGCCACGGCCGTCAGGTCGATCTTTGCGCCCGATACGGTAAAGAACACCGGAATCAAAAAGCCGTAGGCCAGGCCGTCGAGCTTGGTCTCGAGCGTATGGTTGCCCTCGGGGATGATATAGCGCAGGACAAAGCCGGCGGCAAAAGAACCCAACACGATGTCGAGATCAAAGACGGCCGAGAACGCCACGAGCGTGACCAAGATGAGCACCGTCAGGCGCACGAAGGTCTGCGACGTGGTATCGGCGCGTTCCTCGACAAACGCAAAGAAGCGGCTGCCGACGCGCTTGGAGCGGCTTGGGACCACGGCCAGCAACACGCAGACCACCGCAAACAAGCCAAGGATTACAAGCGTCTGGATGCCGGTGCGGGCAGACAGCAGCACCGACATGGCGAGCACGGGGCCGAGCTCACCCCAGGTGCCATACGCAAGAATCGAGTCGCCCACGCGCGTGCCGGTGAGCGAGCGCTCACGCATGATGGGCACGAGCGTGCCGAGCGCCGTCGAAGTGAGGGCAAGCGTCACGGCGATACCGTCGAAATGGCTGACCGAGAACCACGGAGTAAAGCGCACGGCAAGCCAGGCGATACCAAACGTGACGACCCACGTCGCCAAGCCGTAGCGCCCCTCGACGCCCGTGATGCTCTTGGGGTCGATCTCAAAGCCGGCGAGCAGGAACAAAAAGGCCAGACCGAGCTCGGACACAAGCGAGACCTCGGCATCTACATGGATAATGTCGAGCATATGGGGTCCCAGCACCGCGCCGAACACGAGCAAAAAGACCGTTTCGGGAATGGGTTTTCCGGGAATCGCCGAGGCGATGAAGGGGCTTGCAAAGGCCACGAGCGCGATGATGGCGAGTGAAACGAATGCCATGTGATGCCTTTCTCTTGTTTGCGCTTCACTGTAGCACCCTCGCCGTCCTCAACGCGCCGCGAGCTGTCGTATCATAGTGAGGTTTACAAACATGTGGCTCAAGGCGACCGCAGGGCAGACCCCGCAAACCGACCGCTGCCGCATACCGTACCGTACGCCCAACCGATCAGGAAGGCAGGAACCAATGGTCTCTCGTATCTACGTGGAGAAGAAACCCGGGTTCGACGTCGAGGCTCAGCAGCTCAAGGGCGAGCTGACCGAGATTCTCGGCATCAAGGGCATCGAGGCCCTGAGGATCATCAACCGCTACGACGTCGAGGGCATCGACGAGGAGCTTTTCCGCTCCTGCGTGCCGACCGTCTTTAGCGAGCCCCAGGTCGATGTGACCTACGACGAGCTCCCCGCAAGCGATGGCGCCGTCTTTGCCGTCGAATTCCTTCCTGGCCAGTTTGACCAGCGCGCCGACTCCGCCAGCGAGTGCGTGCAGCTCATCAGCCAGGGCGAGCGCCCCGCCGTGCGCTCCGCCAAGGTCTATATGATCTCGGGCGCTCTGGACGAAGCCGCCATCGAGGCCATCAAGCACTACGTGGTGAACCCCGTCGAGGCGCGCATCGCCTCGCTCGACCTGCCCGAGACTCTGTACATGGAGACCCCCGAGCCCCAGCCCGTCGAGGTGCTCGACGGCTTCCGCGAGCTCGATGAGGCCGGCCTTGCCGCCTTTATCGCCGATCGCGGCCTTGCCATGGACGAGGCAGACATCGCCTTCTGCCAGCAGTACTTCCGCGATGAGGATCGCGACCCCACCATCACCGAAATCCGCGTGATCGACACCTATTGGTCCGATCACTGCCGCCATACCACCTTCGGCACCGTCCTGGACGACGTGACGATCGACGACGCCGTGGTGCAGCAGGCCTTCGACCGCTACATGGAGATGCGCCACGAACTCGGCCGCGACGCCAAGCCCGTCTGCCTCATGGACATGGGCACCATCGGCGCCAAGTACCTTAAGAAGACCGGCGTCATGACCGATGTCGACGAGTCCGAGGAGATCAACGCCTGCACCGTCAAGGTGAAGGTCGATGTCGATGGCGAGGACCAGGACTGGCTGTTCCTGTTTAAGAACGAGACCCACAACCACCCGACCGAAATCGAGCCCTTCGGCGGTGCCGCCACCTGCGTGGGCGGCGCCATCCGCGACCCGCTCTCGGGCCGCAGCTACGTGTACCAGGCCATGCGTGTCACCGGCGCCGGCGACCCCACCGTCCCGGTTTCCGAGACGCTCGAGGGCAAGCTGCCGCAGCGCAAGCTCGTAACCACCGCTGCCGCCGGCTACTCCAGCTACGGCAACCAGATCGGCCTTGCCACCGGCCAGGTCAACGAGCTCTATCACCCCGGCTACGTGGCCAAGCGCATGGAGGTCGGCGCCGTCGTGGGCGCTACCCCGGCAAACCACGTGCGCCGCGAGTGCCCCGCCCCCACCGACAAGATCATCCTGCTGGGCGGCCGCACCGGCCGTGACGGCATCGGCGGTGCCACCGGCTCCTCCAAGACCCAGAACACCGAGTCCATCGAGACCTCGGGTGCCGAGGTCCAGAAGGGCAACGCCCCGGTCGAGCGCAAGCTGCAGCGTCTGTTCCGCCGCGGCGATGCCTGCCGTCTGATCAAGCGCTGCAACGACTTTGGCGCCGGCGGCGTCTCGGTCGCCGTGGGCGAGCTTGCCGACGGCCTGTATGTCGACCTGGACACCGTGACCAAGAAGTACGACGGCTTGGACGGCACCGAGCTCGCCATCTCCGAGTCCCAGGAGCGTATGGCCTGCGCCGTCGCCGACGGTGACGTCGAGGAGTTCATGGGCTACGCCGCTGAGGAGAACCTCGAGGCGACCGTTATCGCCGAGGTTACCGCCGAGCCGCGCATGCGCATGGCCTGGAACGGTGTCGCCATCGTCGACCTGTCCCGCGAGTTCCTCAACTCCAACGGTGCACCCAAGCACCAGGTCGCCCATGTGTGCGCCCGCAGCGTATGGCAGCCCAGCTGGGCCGGTACCACGCTTGCCGAGCGCATGACCTCGCTTGTCACCGACCTCAACGTTGCCTCCAACAAGGGCCTTTCCGAGCGCTTCGACTCCACCATCGGTGCCGCAACCGTGCTCATGCCCTTTGGCGGCAAGACGCAGCTCACCCCGAGCTCGGCCATGGTCGCCAAGTTCCCCGTGGACGGCGAGACCACCACGGCAAGCGCCATGGCATGGGGCTTCAACCCCTACCTGATGGAAGCCGACCAGTTTGCCGGCGCCTACCTGTCCGTGGTCGAGTCCATCGCCAAGCTCGTGGCTGCCGGCTTTGAGCACAAGCGCGCCTATCTCTCCTTCCAGGAGTACTTCGAGCGTCTGCGCACCGAGGCCGAGCGCTGGGGCAAGCCCACGGCAGCCGTCCTGGGCGCTCTCATGGCCCAAGTCGACCTGGGTGCCGGAGCCATCGGTGGCAAGGATTCCATGAGCGGCTCGTTTGAGGACGAGTCCGGCGAGCTCAACGTTCCGCCGACTCTGATCAGCTTCGCTGTGGCCGTGGGCCGCGCGGCGCGCGCCGTCTCCCCTGAGTTCAAGGGCCTGACGCACCGCGTCGTCCGCATCGCCCCCGCCACCTACGGCGAGGACTACCGCCCCGACGCCCAGCAGCTGCTCGCCGCGTTTGACGCCGTCGAGGCGCTCACTGCTACCGGCGACGCCCTGGCTGTCTCCACGCCCGGCTACGGCTGCGGCGCCGAGAGCCTCTTTAAGATGTGTGTCGGCAACCAGATCGGTGTCGAGCTTGCCGAGGATGTGGACGTGGAGAGCCTCTTCACCCCGCTCTACGGCAGCTTTATCGTCGAGCTCGCCGAGGACGCCGAGCTACCCGAGGTCGCCGACGGCGTTGTCGTCGAGCCCCTGGGCACCACCGTCGAGGGCTATGTCATCGACACCGGCTCTGAGGTCATCGAGCTCGCCGAGCTCCAGGAAGCCTGGGAGAGCGGCATCGAGGGCGTCTTCGCCTACCGCAGCGCCGGCGAGACCCCCGAGGTCGAGACCATCGACTTCCGCGCCAAGGACATCCACGTATACGGCGGCGCCAAGATCGCCCGTCCGCGCGTGATCATCCCCGTGTTCCCCGGCAACAACTGCGAGTACGACAGCGCCCGCGCCTTCCGTGCCGCCGGTGCCGAGGCCGACACCTTCGTGATCAACAACCTCACGCCCGAGGCCGTCGCCGAGAGCACCCACGAACTTGCCCGCCGCATCCGTGCAAGCCAGATCGTCATGATCCCCGGCGGCTTCTCGGGCGGCGACGAGCCCGACGGCTCCGCCAAGTTCATCACGGCGTTCTTCCGCGCTCCCGAGGTCACCGAGGCAGTCCGCGACCTGCTCCAGGCCCGCGACGGCCTGATGCTGGGCATCTGCAACGGCTTCCAGGCCCTGGTCAAGCTCGGCCTGGTGCCCTACGGCGACATCGTCGACGCCACGCCCGATGCGCCCACGCTGACGTTCAACACCATCGGTCGTCATCAGAGCCGCCTGGTGCGCACCCGCATCTCGTCCAACCTGTCCCCATGGCTGTTGCAGTGCAGCCTGGACGACCCCTACACCGTCGCCATCAGCCACGGCGAGGGCCGCTTTGTCGCCAACGACGAGGTACTCGCCCAGCTGATCGCCAACGGCCAGGTCGCCACGCAGTACGTGGGCGAGGACGGCAAGCCCAGCATGGATCTTTCCGTCAACCCCAACGGCTCCGCACTCGCCATCGAGGGCATCACGAGCCCCGACGGCCGCGTCTTGGGCAAGATGGGCCATGCCGAGCGTCGCGGCGACAACCTGTACCGCAACGTGCCCGAGCATGTCCCCGGCGACAAGTTCATGCCGATCTTTGAGAGCGGCGTAGCCTACTTCGCCTAAACCTTTCCCATCGGGTACAATCCCTTCGGGTAACATCACCCGCCACCGACACATCCGGTGGCGGGTTCTTTTTTGCTTCGCGCATGTAGAAAGGACATCATGGAAAGCCGCAAGCCGTATCTCGCCACCCTGCCCGGACTCATCCTGGGCTGTCTCGTTTGCTGCGCGCTCTGGGGCTCCGCCTTCCCCTGCATCAAGATCGGCTACGGCCTCTTTGGCATTCCCGCGCACGACAGCGCCTCGCAGCTGCTCTTCGCGGGTCTGCGCTTCACCCTTGCCGGCATGCTGGTCATTGTTGGCATGAGCGTGGCCCAGCACCGACCGCTCGTTCCGCAAGCGCGTGATATCAAGCCTATCTGCATCTTGTCGCTCTTCCAGACCATCGGCCAGTACTTCTTTTTCTACCTTGGTCTCTCCCGTGCAAGCGCTATGTCGAGCTCCATCATCGAGGCCAGCGCCAACTTCCTAGCCATCCTCTTTGCCGGTGTCGCGCTCGTCAACCTTTCGGGCGCGGACGGCACCTTTGGCTTTGCGCTCGACGGCGAGGGCTTTATCCTGGCCTCCACCGTCGCGGGTGCCCTTTCGACCTGCCTGATCGGTATCTTCTCGCGTGAGCACGACGGCGTCTTGCTTGCCGGGTGGCAGTTCTTGGTCGGCGGACTGGTCCTCACCGCCATCGGTTTGTTGATGGGCGGCGCGCTCTCCCCCACGGCGATTGCCCCCGCCATCGCGCTCATCATCTACATGGCGCTTATCTCCGCGGTCGCCTACTCGCTGTGGTCGCGCCTGCTTGCCGTCAACCCCGTCAGCCGCGTCTCGGTCTTTGGGTTTATGAACCCCGTCTTTGGCGTGCTGCTGAGCGCCCTGCTGCTCGGCGAGGGTGCTGGCACAAGCCCCGTTACCGTCATCGTTGCCCTGCTGTTGGTCTGCGGCGGCATCATTATCGTCAACAGGCCCAAAAAAGCTTAACGAACTGCCCTTATTTAGCAGAGGGGATTCATGTACTTTAGCTTAATGGAGTACATCGGTGAGCTGAGGGCCGCCACGCACGCAAGCGTGCACCCCTTTTCCTAGCGTATCTGGACGCCGGCTTTCTTTTTCTCGGCCTTGACGCGGTAGAGCTCCGCATCGGCAGCGCGAAGTAAGTCTTGCCAGGTATCAACACTATCGCCGACCCGCGCGTAACCGATGGACATCCGCAATGCATACGGCACCTCGGCACGAGAGAGCTCGTCGTTAATCGCCGAACACAGGTCTATGATGTCCTGTTCCGCCGTCGCCTTTTGAAGCACCACGAACTCATCGCCACCATAGCGTGCGATAAAACCACCAGACGCCGAGCAGACCTCTTTGAGCGTAGCAGATATGACCTGGAGGGCATGATCGCCCTCAACATGTCCATACCGGTCGTTAATTTGCTTAAAGCCGTCGGCATCCATCATAAGCAGATACACATCATCGGCCTGGTCAGCACCCGAGAACAGCGACAGCATATAGGTCTCAAAACGGTTGCGATTGTTAAGGCCAGTCAACGGGTCGGTCGAGATCAGCTGCTCCTGACAAACAATGTAGAGCTGCAACATACTTAACATGATGCCGACACTAAGGCAGGGACCCGAATAAAAGACCTGAAAGACACCGGCCACCAAGGCCGGAATGGCGAAAAATGCCAAGGTTTGATAGATGGCCTTCTTTTGTAGGCTCTCGACCTTGCAAGATTGTATAAACGCATGCAGGGACGTATATATAACGTAGCAGTAGCTGACGATGGGCTGGATCATATAGACAAAACCGCGACGATACGCGCCCTGCGCATCGATATAGAACAGGGCATGCGTCCAGTAGCTAGTAAACGCCAGTACGACTACCAGCACCGCAGGCAGCGTTACAAACGCCATCCTATAGCGCGCGGTCAAAAGGCGAGAACCCTGCACCGTCTCGGAATAGATAAACCAAATGAGGCACGCGGCGGCAAAGAGCGAAAACGAAACCGCGTTGGAAATCCAGTTGGCAGCAATGCCCAGCGTGCCGCCCACACCGTCCGAAAGCGTCCAGATTATATCGAATAACATGTACGCGGCAGAGGTGTAGCCGAGCGTACTAAACAATAACTGCTGGGTACTCGAGAACAAGGAGTGGCGACTTCGCGCGGCAAGCCCGATAAGAACAATCATGCATAGCAGGAATATCTCAATCTTGAGTGCCTTAACCACTAGACGCCATCCCTTCAATATCCAAGTGGTCAGAATCGCCCGATTCGTGTCTGGGCAATAAACACCCCTACTCCGCAGGGGTAAGGGGAATAATAGCAGAGCGCCCGAACGTCACTGCAAGACAGCTTTCGTTCGGGCGCTCAAACGGCGCGAATTGCACGCCGGCTTGATTGACTCGCGTCGACGATTACTCGCCATCGATGTCGGTCGCGACGGCCTCCTCGATGGCCTCGACACCGGCAGGCGACAGATCCTCTTTGCCGTGGCAGAACTTCTTATCGACCCAGCCGGTCAGAATCGGAGCCATGATTGCCGTGATGATGACGGCAGTGGCGATCTGCGCATACGCGGTGGGCGCAAGCTCGGCATAGCGCGGGGCGACCTCGGCGAGGGCGACCGGCGTGGTCATGGCCGTGCCGGCAATGGTGGAGCATGCCACAGCCGCCTTACCGTTGCCGCCACACAAGCGCTCGAAGGCAAAGGTAATGGGACCGACGATAAAGAGCGTGATGAGGCCCAGCAGGATGCCCGAAATACCGCCGGTGATAAAGCTCGAAAGGCTCATGGACGCACCGAGCTGAAAGCCGATAACGGCGATTGCGGGATTGGCGCCGGGGACCAGCAGGTTCTTGATAAACGGGAAGAGGTTGCCCAGAACCATGCCGATAACAAGCGGCAGGATGGATCCGATGATGGTGCCGACGGGGATGTTGGCGAGACCCGAGACACCGAGGATGATCATCGTGACGGCGGGGCCGGCCGTAAAGAACAGGATACCGACAGCGCCCTGCTCGGACTCATCGCCGAACTCGCCCATGATGCCCGTATAGAGCGCCATGTTGCAAAACGTGATGCCGCCGATGATAGACACGGAGCTCAGGCCCAGGAAGTTGTCGTTAAAGAAATATGCCACACCCAAGCCAAGGGCGGCCGCAACAACAAGCTTGGGGATCAGTACGACGATGCCGGTCTTGATAGCGCCCGGCGTGGACTTAAAGCTGATGCCGGCGCCCACGAAGAGCAGAATCGCGGCAACGATGGTGTTGGAACCACCGCGGCAGGCAGCCGTAAAGAAGCCGCCGATCTCAAAGACCTGCGGGCAGAAGGTATTGAGCAAAAGGCCAACGATCATGGGATAGATCATGATGTCGCCCGGGATACGCGGTACCTTGAATTTCTTTTGCACGTTGGCGGTCGCTTCCTGTGCCATGAAACCCCCATTTCCGCTGACGCGGAACAAAAGCCCACGTCACACTTTGCTACAGTAAAGTTTGACCATGGTACCAGAAGAAGCAGACCGGCTCGGTGAGAAATTCGATTCGTTGGGTCAGGCAACGACACGGCAGAATCATCGCCCGACAGCAACCGAGTTCACCTACAATTGCCACCGGATCGAAAGACACAGAAAGACACAATTTTTAGGAAGCCATTATGACAGCTATCGATCGAACGCGGGCTGCGGCGGCCTTCAAGACCTACACCGATGCTTACGATGCCGCCAATCCGCGCATCGCACTCAAAATCGAGCATACGTACCACGTTGCCGAGGCATGTGATGCCGTGGCGCGTGAGCAGGGCTGGTCGACAGAGGATATTGACCTGGCCTGGCTTTGCGGCCTGCTGCACGATATGGGCCGCTTTGAGCAGCTGCGGCGCTGGGACACGTTTAAGGATGCTGAGAGCATGAGCCATGCGGCGTTGGGCGTCGAGGTCCTCTTTGGCGAGAGCCCCAACGACGCACCTGCCACAACAAGCATCCGAGATTTTATCGAGACCGAAGAGCACGACGAGCTCATCCGCGCAAGCATTGCCTATCACAGCGATTTCCGTCTACCCGCACAACTCGACGAGCGTACACGGTGCTTCTGCGATATCGTGCGCGATGGCGACAAGATCGACATCATGCGCACCATCGCCGACAGCACCGTCGATACCATCCTCAAGGTTGATGAGGATGTATTTCTTGCCAGCCACTTCTCGGCACCGACGCTTGCCGCCTTTGACGAGCACCGCTGCGTCGCGCGCGACGAGCGCAACGAGCCGGCGGACTACCTAGTGGGACTCATCTGCTTTATGTTTGAGCTCGTCTATCCAGCGAGCCGCGCGCTGGCGCGCGAGCAGGGCGATATCCACCGCCTGCTCGACGCACCCTTTGGCATTACGCGCTCCTTTACCGATTCCGCCACGCAAGCGACCTGGGAGCGCCTAAAGGACGAGATGCGCGACTGGCTGGCGCGCGCCTAGCGCTCAAACTGGGCCAGCAGCTCCTCAGCGACCTCGACGGCATCGCCGACAACCTTGTACTGGGCAGCACCAAAGATGGGGGCATCCGGGTCCTCGTTGATGGCGATAATGCACTCCGCCCCACCGATGCCGGCAAGATGCTGGATGGCGCCCGAAACGCCGATACTCACGAGAAGCTTGGGCGAAACCGAGACGCCCGTCTGGCCAATCTGATGGTGATACTCCAACCAGCCGGCCTCCACGACAGGTCGCGTGCAGCCAAGCTCGGCTCCCAGAGCCTCGGCGAGCCTTCGCATCAGCGGCAGGTTTTTCTTGGAACCAATGCCGCGACCCACCACGACCAGGCGCTCGGCATCGGCAATTGATGCCTGCTGCCCCCACTCCTCGGCGGGAATCGAGATCTCGACACGAGCCTTGGTGTCTTCCGCAAGGAATACCTGGGTAATCGTGCCAGAGCGGCTGTAGTCAAACTCGGGCTCCCTAAAGATGCCGGGGCGCACCGTTGCCATCTGAGGACGGTGGTTGGGGCAAATGATGGTGGCCATCAAGTTGCCGCCAAACGCCGGGCGCGTCTGCTGCAGCAGGCCCGTTTCCGCATCCATCGAAAGCACGGTGCAGTCGGCCGTAAGGCCCGTCTGCAGGCGTACGGCAACGCCAGGCGCCAGCTCGCGGCCAAAGGCGGTCGCACCGTACAGAATGGCCTCGGGCTTGTGCTCTGCCACCAAATCGCAGATCAGCCGGGCGTAGACCTCCGCATCGTTCTGGCGCAGACGCTCGTCGCGACAGACCAGAACCTCGTCTGCACCGGCGCAAACCAGATGCTCCAGGTCACCGAGAGAACCCTCGGGGCCCATACCGACCAGTGCCACCAGACGGCAACCACGGGCATCGGCAAGCTCGCGTCCCTTGCCCATGAGCTCGTAGGCCACCGGGGCCACGACATCGTACTCGTTGGTCTGAACGAATACCCAGATATCTCGATACGCATCGAGGTCAACCGCGCCAGCGGCCTCGTCACGCTCGATCGAGATAGCGTTGACGGGGCAAGCATCGACGCACCCGCCGCATAGGATGCAGCCGTCGGTTACGCGGGCGCAACGGTTGGGCCGCTCGCCTTCCACTACGATGCCGCCAGAGGCACAGGCGCGAACGCAGCGACCGCAGCCGATACAGGCTTCGCTATCGATAATCAGTCCGCTCATCTATGCCATCCCCTCGATAATCTTGGCAAGTTTTGCCGCCTGCTCGGACGCCGTGCCGTCAACGGCCTCGCACGTTTGGTCGCGGTTGGGCACAAACGATCGCACGACTTGTGTCGGCGAGCCGGCAAGGCCGCAGCGCGCGGGGTCGGCGTTCACGTCGGCAGCGTTGACCACGCGCACGTCCGCCTCCTCGGCCGCACGAATACCGGCAATGCTCGGCATACGCAGTTGGCCAATCTCCTTGGCAGCCGTCATCGCGCACGGCATCTCCAGATACACCGTCTCCTCGCCGGCATCGCAGCCGTGAACAAGCGCCAGTGAACCACAGGTCGTAAAGCCCGCGCTCTGCACGCAGCTCACGTCGGTCACGCAGGGAATCTCAAAGGCACCGGCAAGCTCGGGACCAATCTGGGCCGTATCGCCGTCCACCGCCATCTTGCCGCAGATGAGCAGGTCGAAGTCCTCGTCGAGCGCCTCGATGCCGCACTTGAGGGCATAGGTGGTTGCCAGGGTATCGGCACCTGCAAAGGCGCGATCGGTTAGCAGCAGTGCGTCATCGGCGCCACGGGCGATGCAGTCGCGCAATAGCGATTCGGTCGCGGGGATGCCCATCGACACCACCGTTACGCGCACGTCCATGCCAAAGCCGATAAAGTCGTCCTTCAGCGCCAGCGCGCATTCTAAAGCGCTCGCGTCAAAGGGATTAATGACCGCCTGCTTGCCATCGCGCACGATGGTATTGGTCTTGGGGTCCATCTTGACCTCGGTGCTTCCGGGCACCGCCTTGACGCACACCACCATATGGAAATCGCTCATCTTCACGCGCCCCCTTTCTGGATGAGCTCATCCAAGAGCTTCTCCGAAAACAGGTTACCGCGACCCAGCTGCCCGGCAGGATCGAGCTGGAGCTTGAGCCGCGCCGACTCGACCATGGCCTCGTGACCGTACATCGCCTCCAAGAAGCCCGCCTTGATCTTGCCGACACCGTGTTCGGCGGAGACGGCGCCGCCCATGGCCGTGACCTCGGAAGCCCACTGGGCAAAGAGTTCTCCGCCGCGGCGGTAATCCTGCGCATCGCGCGGCAGAATGTTCACATGCAGATGGTTGTTACCGATGTGCCCCCAGGCGGCAGATTCAAGCCCACTTTCGGCCAACGTGCGACGATAAAGGGCGATGACATCGGCCAAGCGTGCGTTGGGCACCGACATGTCCGAGCCCAGTTTGGTGATGGTGGGATCCGTGCGGCGACGCTCGTCGATGAGCATGTTGACGCTCTCGGGCACCGCATGGCGGAAGAATCGCTGACACTCGCGATCGACCTCGGTGCGCGCGACCCATGTCGCATCGTCGCTGCCGCCCGCAAGCTCCAGTACCCACCCCAAGTGATACAGCTCCTCAGTCGCTTGGACTTCGTCGTCGCAGTCGAGCTCCACGTAGACGCAGACCTTGGCGTCTTTGTCGAGCGCCGGCAGCGAAGCGAACGCGGTCGACTGCTCACGCTGACGACGCAGGATATCCAGGGCGCCTGCATCGAAATATTCGATGGCAGCCGCGTGGGACAGGACGGGACGCACAAAATCGGTGAAGGACACGGCCTTGTCTTCGCTGTCAAAGAAGCAGCTCACGCCCCAAACGACCGCAGGTGCCGCCTGCAGGGCAATCTCGAGCTCGGTGATGACGCCGAGTGTGCCACACGCACCGATAAACAGATCGATGGCATCCATATCGTCAGCGACGAAATAGCCCGAAGCATTTTTGGTCTTGGGCATGGTGTAGTCGGGAAGGTCGAGCTCGAGCGTGCGGCCCTGCACCGTGACGAGCGAAAGGCGACGACCCTGTGCAAAAACCTCGCCGCGGTGAAGCTCGAGCAGGTCGCCATCGGCCAGCACGACATGAAGGCCCGTGACGTGAGGGCGCATGGGGCCGTAAGCGTAGCTACGGGCGCCGGAAGCGTTGCATGCCGCCATGCCGCCCAGACAGGCAGATGCCTCGGTGGGATCGGTAGGAAAGAATTGCTCGGGGGCTTCCTGGAACTCCTCGTAGGCCTCAAGCGATGTCTGGTCCCAGCCGGCAGTCGGCAGCACTTTCTTGCCCAGTTGCTTGCGCAGCTCAGACAACACGACGCCGGGCGCCACACGCAAAAGAAAGCGGCCCTGCTCATCGCGGCGAATGCCTAGGTAGCGATTCATACGGGAAGTATTGAGAATGTGACCGCCATGAGGCACGGCGCCGGCGGCAAGACCGGTCCGGGCGCCCTGAACCGTCACCGGGACACGCTCGGCATGGAGCTTTTTCAAAATGGCGCGGACCTCTTCCTCCGTTGTCGGAAACGAGATGCTCGAGGCCTCGCCCGATGTGCGAGACTCATCGCGGCCATACTCTTCGAACTCGTCGGTGAAGGGTTTGATAGTTGCCGACACGCGAACTCCCCCTTTAGCTAACTACAGTATTTGCAGGGAGATGTTACCGCATCGTTTCGTCGACGTGTTCGAGACCGTCTCCATAATTGGCGATTTTTACGTTCGTACAATTCGGCGAGCGGCAAGGTTTCCTCGGCAGACGATGCTTTTGACACATGTCGCTTTACCGCCAGCGACCACGCAATTGTCGCTCGAAAAAAGTTGAAGTTATTTTTGCCATCTTTTACCTGCGGAGATGTCAATCCGTCAAGCATTTGGTCAGAAATTGGTCAAGTAGTGACTGATACGGTCGGCATCGACAGCCAAAACCAATGGAAGTTTTGGCCCCAGAAGCAGGGAGGTTCCCATGGCATATTACTGGCCCCAGTACGGCGTCGCCATCGAGGTCGACGACGATCCCTATCTCCTGCCTTTCGACGAAGAGGCGTTCCCCGATACGGCGGTCTACCACGTCACCACCGATGTTATCTGCGACCCCGAGTCGTTCTCGGCGCTCGCCCACCACATCGCGCGTATCCACAACATCGAGCTCCCTCACGACTTCGACGAGCTCATCTACTCGCGCCGCCTGATGCTTCACATGCTCTTTGGAGCGGACCCGTCCACGTTCGCACGCGTCTACACCACCAAGGACGCCGCATGAGTGCAAAGAAGCCGCCCCGCCTTGCAGGACTGGGGCGTCGCAAGAAGCTCGTCGTTGTCTGCCTGGCTATCGTCTGCGCCCTCATCGCCGTAGGGCTATACGCCTGGCAGTCGCAGCCCGTGCCCGAAGCAGGCGCCTCAGTCACGACGGCAGAGGGTAAATCGCGCCAAGAAATCCAGGATGAGCTCGATGCCATCGTCCGCGACAACATGATGACGATCTCGGTCGCGCCGGTCGCACAGCTGCAGGAAGGCGGCAAGTTGCGCGTCAACGTGCAAAACGTCCAAGACAACAAGTTTCCCCAGCGCTTCCGCGTGATTCAAAACGACGAGACCATCTATGAGTCCGGTGTGGTCGAAGCCGGCAAGACGGTTGAGACCTGCCCCGCCGGCGATATCCAAGAAGGCGAGGCATATATCGAGATTCAGGCACTCGATGCCAAGACCTACGACACCCACGGCAATCCGACGCGCGTCAAAGTGCGGGTGGCCCAGGCAGACGGCTAGTGGCCGACGCGCTCGCAGGGGCAGCACCCTGTCCCCATTCGTCCAACCATCACGGAAACAATCCGTGACGAGCAGAAAGGATCGATTATGAACACACCCATGAACCTGAGCGGAGCCAGGGCACTCGCCGTGGGCGCAGGGCTTACGCTCGCACTTGCGATGGGCGCCGCGCCAACGGCGGCCATCGCAGAGGTGCGCGTTGGAACCACCGATGTGACGGTGAAGGCCGACATAAGCAATGTTTCGTTTAAGGCGCCAACGGTCATCCCCTTTGCCGCCAAAGCCGACGGAACGCTTGTAGGACCTTCCGACAAGACGATTACCATCGACAACCTCTCGGCATACGGCATCCACGTCACCAACATGAAGGTCACGGCCAAGAATGACTGGACAATCGTTGCAGACGCAAAGACGGGCTCGGCCCAGAACTCCATCGATTTTAAGGTTGGCCCCGATAAGGCAGAAAAGGATGCCAGCTCGGCGACTCAGACTACGGGCCTCGATCTTTCCAAGGACGCAAACTTCGACATGAAGTACCAGGGCATTGCCGACGGAACGGACAAAATCAAGCTCAATGTGAGCGGCCACGTCGCCCGCGTCACGCGTGACATCTACCACGCCACCGGTACGGGAGATCAAGTGGCAAGCATCACCTGGACGGTCGAGCCCGGTGCGCACGCCACGTCCTAAGGCGCTTGCACTGGCCGCCATCGTCGGCATCTTGGCGTCCGCACCTGCCATGGCCTTTGCTCAACAAGAGCAAGCGCAGGCGGCCACAGAAGTGACCGTCGACCTTTCGGGCCTTAATCGCGGCAGCCGTCACGAGCCGCTCGCTCAGACGAGCGACACCCGGCAACTCATTGCGGTGGGCGCCGCCACGGTGGGAGCAGGACTGACGTGCCTTGGCCTGCACATCAAACGCAACCAATAGCCAAGCATAACCGGAGTACGCGGAATAGATAGGAGAACCATGGCACCCAAAAACCTTTTGCCCGTTGCCGCGCTCTGCAGCGCACTGGCGAGCGGTATGCCTCTCGCCGCTTGGGCGACGCCCGCCACGGCAAACTCCTTACCGCAAGCTCTGAACCCCGTGGCGGATTCGTCGGGTATCGTCGCCTGCCAACGTTTTTCGCTCGCACACGCCACGGTCCGAACCTCGGGATGCCTTCACCGCAATACGGTCGACGCGATAGTCGTGGATATCAAGCGACCGAACAAGGAGAACGGCCCCCAGACAGGTTATGCCATCTGCACATGGAAATCGGCTGCAGTCGACGCCGATGGCGACCCATGCGACCTAGAGCTGCGCATCGATATTGACTCGGTCGATGACTCGGCGAACGGGGCGAAGGTCGCCTTCGACAGCGCGGCCTATGAAGAAGGAGGAGGAGGTGTATGCCTGGGCTGCGTTCCCTCGAATGTCGATGGCACGCAGCCCATCATCTCCTTTACGGCGTCGCTGCGACTGACCAAGGCGGACACCGAAGCCATCGCAACGGGAGATGCGCCTTTGCTGTTCTACGCTGGCGACGCGGACGACCAAGAGGCTCAAAGCAATGGACAGAAGGGTTCGCTTAACCTCACGCGCGGATCAGAACCCGCCCCCATCAATATCGATACCCAGGAGCCGGGCGTGCAGCGCATTCTCGCCGATCCGGCGCTGCTCCAAATGACATGGCACGGAGTGGGGTCCGTCGGGATTGCTGCTCCTATATCGAGCGATAATGACAAATCCCCCAAAGACGAGATTGCAGACGCACCGACACATGCTGACGATGCAGACGATGCATCATCAGAAGACAACGCTGCGGCTCCTCTCGAGAAGCCAGGCGGCACCGCCACCGAACTAGGCGATCCCCAACCGAAAGACGGCCTGGACTTTGCCGCTCCCCCAGATGTCGACGAAGGCAACTGTTGCATGATGGTCGCGCTCGACCACACGGAAACCGTCGATGCCGCAAGCATTGAGCCAGTCGCTGCCAATGCGCCCCGCCGCAAAAATATCCTCATCGCATTCCCCAATACCGTCGAGCTCGTCTTTTTGCCTTCGGGTGAAGTCGTCGCGCCTACGGCACTTACAGCAGTGGGAGCAAGGAGCGCCTCGAACGATATCCAAGCTATCTCGGCACTTGACGCCACAACGACCGCCAAGTTACACCTTTATTCCGTTGCAGCAGACGGAACGCGAACCGAAGAATTCGACGGAACCAAGCTTTTGGTTCCGCGTCGCATCGGTATCCAAGAAGACTTCCCCTATCAAATGGAACTTGAAGGGTTCGATCGTGCGCGAGATGCCGACATCATTGCCGCAGCCATCGAATCCCCGCAGCACCTCATGACGCTGCGCTTCGACTTTAGCCCCGTCCTGTCCTAGACCGCTAACCGCCACTTGGCTCGGATACTGAGCGCTCCCTTCCCCGTTCTGCTACGATTGCCGCGTTGGCATCAATTACAGGAGGGTTCATGCCGGGTTTAGGAACGATCATCAACGTCGCGCTTTTGATCGCGGGCGGTCTGCTTGGCCTCATGGGTGGGCGCTTCATTACGCCCCGCATCCAGGACACGCTCATGAAGGCGTCAGGGCTGTGCGTCCTGTTTATCGGCCTGGGCGGCACCATGCAAAAGATGCTCGTTATCGATGGAGAAGCGTTGGCGACCACCGGCACCACCATGCTTATCGTCTCATTTGCCCTCGGTTCGCTCATCGGCGAGGCCATCAACCTGGAGGCCGCCATCGAGAACCTCGGCGAATGGCTCAAGCGCAAAACCGGCAGCGAAGGCGACAACGAGTTCACCAACGCCTTTGTCTCGGCATCGCTCACCGTGTGTATCGGCGCCATGGCCATCGTAGGATCGATTCAGGACGGTCTGCTCGGCGACTGGTCCACGCTTGCTCTGAAGGGCGCGCTGGACTGCATCATCGTCTGCACCATGACGGCCTCGCTTGGCCGCGGCTGCATCTTCTCGGCCCTGCCCGTTGCCGTATTCCAGGGCACGATCACGCTTTTTGCCGGCGCACTCTCCCCCATCATGACCACCGCAGCCCTCGACAGCCTTTCGCTTGTGGGCTCCATGCTCATCTTCTGCGTCGGCGTTAACCTTATTCGGCCTCAGACCTTCCGCACGGCCAACATGCTCCCCTCCGTCGTCGTGGCGGTCATCTACGCCCTCCTGTTCTAAATCTATCTACGCAGTGGTATCTCGAACATCTGTTTGATGCTGTGCTATGATATGAGGTCACCGACACCATATAGGGAGAGGAGAGGGCGGTGGCCGACCAGGACGTCAAGATGCTCATCGAGCGCATTATGGCCGAGGCCCGGACCCATCAGTCCGCCCGCTTCTCAAACGAAATCTATGCTGACGAGCCGATTCTCAAGACCGGTCGTCAGATGCAGAACTTCCTCCCCGACCAGTACCGCAAGATGCGCGAGATATCACGCTGGCAAGAGGATCCCAAAGGCGGCGCGGGACGTTGGCTATCGGAAGCGGAGCTCTTTTACCGCCAAGGCCTGCTGATGGCCGACTTCGAGGACGATTGCCCCTACAACGGCACCTTTAAGTCGTACTTTCCCACCTACAATGCCATGAGCGATCGACAGTTGCGCGGCTACTTTACCTGGCGTGCCCAAGTGCGCCGCGGCAATATCGAGGAGACATCGACCTCGTTTGCTTTTCTTTATCTTTACGAATTGATCTGCGGCATTGGCGTCGACAATCCGCGTGACGGCTATGACAAGATTAAGGCATTTTGGGATGCCTATCGCGCCTTTGAACCTGGCATCGACCGGTTCGCACGCGTGTGGCTGCAGGACTACGCCGTGTTCCATGAGCTCGACCCCAAGCTGCTTCGCGACTCTAAAACCGTCGCATTCGACAACGCCCTCATCGAGCTGCGCCGCGCAGCACGAGACCTTGTACCCGCGCCGGCGCCGTCGGACCTGCCCCCCAAACGTCGCAAGACCTCCGAGCCCACGCTTCCCCTTCCGCCCGATGAGGCGCATGAGGAGCGGCTCATGGCTGCCATCGACGCACTCTCGACGTACAACCTGAATAACTCACGGCTCGACCGTTCCCACCATCGTGACCTGCGCCACGTGGCATGCGCCGTGTATGTCCGTATGGCGCGCTACTATGACACGCACCGAAAGACCGGCATCGTAGCGAGCTTGTTTGGGGAGGAGACGGCCATGCCCTACACCATGTTTGCCTCGGCCGTGTTCTTTGCGCCCGAGCGCCACGAGGACTGCGAATATCGCCTGGACCCCATTCACATCTACCGCTGCCAAAATGGCTTTTGGGAATGTATGCGCATCCACGGCAGCAGACAAAAAAGCAGCAAGCTCGGTGAGATAATGCGCGCTTGTGATCAGCGTCTGCGCTTGGCACTGGATCCCGGCCATCCCCTTAAGGAAGAGAAGATCCCCAAATATCTGGCTAAGATTATCGATGACGAGATCACAGCATGGCTTTCATGGGATGCCGCTCATCAGCCCGTCAAGATCGATATCGACCTGAGCCAGCTGGGGCACATTCGGAGCGCCGCCGCGCAAACGCGCGAGGCGCTTTTGATCGACGAGGAGCGCGAGGACGGCACGCTTGCGGATGCCGAGACGGCAGTTGCCGAACGACGGGAAGCCAAGCCCGTGGCCGACACTATCGCCGAACCAGTCGCGACGACCATGCAGCGGGACGAGGCTGGCGAGCCGACCATCTCCACCGAGCAGTTTGGCGTCGTAGCCCCGCTCCTCGCACCAGCGCCCACGCCCGCCGACACCGCGTCCGTACTCGATTCCGCCGCAGACGCCTATCTTCGAGCGCTCCTCGAGCAAAACGCAGCGCAGACGGCAGCGGCGGTGGCACAGTCGGGCAAGAGTGAGGACATGCTCGTCGATAGCATCAACGAAGCGCTCTTTGACCTGGTGGGCGACACCGTTATTGAATTTGGCTCAGCAGGACCGCAAATTATCGAGGACTACGAAGCAGACGTGAGAGGATACCTAGACCATGAGTGATACCGCATCCGCAGCACCCCGTGTGCCCAAGCGCGTCGCCGCCGTCATTCTCAACTCGCTCAAGGGCGGCGTTGTCCCGCGCATTGGCCTTCCCTATATCACCGTGGGGCGAGAGGTCGAGATCCGTGCTCTGCTCACCGACCTGAGCCTCATCGCCGATGGCGGCGCAAGCTTCCGTTTCCTAGTTGGTCGTTACGGCGCCGGCAAGAGCTTTTTGCTCCAGACCATCCGAACGCATGCCATGGGCGAAGGTTTTGTGGTCGCCGATGCCGACCTTTCCCCTGAGCGCCGCCTACAGGGTGGCCAGGGCCAGGGCCTCGCCACCTATCGCGAGCTCATCCGCAACATATCGACCAAGACGCGCCCCGAGGGCGGCGCGCTCAACCTTATCCTGGACCGCTGGGTCGCCTCGTGTGCCGACGCCGACGAGTCTGCCGTTAATGCCCAACTCGCTCCACTCGAAGAGATGGTCCACGGCTTTGACTTCGCCCGCATGCTCCGCCGTTATCGCACGGCCGTCTCGGAGGGTGACGAAGATGCCATGAGTCGCGTAACCAAATGGATTCGCGGCGAGTACCGCACCAAGAGCGAGGCGCGCGCCGAGCTGGACTCCTCGACCATCATCAGCGATGACGATTGGTACGACTACGTCAAGCTCATCGCACGTTTTTTGGTCTGCAGCGGCTACAAGGGCATGCTTGTGCTCATTGACGAGCTCGTGAATCTGTACAAGATTCCCAACGCGATCACGCGCCAATATAACTACGAGAAGATCCTGACCATGTACAACGACACGCTCCAGGGCAAGGCGCAGTACCTGGGCATGATCATGGGCGGCACGCCAACCTCCATCGAAGACCGCCGCCGCGGCGTGTTCTCCTACGAGGCCCTTCGGAGCCGTCTCGCTCAGGGCCGTTTTGCGCGCGATGATCTCAAAGACATGCTCGCGCCCATCATCCGCCTGCAGCCGCTCACCTACGAGGAGCTGCTGGTGCTCATCGAAAAGCTCATGCAGATCCATGCCGGCTACTTTGGCTGGACGCCCACGCTTACCGAGAACGACTTGGTGGACTTCCTCAAAATTGAGTTTGGCCGCGTGGGGGCCGACACGCATCTGACGCCCCGCGAAGTCATCCGCGACTTTATCGAACTGCTCGATATCCTGTGTCAAAACCCCGATGCTAACGTGGCCGAGTTGCTGCAAAGCGTCGGTGGCGACGCGCTGGCGCCGACAGCCGCAACAGACGACACCGGCACCGCAGGCGACGACCGCAACTTCGCCGAGTTCACCATCTAACCTGCCAAAAAGGTCAGGTTTATTTTGGCAGGTTTTATCTGGGCAAACACCGATGTTGCAATTCGACAACCTGTTGCCCGCTGCGTTTGATAACCCGTTGTTGAAAGGAGGCCCATGAACGCTTTTGACCGCTATGCCCCGTTTATCCAGGATTTCATCTACTCCCACGATTGGGAGAGCCTGCGCTCTATCCAGGTTGCGGCAGCAGATGCAATCTTTAACACGCAAGACAATGTGCTCCTGACGGCATCCACGGCATCCGGCAAAACCGAGGCGGCCTTCTTTCCCATCCTGACCGAGTTTTGGGAGAACCCGCCCGCGAGCGTAGGCGCCCTCTACATTGGTCCTCTCAAAGCGCTCATCAACGACCAGTTTGTACGCCTCAACGATCTGTGCGAAGAGGCCGATATCCCCGTCTGGCACTGGCACGGCGATGTCTCGCAATCGCACAAGGCCAAGCTCATCAAAAAGCCAAGCGGCATTTTGCAGATTACGCCCGAATCACTCGAGGCGCTCCTGATCCACAAGCACATGGCCATCCCACGCATGTTCTGTGACCTGCGCTATGTGGTCATCGACGAAGTCCACTCGCTCATGCGCGGCGACCGCGGCGGGCAGACGCTCTGCCTTATCGAGCGCCTTTCGCGCATGGCGGGCGTGCAGCCCCGGCGCATTGGCCTTTCGGCCACCATCGGAGACCCGGAACGCACGGGTGCCTTTCTGTCGCAGGGAACAGGGCGCGACTGCGTCATTCCCCGCTTTGAGGAGCCGCGCCGCGTGTGGCGCATCTCCATGGAGCACTTCTACAACTCGGGCCCCCAGGCGCAGCAGCGAGGATTTATGAGCACAGGTCCGCAGGAAGCCGAGGTGCTCGCATGCGAGCGCATTGAGATGGCGCCACCCACGGCACTGCCTGCATCCGGACAAGACATGCGCCATAGTGGACAGCTTACACAGGAGGAGCGCCGTCAACGTCGCGAGCAGGCACGGGGCAAGGCCGTTCCTAAGGACCGTCACGCCTCCTCGGCCCCCGAGGGAGAAGTCGACATCCCGCGAGCGACCGAACAGGCGCTGCTCAACCCCACCGACACCGCGCCCGACAACGCCGATCCCGGCATGGGCTATATCTTTGAACATACCCGCGGCCGCAAGTGCCTGGTATTTGCCAACTCGCGCGAAGAGGCGGAGGCCGTGTGCTCCATGTTGCGCAGCTACTGTGAGAACCGGCACGAACCCGATCGCTTCCTGATCCATCATGGCAATCTCTCGGCATCGCTGCGCGAGACCGCCGAGGAGCTCATGCGCGACGAGGAGCAGGCACAGACAACCGTCACCACCTCCACGCTTGAGCTCGGCATTGATATCGGTCGCTTGGAGCGAGCGTTCCAGATCGACGCGCCATTTACCGTCAGCTCCTTTTTGCAGCGCATGGGGCGCACGGGCCGCCGCGACCTTCCGCCCGAGATGTGGTTTGTCATGCGCGAGGAAGAACCCGAGCCGCGTACGATGATGCCCGAGACGATTCCCTGGAAGCTCCTGCAGGGCATCGCACTCGTACAACTTTATCGCGAAGAAAAGTGGGTCGAGCCGCCTGAGCTCGATCGACTCCCCTACAGCTTGCTCTATCACCAGACCATGTCGACGCTTGCCAGCACCGGCGAGCTCACGCCGGCCGAACTTGCCCAGCGCGTGCTCACGCTCAGTTACTTCCACCGCGTCTCGGCAGATGACTACCGCGTGCTGCTGCGCCACCTCATCAAGATCGACCATATCCAGGCCACCGAGGGAGGCGGGCTCATCGTGGGCCTCGCGGGCGAGCGCATCATCAACAACTTTAAGTTCTACGCCGTGTTCCAGGAAAACGAGGAGTTTACCGTTCGCAGCGAATCGGCCGAGCTGGGCACGATCGTCAATCCGCCACCACCTGGCGAGCGCATCGCCATCGCAGGGCACTGCTGGATTGTCGAAGAAGTGGACTGGAAGCGTCACACCGTCTTTGCCACGCAGGTCAAGGGCCGCGTGCCGGCCTACTTTGGCGACTGCCCTGGCGACATTAACACGCATGTGCTCGAGCGCATGCGCCAGGCACTCAACGAACATGCGGTATATCCGTATCTCATGGGCAACGCACGGGCACGCCTTGCACAGGCTCGTCATACCGCCGAGATTTCGGGCGCGGGGACTAAGCCGCTCATCAACCTGGGCGGTGACACCTGGGCGCTCTTCCCCTGGCTGGGCAGCTATGCCTTCCTAGCGCTCGAACGTATGCTCAAGATTAAATGCGCCGCAGAGCTCGGCCTTCGAGGGCTCGATCCGTCGCGTCCATACTTTATGCAGTTTAAGATGAAGGCCGACGAGGAGACGTTCTTTGAGGTGCTCGCCGCCGAGGCCGAGAAGGACTTCGACCCTATCGAGCTCGTCTACCCCGGCGAGGTGCCTTACTTTGACCGCTACGACGAGTACGTTCCCGAGGAGCTCGTGCGCAAAGGCTTCGCCGAAGGCGTGCTCGACATCGAAGGCATGAGGCAGCGCGTCCTCAGCTGGCGCGACAACGCCTAAGACCAGTCTTCTTGGGACGGGGAGTAGCTAAAAGAGCCCCGCCCCAAAGTCACTAGTCATGGAGCAAGGTGCCGAGGAAATCCGCGTCGAAGGGCACGGCTTCGGTGAAGGCGTAGTCACCGTCGCTGGCGATGAGCAGGTAGTTCTCCTCGCCGCCGAACTCCGTGTCGCCGCAGGGGACCACCCAGGCGTGGGCGAATACCTCGAGCGCCGTGGCAACGCAATCGCGTAGGAACGATACATCGCTCCCCTCGTTTGTGCTCACGATATTGGCCACATAGATACCGCCCGGGTTCACGCTGCCCCGCACCAGACGGAGCGCCTCAACGGTTGCCAGCTCGTGCACGGGCTCGGCACCGCCAAAGCAATCGCTCACAACGACGTCGTAGCGACGGTGTCCCACGCTCGTCACACCCAGATACGAGCGCGCTTCGGCGGTAATCACCCTCAGGCGATCGCCGACCGTGCGCTCCAGCTCGTCCAAGTAGAACCAGCGACGCGCCAGACGCGTAATCTCGGCATCGTACTCGATGACGTCCATGCGTAAGCCCTCATGCGACATCAGTGCAAGCTTGGGATAGGCAAACCCGCCACCGCCCAGCATGAGCATGCGGTCGATACCGTGACCATAAGCGTCACGCATCGCATCCTCGGCCTCAAACACATCGTCAAATGCGCGATAGTACGCAAAGACCGGCTCCGCCCAGCGATCGCCAACATAGCTCGCGCTTTGGTAAACGCCGCCCTGCACTAACACACGGGCCTCGTCACCGCTCTCATCGTGCACGCGCTTCACACGCGCCAACCCGTTGCGGGTTCGCGCGACCTGCAGACAGGCAGCACGAACAGCGACGGCAGCCGCACCGAGCGCCGCGGCTCCCAGGGCAACGCCGGCAACAACTCCGGCGGAAACACTCGGCTTGTTCATCTAGAGCTCCTTCTGCAGATAAAGATCATGGTCGCAAAAACCCAGGTGGCGGTAATACTCGCGCGTACCAATCGCACTGATCACGTTGATGCGCGCATAGCCGGCGTCCCGAGCAATCTCGCACGCACGTTCCACGAGCGAACGTCCGAGACCGTGATGCTGAGCCGCCTGGCCCTGATCGCCCACACGCGCCGCCATGCCATACACGTGTACCTCGCGAATCATCGCCTCGTCCGGCGTCGTCGGCAGCTCGTCCGTATGCGCGGCAACAAACGCGCGATCGGGCAGTGACAGCCGCAAAAAGCCGGCGATCTTGCCTTCGGGCGTCACCCACTGCAAAAAGCGTTCACGCGTCACCGGCGTCTTGTAAGCGACCTCATCAAGAGACAGATCATCCAGGTCGGCACCCGCGGTACTGATCTCGCGATAGCGAATCTCACGCACCGTCGCCCCATCGCCACGAGCCGCCAAGCGGTTCTCAACGAGCTGACGCAGGTTAGGTTTCTTGTTGCCCACCATGATGTCATCGGAACTAAAATCGCGAATCATGCGGCTGATACGGCAGAACGCCGGCGTCACCACGATGTCGTCGGCCAACACGTCGAGCAGTTCTTCCTCGGTATAGGGGCGCCACTCGCCGCGCTCGTAGCAGCCCACTAGACGCGAGCCCTCGATGAGCGCACACGGGTAGACCTTGACCTCGTCGGGCATAAAGGCCCCTTCGGTCATAAAGCGCTCGTAGTCGCGCTTGTCCCCCTCGGGCGTGGCGCCCAGCAGGTTAAGCATAAAATGCGCGTGGATCTTAAAGCCAAACAGGCGCGCAAGCGAAAACGCTCGCTCAATCTGAGCCACCGAAATGCGACGCTCGTTGATGTCGAGCAGGTGCTGGTCAAGACTCTGAATGCCCATCTGAATCTTGGTGCAGCCCAGGCGGCGGATGAGCGTGAGGGCTTGCGGTGTTACGGCATCGGGGCGCGTCTCGATAACGAGCCCCACCACGCGATGCTTCGCCGTCTCGTTGATGCGCTGCTGACGCTCAAGCTCCTCCATCGTTGCCGTTTGCCGCTCTGCAACCTCTCCCCACGGCGTACCGGGGCCGTACAGACGACGCACCGCGCGGTTGTAGCCGCCCACAGCAACATCCACGCGCTCCTGCTCTCCTGCAACACCGCTCGCGAGCTCGGCCTCGTCTGTCGCAATGCCGGCAGCCCGATAGCGCTCGCGGCGCTCCGCTACCACCGGCGGCAGGGCATCGGCGGGAGCGTCATCGAGCAGGCGCCCCGCCTCGGCACGGCTGATACCCGGACGCGCCAACATGGGGTTTGCCGCCACGCCGGCGACGGCATCGTCATTGAGCGCACGGAAGAGCTCCGACATAAACCACGTCTGATACCCTTCCGGATAGTCACTCCAGGTACCACCGAGCACAATGAGCTCGATCTTATCGGTCGCATGCCCCATCTGCGAAAGCGCGGTCAGACGAGCGCTCACCTGCAGATACGGGTCGAAGCAATTTTGCTCCGCACGGGCGCACGCCGGATCGGCATGTAAATAGCTTTTGGGCATGCGCAGGTCGTTGGGGCAAAACAGGCAATCGCCCGAGCACGGCCACGGCTTGGTGATGACGGTAATGGTTGCCACGCCCGAAGCCGTGCGGCGCGGCTTCATGCGTAGCACCTGCAGCAGTTGACGCTCTAGCTCGGCATCGACATTCCATCCAGCCCAACGAGCCGGATCCTCACGTTTAACCCGCTGGTAGAACGGCAGCAGACGGCGCTTGGCCAGATCGCGCTTGTCGACACCCTCACGGCGCGCCTCGGCATGTATCAGTTTTACGAGCGCCTTGTCGTCAACGGTTTCGCCGCGACGCAGGGCCTCGAGTATGTTCAAAATAATCTGTTCCATGCCCCCATTGTAAAGGCAAAGGCGCCGGAGCCCGTCACGGCTCCGGCGCCTCCATCAAACAGCGCGTCTAAGCATCTATGCTTGCGGACCAGCCCGCAGCCATCACTCCGAATCAAACGACATGTCGCCCGAACCGACCTCAAAACGATACGTAGCAGACTTATCGCCGTTATCGAATTCAAGATTCAAAATGGTCTCGCCATCGTAGTCAAGCGGAAGGAAATCGCTCTCGAAGTCGCCACTGCCCAAGGTGAGGCTCGCCTTAAAGCCCGTCGAGTTCGGAACCGTCATCTCCACATCGCCCGAGCCCACACTCACGTCCATCGACTTCGCGGGGGCCTGGTAAAGCTCGAGCGTCACATCGCCCGAACCGACCTCAGCGCTAAGCGCATCAGTCACGCTGCCCGTAAACTCTACATCTCCCGCACCCAGGAAAAGATCGAAACCATCACAGATGACACCGGCAATCTGCAGATCACCCGAGCCCACGTGCGCGTTGACTCCCTTCAGATGTTCGGCAACACGGCGCGGCAGCTCGACCGTAACTGAGCGATCGATTGCCTTACCGTCATCACTTCCAAACTGGGAAACCTTGAGCGTCGAGTCCTCGACGGATGCGATGTTTTGCGTCGCGGCCTTGGAGGCATCCATACCCTCGGCAACGCGCCCCCGCTCGATAACGCGAGCCTTGTTGCCATCAACAACCTTGACGTCCACCGAAGCCGCATTGATATCGAAATCGAGGTAGCGGAACTCATCGGCATCAAAAGTCGTGCTCGAAAGCTGCTGAGGCCGAGCGGAATAGTTACCGCTATTCAAGGAATCGTCCTCGTCAAACATATCGTCAAAATCAGACAAATGGCCAGATAGAATACCGGTCGTACGCACCATATCAGAATGAGCCAATAGCCGCGAAGTGCCAAAGACAAGCCCGATGATAAGCACGAACGCTCCGATGCCAACGCCCAAGCGTACCTTGGATTCATGCGAAAGCTTCATCATTCACCACCCTCTTTGGCAATCGGCTCAGCGGTGGTCGCGGTAGCCACGTCAGCATCAACCGAAGCGGAAACATTCTGAGCCCTAGTTGTCACCGACGCCGGGCCAACCTGAATATCCCCGCGCGCCCAATCGCCATCGAGCGCACGCGCCACCCAGTGATAGATGGGAATCGTAAAGAAGATCAGCGCGGCAAAGGGACCGGCACCAAACAGGAACATCAGCAAAAAGAACAGCAGCCAGCACACGGCCCAATACGGGAACGACTGGAACGGGCCCTTCACCGGAGTCGAGCCAACCGCGGTGCCACTCGTCGCCTGCGCCGTAGCGGCATTGGCGGCCTGCGCACTCCAGCTTGCCGCCTGCGCCGCCTTGGCCGCGGCATCACTTGCCTGCGTAGCTGCCTCCGTGGCGCGTGCCGCCGCCTCATGGGTGCGGGCGCGCTCTGCCGCCTCGGCCTCGCGCTGACGGGCGCGGTCCTCGTTCTCAAACTCGATATCGTCCTCGATCTCGTCGCTCGGATTGAGCAGCTCGTCCAGGCTCACGCCATAGAGTTTGGCGAGCGAGATTAGGTTCTCGGTATCGGGCGAGCTCTCCGCGCGTTCCCATTTACTGACCGCCTGGCGCGACAGCCCTAACTTTCGCGCCAGCCCTTCTTGGCTAAAACCCTTGCTGCGACGAAGGTCGGCGAGCCGCTGCGCAGTTTCTACATTCATGGTTCCTCCTATGTGATGCCAGCCGTGCCGCCGGACCGTTTTTGTTCTTAAGGCGCCTTGCACAGTTAAAAATCTATCCGCCACCGCCAAAAGCATGCCACCTATTCTAGTGAGATTTTTGACAACCGGCGGTTGCGGGCACATATGAGCTGCGGAAATGTGTCCAAACAAAGCAATGACCCACGGCTCGGTTGTCCCCGTTGCGGCGTTAACGGTAGTATGGTCGTACTGTTTATTCCGCACCGCCAACGGAGGGAGTTCCGCGCCGTGAACCGCGATTTCGCCTCATCGCTCATCCAGCTCAACAATACGTTCTATCGCGAGCACTCCGCCTCCTTTTCCGATACGCGCCAGGCCCCATGGCCCGGCTGGGTGCGCACCATGGACATCGCGCTCGGGCAGCTCGACGTCGCCACGATCGAGCATCCCGTCCGCGTCTTCGATCTTGCCTGCGGCAATATGCGATTCGAGAACTTTGCCGCCGGCGGCGCACTCGCCGCCAAGGGCGTCAACGGCGCAAACCCCTCGGAAGATGCCAGCTGTCCGTTTGAGTTCTATGGCGTCGACTCGTGCCAAGACCTGGCCATCGATGCACATGGCCACGCGCTGCGCATTCCCAACCTGCACTTCCAGGAGCTCGATGTGCTCGATGCCCTCATGAAGCTCAACCCCGCCGAGACACCCGACGTGCTTTTCGACGCCCCGCTCGCCGACATCTCGGTCTGCTTTGGATTTATGCACCACGTGCCGTCGTGCGAATACCGCGTGCGCGTGCTCGACGCCTTGGTGCGCCAGACGCGCCCGGGCGGCATCATCGCCATTAGCTTTTGGGAGTTTATGAACGACGAGCGCATGGCGCGCAAGGCCGTTCGCGCCGAAGCCCGCGCCGAGCTCACCCCGCCGTTTGAGGGTTATGACTCTGCGCAGTTTGAAGCCGGCGACCACCTCATTGGCTGGCAAAACGACCGCCATGCTTACCGCTATTGCCACCACTTTGACGATCAGCAGATCACCGACTTGGTGCGCGGCGTGCGTACGTTCTACAAGAGCGGCGAGGTCCCCGTGCGCGAGCTTGAGCGCTTCCATGCCGACGGTCGCAGCGGCGAGCTCAATCGCTATGTGATCCTCAAGCGTCTGTAAGCATCGATGACTCGCCACCGAGCCGCATCGCATCTTTCGGGCAAGCTATGCCCACCCTTTTTCAACCCATTGACGGAACGCGCAGCTATGCGTTCCATACTTATGACCAAGGAGCCTCATGGGAGCCGTCCACGTTCGCACGCCTAAGAACTTTGTGCTGGAAGAGCGCCTGGAGCGTTACGCCGATGCGATTGAGACGGACCCCGAGGCCTATGTCGGAGATTGGCGCGAGGCTTGCGCGCCAGTTGGCAGCAAGCCCTTCGAGCATCTTCACCTGGATCTTGGCTGTGGCAAGGGAACGTACCTCGTAGAGCGCGCAGCCCGCGAGCCAAACACCCTCTTTATCGGTATGGACCAGGAGCCCATCTGCATCGCCTATGCCGCGCAGAAAATCTGCGAGCAGGAGCTGCCCAATGCGCTTGTGCTGCCCCGAGGCGCTGCATCGCTGCCGCAGCTATTTGCCGTAGGCGAGCTCGATGCCATCACCATCAACTTTCCCACGCCGCAGCCCAAGGCCAAGTACGCCAAAAAACGACTCGTCCATGTCGACCATCTGATGCTCTACCGCCCGCTCTTTGCAGTCGGCGCCACCGTCACACTGCGAACCGACAGCAAGCCTCTGCGCGACTACGCCCTGGGGCAGTTTGCCGCGGCCGGCTACGACACACTTTGGGTAAGCGACGACGTCCGCCGCGACCATCCCGAGCATCCCGAGACCGAATATGAATGCCGCACGCGCGAGATGGGTGCCGTCGTCTACGGCATTTGCGCCACGCCCGGCGAGAAGCCTACCGAAGAGCAACTCGTAGCAGGCCGAGCGCAGGAGCAAAGCCTTGCCTGCTACCTGCCCGATAACCTCGATGAGCTCACCTACGTGCCCCTCGGCATGGAAGAGGCCGTCGAGAACTTTAGAAACCGCGCCCGCAAGGGCAAGAAGCGTCTGCCGCAAGAGTCCTAGGGGCTTCTTATGGTCGCGGCGTCGGCAAACAAGCGCGAATAGGCGCCAACGAACGACCCTCAAGCCTAAGTGAGTAGACTTATTTGCAATAGCCAAGCACAACCCGCATAACGAAAACTAAAACCGCAGGTAGAGCCCTTGCGCAAAAGCCATGTGCTCGCGATATTGCAAAAAGTCTACTCACTTAGCTGGCACTGCACCAAACGGCTGGGCAGAACGCCCATTTCCTGCATTTTCTCGCGCGCTGGCACCCCGCGCCGCCGCTACGCCATAATAGTTGGCGGACAAACGCGAGAGAAAGCAAACACATGGCACAGACCACGACAGATACCACCGCCAGCACCGTCTCCGGCGCCGGGGCTGCCAGCTCATTCTCGGGCGGCACGGGAACCGAAGCCGAGTTTGGCTCGCTCGGTGCGCTCTCCCCCACCTGGTGGGAGCCCGAGGATGGCAGTGAGCCTGAACCATGGATCACGCCCGATCAGGCCTTCGAACGCTTCTTTGAATGGACGAGCAGCCGCGGCATTGAACTGTGGGATCACCAAGAAGAGGCCCTCATGGATCTTGCCGCCGGCGATCACGTCATTTTGGGCACACCGACCGGATCGGGTAAATCGCTTGTCGCGCTGGGCATGCTCTTTATGGGCATGGCGCAGGGCAAGCGCTGCTACTACACGGCTCCTATCAAGGCTCTGGTCAGCGAAAAGTTCTTCGACCTAGTACAGGTACTCGGCCGCGATAACGTCGGCATGATCACCGGCGATACGCATATCAACACCAAGGCGCCCGTCATCTGCTGCACGGCAGAGATCCTTGCAAACGACGCACTGCGCGAGGGCGAAGATGCCGATGTTGGCTGCGTCGCCATGGACGAGTTCCACTACTTTGCCGACCCCGATCGCGGTTGGGCCTGGCAGGTGCCGCTGCTCACCCTACCTCACACGCAATTCATGCTCATGAGCGCCACGCTCGGCGATGTCACCGCGATCGCCGCCTCGCTCGAGGAACACACCGGTGCTACCTGCGACATGGTCGTCGATGCCCCACGCCCCGTGCCGCTGAGCTACGACTACGTGACGACCTCGCTCGAGGGCACAGTCGAGCTCGCGATGCGCCGCGGCGAGGCCCCGCTCTATATCGTGCACTTTAGCCAGGATGCCGCACTTGCGACGGCACAGTCGCTCGCCAATTTTGGCATCGCCAGCAAGGAGCAGCGCGAAGCCATCAAAGACGCGGCAAAGGGGACGAGCTTCTCGACGGCCTTTGGCAAGATTCTCAAGCGTTTGCTCGGCTGCGGCGTCGGCGTGCACCACGCCGGTATGCTGCCGCGCTATCGTCTACTGGTCGAACGCTTGGCGCAGCAGGGCCTGCTACCCGTCATTTGCGGCACCGACACACTCGGCGTCGGCATCAACGTGCCCATCCACACCGTGGTCCTCACCGCGCTCACCAAGTTCGACGGCTATAAGATGCGTCGCCTGCGCGCCCGCGAGTTCCATCAGATTGCCGGTCGCGCCGGCCGTTCGGGCTTCGATACCGAGGGCATGGTCATTGCCGAGGCCCCGGAGCACGAGATTGAGAACGCCAAGCTCATGGCCAAGGCGGGCGACGACCCCAAGAAGCTCCGCAAGATTAAAAAGAAGAAGGCCCCCGAGGGCTTTGTCACCTGGAACAAGCAGACCTTTGAGCGCCTGATTGAGACTCAGCCCGAAACGCTCAAGCCGCGCCTTCGCATCACACACTCCATGGTGATTAGCGTGGTCGAGCAGGGCGGCGATGCCCGAGCCCGCGTACACGACCTCATCGAGACGAGTCTGCAGACTCCCGAGGAAAAGACAAAGCTCGAGGTTCGTGCCGACGAGATCTTCGCCACGCTCATTGACTCCGGCGTCGTCGTGCGCACCGAGGTGCCGCCCGCACCCGACGCTTCGGCTGACGCCGCGCCGGACATCGACTACGCGCTGACGGTCGACCTGCCCGAGGACTTTGCGCTCGACCAGCCGCTCTCGCCGTTTTTACTTGCCGCGCTGGAGCTGCTCGACCCCGAGAGTGAGACCTATACCATGGAGCTCATCTCGATGGTCGAGGCTACGCTCGAGGACCCCAAGCAGGTATTGCGCGCACAGGAGCGCGCCGCGCGCGACCGCGCGATGGCCGAAATGAAGGCTGACGGCGTCGAATATGAGGAACGCCTGGAGCGCATCCAGGATGTCACCTACGAAAAGCCGCTCGAGGATTTGCTCGACGCCGCCTTTGACAAGTACTGCCAGGAAGTACCTTGGGCCAACGACTACCAGCTCTCGCCCAAGAGCGTCCTGCGCGACATGCTGGAGAGCGCGAGCGACTTTAAGGGCTATATCCAAAAGCTCGGCATCGCCCGCTCCGAAGGCATTTTGCTGCGCTACCTGGCAGAGGCCTACCGTTCTCTCGACCGCACCGTGCCCATTGAGAAACGCGATGAGCGCTTGCGTGACATCGTTTCGTGGCTCGGCTTTGTGGTGCGCTCGGTCGACTCGAGCCTGGTGGACGAGTGGGAGAACGCCGGCAACCCCGCTGCACTCGACGCCGCACCGCCGCAGGGCATCGACGAGGTCGTGGCGGACCGTCGCGGCTGCACGCTGTTGGTGCGCAATGCACTCTTCCGCCGCGTGGCCCTTGCAGCCCGTGGACACGTGCGCGATCTGGGCGAGCTCGACGAGGACTGGGGCATGAGCGAGATCCGTTGGCAAAAGGCGCTCGATGCCTACCATGAGCAGCACGAGGAAATCCTCACCGACGGAGACGCCCGCAGCGCCGCGATGTTTTCCATCGACGAGTCCGACGAGAAGACCGCGCACGTATGGCACGTGCACCAGATCTTTGCCGACGAGGATGGCGACCACGACTTTGGCATCATGGGCGATGTCGATCTGGACGCCACGCAGGACGGCGGCGAGGTCATCCTCAAAAACTACCGCGTCGGCTTTATCGAGGACCTGCTCGAGGACTAGCCGAACATACTGGAACGAAACAAGCGGGGCCGTTGGCAATATCGCCAGCGGCCCCGCTTTTGCACTATACGCTATGCCTTACTCGGCATCCTCGACCTCATACGAATCCGCCTCGGCGGGCTCATCGTTTGTCTCTGGCGCAGCCCCGCGCGCCTCGTCAAAGGCCGCCTTCATGGTCTTGTTGCCCCACGTGAGCTTGCGAATGGTAAGATCGTCGGCTTTCTTGTTGGCAAGGCGCAGGTTGTTCTCGGAAGACAGCAACGCCTCCTTGGTTTTCTGCAGATGGCTAATCGTCTTGTCAATCTCATCGATTGCCGTTTGGAACTTGCGGCTCGCGATCTCGTAGTTGCGACCGAAATCATTCTTGAACTTTTCCATCTTGGCTTCGAAGTTCGTGACGTCGATATTCTGCTGCTTGTACTCCGCCAGCTCCTGCTTATAGCGCAGCGAGCCCATAGCGGCGTTGCGCAGCAGCGTGATCATGGGAATGAAGAACTGCGGGCGGATCACGTACATCTTCTCATAGCGGTAGCTCACGTCGACGATACCCGCGTTATAGAGCTCGCTCTCGGGCTCCAGCAGGGTGCAGAGCACCGCATACTCGCAGCCTTTCTGGCGACGATCGTGATCGAGCTTCTTAAAGAAGTCCTCGTTTTTATGCTTGGTCGCGGTCTCATCGTTCTCGTTTTTCATCTCGAACATAATCGAAATGACCTCGTTGCCGCTCGCATCGCACTCGCGGAAGATAAAGTCGCCCTTGGTGCCCTCGGACGCATCGTTATCTTTCTCGAAGTACGCATTAGGAAACGCCGTCATGCGCAGACGGTTAAACTCGGTCTCGCAGTGCTGCTCGAGCGACTCGCCCACCATCTTGGTGGACAGGCGGACCTTCATGTCCTTAAGGCGCTCAATCTCTTCGTCCTTGTAGCGAATCAACTCGTCGCTCACGCGCTTGGCCTGCGCAAGCTCGAGCTCATGTGCTGCTCTGGCCTGTTCCTCGCGCGAATCGCGCACCGCCAGCTCGCTCGTCAGTTTGGCACGTGCCTCGTCACGCTCACGCTCTGCCGCGGCGACCGCCTCCGATAGGTTCATTTTGGCCGTCAGCTCCTGTTCGCGCAGCTGCGCACGCAGGCCCTCGGCCTCCTGCTCAGACTGAGCCTTTGCGGCGGAAAACTTCTCTTGTACCTTTGCGCGATAGTCAGCAAGCGTGCGCTCAGCCTCGCCGCGAGCGGCATCGATCTCACGCTGCGACTCGGCCGCAGCGGCGGCAAGCGCCATCTCCTGGGCCTTGTCCGCCGCGGAGAGCCTTGCCTGCAATTCTGCAATCTGCGCATCGCGTGCAGCTAAATCGTTCTGAGCAGCATTGCGCGCCGAAGCCTCGGCAAGCTTGGCTTCGTCATCCTTGCGTCCCAGCTGCGCACGCAAATTGTCGATCTCGCGCTGAAGCTCAGCATTCTCCTTTTGAGCATCGGCACGGGCCTCAACCGCTGCACGCTGGCTTGCACCCTCACGCTCTGCGGCAGCGCCCTCGAGCTTGGCGCGCAGCTCGGCAAGCTCAGCATCGCGCTTGGCAACCTCTTGTGCCAACTTCTGAGCCGCAGCGTTCTTCTGCTCGACAAGCTGAGCATTGCGCTGAGACTCTGCCTTTTGTAAGGCAGCCGTCGAACGCGAGCGCTCAAGTTCCAGCGCCTGCTCGCCCTCGTGCTGGACCGCCTTCACACGCTCATCCAGGTCGCGCGAAAACTCGGCATCGCGCACTTGTTTGACGATATCCGCATAGCCAGAAGCATCGACCTTAAAAACTTCGCCGCAATGCGGGCACTTGATCTCGTTCATAGCAGCTCCTCGATGGACGCAAATTTCGACCGCCTACACTCTACCGCGTCGCACGGACAAAAAAGGCGCCGCTGCCATAATGGCAACGGCGCCAGAACCACGACAAAGGTGCCCGCCCCCCTTTGTCGCGGTTTGTGCGGTGGTTCGAGAATTACAGTCCAAAGAAGCCGAGGATTTGGTCTCGGCTTACGGGCTTGTAGTCGTTGGCGTCGAGACCGACATCGTAGCGAAAGATAGGGCGCTCGCGATCGCGGTTGCGTGCGTTGGTGCGGTCGCCCCTGCTGTGGATATGTCCATGCAGCATGATGGCGCCGCGCACCTTGCCATTCCAGCTGAGCATGGGGTAATGGCTCATGACCAGACGATGCCCCTTGGCATAGCCGGGAGCAATCTCCAGGTAATCGCGCACGTCTTCCCAAATCTGCGGTACGTCGGGATCTTCCCAGTCGCCGTCATGGTTGCCCCGTATGAGCGTCACGTTTTGGCAGGCAATACGCTCGCGCAGGCGCACCGCCTCTGCCAGGGGCAAACGATAGGTAAAGTCACCCAGGATGTAGAGACGGTCATCCACAGCCACGCACTCATTGATGGCATCGATGACCTTGCGATTCATCCCCTCGACCGAGCCAAACGGCCGGTCCATGTCGTGCAAGATATTCGTATCGCCCAGGTGCAGGTCGGCGGTAAACCACATCATCGTCTCTGTCCTCATTTCGCAACGTGTTCAACTCGTGCTAAGTATACAGACGCAGCGATGCGGCGGTTATCCAAAGAACCCGCCGAACAGGCCTCGGCGGCGTTTGTCTTTCTTTTTCGACGCGTCACCCTGAGTTTTCTTGTCCTGTCGCTTCTTACGATCCCGCTCCAACTCATCGTCATCGAGTAGCATATCCCACTCAAACGGATCGTCTGTCAGATCGAACTGGTCGTCATCAAACATGGCCGCCCCCATGCCGACTAGCGAGCATCCACCACATAGAGGCCAACGCGCACCTGGTGCCACGGGCTACGCTCGGGGGCAACCTGCTGCACGCGCGCCTCAAATACGTCCTCGTGGCCGTAATACATCATCAAGGACAGCGGGCCGACCTCGTTTCCCGGAACATAGCCGAGCTTGGTGTTGCCGTAGTAGATTGCAACCGCCTCGGAATCATGGGGATTATCGCGCTCGGCACGCAGCGTCAGCTTATCGCCCACTTTAAGATCGCCTAGGACCAAAGCGCCGTCGGCATATTGAAATCCTGCGATATGAAATGACAGAAGAACACGTGAAGGCTCGTACATGGCAACTCCTCTAACGGCCGGATAAACCGGCGCTTAACCTTATTGAGAAGTCTACGGGTCCGTGCGGACAACATTTCACCCGCTCGCACCTTTCAATCGCTTGCCGCAACGCTTGCATGGCAGAGCGCTTGCAGATAAGATAGGAACACGGATGGCACCCGTTGCCGCGGGTCATGCCAACTCCAATACACGTTTTCATCGTGAGAAGTGGCCGTCTTCGCTTACGCGGGGGCGGCTATTTCATTCGGCCGATAAACAGGCCGAATGAAATAGCCGCGATTAACAACGCCAATAACGAAATAACATCGCTTACGTTCATACCAAATCCCTTCTAAAGGGAGTTGGCCCATCCGTGCTCCATAGCAGTAGTCTAACGCAAAATGCGGGTAATAGGAACACTTGTTCGTATTACCCGCGCTCTTTTCTAGTGTACAAACATGCGCACGAACTTGTGCTTCCAGCTTGCGTAGGGCGCATACCGAAACGGCACGTCCAGCCACGTTGCCTTGTTCACGATGCTCTTCTTGTGGCTAAACGTATCGAAGCTCTCGCGGCCATGGTACTGCCCCATACCGCTCGCACCCATGCCGCCAAAGCCCATATGGCTCGTAGCCAGATGCATGATGGTGTCGTTAACACAGCCGCCGCCAAAGGGCACGTAACGCACAAAGCGCTGCTGAACCGCGCGATCCTGGCTAAAGATATACAGGGCCAGCGGCGTCGGACGATCCGTAATAAACGCCTCGGCCTCGTCTAGGCTCTCAAACGTCAGCACCGGCAAGATGGGGCCGAAAATCTCCTCCTGCATCACGGCGTCATCGGGGGACACGCCGTCCAAAATCGTCGGTTCAATCTTGAGCGACGACTCGCGCGCCGTGCCTCCCAGCACAACCTTATCGGGGTCGATCAGCCCGCGTACGCGCGCGAAATGCTTGGCGTTGACGATACGCCCGTAATCCTCGTTGTCGAGCGGGTGCTCGCCAAACATGCGACGGACCTCCTCCTTGATGAGGCCCAACAGCTCACCGTGCACGCGCGTATCGACCAGCAGGTAGTCGGGCGCCACGCAGGTCTGCCCCACGTTGAGCCATTTACCAAAGGCGATACGTCGTGCCGCGACCTTCAAGTTTGCCGTCGCATCCACGATGCAGGGACTCTTTCCGCCCAGCTCAAGCGTCACGGGCGTGAGGTTTTTGCTCGCGCGCTCCATGACGAGCTTGCCGACCGGAACACTACCGGTAAAGAAGATCTTGTCCCAGCATTCATCGAGCAACGCCTCGTTCTCGGCACGCCCGCCTTCGACGACCGTCACCAGGCGCAGATCAAATGCTTCCTCGCAAATCTGCCTGAGCACCGCGCTCGAAGCCGGCGCATAGGCACTCGGCTTGATGACCACGGTATTGCCCGCGGCAAGGGCGCCAGCGAGCGGCTCGAGCGTCAGTAAAAACGGATAGTTCCAGGGTGCCATGATGAGCGTGACGCCATAGGGCACGGCTTGCGTTTTGCACACACTCACGGCGTTGGCAAGGTCACACGGACGCAGGCGCGGACGACTCCATCGGGCCACATGCGCAATCTGATGTCGAATCTCGGAAAGCGATGTGCCAATCTCGCACATATAGGCCTCGTCATGCGACTTTCCCAAATCGGTCTTGAGCGCATGAGCGATATCGGCCTCGTGGGCCCGCACCGCATCGCGTAAACTCACGAGCGCGCGACGTCGAGCATCGACATCAAACGTGGCGTGCGTCTTAAAGTAGGCGCGCTGATCGCCGACGATGCGCGCAATTTCCTCGGTGTTCATGGCACCCTCCTAGTTCTCGTCCTCAAACATACCACCCGCGACGACCTCGTACATATGCTCGAGCTCCGAGCGGTCCATCAAAAGTGGAACGGGGTACAGGGGATTGGCCTCGGCATCGGCATGGGCCGCCATTTGCGGAATATCGGAGCGGCGAATACCCGAGACATATTTGGGGATTCCCAGGGCCTCGTTCATGCGGTCGACCCAATCGATAAAGGCCTCGGCCGCAAGACTGTCCTGCGCGGTAGCCGGCGCAATGCCCGCCATGCGAGCAAGATCGGCAAGCTTGGGGGCGGCGGCGTCACCATAAGCGCGAAGCATGTGCGGCAGGATGATCGCGTTGGCCAAACCGTGCGGAATTCCGTATCGGCCGCCTAGACTGTGCGCGATGGCATGAACGTATCCAACATAGGAGCGCGTAAAGGCAACTCCCGCCTTATACGCCGCCGAAAGCATATTGCGACGCGCACGCATGTCGTCGCCATGCTCATAGGCCTCGAGCAAATTGTCGTGGATGAGCTGCACCGCCTGTCGCGCCATCTTGCGCGTATAGGGCGTGGTGCTTCGCCCGATAAAGGCCTCGACGGCATGCGTCAGGGCGTCCATACCCGTCTGCCCCGTAATGGAGGCGGGCAGACCGCGCGTAAACTCGGGGTCGTGCACCGCAAAGCGCGGAATAAGCACAAAGTCGTTAATGGGGTACTTGTAGTGCGTCTCGTCATCGGTAATTACCGCCGCAAGTGTGACCTCGCTTCCCGTGCCTGCCGTGGTGGGGACGGCGATGAGAAGCGGCAGGCGACGATGAATCCGCAGCAGGCCGCGCATCTTGTTGATGGGCTTGTTTGGCTGCGCAATGCGTGCGCCTACGCCCTTGGCGCAGTCCATGGCTGATCCTCCGCCAAAGCCGATAATGGCCCGGCAGGCACTCTCTCGATACAGGGACGCCGCTTCCTCCACGTTTGAAACCGTGGGGTTTGTACGCGTTTCGGCATAGACCGTAACGCCAATCCCCTGAGCCGTAAGCGCACGCTCGAGTGGTGCCGTGAGCCCCAAACGTGCAATACCAGGGTCTGTCACGATAAGGACCTTCTGGATCGAGCGCTTTTGAAGCACCGCGGGCACATCCTCGGCATGCTCCAAAATGCGCGGCTCGGTATAGGGCAGAATCGGCAATGCAATGCGAAAAACCGTCTGATATGTTCGGCACCAGGCACGACGGGCTAGATGCATAAAGGAAACTCCTTCATTTGTTGATAGGTCAACATTTGCTCGACCGATTGTACTCAGCGGAGATCGCAGACGGTATGCCAATCGTTAATCAATCAACATCTTCATATCTCAAAATTGTTTTATTAAAAATCATTCCTAATAGGCTTCACATTTGGTTGCATTTATGGATAATAGAACTCGTCAAGACGCACGTCCGGAGAGGGCCCTTACGGGACCGGACGAGCGCACAATCGCCATCGATCGAAAGGATCGAATCATGAAGTTTGTTTGCCCCGTTTGCGGTTATGTGGAAGAGTTCGACGGCGACCAGCTGCCCGAGGACTTCAAGTGCCCCCAGTGCGGCGTTCCCGGTTCTCGTTTCCTGAAGCAGGAGGAGGGCCAGCTCGAGTGGGCTGCCGAGCACGTCGTGGGCGTCGCCAAGATGGAGGGCGTCTCCGAGGACATCGTTGCCGACCTGCGCGCCAACTTTGAGGGCGAGTGCTCCGAGGTCGGTATGTACCTGGCCATGGCTCGCGTCGCTCATCGCGAGGGCTACCCCGAGATCGGCCTGTACTGGGAGAAGGCTGCCCACGAGGAGGCCGAGCACGCCGCCAAGTTCGCCGAGCTCCTGGGTGAGGTCGTGACCGACTCCACCAAGAAGAACCTCGAGATGCGTGTTGAGGCCGAGAACGGCGCCACCGCCGGCAAGACCGATCTTGCCAAGCGCGCCAAGGCCGCTGGTCTCGATGCCATCCACGACACCGTGCATGAGATGGCTCGCGACGAGGCTCGCCACGGCAAGGCTTTCGCCGGCCTGCTCAAGCGCTACTTTGGCTAAGCCAGCCGCCTGAGAGATAACCTCTAGCTCGACGAGGCCCGGACCGCATGGTTCGGGCCTTTTTGTGTCTCGAAGACTCGTTAACGCCCTGAAATAGGACTGCCTTCGGCATCGGTTTCTCGTCAAAAACTAAGTGAGTAGACTTTTTGGAACTTGCCGAGCACACCATCCATATTGCTTTATAAAGCCGCAGGTAAATGACTTGTTACCAAACGGCCTGGTCGCCAAAGTGTCAAAAGTCTACTCACTTAGAACCGCAGCCGTCCACGATCGAGCTGTTTTGCGTCTAACGGTCATCTTTTCGTCGATTACTCCCAATTTTGTCCAGTCAACGAATAGTTCAGACCGGAGTAATGTCTCAGCCCTTTGCTCATCTGAGCTTTTATCACGATATTCAGCATCGAGCATCCTGCATACGGCCTTAACGACGGCGCGGAATCTATCCTCATCGGATATCTGTCTGTGTGTCAGGAGAAGTACATCGTAGCCCATGGCCTGAAGGGCCGTCATGCGGTCAGCGTCACGCAAACCATCCCCTGCGTGTCCGTGCGAGGCCTTTCCCTGACATTCAATGGCCACCTGTCGCCTGCCGTCCGGCGAAGAAAGAAGTAGGTCGATATATACACGGGACTTTCCCACAATCGCTCGAGCACTTGTGCTTAGCGTCACTTCGACATTGAGCTCTATGCCGCAAAACGCCTCGCCTCCCAGGGCTCGCGGCAGTCCAAGCAACAAATACGCCTCGACCTCAAAAGGCGACGCGGCACCCAATGGAACATGTTGCGATACCGCCATAAATCTATTGCCGTAACGCATCCCGCAAACATCTGAACAAAAACGGTCAAGGTCTCCGCCCAAAACCAAAGCGTCTCGACGCCATAAATTTGAGGCGGTGCCGTCCTCGGACGGACAGCGCACCCAACCGAACGTTGTCGAAATCGCGCCCGAATCAATTGCACGCGTAAGCTCCGCCTCAAGTGCCGCCGGCAGAGCGCACACCGCAAACAAGCCACACATCTCCGCCAATACCAAAAGAAGCTGAAGATCCGTCAGATGCCGCGACATGGTGAATGCCGTCAGTAGAGGAGACGTAATCAAAAATCCGTGCTCCGTTTCCAGCACAGATTCCCTGGGGAGCTCACCAAGGAACAGCCGCTGCCTAATGCTGACAGGGCAGGTCCGTTTGTTTCTCGTCCGAACCAATGTATACAACGGAAAACCGAGCGCGACTGCAGCCGTCGGGTTGCGGGCGAGATCATATCGCTGCCGGTCTTCTTCCGGTCGTGGAAACGGCGGACACAAAGCGCGGACTTGAGGAGGCAAACGCCAGTACCTAAAAGCCGATATGTCACAAAGTAGATCCTTCATAGGCACAGGAAAACACGGATTTCAACCCAATCGGTCTCGCATTGGCGCGAACGCAACAAAAATGGCACCGAACGGACTGCTAAGTTTTCAACAGCCCTCCCCAACTGACCAAAAGCTTGCCGAGAGCTGGACGAAGCACTGTTGAAAACCCCATTTTTTTCTCATGCAGAAGCTTTGCGCGGCAAGTGAGTAGACTTTTTCGAACTTGCCGTGCAGACCAGCCAAATTGCTTTATAAAGTCGCAGGTAGATAGCTTGTGGTAAAACGGCTTGGTCGCCAAAATGCCAAAAGTCTACTCACTTAGATTGCAGAGCGCCCCCCATTAGCTGCAATTCCAAGGTAGTTAGCACTTTTGGATTCAGATCGTCATACTGAACAAGAATTTGACTTGAGTTTTCAGGGACAAATGCACCATCGGCACACCAATAACAGTCACTGATATCGATAAACGGAATACCCGAGCGCGTGAGAGCCCGCGCAAAAGAGCTTCCACCCGTTCCGCGCTCCGCAACAACAGTGCAGTAAAGGCCCGCGTCCGCATGCTCGATCGAGACCTCCCCTGCCGGAAACGCTTTCCGTACAAGCGCCGCCAGGCCATCACGCGCCTCGCGAGCACGAACACGCACGCGGTTCACGTGCCGCTCGTAATCACCCGATTCCAGCAAACGTGCCAAAGCGACCTGGTCAACAGAACTCACCGACGAGGCGTAGAAACCAAGGCTGCGCCTAAACCGCTCCATCAGCTCATCGGGCAACACCATGTACGCTAGACGCAGCGCCGATGACAGGCTCTTCGAAAACGTGTTGGTGTAGATAACCGACTGGGCGGCATCGATCGACGCGAGCGCGGGAATCGGCTTACCAGCAAGGCGAAACTCACAATCAAAGTCATCTTCGATGAGATACCGGCCCGGCTGCTCGGCGGCCCAGCTCAGCAGGGCATAGCGACGCGCAATGCTCGTCACAAGGCCGGTCGGATACTGATGGGACGGCATCAGGTGAAGGACATCGGTCCCGCTTTTCTGCAGAGTGCTCAAGCCCACGCCCTCATCATCCAACGGGATATGTCGAACTTTGCAGCTCATAGCCTGATAGATGCGCGTCAGACGCAAATAGCCCGGGTCCTCAACGGCATACACCTTGTCCGCGCCAAGCAACTGAACCAACATGGTATCGAGCAGCTGGGCGCCCGCGCCGATAACGATGTTATTGGGATCGACATTCATGCCCCTCGTCCCACGCAGATGGTGAGCAATTGCGCGTCGTAGCCGAGCGGTGCCCTGTGCCGGTGCGGGCGAAAAGACCTCGCGTTCGTCTTCGGATGTCAGCGTCGCCCGTAGCGCGCTTTGCCAAAGCCGCGCCGCCTCCAAAGCGGAAGGAGAAAGTGTATCGAATCGCTCGGTCCGTCCATCGGCATCATGCGCGCTGGGGCCCACAGAGACGGTATCTCGGTCGATGCTCCCCGTAGTCAAAGGCAAAACCGGTGCATCCGGAAGCTCGCAAGCGTAGTAGCCCCGACGCGGCATTGAACAAATATAGCCCTCGGCAAGTAACTGGTTATATGCATTCTCGATGGTAATGACACTGATTCCCAGATGACTGGCAAAGGCGCGCTTAGACGGAAGATGTTCCCCCGCCGCAATGCGTCCAGCTACGATATCATCTCGAATTTGCTGGTAAACATACTCATAGAGCGATGCTTCGCCGCGTTTTTCCAAATTATAGTCAAGCATGTGTTTGCCACCTGACCTTATCGCGCTGTTCAATCTGGTATTAGTCTGACCTTGTTATTATCTCGAAAACTGAGTATTTCGCCATACCCAGCTCCCCGATAGGATGTTCCGTCAAGCAATGCACATGCCAACAAAGGAAGCAACCATGGCAGAACAGACCAGCAAGGCCGATCGCGTCAAACTCAATCGCGAGCTCGCGCAGATGCTCAAGGGCGGCGTCATCATGGACGTCACCACGCCCGAGCAGGCACGCATCGCCGAGGAGGCGGGCGCCTGCGCCGTCATGGCACTTGAGCGCATCCCGGCCGATATCCGTGCCGCAGGCGGCGTCTCGCGCATGAGTGACCCCAAGATGATCAAGGGCATTCAAGAGGCCGTCTCCATCCCCGTCATGGCCAAGTGCCGCATCGGTCATATCGTCGAGGCTCAGGTCCTTCAGGCTATCGAGATCGACTACATCGATGAGTCCGAGGTTCTCTCCCCCGCCGACGATGTCTACCACATCGACAAGACCCAGTTTGACGTCCCGTTTGTCTGCGGCGCCCACGATCTGGGCGAGGCGTTGCGCCGTGTTGCCGAGGGCGCCACGATGATTCGCACCAAGGGCGAGCCGGGCACGGGCGACGTCGTCCAGGCTGTGCGCCATATGCGCAAGATCCAAAAGCAGATCCGCGACGTTGTTGCCCTGCGCGACGACGAGCTCTTTGAGGCAGCCAAGCAACTGCAGGTTCCGGTCGAGCTGGTGCGCGAGGTCCATGCCACGGGTAAGCTTCCCGTCGTGAACTTTGCCGCCGGCGGCGTAGCGACCCCCGCCGACGCCGCGCTGATGATGCAGCTGGGCGCCGAAGGCGTCTTTGTGGGCTCGGGCATCTTTAAGAGCGGCGACCCCGCCAAGCGCGCAGCCGCCATCGTCAAGGCCGTGGCAAACTTCACCGATGCCAAGCTCATCGCTGAGCTTTCGGAGGACCTGGGCGAGGCCATGGTGGGCATCAACGCCGACGAGATCGAGATCATCATGGAGGAGCGCGGGCGCTAGTCCAGCAGAAAGGATCGCACATGAGCGATTACGCAGACCAGACGGTCGCCGTGCTGGCGGTCCAAGGTGCTTTTGCCGAGCACGAGGCGAGGCTGTCCGAGCTGGGCGCACACTGTATTGAGCTGAGGCAGGCGGCTGATTTGAAGCAGGACTTTGACCGTCTGGTACTTCCCGGCGGCGAGTCTACCGTTCAAGGGAAGCTGCTTGATGAGTTGGGCATGCTCGAGGAGCTTCGTGCCCGTATCGCTGAAGGCATGCCCGTCCTGGGCACCTGCGCCGGCCTGATTCTACTGGCTCACGACCTTGCCGCCCACGACGATAAGGGGACGCCGCGCCTGGCAACCATGGATGTACTTGTCGAGCGCAATGCCTACGGCAGGCAGCTCGGCAGCTTTCGAACCAAGGGGCAGGTAGCCGGCATCGACGGTGAAGTGCCGTTAACGTTTATCCGCGCGCCCCGCATCGTCGAGGTCCACGGAGACGCCAAGGCCTTAGCGAAAGTCGACGGGCGAATCGTCGCCGCCCGCCAGGGCAACCAGTTCGGCGTAACCTTCCACCCCGAACTCGATGAAGACACCCGCCTCCACGAACTGTTCCTACAAATCTAGGCATCGACATCAACAAACGAAACGAGAGTGGATAATCTTCCACTTAGAGCTTGAATGCAGGCTCAAACCGGGAGATTATCCACTCTCATTTTTTGGTGCAAATGATTCCTTGGGGATGCCGATGTTTTGGTACCGACAGCGAGCGCCCACCAGAGCGAACAAATTGGCATGAAAAGAGGACGGCATAGACCTTCTGGTCATGCCGTCCTCTTTGAATGACAAGTTGTCGCTCTGGTGGGCGCGCAGCGTCAACTAGTTACGCGGTTCGTAGAACCGCGTAACCCCTAAAAGCGGTTGCCGCGGAAACCGCCACCGTTGCGGCCGCCACGGTCGCCACCGCGACCGCCGCGGTCGTTACCACGGTTGCCGCCGAAGCCGCCACGGTTGCCGCCGCGGTCGCCATAGCCACCACGGTTGCCGCCGAAGCCGCCGCGACCGCCACGGTCGCCGCCACGGTCACCAAAGCCGCCACGGCCGCCGCGATCGCCGCCGCGACCGCCACGGTCGCCGCCACGGCCGCCGCGATCGCCAAAGCCACCGCGACCGCCACGGTCGCCGCCACGGCCACCGCGATCGTCACGGCCGCCGCGAGGACCGCGGTCCTCGTCCAGGCCCATGGCGACGAGCGGAGCGATAACCTTATCGAGGGCAGCCATCAGCTCGGTGGCCTCCTCGTAAGAAAGCTCGGGCAGGAGCTTCTCCTTCTTGTTGGCAAGCTCGACCAGGCCCTCAGCGGCATCCTCGGCAGCGAAGACGACGATCTTGCGCATATCGCCCTCGGCGTCGTCGATGCGGCCGACCAGATCGGCAGCCTCGGCCTCGGCCATCAGGCCATCGAGCTCACGAAGGCGCATGCCCAGTAGGTCGGACATTTCCTTCTGCTCCATCTTGGGCTTGAGGTCAAGAAGCTTGATGGCGCGCTCGATGTTCGCCATGCGCTCGGCCTTGGCCTCCTCCTCCTTGGAAATAGCAAAGCGACGGCTACGCAGCAGGCGGGCGGCCTTCTGCATCTTGTCCATCAGCTCTTCGTCATCGTAATCAACGGCGGCCTCGACAACCTCGGCCTCCTCCTCGGCGGAAACCTCGTCAGCAGCCTCAACCTCGGCAGCTTCGGTCTCCACGGTCTCGACTGCCTCGACCTCGGCAGCCATGGTCTCGTTCTCGGTCTCGTTCATGATCTCTTCGTTCTCAGACATGAGACTCCTTCTTGGCCCTCTCGGGCATCATCGCCCCATTCGCGGGGCCCGTCGCGCACTCTTTGCGCTTAAAACATTCATGCCTCTCGGCAAAACGTCCATTAGTTTATGGTGTCGCCCGCTAATCTAGCTGCAGAATCTATGTGCACACATTAATGCGACATGTGCGACTCGCGGCGAGCGTACACAACCGATACCACAAATCCGACCACGGCAATCACAGCAGCCACACGCACGGCAGTTGCAAATCCAATCGCCTGGGCAACGTCGGTCGCAGCGCCAGCCGCGCCGGCAGTCGCCGCAGAACTCGAGAGCAGGCCGATAAACAGCGACGGGCCAAACGATGCGGCAATCATGTTCCACGTGTTGAGCAATGCCGTTCCGTGAGGATGCTCGGCGACAGGCAGCGTCTCCAAGCCGGCTGTTTGCGAGGGGCTCAGCACCAAACCGACTCCGGCATACACCACAACGGTCAGCGCCACGACGACGCCGATGTTCATGCTTGCGGCCGTCATCGAGATGGCAGTCTGCCCCACGGCAATCAGGGCAAAGCCGACCGGCAGCAGCGGCCATGCGCCACGGGCGTCCATCACGCGTCCGCCCACAATCGAGGTCACGGCATTGCAGGCAATCGCCGGCAAAATGAGCAAGCCCGCAACAAGGGCGGTCATGCCGTATGCGCCCTCAAAATAGAGCGGCAACAAAACGCTCATCGAGAACGTCGTCATCATCGACACCACCACAAGCAAACACGCAGGCCAAAAACGAACGCTCGCCATGGGACGCACGTTAAGCACCGGATGCTCGAGCTTGAGCTGACGGGCCGCAAACAGGCCGAGCAGCACAATGGCGGCGAAGAGCGTCACGATACCGGCAATCAGATTGGTCGAGAGCTCGCCTACGGAATACACGAATGCCGTAATGCCGGCGGCGAGCAAAACAACCGACAGAATATCAAGCGTGGTGTTCGAGCGCTCTCCAACATTCTGTACAAGCTTAACGCCCGCCGCAGCGACCGCAATGCCGCCCACCAGCGGCACTACAAACACTGCCCTCCAGCCAAGCAACGTGCACATAAGACCGCTGATCACGGGTCCAAACGCCGGCCCCAGCGTAATGCAGGCACCGCCCAGGCTCAGATACAAGCCGAGTTTCTCGCGCGGGGCGCAAGACAGCACCACGTTCATCATGAGCGGGAACAAGATGCCCGATCCCGCAGCCTGCAAAATACGGCTTGGCAGCAAAACGCTAAACGACGGAGCGACCAAACACAGGACTTCGCCGGCGACCAGGCATCCGCATGCGAAAAACAGCAGCTTGCGCGTCGAGAAACGACCGGACAGGAAGGCCATGATGGCCGTAAAGATCGATGTCACGATCATGTAGCCCGAAACAAGCCACTGCGCCGTGGTGGCACTCACCGAAAAGGCCGCCATAATGTCGTGCAACGCCACGTTAATGATGTTCTCGTTAAACGCGGCAACAAAGGCTGCAATATACATTACGACGAGAAGCGCCGCTGTGGCCGATGGCGTTACTTGAACTTGTTGCTGAGATTTGCTCCCCATGCATTTCCTTCCTCTTGGAACGACAGTCGCATCGCCCCAGAGGAACAGTCCAGGGCGAAAAATGAGCCCTAGACTTACGCCAGACGCCGTACACGACGAGCCTGGCAACATGGTCCAACGTCGAAAGATTGCAACGCGGACGCGCAGCTTTCCTTCCGCGCTATTATTAAAAGTCCACGAAAGCATGAGACATGAGGAGCCCGCCATGATTAAGCCCATCATGAAATCCGAGTTCTTTTTGCGCCTGCCTTCCGAAGACGCGGGACCCGACGATGCCGCGACCGGGCAGGACCTCCTGGATACGCTCCACGAGCATGAGCATGAGTGCGTGGGGCTCGCCGCCAACATGATCGGCGTACGCAAACGCATCATCTGCGTAAAGGACGGCAACAGGACGCTCCTGATGTACAACCCTCAAATTCTTGAGCAGGTCAATGCCTATCAGACAAGCGAAGGATGCCTCTCGCTAATCGGCGAGCGTCCCTGTACCCGCTATCGCCGCATTAAGGTTGAGTATTTGGACGAGAACTTCGTCCACCGCATCAAAAACTTCTCGGGCTACACCGCCGAGATCATCCAACACGAAATCGACCACTGCAACGGCGTCATTATTTAGTTCCGCCGTTCTACCGAACGGCGGACCGCTTGACGCTGCGCGAGCCGCATTCACGCCAATCTGACGTTCAATTTCGAGGACGCGACCAGAAGGTCAGCGCCCTCTCATTTCACGTCACCTTGGCGCAAATGCGGCTCGCTCGCTGTCGTATGTCTATCCTGCGACGCCTCGATTCTTGCGGCGGCAAATACCTAACCCCCTACGCCTGACGGTAATGGTCAAAGAAGTCGGCGAGGTCTTCGAGCGACTCTTTGAGCACTTCCATGCGCGGCAGGTACACGATGCGGAAGTGATCGGGCTCGGCCCAGTTAAAGCCGCCGCCGCGCGTGATCAGAATCTTCTTCTCGTGCAGCAGGTCGAGGGCAAACTGCTCGTCATCGGTGATGTTGAACTTCTTAACATCCATCTTGGGGAAGATGTAGAACGCCGCGCGCGGCTTGACCACCGAGATGCCGTCGATCTTGTTGAGCGCCTCATACACAAAGTTGCGCTGCTCGTAAACACGACCGCCGGGACGGATGTAGTCGTTGACCGACTGATGGCCGCCGAGCGCCGTCTGGACGATCGACTGGGCCGGCACGTTGGAGCACAGGCGCATGTTGGAGAGCATGTTGATGCCCATGATGAAGTCGCTCATGCAGCGCTGGTTGCCCGAAAGCACCATCCAGCCAATGCGATAGCCCGCGATCATGTGCGACTTGGAAAGGCCGCTAAAGGTGACACAGGGCAGATCGGGAGCGAGCGAGGCAATCGAGACGTGCTCGTAGCCGTCCATGCACAGGCGGTCATAGATCTCGTCGGCAAAAATCATGAGCTGGTGCCTGCGCGCAATCTCAACGATGCCCTCGAGCACCTCGCGCGGATAGACAGAGCCCGTGGGGTTGTTGGGGTTGATGATGACGAGGGCCTTGGTCGCGCTCGTGATCTTGGACTCCATATCCTGCAGATCGGGATACCAATCCGCCTGCTCATCGCACAGATAGTGCACGGGATGACCGCCAGCAAGGGTCGCGCACGCCGTCCACAGCGGGTAGTCGGGGCTGGGGATCAGGATCTCGTCACCGTTATCGAGCAGCGCGTTCATCGAAAGCTGAATGAGCTCGGACACGCCGTTGCCCGTGTAGATGTGCTCCATCTGAACGTTGGGCAGGCCCTTGATCTGCGAGTACTGCATGATTGCCTTGCGCGCGGAGAACAGGCCACGCGAGTTGGAATAGCCTTCGCAGTCGGGCAGCTGCTGGCGCATGTCCTTGATGACCTCGTCGGGCGTGCGGAAACCGAAGGGCGCCGGGTTGCCGATATTGAGCTTGAGGATGCGCTCGCCCTCGTCCTCCATACGGGCAGCCTCGTCGACGACGGGACCGCGCACGTCATACAGGACGTTATCAAGCTTGGTGGATTTAGAAAAAGTACGCATGGTGGTGCTCCTTGGAATTTGAGCTGAGGGATGGGGTTCGGGCTTGGAAACGTTACGGGGCGATGATGCCTCGCCTTGATCGACGCTACCGGCAAGCAGCCAGGTAACATCGACCTCCAAAATGCGAGCGAGCAGCTCTGCCACATCGCGCCGCGGGATCGTCTTGCCGCTCACATATTGGCTCATCTGACTCTTGCCGAGTTTTTTACCGAGCATCTCCGATGCGCGGATTACGTCCGACTGGCGAACGTCGCGATCGGACATAGTCTGTCGCAGGCGATCGCTAAACGTCTCTTGGGCCATTAGAACCTCCTTGCTGGCAAAGTTCAATTTATAGAACACGAATTGAACCTGAGTTCAATTTAGGCAGCAGTATAGCGCGGCGCATTATCAGAAAGTTCAATTTCATAAGAAAATGTACCGAACCCCGAGAATTGTCCCAAAGTAGACAACAGGCACGCGCCTTTAGAGATATTCAAGGAGACGAGCCGCCGCAAGCGAAACGTCAGTGGTGCGGTATATGGCGTTGATCTACCGATGAGGACGTCCCTCGAGCGGGCGCACGGCAACATCGAACTGACAGCGGCGCAAGATGAGCGCGGGAAGAATGCTCACGCCCAGACCGTCCTCGACCATGGCCATAATCGCATAATCATCCCAGGTCGACAGTTTAGAGCGTACCGCCAGGCCCGCGCGGCGAAACAGCGGCGTAATCTCGTCGTCGCTACCGCGTTCCAGCAGAATAAACTGCTCGTTGGCCAAATCGGCAAGGGAAACGACCTCCGCGGTAGCAAGCGAGGAGTCCGCTGGCACCACGGACATCAACTCGTCTTGCACCAACGGCCGCGACGCCATGCCGGCGCCGCGTGGTTCGCGCGGAATAAAGCCCAGGTCGCAGCGACCTTCCGCCACCCATTGCTCAATCTCGGAGTAATCACCCATCAGCAGCTCGTAATCGACGTCCGGGTGATCGGCGCGAAAGTGCGCAATCACCGGCGGCAGCACGTGGGTCGCCACGCTCGAAAACGTACCGATGCAGATTTTGCCGCGCATGAGCCCACGCATCTCATCCACCCGTCGCTGCAAGCGAGTGAATTCCTCACAGAGCGCCTCGACCGCCGGCATAACTTGCCGCCCGTCGGCAGAAAGCACTACGCCCTCGCGGCTTCTATCAAGCACTTTAAAGCCCCAGTCGGCCTCAAGATCGGCCACCATACGGCTCACGCCCGACTGCGAATAGCTCAGCCGCTCGGCGGCGCGCGTAAAACTGCCGGCGCGCACGGTCTCGAGCAGGACCTGCATCTTTTGAACATTCGTTTCCACGGCACCCCTCCACCTATGCATGAACTTTTGTCATGTTATCTATGCATTATATTCGCTTTTCTTCTATAGCCAGTTCACCCATAGTGAACATGCTCGGATATAGAGGGGATGTCAGCGCATGAACAACGGACTGTTTACGTACTTAGCAGCATTGCTATTGTTTGGCTCCAACGGCATCATCGCCGCTGCCATTGCGCTGCCGAGCTCCGATATCGTGCTACTGCGCACGTTTTTGGGCGCGCTCTCGCTTGTCACCATCCTCGCCATCACCCAACGCCATAAGCTGCAGGCGCCATCCCGCCCCCGCGAAGCCGCAGCCCTCCTCCTCTCGGGAGCCGCGCTGGGCGCCAGCTGGATTTTTCTGTTCCGCGCCTACCAGACGATTGGCGTCGGCGTATCCTCGCTGCTGTACTACTGCGGCCCCATCATCGTCATGGCGCTCTCCCCGCTCATCTTTGGAGAAAAGCTGACCAGCGGCAAAATCGCCGGATTTATCGCCGTTGCTTGCGGTGCTTTTCTCATTGCAGCGCAAGGTCTAGGCGGCAATATGCCCATTGCTGGTATCGCCTGCGGAATCGCCTCGGCATTTTGTTATGCGCTGATGGTCATCGCTAGCAAGGGTGCGCCACACATCGAAGGTCTCGAAAACTCCACGCTCCAGGTAAGCGCCGCCTTTGTGACCGCGCTGGTCCTCACGCTCATCACGCAGGGCGCTCCCTCATTCCTGTCCGCCGGCGTCGCCGCCAGTATTGATTGGCGCGCAGTCGTCATGCTCGGCGTCGTCAACACCGGCATCGGTTGCCTGCTCTACTTTAGCGCTGTCGCCAAGCTGCCAGTCCAGACCGTCGCCGTCGTCGGCTACCTCGAGCCGCTTTCGGCGGTCGTGTTCTCCGCCGTCCTTTTAGGCGAAGCCATAACACCGGTCCGCCTGATGGGCGCCGCACTTATCATCGGCGGCGCGATTTTATGCGAACTCGCCGGCAAACGCGCAAACGCCAAGGCTGGCATCGCCCAGACAGTACGTGCTTAAAAGCCCCTGCTTTGAAATGCTACCTGCGTAGATAAATAATCCCCAGCTGAGGATTATTGTCTAAAATAACCCGATGTGCCAAACTGCTCTTGTATATATAAAGACGGCATAAAGATTATCTGTCCTAGACAGATAACCGGATGTCTAAGGGAGTCCTCGTGGCACACAACAAACTGGAGGCAAACCTCCAAGACCAGCGCGGGCAAGGCGGGCACGGAGCCATCCCCCTCTCCGCTGGCATGCTGCTCGTAACGCTCGGCGTCGTCTATGGCGACATCGGCACGAGCCCCATGTACACCATGAAATCAATCGTCGCCAACAACGGCGGCATCGGTACCGTCAGCGAGGACATGATCCTGGGCGCGCTTTCGCTCGTCATCTGGACCATGACGCTCGTGACCACGGTCAAGTACGTGGTAATCGCCATGAAGGCCGACAACCACAACGAAGGCGGCATCTTCGCCCTGTTCAGTCTCGTGCGCAAGGTGGCGCCATGGCTGATTCTCCCCGCCATGATCGGCGGCGCGGCGCTGCTCGCCGACGGCATCCTCACCCCCGCGGTCACGGTCACCACAGCCATTGAGGGCCTGCGTACCATCGAGTGGGGCCACGCACTATTGGGTGACGGTCAGACCAATGTGATCATCATCACCATCATCATTATCTGCGGTCTGTTTGCCATGCAGCGCGCCGGCACCTCGTCAATCGGCAAGTTCTTCGGCCCGCTCATGACGCTGTGGTTCCTGTTCCTGGCAGGCGCCGGCTTATTCAACATGCTCGGCAACCTGTCCATCTTGCGCGCGCTCAACCCCATCCGCGGCATTATGTTCCTGTTCTCGCCCATCAACCACTCGGGCATCATGGTGCTCGGCTTCGTCTTCCTGTCGACGACCGGCGCCGAGGCGCTCTATTCGGACATGGGTCACGTGGGCAAGGCTAACATTTACGCATCCTGGCCGTTCGTAAAGGCGGCCCTCATCCTTAACTATCTGGGTCAGGGCGCTTGGCTGCTCGCCAATAACTCCAACCCCCAGATGCTCGCGATGGATATCGTCAACCCGTTCTATATGATGCTCCCCGAGCCCCTGCGCCCCTTTGCCATCGTGCTTTCGGCCGTAGCGGCCATCATCGCCTCGCAGGCGCTCATTACTGGATCGTTCTCGCTGGTTTCGGAGGCAACGCGCCTCAACCTTATGCCGCACCTGCGCATCCACTACCCCAGCGACACCAAGGGCCAGCTCTATATTCCGCTCGTCAACAACATCATGTGGGTCGGCTGCATCTTCATCGTGCTGCTGTTCCAAAACTCCGAGCGCATGGAGAGCGCCTATGGCCTCGCCATTACCGTGACCATGCTCATGACCACGACGCTTTTGACGAGCTACATCGCCGGCATCCTCCAGCACAAGCTGGGCGCCTGCGTCTTCGCCCTGCTCTTCGGTGCCATTGAGCTGTGCTTCTTCGCCTCGTGCCTCACCATGTTCTTTGACGGCGGCTATGTCATGATCTTCTTGGCCTCGCTGCTGTTTGGCCTTATGTATGTGTGGCGCCGCGGCACCGCCATTGAGCGCACGCAGACGATCCTGTTGCCCGTCTCCAAGTACATCGATCAGCTCGACCGCCTGCGCAACGACAAGACCTACCCCGTGCTCGCTGACAATCTGGTATTTCTCACCAAAAGCCCCGACCCGCTCACGCTCGACCGCGACGTGCTCTATTCCATCTTGGACAAGCACCCCAAGCGCGCTAAGGCATACTGGTTCATCAACGTGCACGTTACCGATGAGCCCTATACGCACGAGTATTCCGTTGAGACCTTTGGCACGGACTTTTTGTTCCGCGTGCGCTTGGACCTGGGCTTTAAGGTCAATCAGCGCATCAACGCCTACCTGCGCCAGATCGTCGGCGACTTGATGGCATCGGGCGAGCTGCCGCCGCAACATCACACCTACTCCATCTACGAGACGCGTGGCAACGTGGGTGACTTCCGTTTTTGCATGCTGCGCAAGATGCTCGCCCCCGAAACGGACATCAACCGCAACGACCACCGCGTGATGGCCATCAAGTACGCCGTCCGCCGCGCCTGCGGAAGCCCGGCACGCTGGTACGGTCTAGAGAACTCGGCCATCATCATCGAGTACGTGCCCCTCTTTGCCCGCATGCGCCCGGCAGTCAAACTCGTGCGCACCCAGGTGCCGCTCGAAGTTCAGATCGAGGAAGCCGAGGAAATGGAAGTCGACATCTTCTCGGACGACTTGGTCAACGGCAACGAGGCCGGTAGAAACATGAACGTCGATCCCACCGAGCTGCTCGAGAGCGTCGCCGATACGCCCGAACAGCAACAGCTCGACGGCCTCGAGAGCGAACAACTCAACGACGTCAACTTCTAGTGACGTCACAAATCAACGACAGCGGCCCTGCACCTCACGAGAGACGCAGGGCCGCTTTGCATTGCAGTAAAGCTAGCGGCTACGAACGGCGCGGCTCGGGAACCACGAGCCTATCGGAGCTCGCGCCCTCGGCATCCATCAGGCTCACGTAGCGAATCGACGGATCCCCATACATCGCGTAGTAATAATTGCCCGTGCGCGCGCTAAAGCATCCGGTGTAGATAGTCTTCTCGAACTTGCCATCGCCCATCCTGGACGCTCCCTCGATCATCACCACGCCCTCGAGCGAGCGGAACATGCGAACGACGTTTTCGGTCTCGCTCTCCTTTTGTGGGTAATTGGCATTGAGGTACGCCGCCTTTACAAAACGGCTCGGCGAATAGCAATCGCCCGGAATGCCGCGCATGCCGGCACCGGCTCCATAGGGCTTAAGCTCGGCGCCACGCCATGTCGCCGTCTGCGGAAAATCGCTTGTGGCGGTGATATAGGTGCGGAGGTTTTCCATGTGCCACGGGAAGGTGGGCTGATTGGCGAGGGTGTCGACCGGATCGCCGTATACATGCAGGCCGTCAGCCATCATCTCGACCACGATGCTGCGCTGGCTGTCGCCGATAATCCAATGGAGCAGCGACACGCCCAGCCCCTCTCCGGCAGATTTGGCGACAATCACCGTATCGCGCAGCGCGGCCTCGACCTCATCGACCGTCGAGAACGTCGCTGCCACCCACAGGGGAAACTCATAGGCCGCAATATTGTTCTTGCCGTCGACAGGGCCCTCGGCATACTCGGCATAACCCGGGAAATTGAGACCCGCCACGGCAAGGCCCGCATCGTTGCCGCAGTCGAAGAACATAGGGTAGTTCTTGTAATCGATGCACATACCGATCACCGCGTGCGCCGCTGTCGCGTCGTCGATAAACGAATACGGAATGTGAAACCCGCGCGGCATCACGCGAACCTGTTGGCCGTAGTCAAAGCTCCAGTCGAGATTGCGGCCCAGATACATGTGGCCAGAATTATCGGTAAATCGAATACTCGTACACATAGCGCCTCCTAGCTTTACGTTCTTGCTAATTTCATTGTCTCCAAACAAAAAGGCGCTAAACACAAAAGCCCGGACATGACAACAATGTCATGCCCGGGCCAAAAAAGACGAAGTGCGGTGCTTTGGTCCCCTTAGACCAACTTTCCAAGACAGTGGTCAATCATGTGTTGAATCATCTGCGCCTCGAAGCCCACAAAGTCCTGCTTGCGCTCGCGCATCTTGCCGTCGACGATCACGTCATAAGCGACCTTGCACTTGATATAGCGCGTGGACTTGGTGACCTCCTCGTGCGTCAGGCAGCTCTCCTCCATCTTGCTGGCACCCAGGCCAAACACCAGACGGGGGTTGTAGAGCACGTGGGGCTCGCCGGCGTCGTCCAGGTAGACGCAGACCTTCTTGGTAACGCCAATCTGGTTAGCGGCAAGGCAGCCGGCATCGTCGAGCGACTTGATGGTATCGATCAGGTCCTGAGCAACCGACTCGTCCTCGACGGTCGCAACCTCGCAACGCTGGGACAGGATAGCCTCGTCGTGGCAAAGCTCTTTAATCATACGTTCCTCCATAGGGGTCGTTGTAACCGCTTAAGTATACGGTACCCACACATTTTCATGCGAAAAATACCGTCCGTCTGCTACAAAGCGCCGAACATCAACATGCGAGGAACAACAGCGTCGTAAAGGGGCTATAGTGGGTGAGTTCGTGTCAATCGGCCTAAACTCGGGGCCGAACAAGGAAAGGGTATGCATGGACGAACTATTTCACGTCAGTGAGCGCAAGTCCACAATCGGGACCGAACTTCGCGCTGGACTGACAACATTCCTGGCGATGGCCTACATCATCGCCGTCAACCCCGCAGTGCTCTCGGGCGCTGGCATCGATGCGGGAGCGCTCGCCTGCGCCACCTGTCTGGGCGCTGGCATCATGACCATCTGCATGGGCATCTTCGCTAACCGCCCGCTCGCCTGCGCGTCGGGCTTAGGCGTCAACGCGATGATCGCTGGAATCACCACCACCGTCTGCGGCGGTGACTGGCACGTGGCCATGAGCGTCATCTTCCTCGAGGGTATCGTCATCTTGCTGCTCGTGCTTTGTGGCCTGCGCGAGGCCATCATGGACGCCATCCCGGTTGTCCTGCGTCACGCCATCTCGGTGGGTCTGGGCCTGTTCATCGCCATGATTGGCCTGTGCGATGCCGGCATTATCACCGCTGGCGCCGGTACACTCGTCGGTCTGGGCGACATCACCTCCCCCACCTTCATCGTCGGCATCATCTCCATCCTGGTGACAGTCGCCCTCGCCTGCCGCAACGTCCCCGGCTCGCTGCTCATCGGCATCGTCGTCGCCGTCATCGCCGGTATCCCCCTAGGTGTGACCCAGGCTCCGACCGGTATCATCGCCCCGCTCGACTTCTCGAGCATCGGTGGCCCCATCGCCGACGCCGGCGGCATGCCCGCCATCGTCAAGGTCCTTACCGACCCCGCGCTCCTCGTCATCTCGTTCTCGCTGCTCATGAGTGACTTCTTCGACACCATGGGCACCGCGATGGCCGTGGCCAAGCAGGGCGAGTTCCTCACCGACGACGGCAACGTCGAGGATATCAAGGAGATCCTGATCGTCGACTCCGCCGCCGCTGCTGTGGGCGGTTTCATGGGTGTCTCCTCCATCACCACCTTCGTCGAGTCCACTTCCGGCGCCGCTGACGGTGGCCGCACGGGCCTCACCTCCGTCACCACCGGCGTGCTGTTCATTCTCGCCGCGTTCTTCTCCCCCATCGTCACCATCGTTTCCAGCGCCGCCACCTGCGGTGCTCTGGTCTACGTCGGCTACCTCATGATGAGCGAGGCCTCCGAGATCGACTGGTCCGACGTGTCGCAGGGTTTCCCGGCGTTCATGATTGTCGCCGGCGTGCCCTTCACCTACTCCATCTCTGCCGGCATTGGCCTGGGCTTTATCGCCTACGTGGTCGTCGCGCTCTTTAAGGGCGAGGCCTCCAAGATCAAGCCGCTCATGTGGATCGCAGCCCTCGCCTTCCTCGTCTACTTCTTCGTGGCGTAACGGCATAGTCTGCTAAAGCAAAACAACAAGGCGCGGAATCGCATCGAGCGGCTCCGCGCCTTTCTTTTAGCGTCTGCCCCCGTGTCAGCGTGCGACAATTGAGGCTGTCAATTATCACAACACTGAGAGAAGCCTGCCTTGGAAGCGCATCATAAGCAGATAACCGTTTATTCAGAGTGTGCGGAAGGCGCGCCCGTCATCTATCTCCCCGTGGTTATGGGCAACGGTAGTGAAGTCTACGAGCGCTGCCGAGAGCTCGACTGCCCGCCGTTCACCCTTGTCGCCATTGGAGGGCTCGATTGGAATCGCGAGCTGAGCCCCTGGGAATGCGACGGAACTATACGAGATGCCGAGCCCTTTGGCGGACAGGCTGCTGGTTTTCTTGACGAGTTGTTGAAGCAGATAATCCCCCAGGCCGAATCATCGCTCCCGCAACCGCCCGCCTGGCGCGGCGTTGCCGGCTACTCGTTGGCGGGTCTTTTTGCACTGTGGGCACTTTGGCAAACAGATGTCTTTGAGCGCGTGGCGAGTGCATCGGGGTCGCTGTGGTTCCCCGGCTTTATCGACTACGCGCGCGAGCGCACGATGACGGCTACGCCCGACGCCGCCTATCTGTCGCTCGGTAAAAAGGAAACCAAGACGCCCAACCGCATGATGCGGCACGTACTCGACGATACGCGCGCGATGGAAAAGCTGTTTATCGAGCGCGACATCCCAACAACGCTGGAGCTCAACCCCGGCAATCATTTTGCCCAAACTGACCTGCGCATGGCGCGCGGCATCCACTGGATACTGACGCATTAAAAATGGCGTCCACGCGCACATACGCATGGACGCCATTTTTAATTTGGCTGAACGCAGCTACTATTCAGTAGTCTCCTCAAGCTCGGAAGTATCGAACTCAAAGTCATTACCGGGCAGGATGGCGTTGAGCACAATGCCCACCAGCGAGCCCACGGCAAGGCCCGAAAGCGAAATCGTCACGCCGCCCAGCTCCAGCACGATGGCACCGGCGGTACTGTAGGCAATGCCGAGCGAAAGCACGAGCACCAAAGCCGCAACCAGCACATTGCGGTTGTTCTGGAAATCAACCTGGTTTTCGATAAGGTTGCGAACGCCCACGGCACTGATCATGCCGTAGAGCACGAGCGACACGCCGCCGATTACACACGCCGGCATGGCGGCGATCACGGCAGCAAACTTGGGGCAGAACGAAAGCACGATGGCGCAGCAGGCGGCAATGCGAATCACGCGCGGGTCGAACACGCGCGTCAGGGCAAGCACGCCAGTGTTCTCGCCATACGTCGTATTGGCGGGGGCGCCAAAGAGCGATGCCAAGATGGTCGCCAGGCCATCGCCGAGCAGGGTACGGTGCAGACCGGGATCGGCAATGTAATTGCGTTCGCAGGTAGAGCCAATGGCGGAGATATCGCCAATGTGCTCAATCATGGTCGCAAAGGCCAGCGGCATGATGGTGATGATGACCGTCGTGGCAAGACCGCTATCGAGCTGCGGTCCAAAGAGCGCAAACACGGTGTTGTCCCACACGACGGGCAAGCCAACCCAGGGGGCGGCTGCGACGCCAGAGAAGTCGACCTCACCCAACGCGGCCGCAACGGCATAGCTCACCACGACGCCCAGCAGAATCGGCACGATCTTAACCATGCCGCGGCCCCAAATATTGCAGATGACGATCACGGCCACAGCGACAACGGCAACAAGCCAGTTGGTCTGGCAGTTGGCGATAGCAGAGCTTGCCAAGATCAGGCCGATGGAAATGACGATGGGGCCGGTCACCACCGGCGGGAAGAAGTGCATGACACGCTTGGCGCCAAATGCGCGGAACAGCGCTGCCAGCACCGGATAGAGCAGGCCGGCGCAGACAACGCCCAGGCAAGCGTAGGGCAAAAGCTCGGCCTCGCCGTTGGGCGCAACGGCGGCATAACCCGCGATAAAGGCAAACGACGAGCCCAGGAACGCGGGCACCTTACCGCGCGATAGAAAATGAAACAGCAGCGTGCCGATGCCGGCGAACAGAAGCGTCGTCGAAACGGAAAGGCCGGTGAGCACGGGCACGAGCACCGTGGCTCCGAACATCGCAAACATGTGTTGCAAACCCAACACAAACATGCGCGGGCGGCCGAGCGACGATGCATCGTAGATGGCATCGGTGACGGCGGGCGTCGAAGACCGGGACATGAGAGTCCTTTCAAAAAATGGAAGGGCGATCAGGCATATCGGATAACCTGCCCGAACGATACGATCCGAACCATTGTACGTGATACGCCATGTCTCGCACGCGCCGTCACCTGCGAACGGTAACGTTACTTCCAAACGCGCTCGGCAATGCGCTTGACCAGCGCGATCTTTGCCCACTGCTCGTCCTCGGTCAGCTTGTTGCCAATCTCGCAGCTGGCAAAGCCGCACTGGGGCGACAGGTACAGGTTCTCGAGCGGCACGTACTTTGCGGCTTCGCGGATGCGCTCGACGATAACATCCTCGTTCTCGAGCTCTGCCGCCTTGGTGGTTACCAAGCCCAGCACGACCTTCTTGCCGGGGGCAACATACTTCAGCGGCTCAAAACCGCCGGCGCGCGGCGTATCGAACTCCAGGTAAAATGCGTCGACATCCTCGTTTGCGAACAGGTACGGCGCGATGGGGTCATAGCCGCCCTCGAAGGCATAGGTAGAGTGGTAGTTACCACGACACACGTGCGTGTTAATGACCAGGTCATCGGGCTTGCCATCGATGGCGGCGTTGTTGAGCGCCACACCCAGCTCGGACACCTTTTGCAGGTCAACCGGGCTCATGCCGGTCTTGGACACAAAGTCGGTATCGCAATAGATGCCCCAGGTGCAGTCATCAAACTGGATGTTGCGGCAGCCTGCTGCGTACAAGTCGGCGATCACCGTGCGATAAGCGGCTGCAATGGCGTCGGCAAGTTCCTCATCGGTCTTATAGACGGCACGCAGGCTCTCCTGCTGGCCGTCGCAGCGATCGAGCGTGACCTCAGAGAACGCCTGGATCGGCGCCGGGATGGTCTGGCGTGCAACGTGGCCCTCGCCCTCAAGTGCCTTGACAAACTTAAAGTGCTCGACGAAGGGGTGGTTCACGCCGCTGATGGGGCCGGTCACCACGGCGGTATCGGCCGTGGTCTCCTCGTCGTGGAACATATAGCCCGTACGTGAGGCACGGCGTTCAATGCCGTTGAGTCCCCACATAAAATCGAGGTGCCAGTAGCTGCGGCGAAACTCGCCATCGGTAATCACCTGCAGGCCGGCGGCCTTTTGCTTGTCCACCAGGTCGCGAATGGCCTCATCCTCGACGGCCTTAAGACCGGCGGCGTCGAGTTTGCCCGCGGCGTAGGCGGCACGGGCGTCCTTCACGGCCTGCGGACGAAGAAAACTGCCGACGATATCGGCGCGAAACGGCGCGTTCGGTTGAATCGAAGTGCTCATAGATATCTCCCTTTGCATTGGTTGCTTTATCGAGACAGAGTATGGGCGCTCATGTGGTCATCGTAAAATATATGTTTATATAGGTTTGTTATTAGTTTTTTCTATACCGAGCAACAGCGGGACTCAGCCTCACATGGATATCTCGAAGTGAGCTAAATATGCTGACGAATCGCGTCGATATAGGCCTGCCCATAGCGCGTGAGCGTCGTATTTTTGCGCGTGATAATGCCAATCTCCATATACTCGTCCACATCGAGCGGAATCGAGATAATACCGGGGCCGTTAAGTTCATGGCTGATCACGCCCGAGCATACCGTGTAGCCGTTGAGGCCCATGGCCAAATTGAACAACGTCGCACGGTCGCGCACGCGGATATTTTTGCGACGCTCGAACGTCGAGGTCAGCTCCTCGGAATAGTAAAACGAGTTGTAGCTGCCCTGCTCGTAGGACAGAAACGGGTAGTCTTCCAGATCCTCGAGCGTCACGCTGGAGCGGTCCGCCAGCGGATGGTCGGCGCAGACGAAGACATGCGGCGTGGCGCAGAAGAGTCCTTCGAACACGAGCTCGTTGGCCACCAGCATGCGCTCGATGACCTCGCGGTTATGCTCGGATAAGTACAGGATGCCCAGTTCGCTTTTCATATGCGCGACATCCTCGATAATCTCGTGAGTCTGCTCCTCGCGCAGGGTGAAGTCGTAACGCGCGGCATCGAACTCGCGGATCACGTCGACAAACGCGTTGACGGCAAAGGAATAATGCTGGCAGCTCACACTAAAGTGCGGCACCTGCTCGGATGCGCCCTTGTACTTGCCCTCGAGCAGGTCGGCCTGGTCGAGCACCTGGCGCGCATAGCCCAAGAAGGTCTCGCCTTCCTCGGACACAATGACGCCCTTGTTGGTGCGCTCAAAGATGTGCACACCCATCTCGTTTTCGAGATCGCGAATCGACGCGGTAATCGAAGGCTGCGACACAAAGAGACGGCGCGAGGCCTCGGTAATGCTGCCGCATTCGGCAACTTTGACGACATATCTGAGCTGCTGGAGCTTCATGGCTGTCTCCTTAGCTGTTCGCGAAATTCGCGTCGGCTGCACCCTCCTGACGCATAAACGGCGGCATCTCCCCCGTCGCGGCGCAGGCGGCAATCTGATGCAGAGCCCCGGCGACCGCATCATCTGCCGCGGCGCCGATATGCCAGCGCGCGGCAGCCGTGACGGCCTCATTGGCATTGGCGACTGCAACGGAGTTGGGAACGGCATCGATCATGGGCAGATCGTTATCGGAATCGCCAAATACGGCCACCTCGTCGGGCGTCAGGCCCAAGGCGCGCGCCAGCTCCAGCGCAGCGCAGCCCTTGTCCCAACCATCCGGAAGGATGTCGAACAGGCGCACTCGGTTGTTGGGAAACACAAGCGAGAGTTCCGGCACCTCAACGGCAACGCGCTCGCGTAGCTCCGCGAGCTCCTCACGCGAACGGGCACTCCAGATATTCGCCTTAAACACCGGCGCGCCATCGACGACGGGACGACACGGGGCCTCTTCGCCTTTGAGCCACGCATTGCCGCCCGACTCCATGGCGCGACGCACGCGCTCGGGATCGCTCGTCACGCAATAGGCATCGTTGTCCCAAAAATCATCACCCAGACTGTAGACCTTCAGGTACGTATCGTCGGTCTCTTGCTCCAAGTAGTCAGCCAAACGCATAAGGGCGGCGTTGCCGGTCGCATGCGAGGCTACCACCTCGCCGTCCACAAACATCACTTGGCCGTTACAGAACGCACCGGTCGAAAAACACTCGGAACGGTTTTTGAACATCCAGCCCATCGCGGACGGCTGACGACCCGAAACCGGCCCAAAGTGCAGACCCGCCGCCTGCATGGCATGAATACCCTCAATGGCGTAGTCGCTGGCGCCGTCATGCCCGGCTGGAATCAGCGTATCGTCCATATCGGTCAGCACAAGTTTGATCATAGAGTCCCCCAGTCATTTTCACCGCAACCATTGTAACGGTGCGCTAGTATAGGGAACAACAGATTCGATGCGGGAGTGCCGGCGGTGCAAACCACAAGGCTGAGAGGGCATGGGGCCCAATCCTTTGAACCTGTCAGTTAATGCTGGCGTAGGGAGCATGCCGCCTTTACAGGGGCGCTGTCTATGCACAGCGCCCCTTTTCTATGCCAAGGAGGCATGTGCAGTGATTGATTCGGAACAGCTTAAGCAACATGTGGTCAAGGCCGTGGAGGAGATTCGCGCCACCAATCCGATGGCAGGCTCCATCACCAACACGGTGACGATCGACTTTGTCGCCAACGCGCAGCTCGCCGTGGGCGGATCGGCCGCCATGGTCTATCTGCCCGACGAGGGCGAGGCGCTCGTTGCCGGCGGCGGCGCCATCTATCTCAACATGGGCACGCTCTTCCCCGTCTACGAGCAGACGATTCCCCGCGCGGCGAAGGCGGCACACGACGCCGGCAAGCCCTGGGTGCTCGATCCGGTGGGCCTGGGCATCGGTAGCCTGCGCACCCAGTTGGTAAACGAGCTCAAGCAGTATAAGCCCGCCATCGTGCGCGGCAACGCCTCCGAGATCATCGCGCTCGCCGGCCTATGGGGTCTTGAGGGCGAGGCGGCCGATCTGAGCCGCGTACGCGGTGTCGATACCACCGACACGGTAGACGCCGCCCGCAATGCCGCGGTGGCGCTCGCCCGCTACACCGGTGGCGCCGTAGTCGTCTCGGGCGAAGTCGACCTGATCACCGACGGCACGACCGTGGCCAAGTCCCACGGCGGCAGCCCGCTCATGTCCAAGATCACCGGCTGCGGCTGCTCGCAGGGCGGCGTGCTGGCCGTGTATGCCTGCGCCGCCGATCCGTTTACGGCAGCCGTCTGCGGTACCGCCGTCTACAACGTCGCTGGCACGCGTGCCGCCGCCGTCGCCGATGCCCCGGCGAGCTTTAAGGTCGCCTTTATCGATGAGCTCTACCGCGCGACCGCCCAAGACATCGCCGATAACCGACTCGAGCTCGAGGAGGCATAGGCCATGTCCGAGCCCACAACCAATACCGGCATGAACACGCTCGTCGCCGTGGCCATCGCCCCGTGCGGCACCGGCGATGAGCTCTCCGCCGAGGTCGCCGAGGTCGTGCGCGTCATACGCGAGAGCGGTCTTCCCAACCGCACCACCTCGATGTTCACCGAGATCGAGGGCGACTGGGACGAGGTCATGCAGGTCGTGCGCGACGCAACCTTTGTGTTGGCGAGCAAGGGCATCCGCACCGAAGTCGTGCTCAAAGCCGATATCCGGCCCGGATTTACCGGCACCATGACCGGCAAGCTCGAGCGCATGGAAGCACAGATCAAGAAGCAGGAGGAAACACGATGAGCATCCGCGACAACCTTGATATCTCGGCCTATCTGGTACTCGGCCCCGAAAACACGCTCGGGCGCCCCGTGGGCGATGTAGTGGCCCAGGCGCTCGACGCCGGCTTTACCTGCATCCAGGTGCGCTCCAAGGTGGCAAGCGCCCGCGAGATCATTGCACTGACCGGCGACGCCGCGCAGGCAATCGCACAGGCTGGCAAGACCGGTCAGGTCGCCCTGTTAATCGACGACCGTCTGGACTGTGTACTCGCCGCGCGCGAGCAGGGCATTGCCGTCGACGGCGTGCACGTAGGCCAGAGCGACATTCCCGTCGAGGTCTGCCGCAAGCTGCTGGGCCCCGATGCCATTGTGGGCCTTTCGGCCCGTTGCGAGGAGATGCTCGAGTACGTCAAGACCGCCGACATGAGCCTGGTCGACTACCTGGGCATCGGCCCGCTCCACGAGACCGAGACCAAGCGCGACTGCGGACGCGCGGCCGACGGCTCTATCATCACCAAGAGCTTTGAGGACCTGGCCGCACTCCACGCAGCAAGCCCCGTGCCCATCGTGGTGGGCGGCGGCGTCAAGACGGCCGACCTGCCGCAGCTTAAGGCCACCGGCGTCGACGGCTTCTTTGTGGTGAGTGCCGTCTGCAGCGCCGATGACCCCTACGCCGCGGCCAAGGAGCTCGTCGACACTTGGCAGCAGGCATAGGCATAAGCCGAGCAGCTGATCCGCAGCCTCACATCTTCAGCAATGGAAAGCGCATCCCAGTTTGGACCTCCATTCCGGGATGCGCTTTCCGCCGAGATGGCGGCAGCGGCCTCTACCCTGCCAGATATGTCTCCAGTGCCGGCAAGGTCGCCTCAGCATCGCGACGACCAATCTGATAGATGCGCTCGAGCTCATCGGGCTCGCGGCACAGCGACGGCACTTTCACCGATTCGCTCGGACGCACCACAAAGATATCGCCGGCGGCCTCACGACGTGCCAAATCATCGAGCGTGGCATTGTAGACCTCATGCCGATGCTCAAGCGCTGCGACAAACTCCGGATAGTGACGGAACACGCGACTCAGCATAGGCATCACGCTGTTGGGCTGCTTCACAAAGCCCGCCGGCTGCGTGAGCACCACGATATTGCGGTCATACCCCTGCGCAAACAGCCATGCACTGGGAATAGAATCAGCCACGCCACCATCCAGATACTTATGCCCGTCAATAGCAACGGGACGCGTCGCCACGGGAATCGCCGACGACGCCCGGATCCACTCGATATCCCGCTCGTCGCCATAGGGCAGGTCGTGGTAGACGGCCTTGCCCGTCTCGATATCGGTGCACACGCACGTAAACCGCATGGGACAGGCGCGATACGCCTCCAAGTCAATGGGATCGCGCTCGATGGGCACCTCGTGATAGGCAAAATCGGCATTGAACATATCGCCGGTCCGCAGCCAGCTTGCTACACCCGCATAGCGCTTATCGGCACAATAGGCCTTGTTATAGCGAATGGCACGGCCGATCTGGCGCGATTTAAAGTTGTAGCCAAACGCCGCGCCCGCCGAGACACCCACCATATGGTCGCAGGTCAAACCGTGCTCCATCCAAACGTCGAGCACGCCCGCCGTATACATACCGCGGTAGCCGCCTCCCTCGAGCGCCAGCCCCACCGTGCGCGTCATATTTGGCTGTGCCATGCGACCATCTCCGTTCCTGCGTTTAAAACCGGGACAAGTATACCCGTCAACATATATCGTCTCAGTCGCATTTTTATCGGACATCGCATCGTCGCGCTACCATTTGTCGAATAATAGCCGCCCACAGCATGTGCACCCATATATAATTCTGCACTGTTGTTTTTACTACTCAGCAGTTATCAACAGCGAACATTAGCCGGTAAATTAACCCAACAACGCAGCGAGGCGGGGGCTTGGATACACGCAAAGCGCCAAACAACAACGCGTGTGCACAACGAGCTCGCCCGACGCAATCCGCCCGACCTCAGAAAGCCGCTTACGACATGGATACTGTCAGCAATTACACCGAAACGCTCGAAAAGACCGTCCGTGACCTTCTCGAGCGTCAGGATGATCTGATTAGGACCGCCTTTACCGACCAGCTTACCGGACTTGGCAACCGCGGCGGCTTTGCCCGCTCCCTCGAGGAGCTCTGGGAGCAGGACATCCCCGTTACCATGGCGTTCATCGACATCGACGATCTCAAGCACTGCAACGACGTCTTTGGGCATGACGAGGGCAACCGCTATATCTTGCAGGTAAGCCTCTATCTTAAGCTGTATATGAAAGTAGACGAGGCGGCATTTCGTCTGGGAGGCGACGAGTTTGCCATCCTGTCTACGATTGCAACCGAGGACGACCTCGCCGAACGTCTGGAACACTGCCGAACGGTCCTGCTCAAAAACAACGATTCCGAGATGCCCCGCTCGTTTAGCTATGGAGTGTCGTATGCCGACCCCGCCCTGGGCGAAGCCCCCAATCGCATGACGCTCGATGCCGACCATCGCATGTACGACTACAAGCTACGTCATGCCATGCACCTTGATCGACGCAATATCACGCAAGTCCACGCCGACGACTTCGAAATAAGCGATCGCATTTTCGATGCCTTTTCGATGCTCAACGAGGGCCGCTATTTCTTTATCGAGAACTTGGACAAACATCGCACCCTTTGGTCACAAGATGCCTTGCGCGATCTTGGCCTTCCCTCGGAGCACATAGACAACTGTCGCGATTACTGGAAAACGCGCGTGCATCCCGATGACCTTGAGGCCTACATCAACGACATCGACCAGGTCTATAACGGCACCAAGCACCGTCGCGTCATGCAGTATCGTGTGCGCAATGCCGTCGGCGACTACGTCCTCTGCCGTGCTCGCGGGTTTCGCATCGACGGCGACGAAAATGTCCCCTCGCTCTATGTCGGCGAGCTCGTCAACCACTCACTTGCCGAAACCGTCGACGCCGCGACAGGCCTCGGCACCCAGCGCATGTTGGTCAATGCCATCGACGCCTGTCGTTGCGACCGTTGCGAGACGGGCCTTATAGCGGTGCGCGTTCGTGGCACGACAAAGCTCAACGAGCTCTACGGAGCCGAGGCTGTCGACAACATGCTCGCCGAATACGCAGGCCGCATGCTGTCGATCACCCGCGGCAGGAGCAGGGTCTACCGTTCACGTAGCGTCCAGTTCGTCGTGCTCAGCAATGACCTGGACCACGAGGCATTCGAGCAACTGACCCACCACCTTAAAGAGGCCGTTTTCGCTCCTGTGCAAATCGCGGGCGACACCATTACTCCCGTCTGTCTTGTCGTCCCGGCCTTTTACGAACACTTAACCCATCAGGCGACCGCCGTTTTAGGCGAACTCGACCGTCGCCTTCGCACGGCCGGCGGGCTTGTTCCCAACGACAGCCTCCCCATACCCGAGGCTGAGCGCAAAAGCGCCATCGCCGAACGTATCGACTCGCTCACGGGCCTCTATCGACCCAGCGAGTTTATGCGGCGCGCCAACGCTTTTCTCGAGGCAAGGCGCGACGGCGCCTGGTGCATCGCCACGGTCGACATGGGCCACATGCGCCTGTTTAACGAATGGTATGGACAGGCCGAAGGCGACCGCCTGCTTGCCGATGTGGGCACGGTCCTCAAGGACATCGAGAATGCCGGCATGGGCGTCGCAGGGTACTGGGGCCAAGATGACTTTTGCGTACTCATCCCCTTTAGGCACATCACCGTCCATCAAATCTACAACCGCGTTCGCGAGGCAGTAGCCAGGCATGATGGCGGCGTAGGTTTTTGGCCGTCCATGGGCGTTTACCCCATCGATTCCAATGAGGAGATCACCATCGATGCGCAGGCAAAGGCCATGTTTACCAATCGGCGCGCAAAAAACGACTTTAAGGAGCGCATTGCCATTTTTTGCCCCGAGGAGTACAAGCGCGAAATCGTGTCCAACCGCACGCTGACCGAATTCCAGTACGCGCTGTCAAATGGTCGCATCACGTACTATCTTCAGCCCCAGGTCGATATGGAAACCGGCGAGATTATTGGCGCCGAAGCACTCACCCGCTGGATTGACAAGGACGGCTCTCTCATTTCGCCCGCAACGTTTATCCCCGCACTCGAGGAAAGCGGCTTTGTAGTGACGCTCGACAAATATGTTTGGCAGGGCGTCGCCATGTGGCTCCGCGAGCGCCTCAATCGAGGACTTCGCGTGGTTCCGATTTCCCTCAATGTGTCGCGCGTAGACATTCTTGCCTGCGATGTCGCCGAGCATATGGGGTCGCTCGCCGCCCAGTACAACCTGCCGCCCGAACTCATGCACATCGAGATCACCGAGACCGCCTATACCGGAGAGTCCGAGGCCGTGGATAAGCTGACCGCGGATCTGCACACCCGTGGCTTCTCGACCTACATGGACGATTTTGGCACCGGCCAGTCCACGCTCGCGATGCTCAAGAACGTCAACGTCGACGTCATCAAGCTCGACCGCACCTTTGTGCCCACCGACCGCGATCAAGGCCGCAGCGCGCAGATCGTGTCATCGATGCTCGAGATGGCGCAGTCGCTCCATCTGCCCGTCGTGGTTGAAGGCGTCGAGACAAATGAGCAGGCAAACATGCTACGACAAATGGGCGCCCGCTACGCTCAGGGCTTCCTCTACTACCGTCCCATGCCGGCGAAGGATTTTGAGGCATTGCTCGATGGTGGCAACAACAACTGATACGCTCGCGCGCAAAACGCCACCGCCGAGCGGGGGGATTTGCCTCCATTAGCCAACATATATCCCCAATTCAAACCGAATTGGGGATATGATACAAACCGCTGTTCCGTCCAAGGAGGGTATCCATCATGAACGAGTCATATCGCCTGGGCGAGCAATCGATTATTGCCTATCTTCAGCGACTTGCGAATGGCGTCTCGACCGCCGAACTCGATGTTGCCGCGCTGCCCGCTGGGCTACGCGCCGTTGGTGAGCAGCTGCAAAAGACGCATGCCATCCTGCAACAAGAGCGCCGGCTGCTTGAGAGCAACGCCCATATCGACCCGCTCACCAACTTGGGCAACCGCAACGGATTCGACCGTCACGTCGAGCAGCTCTGGCGCAAAGGCGACCCCTTTACCTGCGCCTATATTGACATCGACCATCTCAAACATTGCAATGATAGGTTTGGCCACGCCGAAGGCAATCGCTATATTCTGAGCATCTGCCGCACGCTCTCCGAAACCATGGAGCACGATGAGATGCTGTTCCGTATCGGTGGAGACGAGTTTGTGCTCATCTCGCCCTCCGCAAACGAGGCTGAACTCGAGCAGCGCTTGGAGCAGGTACGTGCCGGGCTGATCGAGGCGAGCTCAGGCGGCAAGGCGCCCATGATCGGCAGTTTTAGCTTTGGCTGCTCGCGCGTCGATCCACTTGCCGGCGACACGCGTCGCCAGATGACGATGGATGCCGATCGCAAGATGTATCGCTATAAGCTTATGCATCGTGTGCAGCAACCGAAAGACAATGATGCGCCGCAACGCCCAATCGTCGATCAGCTTCCCTGCAACGACCGAGTGTTCCAAGCGATCTCCATGAGCTCCGAGACGCGCTATCCGTTCATCCTTAACCTCGATACGGGAGAATCGCAATGGTCGGTCAACGCCGTGCGCGATTTTGACCTGCCCTCCCAGCACCCTTTTAACTCGGTCGATATGTGGCTTGCCCGCGTTCATCCCGAGGACCGCGACAACGTACGCGCCGAGCTCGACATGGTGATAAACGGCACGTGGCACTTCCACTACATGCAGTATCGCGTAATGGATGCCACTGGAAAATACGTGCTTTGCGACTGCACGGGCTACCGCTTGGATGGAACCGATACCGAGCCCAACATGTATGTGGGCATTATCATCAACCGAAGCTTGGCAGATACGACCGATTCCGTGACCGGCCTGGGCGATATTCACGCCCTGGTCAACGCCATTGGCGAAATGCGTCGCGTGCCGCGCAAGGCAGGCTTTATTGCCATTAAGGTCGACGATATCGCCGAAGTCAATGCCCGCTTTGGATTCGATGCAGGCGACCGCGTGCTCGCCGAAAGCGCCGCCTGCCTCATGGATTGTTCGCGCGGCAAGGGTCGCCTGTTCCGCTCGACGGGACCAATGTTCGTGGCGCTTTTCGATGAGCTCGGCCCCGAGGCAATCGACGAGCTCGCAAACGAAATCGAACGATTCCTGGGTTCTCCCGTGCTCATCGGCTCGCTTGAATATCAGCCGCCCATTCGCGTGGCCACGCTCCATCTGAACAGCGTTGACCGACAGCCCGTTTCCATTTTGAACGAGCTCAAAGCGCTGCTTAAAGAGGCACCGCAAGTACCGGGCACCAAGTTGGACTAGCGTCGTGGGGCGCGATGTGAAAC
>JAXKGF010000002.1:0-1967 GCA_036550515.1 Collinsella sp.
CTACTGGCTGCTGTCCAAGAAGATCAACCCCATGGTGCTGATCGTGGCCACCATGGTCGTGGGCATCATCGGCGCGTTCTTCGGTGTGCTGGCGTAAGGGCCCGGCTGCATAGATTTTCGTTGCAACCTGGAAAGGGGATGGAGCAGGCCTATGCCCTCCATCCCCTTTTTGTATAGAAGGAGTTCGTATGTTCGCGAAGGATCGCGAAGCAATGCGCCTGACGCCGGCAGAGGTCAGGCTGATTCTTATTGAGTCCCTGCAGTGGTGTGCCAACAACGCGGTCTACTTTTTGGGGCTTATCGGTGCGGCCACGTATGATCTGGCCGGCACGGCCTTTTTGGTTGCCGCCATTACGCTCGTGCGCAATCTTATGACGTCGGTGGGCAATATGGTGTCGGGCTCGGTCATCGACCGCTTTGGACCGCGCCGGACGTCGTTTGTGACGTGCGTGATTACGGCTGTGCTATCGCTTGGCGTGGGGTTGGCGCCGTTGTCTGTCCCCGGGCTTGTGTTTGCCGCGTGCGTCTTGGGACTTGCGGGCGGCTTTATCAACACCTGCACGCATGCGTTTCCGGGATACCTGGAGTCGACCACCGAGGGCCGTACCCGCGTGAACGGCCTCATGGTGTTCTACAGCAATATTGCCTATACCGCTGGCCCGCTGCTCGGTGGTGCCATCGTGAGCTGTTTTGCCACGCAATCGGTCTATCTGCTCATGGCGGGCATGATGGGTGTGGCGGCCGTGCTCTCCTTGGGCTGTCACGAGTGTGTTGCTCCCGCAAAAGGGGAGAAGCCGAAGGGCGGCATTCTGGGCGGCATGGCCGAGGGCGCGCGACTTACGTTTCGCGACCACGACCTGCGCCTTATCTTTATCTCGGGCTTTCTGGGCTTCTTTGCGTTTGGCGCGTTCGATTCGCTGGAGTCGTTGTTCTATCGCGATGTGCTCAACGTGGATATCGTCTGGCTGGGCTGGCTGTCCTCGGTCGTGGGCCTCACTTCCTCGGTGGGCGCGTTCATCCTGACCAAGCTTTCTGCCCGCCATGTCAACCTGCGATTGCTGCTCGGCGCGCTCATGGCCGTGGGCATTGGGTCCATGGTGTACGTGGGCACCGATATGCTGGGGGTCGCGATTATCGGTCAGGCGATTAACGGTCTGGCCTGGGGATTCCTGGAACCGCTGCAGATGATCTTGATTCAGGAGCGCGCTGACATCAAATACCTGGGGCGCATTACCGGCTTTGTGCGTTTTGGCCTGATGAGCGCCGGCGTGCTGCCGCTGCTGGCGGCTCCGTTTTTGGCGGAGGCTTTGGGTGTCCAGACGGTACTGTTTGGGGCGTCGACCATTATTGCGCTGGTAGGAACGCTGTTCTTTGTCACACAAGGGAGGCGCCAGAGGCGTTAGCTATACATTCAATTCTAATTTAATACCACTCACCAGAGAATTTCGACCGTTCACCGAGGATTGGAGCAGATTGATAAGTGGTATTAAAAACACATTAGGTGTATGTCTATAATTGGTATCGAAAAGAAACGCGATGTATAGAGTTGCGTGCAGGACAGAAAGGAAAAGCCATGAAGGAAACCGAGAAGATCGAGATCATGCACTTTAGCCAGGAGGGCTACGTCGAGGACGGCAAGAACGTCTACGAGACCGGCAAGAAGATGATTGAGCTCGCCGACAAGGTCGCCGACGAGGGCTACGACGCCGTGTTCCTGATGGGCGTCGGCGGCACCTGGGACGAGCTCATGCAACTTGAGTACCTCATGAACAAGTTCGGCGACCGCGACCTCGAGGTCTACCTGATCCACGCCGCCGAGTGGAACGTCTCCGGCCACAAGCGCATGACCGAGAAGTCCGTCGTGCTCACCGCCTCCGAGTCCGGCACCACCCCCGAGGTCCTCGAGGCCGTCAAGAAGATGAAGGAAAAGGGCATTCGCGTCTACGCCATGACCAAGCCCGAGGGCC
>JAXKGF010000077.1:0-21952 GCA_036550515.1 Collinsella sp.
ACGGCGCCCCCGGGGCCCGGATGGGGCCTCGGGGGCGTTCGGCTAGCTGCGGGAACGGCCTGTCCGCCTAATGTGTTCGGCTGAGATCGGAAATCAACCCGATAAGCTCAACCTTGCGCAACATCTCCCGCTTACGACATCCACGTCCGTCAACCGAGGCCTCGCCCATCTGGTTGTCATAGGGGTCCTCACGCATGCCATCGAAAGCAGGCACAAATTCAGCCTGGAATCGATTGTTGGCCACCATACGCCACGGGTCGAGATTGCCAAAGTAGTGACGACGACGCCACTCCTCTCCCATCCTGCGCGCAGAGGAACCAAACGATACGTCGGCGTTAAGCCAACCGGTCTGTGGCGTATAGAACTCAGCCCAATCGTGCGGCCCCACCGAATCGGGCGCAACATACAGACCGCTCTGCCAACGAGCAGGCACGCCCGCAATGCGGCACATGGTGATAAACGTGAGCGCCATAACGCCGCAATCGCCGCGGAGCGAATGCGCGCAGTCGTCGGCTATAGATCCCAAAAGCAGGTACGGTGGCTGATAGCGATAGTCGATATGCTGTGTCAGGTAATCATAGATAGCACGAGCGCGATCAAGCGAATCCTCGAGCCCGTCAACGACATTTTCGGTCAGTTGTTGTAAATATGGCGTAAACGCAATGTGCGGACGGTCCTCGGAGGTGTCCTCGGGCAGCGGCGCGTCCATACAGGGATGCGATGGGAGCGCGCCACCATAGATATCACAATAGGCGGCATCGATGTGATAGCGATAGGTCACCGAGAATGAATGTTCAGTCGAAGATGTCCAGGAGGCTGTACGAGCCGAAACGTTCTCAGAGGCAACGGTGCCCTCCGACGTCATATCGAGAACCTCGATATGAGACTGTTGACGACAGGCGGCGGCAACGGGTAGCCACGCGCGAACAGTCTCTCCCTCCAGAGCCCCGGGGACAGACACGGATGCCTTAAGCGTGATGACGCGAGTCAACCCGTTTTGCGACTCCATCTCCCTGAGCATCTGGTTACGCAGCGCAATGCCGTCCGTAGAATCGGGACGCAGGCCCGGAACCTCCTTGGGATACACGCGAAGCGAATCGAGGAAGTTATCGAGAACAAACAGCTCGCCATCGATAAAGCGCCAGTCAATACGCTTGCGATCAATCAGGTCGTCAAACTGCTCTTCGGTAAACTCTGGCCACTCCTCGCGAATCATCGCAATGGTCCGATCACGCGACACCGAAAAATGAAGCGGCGTCTCGAGCATGCGATACCGCTCGGCACGAACACAAGCCGCCAGCGAAGGCTCAGGGTTCTGCTCCAAAAGGCGATCGCAGGCAGCAACAGCCTGCGTCAAATAACCGGCATCCTTGAGACGAAGAATCTCGGGCGGCAGTCCAATATCGAGATGACGAAAGTCATCACAGCAAACATCAACAGAGCAACCAACAGGACCCTCGTCAATAACCTTCCCATCCGAAGGCAGCACATCAATAACAGCCATACCAAAACTCCAAGTCACTAGAACGCTTGAAGTCCATTGTAGCGAGATAAAAAAGAAAGCCCCAACAAGGGAGCCATCAACACCGATAAACGGTACCTATAAAAATGAATTCAGCCCAGTAACCCTGCGGCGTTAAACGAAGGAAGCCCCGTCCCCCGGAACTGTTTCCTTGGCGCGACTTCTGGCGAAGCCAGGTGAGCGCAAAGGAAACAGTGTAGGGGGACGGGGCTTCCGGCGGGAAGTTTAGCGACGCTTACGCCTTGTTGACGGAGCCAAACTCCTCCATAAGCTCCTTGGTGCGGGCAACGATGTTGTCGCGACCAGGCTTGAGGAGCTTACGGGGGTCAAAGCCCTTGCCCTGCTGATCCTTGCCAGCCTCGATGTACTCGCGGACGCCCTTGGCGAAGACGAGCTGCAGGTCGGTGTTGACGTTGATCTTGGAGATGCCCAGGGAGATGGCCTTCTTGATCTGATCCTCGGGGATGCCGGTGCCACCGTGCAGAACGAGGGGCAGGTCGCCGGTCTGGGCCTTAATCTCGCCCAGACGCTCGAAGGAAAGGCCAGCCCAGTCGGCAGGGTACACGCCGTGGATGTTGCCGATGCCGCAGGCGAGGAAGTCGACGCCCAGGTCAGCAATCTGCTTGCACTCAGCAGGATCAGCGAGCTCGCCGCTGGAGGTCACGCCGTCCTCGGTGCCGCCGATGCCGCCGACCTCGGCCTCGATGGACATGCCCTTGGAGTGGGCAAGCTCAACGAGCTCCTTGGTGCGGTCGAGGTTAAGCTGGAAGGTCTCCTCGTGAGAGCCGTCATACATGATGGACGTGAAGCCGGCCTCGATGCACTTGAAGCAGTCCTCGTAAGAACCGTGATCGAGGTGAAGGGCGACGGGAACGGTAACGCCCGTGGCCTCGACGGCAGCCTTGACCATGTCGGCGCAGACCTTGAAACCACCCATCCACTTAGCGGCACCAGCGGTGCACTGAAGGATCAGCGGAGACTTGGCCTCCTCGGCGGCCTGGAGAATAGCCAGGGTCCACTCGAGGTTGTTGGTGTTGAAGGCACCGAGACCGTACTTGCCGGCCTCGGCCTTCTTGAGCATGTCTGCTGCGTTGACGAGCATAAAAGAAACCTCCTGTAAGGTTGCTCCGATAACGCCTGTGATTTTACCACGGCGCACCCGAGCATAAACGTTCGTTTGTTCACGAATATCGTCCAAACAGACTTTTTTGACCGTTTGCCCTACGAAATTGACCCGTTGGGGAAAAATAGCTTGACGTTTGGACGCTTCTCGTGCTTCAGAAGCCGACTGTAAAGCTACACCTGCATGAAAGGGTTCTGCATGAGCTCGCGTGCCATGGTGGTCGAATCGCCATGGCCGGTTAGGCAAACGGTATCGGGCGGGAGAAGCCGGGCGAGCTTGGAGAGCGAGCGCAGAATCGCCGCCTCGTCTCCTCCAGAAAGATCGGTGCGGCCGTGCCCACCCGGAAACAGGGTGTCGCCCACAAAGGCAATGTTCCCCTGCTCGGTGGCAGCAAACAAGACGATTCCGCCCGGCGTATGCCCTGGTGTCTCGATCACCTGCAGGCAGATATCGCCCACCTCGAGAGTATCGCCCTCGGCGAGCAGGCGCGTCGGCTCCCCGGGGTCGGGCGTCTCAATGCCCCACATAGCTCGCTGTTCCTCGATGTTCGCATGCGGCACCGCCACGTCCTTAGCACACAGCTCATACTGGCAGCCCTCGCCAACGGTGGTTCGCACGCCGGCAACACCACCAACATGATCGGCATGGCCATGAGTGCATACGGCGCCAAGCATGCGTACGCCGGGATGCTTGGCTCGAATATGCTCCACCAAGCGCTCGCCTTCCCATGCGGGGTCGATAATCACACACTCATGGTCCGAAATAACAGCATAGCTATTGGTCTGAATGGGACCGTTTACGAGCGTCTCGATCTCGACCGATCCCTTGGGAGTTACATCCAAGGACACAGCACTCATGTCCCTCTCCTCTCTATAGAACTCGAGGCATCGAACGATGCCTCGAGTGTAGCGAATATCGATAATGTGGCACGTTCGTCGCGACTATACGCGGCGCTTAAGCTGGGCTCCACCCTCGCCGGGCATCAGGCGGCGCGCGTCGTAGACCGAGTCAACGCTGCTGATAGAGGCCAGCAACGGATCCAGACCACTCGCGTCCGAGATCTCGACCATAAAGCGCAAGGTTGCAATACCCTCGCGGTTAGTCGACGTGGCGGCAGAAAGGATATTGCCGCCCGCATCGCCAATGGCAATGGTGACATCCTTGAGCAGCCCCATGCGGTCCAGGCACTCGACCACGATCTCGACCTGGAAGAGGGTGTCGGCAGCGCCGTCCCACTCCACTTCGATCATGCGCTCGGGATGCTCCATAAGGCCCTTGACGTTGGGGCAGTTGGCGCGATGCACCGAAACGCCACGGCCGCGCGTGATGAAGCCGACGATATCGTCGCCCGTCACCGGATTGCAGCAATGCGCCAGACGGACCAGCAGTCCGCTGTTGCTCTCGCCCTTGACGATAATGCCGTTGCTGGCGCTCTTGCCACGCTTTTGCGGCTTGCGGTTGGAGCCGCGGGCCGGCTGTTTCACGACCTCGGCCATAGCCTCGGCCTTGGTGACCTGTTCCTCGGGCTTGGGGTCCAAGATTTGCTCGACCTTGTTACCCACAGCGCGCGGGGCAACCTTGCCGGCGCCGACGGCGGCAAACAGGTCCTCGAGCTGCTTGTAGTTAAACTGCTCCGCCACGGCGTTGAGCGCACGCGTGGATCGCGGCGTAGAGATGCCATACCCGCGCTTGCGCAGGTCCTTGGCCAGTATATCGCGGCCGGCAGCGGCGTCATCGTCTTTGGTCGCGGCGGCGAAGTAACGGCGAATCTTCGACTTGGCCGAAGGTGTCTTGACGATCTTGAGCCAATCACGCGACGGCTTGGAACTCTTGTTGGTCAGGATTTCAACGCGGTCGCCCGTCTTGATCTCGTGCGTGAGCGGGGCCACCGCACCGTTGATCTTAGCGCCGACGCAGTGGTTGCCCACCTCGGTGTGAACGGCGTAGGCAAAGTCGAGCGGCGTGGAGCCGGCACGAAGCGCCATGACCTCGCCCTTGGGTGTAAAAACGAAGATCTCCTGGTCGAACAGATCGACCTTCAGCGAGTGCAGGTATTCCTTGGCGTCGGTAATCTCATCAGACGCTGCCCAATCGAGCGAATGTTTGAGCCAGTTAATCTGGTCGTCCAGACGCTGGGCATCATTGGTCTTAGACGCAGACGATCCGCCCGACTTCTTATAGAGCCAGTGGGCGGCAATGCCGTACTCGGCCTGCTCATGCATCTCATAGGTTCGAATCTGAATCTCGAGCGGACGGGCCGTGGGGCCGATAACCGTCGTATGGAGCGACTGGTAGTTATTGACCTTGGGCATGGCGATATAGTCTTTAAAACGACCGGGCATGGGGTGCCACAGCGTATGCACCGCGCCGAGCGTGGAGTAGCAATCGCGCACCGAATGCGTGATGACGCGCAGTGCCACCAGGTCGTAGATCTCGGAGAACTCCTTGCCCTTGCGCTTCATCTTTTGGTAGATGGACCAATAGTGCTTGGAGCGGCCATTGATCTGGAAGCCCTCCAGGCCAATGCGGTTGAGCTCGTCGGTGAGCGTCTTGATGGTCTCGGCCAGATAGCGCTCACGGACCTCACGAGACTCCGCCACCATGCGCGCGATGCGCTGGTAGGCGTCGGGCTCAAGGTAGAAGAAGGACAGGTCCTCGAGCTCCCACTTAATAGAGCTCATGCCCAGACGGTCGGCCAGGGGCGCATACACGTCCATGGTCTCGCGAGCTTTAAACAGGCGACGGTCCTCACGTAGGGCTGCAAGGGTGCGCATGTTGTGCAGACGGTCGGCAAGCTTAACGATGATGACGCGGATGTCCTTGGACATGGCGAGGAACATCTTGCGCAGCGTGAGGGCCTGCTTCTCGTCCATGCTGTCGACTTCGATGTTGGTGAGCTTGGTCACGCCATCGACGAGTTCGGCCACCGTATCGCCAAACAGGCCGGAAACATCGGCAAGCGAAGTCTCGGTATCCTCGACGGTATCGTGCAGCAGCGCGGCGCACACCACATCGCAGTCCATCTTGAGATCGGCCAAAATGATGGCAACCTCGACGGGATGGTTAATGTACATCTCACCCGAGCGTCGCTTTTGGTTGCAGTGCTTCTCGGCGGCAAAGCAGTAGGCCTGCTCTACCTTGGAGAAGTCGTCCTCATTCATATATTTGAGGCACAGGCGCTCCAGCTTGTCGTAGCTGTCCGCCATAATCTCGGGCGGCAGCTCATCGGCATGCTTATAGTGCTCCATCTCCGAAAAAGGCTGGAGGGTGGAATCATGGGCGGTACGGGCTGCGGCATCCATCGAGGTCCCCTTCCCCTAGGCCCGCGGAACGATCGGGCGGTTAACTTTGGCTAGCATATCAGAAGCGCACGAATCGAGTGCCCAGCTCCGAAAAGCCGAGAACTCCATGCGCGAGCGCAAGCCCTCCAAATAGCGAATCGACCTGCTCAATTGCACGCGGCCGGGGTTTTCGGCCATCGCGATGCGACGGGTGTCGTCAAACCCCGACACGCGACAGAAACCAAGCTCTTCGAAGATCCCCAGACCGCTTTCCACCGAGCGCTCGTCGACCGGCGTGCGAGCATCGATAGCAAGGCACATCTGCGCGATGTCGATATCACTCGCGCTAAAGGAATCGTCCCCGGTCTTGCCGCGGTTGGAGCGCCACATGGTCTGCAGCGCGCGATAGAGCGTGACAAGTTCGTCGCGCTCGGGCGCATAGCAGTCGAGTAGGCGCTCGTTAATGCGGGCGTCGCGCGACGAATAGAGCAGATGGATCACGGCGGGCTGGCCATCGCGACCGGCGCGGCCGCTCATCTGGTTAAACTCAATGCCGCCAAACGGCATGTGATAGAGCACGACATGGCGAATATCGGGAAGGTTGACGCCCTCGCCAAAGGCAGAGGTCGAAACGATGCAGCTGAGGCTTCCGTCACGAAACGCTTCCTCGACACGGCGACGATCGGAGCGCGCAAGCCCCGCGTTATAGAACGCGATGCGGGTCGCGCAATCGGGTACCCGCTTGCGCAGCGTCTTGGCAAGCGCCACGGACTGGTCGCGCGAGTTGACGTAGATGACGGTCTTCTCCCCCGTCGCCACGATTGACACCAGGCGGTTCTCGCGGCTCGCAAGATCTCGGTCATCCTCGAGCTGCAAGTTCTCGCGCACCGTCTCGTCGACCACCGTACGGGTAATCGGTAGCACGCGGGCGAGCTCGGCCACAACCGGAGCCGTTGCGGTGGCAGTCGTGGCCAGAACGACCGGGTCGCCCAGGGCCTTGAGGATATCGGGCATGTCGAGATAGGCGCTGCGGTCACCGCCCTTGGCAAGACCGGCATGATGCGCCTCATCGATAACGACAAAACCGATGCGTCCCGAACGCGCAAAGCGGTCGCGGTGAATGGACAGGAACTCGGGCGTCGTGAGCACGATGCCGGTGCGGCCCGAAGCCAAGCCGGCAAACACGTCATCGCGCGCCGCCTCCACGGTCTCGCCGGTCAGCACGCCTACGCCAATGCCAAGCGCGGCCATCGTCGACGAGAGGTGATAGGCCTGGTCGGCAACGAGCGCGCGCAGCGGATAGACAAAGATGCTCGCACGCCCGCGAAGGACCGCCTCGCGCGCGGCATGCACATGGAAGATAAGAGACTTGCCGCGCCCCGTTCCCATAACGGCCAGAACACTTTGGTGATCGGCCAAGGCATCGAGCGCCTCGACCTGCGCACGGTGCGGCTGGTTCGAGCCGATAAAGCTATGGATAAGCGAGCGCGTCAGCTCGGTATAGGAAAGCTGGGCGAGCGTTTGGCGCTTGCGGGACTCCAGACGAAGACCGGCGTCCGCAGGCTCCACGCCGCGGCGAAGCTCACATGCCGGGTCGTCAACGCTGGGCGCCGTGGTATCGCGGACCAAGACATCCTTGATCATGAGCTTTGGCTTTACGCGGCCTTGCCAATGCTCGGCCACGGCCTCGAACACCAAATCGACGGCGCTATCGCAATTGATGAGCTTATCGATCTGCGGCACGCGGAACATAATGGCCGGCACACTCGCGGCGCCATCGGTCGCCACAAAGCGCATGTGCTCGCCGGTTTTGCCCACCACGGCACGATCGCACATTGTCACGCCCTCGGCCGCCAACAGCGGCACCTTGTTGCCCTGGCCAAACGGCTCAAGACGGGAGATCTGCTCGATGGTCTCGATATTTAGCTCGGAGAGGTCAACGGTGGCGGCAACCTCGTCGGTGTCCTCAAAGTCCTCGGCGGGAAGCTCGGACAGCACGGCGGAAAGGCGACGACGGAACTCGTCGAGCTTGGACGCCTCGATGGTCACGCCCACCGCACCCGCATGCCCGCCGCGACGAATCAGCAGATCGGAGCAGCGTTCTACGGCATCGAACAGGTTGACCTTGCCCACCGAGCGACCCGAACCGCGAGCGATACCGTCTTCGATCGAGAACAGCAGCGCCGGCACGTGATAACGGTTGGTCAGGCGGCTCGCCACGATACCCTTGACGCCCTCGTGCCAGCCCTCGCCACCCACGACGATTGCGCGACCGCCATCATAGGTCTCCTCGACCTTTGCCATGGCATCGCGTGTGAGCTCCGCCTCGATCTCGCGACGCTGACGGTTGATTTCCTCGAGCTCGGCGGCAAGCGCGCTTGCCTCGATAGGATCGCGGGCAAGCAGCAGGTCGAGCGCCAGCTTGGGATCGGCCATGCGGCCGGCAGCGTTTAAGCGGGGAATGAGCGAAAATGACAGGCCATCGGCCGTAATGCTAGAGAGGTCGGCCTTGGCGAGCGCGGCCAGCGCGATATAGCCGGGGCGGGCGGTCACGCGCATCTGCTGGATGCCCTCGGCGACCAGCGCGCGGTTCTCGGGCGTCAGCGGCATCATGTCGGACACGGTACCCAGCGCCGCAACCTCTATCAGCGAACGCCAATACGACGGCTTGCCCAAACGCTCGCCCAGGACCTGCACCAGCTTGAGCGCCACGCCGGCACCGGCAAGCTCACGCGAAGGACCCTCGTCCTCGAGCTTAGGGTCGGTCAGAGGCACGCCCTGCGGCACCTGATCGGACGGCTCGTGATGGTCCGTGACCACCAAATCGATCCCCAGGCTCTCAAGATAGGAGACCTCTTCCTTGGCGGCAATGCCGTTATCGACGGTCACGATCAGCTGGGGGCGAGCGAGCTCGTTAACGCGGTCGAGCGCCGCTCGCGAAAGACCGTAGCCCTCGTCAAAGCGATGCGGAATGAACGGCGTGACATCGGCGCCAAACGTGCGCAGTGCCTCGGTCAACAGGCAGGTCGACGTAATACCGTCAACGTCAAAATCGCCAAAGACCGCGATGCGCTCGTGGCTGTGAATAGCGCGCTCGACGCGGTCAGCAACAACCGACATGCCCGGAATAACGAGCGGGTCCGCCCAGTCGCGATCGAGCGAAGGCGTCAAAAACAGCTGGCCTTCCTCGATGGATACAATGCCGTGCGCAACCATAATGCGCGCCACCAGCCCGGGTATGCCCAGGCCAGCCGAAAGCTCCTTTTCGAGCTCGGGGTTTTGCTGAGCGACCGCCCAGCGATGCGTCGTCTTAAGCGATGACATAGGCGCCCACCCCCGATAGGGGCAGGTCGCCGCGATACCTCTCACGGTTCATAGCGATGAGTCCTCTGTGTATGCCCGCTTCGGCAGGCAGATCTGTTGAACGGATTTATTATACCGTGCAGCGTGGACGCAAATCGCCGCAGCACGCCGCGGTTTCGGTAAACGATGCCGGTAATAGCCTCGAAATAATCGAGCGTTTCTGACGCACGGACGCATGCGAGCGTCTAGCATATCCATTCAAAACGGATTCACGAGCAAGGGGAGTCACAAGCACATATGAAGCAATGGGTTGGACTGGGCAAGTTTCTCGCGGGGCACATGCAGGTCATCGTTCCGTTTTGCGTGGCGCTCGGCGTGCTCTTTCCCCAGCAAATCGGCGTACTCAAGCCCATCGTTCCCACCTTGTTTGCTTTCATGACGTTTCAGGGTGCGCTCAGCAACACCTTCCACCAGGTAACCGAGGTATTCCGCCGTCCGCTGCACCTGGTCTTGGCGTTGCTCGTCTCGGCGGTGCTTATCCCTATCGCAGCTTATGCCATGGGATCGTTATTCTTTGGATCCAACCCCAACCTTGTCTGCGGCATCGTGCTCGAGTACAGCGTACCCGTGGCAGTCACTGCCTTTATGTGGATTAGCATGTTCGGCGGCAACGGCCCACTCGCACTCACCATCATCCTGACGTCCTCGGTCATCTCGCCTGTGACGATCCCACTCACGCTCAAGCTCTTGCTGGGCGCCACCGTCTCGATCGATGTGCCGAGCATGATGCAGAACATGGCCTTTATGATCGCCATACCCGCCGTGCTCGGTATCGTCATTAACGAACTCACGCGCGGCTGGGGTCATGAGAAGCTCTCCCCCGCGCTTTCGCCCGCCTGCAAGTTCATGATGATGGGTGTCATCGCGTCCAACTCCACCGCCATGAGCGAGTACGTGCTGCACATGAATGTTGAGCGCTTAGAAGTCGCCCTCTTTATCCTGGCGTTCGCCATCAGTGGCTTTATCATCGGCATCCTGGTCGCCCGCGCGCTGCATCTGCCGTATAGCGAGACGACCACCATGTGCTTTACCTGTGGCATGCGCAATATCTCTTCGGGCGCCGTCATCGCCACGCAGTACTTTCCCGGCGAGGTCGTGTTCCCCGTCATGTGCGGCACGCTGTTTCAACAGGTGTTGGCCTCGATTATCGGGCATCTCTTTGAGCGCCTAACCGGCGAGGAGCGCGCCAAACAGCGCAAGCGGGTCAAGGCCGGCCGCGACGCGATGGCAAGCTAGGCAGCACGCTTTTCGCAGGCGCTCGCCTTGCTACGCGAGCGTTTCCAGATGCGCGCGTAGGCGCTCAGCATCAACATCGAGCGTCGTCTCGGCATTGACCTGGGCCAGACGATAGCCCACAAAGTAGGGCGATACCACCCAACGTGGCAGCGCCTTGGCAATGGTCCGGCCGTCCATGTGGTAGAAGAACAAGTTGTACGACTCCGCGCGACCGCCGTGGTGCTCGTGCAGGATATAGCGCAGGGCCACCTGAATCGCATCGGCAAACAGGTCCGTTTCAGCGTGGTCGCGGGCGTCGTCGCTGGCGGCGATTCCCTGTGGAGCCGAGACGTTGACCTCAAAGAATCCCATGATCGGCTCGGTTGAGATGTTGACCGAGATTCTCCCCTGCTGCCAGACATTGATGCCTTCAAAGTTGGTAGAGGTCAGCGCCGCATAGCCGTCCTCCTGTTCCAAGCCCACAATCTGCATGTGTGGATGGACGAGGCTGCCGCCCGAAAGCGGGCCTTTGTTCTTGTACATGAGCACACTGCGGTACTGTTGGGAATCGATCATCTGCTGCCAACAGCCCAGGGCAAACCTCATCACATGATGCAGCTCATCCGGTTCATAGGTCACCAGGTCGGCGTCGTGATTGGCCGACTCGATCAATACGGTCTGACGGGTGGCCCGCAAGGTCTTGAACTTATTCTCGAGCCAGATGCAGTCACCATCGCGCTGGATGATGTTGGCAAGTCCCTCCGTGTCGCAAAAGGGGCACGCGGTACCAGGGCGACGATTATCGTCGGGCTTGCCGCTCGCCTGCTGAACGTCAAATACCAGCGCCACGGGTTATACCTCCAGCGGCACGATCTTGGTGCCGTGGAGCTCGGAGACGCCTAGCGCCGCCGCCACGGTATCGCGGTTGGCCGTGGAAATACCGCCGCCGGGGAGGATGGTCAGGCGGTCGCCCGCATACTCGATTAAACGAGCCAGGTGATTGAAATTATCCTCGATCGACGTACCGGCCGCGCCGCCATGCGTGAGGATGCGCGTAACGCCACAGTCGGCAAGTGTATCAATCGCATCGAGCTGAGCCTCGGGCGAGAGCTGGTCAAATGCCATGTGGAAGGTGATGTCAAGGGACTCGCGCTTGCACTCCTCGGTCGCGCAGCCCGTAGCCATAACGAGGGCGCCGAGGGTGAGTTCGTCGAGCGCCCAGCCGCCGGCACAGGGCTTGCAGCAGCCAAAGACCAAGCCGTCAACGCCGGCGCTCACGGCAAGGCCCAAATCCATCTCCATCATGCGCAGCTCGTCCTGGTTGTAATGAAAGTCGCCACCACGCGGGCGAATCATGCACATCACTCGCGCGTCATGCTCGTGAGCATAGTTGACTGTAGCGCTAATAACGCCGGCGGAAGGCGTGGTGCCACCGACGGCGAGGTTGTCACACAGCTCAATGCGCCCCGCACCGGCCTCGATGGCCGCCGGCACCCGCTCAAAGTTCTCGGCACAAAACTCGAACAGCATAGATAAGCCCCCAAAAACAGCAGATGTTTTCCGACGGGCATTGTCACACATCCCCATGAAGTTGCGGTGGAATAGGGACTGTTTTGGCGTCTAGAGCCCCCATTTAGTCCCTATTTCACCGCAACTCAGAATGATCTCTCGGGGACGGAGGAAAACGGATTATTACGGCTGGCCGAAAAATGTTGCCGATGGTGAATGTTGCGCAACATGGTTCGCAAATCTTGGTCAACAATGGCAGTATCGTCATTCGAATCTAGAGGAAAGGATTGCCATGTTTAAGAGCATCCATAAGAGCGGGAGGATTGCAGCGGTCGCTATAGGTCTCCTTGCAGCCCTCAGCCCGCTCGCCACCCCCCCGCAGCATTAGCCAGCGGCAGCGCACCAACGCCTGAACTTGAGAAGTCGTATAGCTTTAAGACCAGTAGCGATAACTCATATATCGACGTCATAGATATAGACTCAGAGTATTGCTATCTGTTTAACCGCGATGACGAAAACAATCTGAAAAAAGTGTCCCTCATTAATATGAACGACGGCAGCATAAGCCCCGTTGACATTCCAAAGAAAAGTCTCTATTCGACTGTGCTGTCGGGCAATGATCAGTTGTCTTGGATAGAAGACTCCAACCTGGTCGTTTTCTCTCCTGAAAAGCAAAGTCGCTCAACCCATTCGCTTGAACCAGAAAAAAACGTTCAATACTGTGGTGCATGGGTTAGCGAAAACGATGAAACAGCATGTGTTATACAGTACAATCCCGAAGATTACTTTTCATATGCTTTTTATGACCTCAAGACTGATAATAAAATGCAGGTGTGCCGCATAGACAGCGATTACTCGCAGAAAATGTTTTCGAAAGACGGAAGCTGCTTTTACATTGTGTCGACCAATGCGAATAAATCTACCGTCACTCTGAAAGTGTTCGATACAAAAACCGGATCGACCAAATCAAGCACTACTCACGTAAACAAAATTACAGACAGCGTCGAAATAAACTCAATATTTCAACTTCCGAACTCAGAAGGCCTCATTCTTCAAGGTGACTCTTATTTAATCAGAGCTGACCGCGATGCAAATCTGAGCACCATATCCAATGATAAGGATCATGCTTTTGCCGATGGATATTCATCTTCCGGATCATGCGATTACTACCCCGTTTATCTCAGCAATGGCTCTAATGATCTTTTTGAAGAGGATGATGATTATTACTACCTGAACGAGCAAGATGCGAACCTCGGCGTCATCGATTTGCAAAATGGAAGCACCATAAGCTCTACTGCCTTCCCCTTCGGCAATGGTTATCTCAGCGATATTTCACATGATGGCGGCGTCTTACTTGGGAAATACTCAGACGATGACAAGTCCTCGGCATGTCTAGTCGATGCTCAAACCGGGGCAAAGAGCGAGTTCGATTCTAAATCGGACAGCTTGAGGTTCATGAACGGCGATCGCAAGATTTTGGCAACTTATTTCGACGACAATAATTCCTCAACGCTTCACGTAAACATCTACAAGTCCAATATCCCCCACTCGCTGCCCGAGGATGTGCTGTACTTTGTCCAGACTCACCTGCCGTTTGTTATTGGTGGTGGCGTGGCAATCGTCCTCATCATCGGTGGCGCGGTCGTTATCCTTTGCATCCGCAAGAAGCGCGCTAAGGCCGCGAACGGTGTGGCTGCCTCAGCGCCCAAACCACAGCGCAAGCAGCGTCGTCGTCAGAAGCGCACCCAGCAGAACGCCGTTCCACCCGCAGCACCTGCGATGCCGAAGGCATCGGCAGCTCCAACCGAGCCCGCCCGCTTCTGCCGTCACTGCGGAACCCCGCTCGTGCCCGAAGCTCAGTTCTGCCCCACGTGCGGACAAAAAGTAGACTAGCGAACAAAACCCAATAGCCCCCAACCACCAAGGCCCCGTTCCGACACATTCCGGAACGGGGCCTTGGCTTGGTGCAGAGGTGCTAATTTGGGACGGGCATTGTCGCACGCTCCCATGAAGTTGCGGTGGAATAGGGACTGTTTTGGCCTCTGGAGCCTTCATTTAGTCCCTATTTCACCGCAACTTAAAAAGGGGCGCTGACCGGGATAGTCAGCGCCCCTTTGTTGAATGGATTAACCACCAAGATAAGCCTTGCGGACGTTGTCGTCGTGCAGGAGTTCTTGGCCGGTGCCGGTCATGGTGATCTTACCGGTCTCGAGCACGTAGCCGCGTGTGGCAATCGAAAGCGCCATCTGCGCGTTCTGCTCGACCAGAAGCACCGTGGTACCGGCCTTGTGCAGGTCCTCGACAATCTGGAAGATCTGCTCAATCAGAATCGGCGCCAGGCCCATGGAAGGCTCGTCGAGCATGAGCAGCTTGGGGTTGCTCATAAGGGCGCGGCCCATAACGAGCATCTGCTGCTCGCCGCCCGAAAGGGTGCCGGCGACCTGGCGACGGCGCTCCTTCAGGCGCGGGAACTGCTCGTAGACGCGCTCAAGGCCCGGAGCAACCGTGGACTTGGGCTGTGTGTAGGCGCCCATCTCCAGGTTCTCCTCGACCGTCATCTGCAAAAAGGCGCGACGGCCCTCGGGGACCTGAGCCAGGCCCTTGCCCACCAGCTTGTCGGCAGGCGTATGGGTAATGTCCTCGCCCATAAACTTGATGGAGCCGGTCTTGGAGCGCAGCAGGCCCGAGACGGTCTTGAGCGTCGTGGACTTGCCGGCACCGTTGGCGCCAATCAAGGCCACGATCTCACCCTCGTTGACGTTAAAGGAGATGTCCTTGATGGCGTGGATGGCGCCGTACCAGACGTTGATGTTGTAGACGGAAAGCATCGGCTCTGCCATTTAGTTCTCCCCCTTATCCTGCTTGCCCAGATATGCCTCGATAACGGCGTCGTTGTTCTGGATTTCCTCGGCCGTGCCCTTGGCGATGACCTTGCCAAAGTTGAGCACGCAGATACCCTCGCAGATATTCATGACGAGCGACATGTCGTGCTCGATAAGCATGATGGCAATGCCGAAGGTGTCGCGAATCTTAACGATGTTCTCCATGAGTTCCGCGGTCTCGGACGGGTTCATGCCGGCGGCAGGCTCGTCGAGCAGCAGCAGTTTGGGGTTGGTGGCAAGCGCGCGGACGATCTCCAGACGACGCTGGGCGCCGTAAGGCAGCGAGCCGGCCTGCTCGTTTGCCAGATGCTCCATATCAAAGATGGACAGCAGCTCCATGGCGCGCTCGTGGGCGGCCTTCTCGTGCTTCCAATACGTCGGCAGGCGCAGCACGCCCTCAAAGCCGGAGTAGCGCTCCTGGTTATGCAGGCCGACCTTAACGTTATCCTCCACCGTCATGGTGTTGAACAGGCGAATGTTCTGGAATGTACGGGCAATACCCATGCGGTTGACCTGATAGACCGACTTGCCCGAGGTATCCTCTCCGTCGAGCAGGATGGTGCCGTGCGTGGGCTGATACACCTTGGTGAGCAGGTTGAAGACCGTGGTCTTACCGGCACCGTTGGGGCCGATCAGACCGGCGATCTCGGTCTTGCCGATAGTCAGGCTAAAGTCGTCGACTGCTTTAAGGCCACCGAACTCAATGCCCAGGTGGATGCACTCGAGTGCAGGGCGCTCGCCCAGGTCGCGGTCGGGAACGATGGCTCCAGAAGGATACGGGACCATCTTGCCCTTCTTGAACTCAAATTTACTGGGCATCGGCTGCCACCTCCTTCTTGGAAGCAAAGCGGTCCTTGACGCGACCGAAGAACGCCTTGAGCTGCGGGTTGTTGGTAAAGATCATGACCAGGATCAGCACGATAGCGTAAATGAGCATACGGTAGTCCGAGAACTGACGGAGCAGCTCGGGAAGCACCGTGAGCAGCGCCGCCGCGATGACGGAGCCGCGCATATTGCCCAGACCGCCCAGGACCACGAACACCAGAATGAGGATGGACGTGTTGAAGTCGAACTTGGTGGCGGAGAGCTGCGAGAAGTTACCGCCGAAGAGGGCTCCGGCAGCACCGGCGAGGGCAGCGGAAACCACGAAGGCGATCATGCGGTACTCGGTGACGGAGATGCCTACGGACTCGGCTGCAATCTTGTTATCGCGCACGGCCATAATGGCACGGCCGGTACGGCTGCGAACCAGGTTGAGCACGATCACGAGTGCGACCATGACCAGGATGGCACCGGCGAGGAAGGTCGAGTACGTCGACACGCCCGAGGCACCCTGGGCGCCCTTGATGATGGCGGTGCCGTCCTCGAGCAGGTGCAGGTCATCGATCGTAGAGTTGCCCGTGATGTTAAAGATCACGTGCAGGCCGCGGGAGTCGACGCCCACAATGAGGCAGGTGACGATCTCTTTGATGATCTCGCCAAAAGCCAGCGTCACGATAGCCAGGTAATCGCCGCTCAGGCGAAGGACCGGGATGCCGATCAAGAAGCCCAGAATGGCGGCAGCGATGGCGCCGACCACGATGCTGATGATAAGGCGCACCGGATCGGAAGGAATAGCGCTCTCGAGGGCGACCGCGGTGACGATACCCGTGTAGGCACCGATACTCATAAAGCCCGCGTGGCCCAGCGACAAGTCGCCCGCGATGCCGACGACGAGGTTAAGGGAGATGGCCATGACGATATAGGCCGTGATGGGAACCAGCTGACCGGCGATCATGCGCGGAATCATGTGGTTAGACTGCATAAAGAACACGATGGCGAACGCCACAAGGCACATGGCGTACGTAACAAAGTCGTGACGCGTCTGCTTGTCTTTAAGAAACTTCATACCGCTCACCTACACCTTCTCGGGGACGTACTTGCCCAAGAGGCCGGCAGGCTTGACGAGCAGGACGATGATCAGAACACCAAAGACGATGGAGTTGGCAAGACTCGTGGAAATGTAGGCCTGCGCCATCGCCTCGATGATGCCGATGAGAATGCCACCGACAAAGGCGCCGGGGATGGAGCCGATGCCACCGAAGACGGCGGCGTCGAAGGCCTTGATGCCAGGCATGGCACCCGTGGTGGGCTGCAGCACCGGCGAGTAGGAGCACAGGAGCACACCGGCGATGGCGGCAAGGGCAGAGCCGATGGCGAACGTCATCGAGATGGTGCGGTTGACGTTGATGCCCATGAGCTGAGCGGCGGCCTTGTCCTCGGACACGGCGCGCATGGCTTTGCCCATCTTGGTCTTACCTGTAAAGAACATCAGGCCGGCCATGATAACCAGGCAGGCGACGATGGTGACGAGCGAGACGGCGCTTACGTTGAACTTGGCCAAGAACTCCGGCACCTGGAAGGTGACGAGCGAAGTGAAGTTCTTGGGCGTGGCGCCCCACAGAAGCTGCGCGGCGTTCTGCAGGAAGTAGGACACGCCGATAGCCGTGATCAGAACGGCCAGCGGGCCTGCTTGGCGCAGCGGCTTATAGGCCAGACCCTCAATGAGAACACCGAGAACCGTGCAGACCACACAAGAGAGAACTACAGATGCCCAGCCCGGGAGGCCGAGATACGACGTGGCACAGAACGAGACATAGGCACCGACCATGATGACGTCGCCGTGAGCGAAGTTGAGCATCTTGGCGATACCGTAGACCATGGTGTAGCCCAACGCGATGATGGCGTAGACGCTGCCCATGGACAGGCCGTTGACCAGGTATTGGATAAAGACCGTCATGTTCCACATCCCCCTTTCGAATAGGTTTCCAGTTGATGTATGAAACAGGGACGTTACATCGTCCCTAGATACCAAGCAAGCAGGGAAGGCCAAAACCTCCCCTGCTTGGGATCAAAACCGCTCTATGTAAGGCGGCCAATTAGGCCTGTACGTACTTGCCGTCGGTGATAACGTACGCCGTGGGCTCCTTCTGGACCTGGCCCTTATCGTTCCAGGTGAGCTTGCCGGTCAGACCGTCAACGGTAATCTTGAGCATAGCCTTGGACAGCTTCTCGGCGGCCTCGGTCGGGTCGGCGTCGACACCAAGACCGGCCTCCTTGACGGCCTCGGCCACCGCGTGCACGCCGTCGTAGGCGTCGGCGGCAAACTGGTCGGGGGTATCGCCGTACTTATCCTTGTAAGCGTTAACGAAGTCGGCGTTCTTCTCGTCGTCGGCGGAGAACGGGGTCATGAGCAGCAGACCCTCGGCAAGAGAGGTATCGAAGCCCTCAACGCCCAGGATGCCGTCCATGCCGTCGCAGCCCATCATCTTGACGTCGTAGCCCATGTCCTTGGCGTTCTTGAGCAGGACGGACGCCGGCGTGTAGTAGATCGGCGCAAAGATCATGGTGGCGCCGGCCTGCTTGGCCTTAGTCAGCTGGTTGGTAAAGCTCGTGGCGGAGTCGTCCTTAAAGGTCTCCTCGTCAACAATCTCGAGCTTGGACTCAGCGGCCTGGGCCTTAAAGGAATCTGCGATGCCCGAAGAATAGGCGTCGCCGGAGTTATAGAACAGCACGAACTTCTCGTCCGCATATTTCTGCGCCAGGAACTTGGCAGCGTTGACGCCCTGGTTGGGGTCGGTGAAGCAAACCTGGAAGACGCAATCCTTGCCGTCGGTGACGTCCTCGGAGGACGCGGACGGGGTGATCATGAACGTCTTGGGGTCGTTACCGCACTCTGCGGCAACGGCAACCGACGCACCCGTGGTGGTCGGACCGACGAGGGCCTGCATGCCCCAGTCGAGCAGGGTGTTGAAGGCGTTGACGGCCTTCTCGCCATCGGCCTGGTCATCCTCGGCCTTGCTGGCAAGCGGCAGCTCCTTGGTCGAGAAATCCTTGCAGCCAAGCTCGACACCCTGGGTAACGGACTTGCCGTAGGATGCGTTGGCGCCGGTCAGCGGGCCGATGGTGCCGATCTTAAACGAAGCGTCGCCCGAAGCGGAACCGCTGTCGCCGCCGTTGGAGGAGCAGCCAGCTAGAATGGACATCGCCCCCAGACCTGCTGCGCTCGCGATAACGCTCCTGCGATTCATAACAGGGTTCAATGACTTACCGGTGAGGCTCGACATGCGGCTCTCCTCTCAAATCTCGTCGGGTTTCGGTTACCCGACAGGCCATCCTTCGCCGTGCTCGGCGTTCGCAAAATAGTAGACGCTTTAGTTGAGAAAAGTGGCGATTATTTCAACTTTTCTTTTGTTTTGCCCATTTATCCATAATTCTGCGTATTCCTGTCGGTTTATGCAGTTTAGCCACTTTATTGTGTGAAAGTAATGTTTCCGTTCTGTTACAGGCGTCCTTGCCCTGAATAAAACGGCCCCACCGCTCGCGTTTTGTGCGCACCTAGGCGGCGATGTACTTGCCGTCCTGAATCACATAGGCCGTAGCGGGCTTTTCGACCTGGCCCTCGTCATTCCACGCCGACGAGCGCCTGCATGCCCCAGTCGCACAGGGCAAACCTTATGGTGCAAACGTTGACAGTTTGTTACGGAGTTCCGTTTGTAGCGAGCATGTTTCCAATGTTTCCGCAGCGTTTCGGGGGTGCCGTTTTGTGCGACTCCTGTTGCCTGGCGAGCACGCGCCCTCGGTTCACGCTAGAATGCACTCAACCTTTAAGCGGTTAATCCATCCATAAGATGCACGAAGGAGCTATCTATGAGCGAACCCCTGCGCACCGTGAACGTCGGTCTGATCGGTCTGGGAACCGTCGGCGGCGGCGTGGCCCGTCTGATCAAGAGCCACCACGATGAGTACCTGGCAGCCTACGGCATCGACCTTAAGCTGACCCGCGCCTGCGCGCTTGCCTGGGAGCAGGCCGAGGCGGCAGGCATTGAGCGCGAGGCCTTTACGAGCGACTGGCACGACGTCGTCACCGACCCCGCCGTCGACATCGTCGTCGAGCTGATCGGCGGCGAGCACCCCGCGACCGAGATCTTTACCACCGCCTTCGAGAACGGCAAGCACGTCGTCTCTGCCAACAAGGCCCTGCTGGGTCGTCATGTCGAGACGCTCGCCGAGAAGGCGCGCGCGTGCGGCGTGCAGATTAAGTGCGAGGCCAGCTGCGGCGGCGGCATCCCCATCGTGAGCACGCTCGAGCACGACCTGGTGGGCAACAAGATCCTGACCATCGCCGGCATTCTCAACGGTACCACCAACTATATCCTGTCGCGCATGGACGCCGAAGGCGCCGATTACGCCGACGTACTTGCCGACGCGCAGGCCAAGGGCTATGCCGAGGCCGACCCGTCCGCCGACGTCGACGGCTTCGACGCCGCCAGCAAGACGGCAATCCTCGCCTCCATCGGCTTTGGCACCCGCGTGACCACCGACGATGTGTACCAGCAGGGCATCCGTACCATCGGCGCCGAGGACATCGCCCAGGCCCGCGAGCTCGGCTACACCATTAAGCTGCTGGGCATCGCCCGCAACACCGACGCCGGCGTCGACGTCCGCGTGCATCCCACGCTGATCCCCGCCGACCACATGCTTGCCAAGGTCAACGGCGCCATGAACGCTGTCTACGTGGTAGGCGACGCCGTAGGCGAGACCATGTTCTACGGTGCCGGCGCAGGCTCCTTCCCCACCGCGAGCGCCGTCGTGGGCGACATCCTGTCGCTCTCCGAGCAGATCAGCCGCGGCGTGGCTCCGCTGCCCGAGATTGAGCCCTATGGCCACAACCTCGCCTTTAAGCCCATGGACGAGCTCCAGACCAAGTACTATGTGCGCCTGAAGGTCGCCGACCGCGTGGGCGCCCTGTCCGAGACGGTCGATATCTTTGCCAAGCACAACATCTCGATCTCGCTCATCAACCAGGTCGAGGACGGCAAGTCGGGCGTCGGCGATGCCTGCTCGGTCATCTTCCTGACGCACCGCGCGCTCGAGAAGGACGTCCAGGCTGCCGCCGCCGAGCTTGCCAGCGTCGACTGCGTGGCCGAAGTCGCCAACGTCCTGCGCATCGAGGACGTCGAGGCCTGGACCGAAGGCGTCATGGCCAACTAGCCCGATTCTCGGCAAATCAAATAACGCATGAGGGGCTCCCGTCCAATTGGATGGGAGCCCCTTTTAGTTACATCTTTTGCACGAAGTGGTCGACTAACGTTTGAACAACTTGACCGTTCGTCAACAACCGTGGATACCGTTTGCCGATATGCGACGGCAGCTGTATTTTGCCGCCGCTATGCTGTGCCGTGTATGTCCGCCCGCGATGAGAGGAAGCACCATGTTGCTCGAGGGCAAGAAAGCAATCATCACCGGAGGCACGCGCGGTATCGGCTATGCGATCGCCTGCCGTTTTATCGAGGAGGGCGCTGCCGTCACCGTCTTTGGCTCGCGCCAGGAGACTGCCGACGCGGCCGTTGAGAAGCTGACAGCCGCCTATCCCGACGCCAAGGTCTGGGGCCGTTCCTGCGACCTCACCTCACTCGAGGCCGTGACCGAGGCCTTTACGCAGGCCGCAGCCGACATGGGCGGTCTCGATACGGTCGTCAACAACGCCGGCATCTCCCAGCGCTCGCCCCTTTTGGATTACACGGCCGAGGAGTTTGCAAAGGTCATGGACCTCAACGTCGTCGCTGTCTTTAACGGTCACCAGGCGGCCGCCAAGATTATGACCGAGGCCGGCCACGGCGGCACCATCACTACCACGAGCTCGATGGTCGCCAAGTACGGCCAGCCCTCCGGCGTCGGTTACCCCACGTCCAAGTTTGCCGTCAACGGCATGGTCCAGTCGCTCTCGCGCGAGCTCGCCCCCATGGGCATCCGCGTCAACGCCGTTGCCCCTGGCGTGACTAAGACCGACATGGTCGCCAACCTACCCGAAGAGGTCATCAAGCCCATCGTCGCCACTATTCCGCTCGGCCGCATGGGCGAGCCCGAGGATGTCGCCAACGCCTTCGTTTTCCTAGCGAGCGACATGGCCTCCTATGTCACGGGCGCCGTGCTCCCCGTCGACGGAGCCGCCCGCTCCTAAAGGTCGCAAGCCACGACTTCGAACCTCAACGAGGCCCAACGCAAAAGGCGCGCT
>JAXKGF010000007.1:0-2086 GCA_036550515.1 Collinsella sp.
CCGAGCGCGGCAACCGTCGTGGCGGCAACAACGATCGTCGCGGTGGCCGTCGTAACGATCGTAACGCCTCCGACAACAACTCCGAGCGCAACGCCTCCGAAAACCGTCCCCATAGCCATCGCACCAATGCCAGCAATAACGTCGCTGCCGGCATGGACTTCCCCAACCCCGACAAGCAGGGCAAGGGCAAGAAGCGCAAGGGCGGTCACAACAACGAAGAGGACCACTACAGCCGCATGGCTCGCGAGGCCGAGGAGTACAGCCGCGAGAAGGTGCTCGAGGAGGCTCGTGCCGCCGTCGAGGAGGCCTCTCGCGAGTCCACTGGTCGCCGCAAAAAGCGCAAGGAGAAGCGCGAGCGCGAGGCCGCAAAGGCTCAGGAGGAGCGCAAGATTGAGGAGGCGCTGGCCCAGGGCGTGAACCCCGAGGAGCTCGACGCCATCAAGGTCTCCCAGGGTGTTACCGTCCAGGAGCTCGCCGAGGCGCTCGACGTTCCGGCCAACGACATCATCAAGCGCCTGTTCCTGCTGGGCACGCCGCTTACCATGACGCAGTCCATGTCCGACGACCTCGTCGAGCTCGTTGCCGACGACCTGGGCCGTCAGATCAAGATCATCACCCCCGAGGAGGAGAACACCTTCTCGTTCTATGACGATCCCGCCGACCTTAAGCCCCGCGCCCCGGTCGTCACCGTCATGGGTCACGTCGACCACGGCAAGACGAGCCTGCTCGACGCCATCCGTCACACCGGCGTCGCTGCCGGCGAGGCGGGCGGCATTACGCAGGCCATCGGCGCTTCGCAGGTCATGATCAACGATCGCAAGATCACCTTCATCGATACCCCGGGCCACGCCACCTTTACGGCCATGCGTGCCCGTGGTGCCAAGGTGACCGATATCGTCATCCTGATCGTTGCCGCCGACGACGGCGTCATGCCTCAGACCATCGAGTCGATTAACCACGCCAAGGCCGCCGGCGTACCCATCGTCGTCGCCGTCAACAAGATCGATAAGCCGGGCGCCAACCCCGATCGCGTGCGCCAGGAGCTCACCGAGTACGGCATCATCCCCGAGGAGTGGGGCGGACAGAACATGTTCGTCAACATCTCGGCTAAGCAGAAGATCGGTATCGACGACCTTCTGGAGACTGTGCTGCTCCAGGCCGACGTGCTCGAGCTCAAGGCCAACCCGGACACCTTTGCCTCCGGCAACGTCCTCGAGGCCAAGCTCGACAAGGGCCGCGGCTCGGTCGCTACCGTGCTCGTGACCCGCGGTACCTTGCACGTGGGCGATACGCTGGTCGCCGGCCTTACCTACGGCCGCGTCCGCGCCATGCTCGACCCCAAGGGTCGCGCCGTCACCGAGGCCGGTCCCTCCGACGCCGTCGAGATCCTGGGCCTGCAGTCCGTGCCCAACGCCGGTGACGAGTTCCGCGTGTTCGAGGACGAGCGCGAGGCTCGTGCCCTGGCCGACGAGCGTTCGCTGAAGGCCCGTATCGAGGAGCAGAGCCGCGTCAAGCACGTCACGCTCGAGAACCTCTTCGAGACCATTGCCGACGCCGAGGTCAAGGAGCTCAACCTGATCATCAAGGCCGACGTCCAGGGCTCCATCGAGGCCCTTCAGGACTCTCTCGACAAGATGGATCAGTCCGAGGTGCGTATCAACACGATCCACTCCGCCGTTGGTGCCATCAACGAGACCGACGTCGTCCTGGCCGACGCCTCCAACGCCATCATCATCGGCTTTGGCGTCCGTCCCGACGGTAAGGCCCGCTCCGCCGCCGAGCGCGAGGGCGTCGAGATCCGTTGCTACGACGTCATCTACAAGTGCCTCGAGGAGCTCGACGCCGCCCGTATCGGCATGCTGAAGCCCACCGAGGTCGAGGTCGCCACGGGTACCGCGACCGTCCTGGACACCTTCAAGGTGCCCAAAGTCGGTATCGCCGCCGGTGTCCGCGTCGAGGAGGGCGAGATCGCCGCGACCGATTCCGTGCGCCTGGTGCGCGACGGCATCGTGGTCTTCAACGGCAAGATCGCCTCGATGCGCCACTACAAGGACGAGGCCAAGAGCCTCAAGAGCGGTTCCGAGGC
>JAXKGF010000078.1:0-56113 GCA_036550515.1 Collinsella sp.
ATCTCGAACATGTTGACCGAGTTAAAGATGGAGTACAGGCCCTTGTAGCACTCGTAGTTGGTGCAGGAGTCGAGCATCTCGTCGTTGACGATCTGGTTGTAGTCGCCGTGGAGCGTCTCACCAATCAGCACAAAGTCGGGCTTGAGCTCACGGGTAAAAGTATGCAGGCGGCGCATAAAATCGCGATCGAGCATATAGGCGACGTCCAGGCGCAGACCGTCGACGCCAAAGACTTCGGACCAGCGACGCACGGACTCAAGCAGGTAATCGACCACGGCAGGGTTTTGCAGGTTGAGCTTCACAAGCTCAAAATGGCCCTCCCAGCCCTCGTACCAAAAGCCGTCGCCGTAGCACGAGTCACCGTCAAAGCTGATGTGGAACCAGTCCTTGTAGGGCGAGTCCCACTTGCGCTCCTGCACATCGCGGAAGGCCCAAAAGCCACGACCGACGTGGTTAAAGACAGCATCGAGCACCACACGGATGCCATGGGCGTGCAGCGTCTCGCACACGGCGGCAAAGTCGGCGTCCCCACCCAGGCGGCGGTCGATATGGCGCAGACTGCGCGTGTCGTAGCCATGGCTGTCGGATTCGAGCGGCGGGTTGATGAGCACAGCGCCAACGCCGAGTTCCTGCAGGTAGTCGGCCCATTGGGCAATCTTCATGATGGGCGCATCGGGGTTGGGCGAGGCGTTGGCAGCCTGGGCGAGTTCATCCTCGGCGACGGGGGCGGCGTTTTCGCGCGGAGCTCCGCAGAAGCCCAGCGGATAGATCTGATAGAACGTCGTCTCGTATGCCCACATAGCAACCTCCCGGTAAGCTCAACACAACGACATCCATTGTATGCCCGGCTTGTATCCTCTTCCCCAAAATAAGTTGCGGTGGAATAGTTCCTGCTTGGGCCTTCAGAGGCCTTAAACAGGAACTATTCCACCGCAACTGATGAGGAAACGTGATTAGGCGACAGGCTTTGCGCGACGGATGGCCGGGAACATCACCGTGATGGCAAGGATGACGCCCACGGCAGCGATCGCACCGCCCGCGCAGCCGATCCAGGCGATACCGGGGCCCGAAACCACGGCTCCGCCGATCGCGGTACCCGTGCCGATACCGAGGTTGAACAGGCCCGAGAAGATCGACATGGCGACGGCCGACGAATCTGCCGGCGTGTGCTTGATGAGCTCGGCCTGAAACGCCACGTTAAAGGCCGTGGCGCAGCAGCCCCACAGTGCGCAGACGGCAAGCACTGTCACGAGCGACGATGCGGCCGGCCCCATGAGCAGCAGGGCCACCGGCACGCCGGAGAGCGTGATAGCCAAGAACGGGAAGCGATGCCCATCGAACAGGCGGCCGAACAGCCAGCTTCCGAGCAGACCGGAGCAGCCGAACGCCGTCAGCGTCATGGTGATAGCGCTTGCGTCGACATGGGCGACCTGAGCCAGGAAAGGCTCGATATAGCTGTAGCTTGCGTAATAGCCGGTCGCCATGAAGACCGTGACTGCGTAGAGCGCGATGAGGAGCGGGTTCTTGAGCAGCTCGGGCAGCTGTTTGACGGTAAAGCGCTCACCCGCCGGCATGGCCGGGAACACCGCTGCCTGGTAAACGGCCGCGATGGCTGAGAGGCCCCCGACCACGGCAAACGTCATGCGCCAGCCCACGGCCAAGCCAATGGCGCGACCGAGAGGCAGGCCAAAGATCTGCGCGATGGACGAGCCCGTAGCGATCATGCTGATGGCGAGCGCGCCGTGGCGAGTGTCGACCAGGCGCGAGGCCATAATCGAGGCGACTGACCAGAACACGGCATGTGCGCAAGCGACCACCAGGCGCGCGCAGACCAGGATGGGATAGGTCGGCGCCACAGCGGACAGGAACTGACCGAGCGAGAACACGGCAAGCACGCCCAGCAGCATCCGCTTAAACTCGAAACGCGAAGCGAACACCATGAGCGGCAACGACAGCAGCATGACGCCCCAGGCATAGACCGAGATCATGATGCCCGCCTGGGCCTCGGTGAGCGAGAACGACGCGGCGATATCAGTCAAAAGGCCGATGGGCATAAACTCCGACGTGTTGAACACGAACGCACAGCAGGTGAGCCCGACGAGCGGGAGCCACTGCCTGAGCGTGATGCCGTCTTGCCTTGCCTGACTCATATATAACATCTCCAATCATTTTGAGCGGAGGCGATTATATAGCAACGGTCCCGCATCCGTCAGTAACGGACACGGGACCGAAACAATTCGATACACAAAGGTTGCGCCGTCAATAAATAACTAAGCCAGCCCCAGCAATATGCCCGCCGAATGCACGACAAACGCCACGATCCAGGCGACTGCCACCTGAAACGCGAACACGGCAACGGCGTAGCGCGCGCCCAACTCGCTCTTGACGGCACCGATGGCCGCCACGCAGGGCGGGTACAGCAGCGTAAAGACCAGGAACACGTAGGCAGTAAACGGAGAGAACATGGTCGACAACACCGCAGGCGAGGTCGCGCCCAAAAGCACCGTGAGGGTCGAGATAACACTCTCCTTGGCGATAAGTCCGGTGACGAGCGCCGTGGATGCACGCCAGTCGCCAAACCCAAGCGGCGTCAGCGCCGGCGCGATGATGCTGCCGAGACCCGCAAGCAGGCTTTGCGACTGATCGGCGACCACATTAAAGCGGATATCGAACGTCTGAAGGAACCAGATGACCACCGTAGCGGCAAAGATAATGGTAAAGGCCTTGGTAATAAAATCCTTGGCCTTATCCCATGCCAGCATCACCGTCGTCTTGACGCTCGGCAGGCGGTAGTTGGGGAGCTCCATGATAAACGGCACTGGGTCGCCCTTAAATGCCGTGCGGTTGAGCACCAAAGCCGCGATACAGCCAACCGCAATGCCAATCAGATAGAGCGAGACCATGGCGGGGACCGTCGCCTGCGGGAAAAACGCCCCGCACAGCAGGCCGTAGACCGGCAACTTGGCCGAACAGCTCATGAACGGCGTGAGCATGACCGTCATCTTGCGGTCGTGCTCGGATGGGAGCGTACGGGTCGACATGATAGCCGGCACGGTGCAGCCAAAACCGACGAGCATAGGCACAAAGCTGCGGCCCGACAGGCCAAAGCGACGCAGCACCTTATCCATAACAAAGGCCACGCGCGCCATGTAGCCCGAGTCCTCCAGAATGGAGAGGAACAAGAAGAGCACGACAATAATCGGCAGGAAGGTCAGCACGCTGCCCACACCCGTAAGCACGCCGTCGACAGCCAGTGAGCGCACCACGTCGTTGGTGCCGAACGCCTTGAGGCCCGCATCGGCCGAGGCGATGATGGCAGCGATGCCGTCCTCCATGAGTCCCTGCAACGCCGCGCCGATCACGCCAAACGTCAGCCAAAAGACGAGACCCATGATCAGCAGAAACGCCGGAATGGCCGTATAGCGACCCGTCAGAATGCGGTCGATCTTGACGGAGCGCACGTGCTCGCGGCTCTCGTGCGGCTTGACGACACAGCGCCCACACACGTCGCCGATAAAGCTAAAGCGCATATCGGCCAGCGCGGAAAGGCGGTCGGTGCCGGCCTCGCCCTCCATCTGGGTAATGATGTGCTCGATGGCGTCGAGCTCGTTACGGTCCAGGTGAAGCGCCTCGGTCACCAGCTCGTCGCCCTCAACCAGCTTGGTCGCCGCAAAACGCACGGGAATGTGTGCCGTCGCGGCATGGTCCTCGATAAGGTTGGCGATGCCGTGGATGCAGCGATGCAGCGCACCGCCGTCTGGACCATCGGGCGCGCAAAAGTCCAAGCGGCCGGGACGCTCGCGGAACCGCGCGACGTGCAAGGCATGATCCACCAGCTCACCGATACCCTCGTTGCGGGCAGCGCTAATGGGGACAACAGGCACGCCCAACAGGCTCTCGAGCAGGTTGACGTCCACGGCGCCACCGTTGGCCGTCACCTCGTCCATCATGTTGAGCGCGATGACCATGGGGCGATCGAGCTCCATAAGCTGCAGCGTCAGGTACAGATTGCGCTCGATGTTGGTGGCGTCGATGATGTCGATGATGGCGTCGGGATGCTCATCCAGGATAAACTGACGGCTGACGATCTCTTCGCCCGTGTACGGCGACAGCGAATAGATACCAGGCAGATCAGTGACGCTCGCCTCGGGGTGGTTACGGATGGTGCCGTCCTTGCGGTCGACCGTCACGCCGGGAAAGTTACCGACATGCTGGTTGGAGCCCGTAAGCTGGTTGAACAGCGTGGTTTTACCGCAGTTTTGGTTGCCGGCGAGGGCAAAATGTAGCGGTGCGCCCTCGGGCACGGCCGTTTTTGCCGCACGGGGCGAATACGTCCCCTCGCCGAGTGCCGGGTGCTCCGTCGTGCCGATTGCGGCGTTAGCGCGCGGACCCGTATCTGTGTCGTGAACACCCACGAGCTCAATCCGTGCGGCATCGTCCTTGCGCAGCGTCAACTCGTAGCCACGCAGGCGAATCTCGAGCGGGTCGCCCATGGGGGCGTACTTCATCATGGTGACTTCGGTGCCCGGTGTTAGGCCCATGTCCAAAATATGTTGTCGGAGTGCCTGGTCGTCCGATGTCACCGATGCGACAACGGCGTCCTTTCCAATCTCGAGTGTATCGAGCCTCACGTCCGTGTTCCTCCCCCGGCGCCCACAGGGCGTTGCATTTATGTTCACCATGGCTAACCGTTTGCCATGGCTAACCAATTGTAATCATGCATGATAGCGCGAACACACAACGATGTTCAATCGACAGATCGGCGCAAGGGGAATTCTGGGCCGTGGTTTCCCAGACGGGCCTGCTGCGGAAACTGTATCCCACTACTCAGGCGAATTCCGGTCTCCGATTTCCCGATGGGGCCCCTCGGGGAAACTGCGTCCCACTCTGAAGCGTCAAAACGGGATGCGCTTTCCGGTTGAGGTCTATAGCGGAAAGCGCGTCCCGGAATCGGCGCTCGGAACGGGATACGGCTTCCCCGGACGAGAGCCCGGCAATGTTGCGCAACAAAGGGCGCAAGTCCGCGCATAGGATAGAGGCGGATGAGGATGCGCCCGGTATTCGCGCGGGCGCCGATCGAGGGGAGTCTGCACATGTTCTGCCGAAATTGCGGGTCGAAGGTCGAGGACGGGACCAGGTTCTGCCCCGTGTGCGGCGAGCCCATTGCCGCCGAATATGAAGCCCCGGCCGAATCGCAGGGCGACTATCAACCCGCCCCGGCAGCCGAGACGCAGCCGACGGCACCGGCGCCGGCGAAGGCCAAGCGCTCAAAGAGGCCCCTCGCGATCGCGGCCGTCGTGATCGCATTGCTCGCTGCGGGCGGCGGTGCCGGCTGCTACTTCGGCGTCTACGCCCCCGAGCAGGCTCGACAGGCGGCCGAACAGGAGGCGCTCGCGGCAAAGCACGCCGTGCGCTTTAGCGTCTCGGCCCAGGGCTGGGACACCTCGGCGGGAGCGAGCAGGCTGCCGGTTCATATTACAGGCAAGGAAGACCGCGGCAAGAAGGTCGACGCCGTGCGCTACGTGGACAGCGACGGCGAGGGCGTCGAGCTCCGGCGCGGAAGCTACAAGGTCGAGGTCGCCGCCTCCCCTATCGCCGCCGACGGCACGATCTACGCTGTCCCTGCCGACAAGCTCAACATCAAGTTGGGCGAAAAGGCCGCCGAGAAGAAGACCATTGACGCGGGCGACGTGGCGCTGGAGCCGATCGAGGCGCCCGAAGTGACCGACGACCAGATCGCCGCGGCAAAGAAGTACGCCGAGGAGGACGAGGGCACCAAGAAGGCCGGCTTCAATATTGACGCCGATGCGCTCGCGACCGCCGCGACCAAGCGCCGCGACGACGCCGTGGTGGCAAAGCAGGCCGAGGAGGAGGCAAGGCGCCAGGCGGAGGAAGAGGCCAAGAAAGCCGAGGAGGCAAGGCAGGCAAGGACGTTTGAAACCGACTACTTTACAATGGTCCTCCCCGACTGGTTCCCCATGGATTGGTTGAAATTCGAAACGACGTCCGACACCCTTACCGCCAATGACGTTACAGCGCAAGATGTTGCCTCGAAAGCGAACTTTACGGTATACGCAACCGATGGATCGCCGCACGGCGCAGAGACCGCCTTCTCTAAGACGATTGGAAAGACGTCATCGGGCAAGACTGTAGTGCTGTCCGGCGGACCTTACTGGGGATATGTCCAGGATGGATACCGCCCGCTTGGGATCAATTATGATTTCACGGGAGAAACGTACTGCGATCTCCTCGCATCCTGCATTACGCTGAAATAGCCGACTACCGCCACCCAAAATGATCCGCTTTCCTCCGTAGCATGCGAATCATACAGGGAGTGTCCCAGGGTGCCGGCACTTAAGGAACGTCCCCAGCTGCCGGAAGCCGATATTTTGCCGCTCTGCCAGAATTCTGGCTCGAAACGGGATATGGTTTCCCAAACAAGCCTCTTGCGGAAAATGCAACCCGGAATCCCCGCCCGAAACGGGACGCACTTTCCCAGTCGAGGCCCTATGGGAAACTGCATCCCGGAATCCGCGCCCAAACCGGGACGCAGTTTCCGGACGGGGCATCAAAGACAAAGTTGCGGTGGAATAGTTCCTGCTTAGGCTGGTTGAGGCCTTAAATAGGAACTATTTCACCGCAAGTTATTGAGGGGATGTCCGTCCTCTTACAGATGGCGCTCCAGGAAGCGGAAGGCCAGGCGAATCCAGGGACGGACTGCCACCTGCTTGTCCTCGTTGTCGACCGCGGTATTGGCGTTGCCGAGCGAAAGGCCGTGGCCACCCTGGTCAAAGACGTGCATCTCGCATGCAACACCCTCCTCGGCCATGCGCTGTGCAAACGGGTAGACCTGCGCGATCGGCGCCGTCTTGTCGTCCGAAACGCCCCACACAAAGGTCGGGGGCATCTGGCGCGAAACGTGCGTGGTAGGGCAAATGTCGGTCAGGTGCTCATCGGTCGCCTCGCCGCCCGTCACCATCGACAGATAGTCGTTGAGCAAATCGCGCCCCGTCTTGCCACCCGTCTTGGGCACGCGCAGGTCGATGCGTGGGTCGCGCGTCTGCATATCGCGCACATAGGCAAGGTCGAGCAACGGATAGCCCAGCACCACGGCGTCGGGACGAATATCCTCCGGACGAGCCCCGGCAAGGCCCGCGAAGGGTCCGGTCTTCCACTGCGTTGCCAACGAGGCACAGATCATACCGCCCGCCGAGAAACCCACGATGCACACGCGCTTGGGATCGACATGCCACTCGTCGGCGTTGGCGCGCACGGTAGCGATCATCTTGGCGAGGTCCGCCTGCGGGTGCGGAAAGCTCACGTCGCCCGTGGCGCTCGTCACATAGTTGAGCACAAAGGCCTGGTAGCCGCGGTCCAAAAACGCAAACGCCACCGGGTCTTGCTCGTGCGGAGCGATATGCGTAAACCCGCCTCCGCCGCAGATGATTACCGCGGGACGGCGGCCATTGGGCTTGTCGGGCAGCGGCTCGGCACCCAGATACGTAAACGTCGCCGGATAATCCTCGGTCGGCTCCTCGCCCCACAGCGCATGGTTCTCAATAATCATAGGTGCTCCCTCCGTGCGATTCGTGCGCACTCGTTTTTCGCACCTTAGCGTACCCCACTTGAGCCCACGGCGCAGAAACACCCCCGCAATAAGTTGGCCTTCAACTGATATATCACAAAATCGCTGTTCAGAGGTATCGTTGGGCAGCGTAAAATAGGGGCGCTGACCGTGCTGGGAAACACGTACGAAACGTTTCCGGCAAACCACACGCGTGCAACATGCGCGCCTGATACGTTGGAGGCATCTATGGGTCTGCTCGATTCGCTCAAGTCCACGTTCACTTCGTCGGGCGAGGCGTCCGTTCCGCCCGCAGCAAGCTTCGCCACCCGCGAAGGCGTCATCTACGCTCCCGTCAACGGCGTGCTCGTCAATCTGAGTGAAGTTCCCGACGAGACCATCGCCTCGGGCATGCTCGGTCAGGGCTACGGCATCGAACCAATTACCGACACCATCTACGCCCCCGCCAACGGCCGTATCGGCGCCACCACCGTCACCAACCACTCCATCGGCATGATTACCGAGGACGGTCTTCGCGTGTTCATCCATGTTGGCCTGGGCACCGTGGAAATGAACGGCAAGGGTTTTGCCCGCTTTGTCGAGATGGGCGATGTGGTCAAGGCCGGCCAGCCGCTCATCAGCTTCGACCGCGACGCCATCAAAGCCGCCGGCCACGAGGACATCGTGACCGTCATCGTCTCTGAGCTCGACCGCCTCAAGAGCATCGACCACGTCGGCGAGTCTGGCACGCTTATCGGCGGCAATCCGCTCGTCAAGCTTGGCGATCCGCTGCTGGTTGCCAAGACCAAGTAGCCGAGCATCATCGCATAAAGGCTCAACCACCCGTGCATCTTTGCCGCACCTGTGTTGTTGTTTTTGCCTATGTAGAGGTTCTGAAACGTTTCTATATAGGCAGCTAAGCATCAACGCAGGTGCGGCTTTTGCGTAGCGAGGCATCGCCCCGCGGCATGTTGTTCAACCGCACGAACCCCCTTCCTTTGTCCGCGCAGAGCGCTAGACTGCTAGGTCGACATTGGAGGAAGATCGATGCAAAACACACCCACGGGCGCCGCACATGCCGCGCCTCAACGCAACCAACGCATCGTCGCGCTCGACGGGCTCCGCGCCCTCGCCATCGCCGGCGTCGTCCTATATCACCTTCGCCCCAGCCGCCTGACCGGCGGTTTTTTGGGCGTTACACTCTTCTTTACGCTGAGTGGCTATCTCGCCACCAAGAGCATTATGCGGGCCACGGCACGCGACGGATTCTCGTACCCACGCTATATCTGCCGCCGCATTGCGCGCATGATGCCGCCGATCGTCGTGACCATCGCGCTTACCGCCGTCGCCACCTACATCGCGGCCCCGAGCCTACTCCCTAAGGTGCAGCAGGACGCCCTGCCATCGGCACTCTTTTTGAGCAACTGGTTCTACATCTTCCGTAACGTCTCGTATTTCGCCGCCGCGGGGCTCCCCTCGCCGCTCACGCACCTGTGGTTCTGCGCTGTCACCATGCAGTTCTATCTGGTATGGCCGATCATCCTTATGGCACTGTGCAGCAAAACCAGGTCGCGCAACACCGCCATCGGCGTCACAATCGCATTCGCGCTTGTATCGACGACAGCCATGGTCCTCATGTTTAATCCCACCGCCGACACATCGCGCGTCTACTACGGAACCGACGCCCGTGCCGCCGAGCTTCTATGCGGAGCCTTAGCCGCCATCGCCGCGCCGCGTCTGCGCGAGATGCTGAGCGGTGACATCCATACCCCCGGAGCCAACAAGGGCATCTCAAAGGTCAACGCGATTTCTATCGCGTGGCTCGTTGCCGTTATAGCCGGCGCACTCATGCTGACCGGAGAGAGCGCCTGGCTCTACCGCGGCGGCTTTTTGCTGTTTGCCCTGCTCACCGGGCTCCTTATCACCTGCGTGCAAAACACGGAATGTATCGTGCGTCGTCTGTTGTCGGTCAAGCCGCTCGTCTGGTTGGGACAGCGTTCGTTCTCGGTCTATCTGGTGCACTATCCCCTACTGCTTCTTATGAACCCCGCAACCCGCACTACCCGCATCGCCTGGTGGGAGCAGGTATTACAGCTTGTACTGATCCTTGCGGTAGCCGAGGTTTTCTATCGCCTCGTCGAACGCCCTTGGTCCCACAAGCCGGCCCAACAGGACAGCACGGCAAGAAAGCACGTCCTCGCACCCACCATGGTGCTCCCCGCGCTTGGCGCCGCATGCGTCGCCGCACTTGCCTTCGCGCCGCTTGACTGGGCAGGCATCGCCACCGCCCGCGCCGAGCAGCTCCGTCCCGAGCTTGTCCAGAACGCGACCTCGTCCCAGGACAACGGAGCCAACGACAAGGGCGCCGAGCCCGCATCCGGTAAAGAATCCCAGCCCAGCGACACCGCATCCGATGACGCTGCCAAGCAAAAACCCAAAGAGGGACCTATCGCCGAAAAGGTCCCGAAGAACCTTGACTGGAAGAGCTTTACCTACGACGAGGCGACCGGAACCTGCGACGCCCGCGTGCTCATGATCGGCGACTCGGTCACCGCAGGTGCCCAACCTGGCCTTCAGGCGGTGCTTCCCAACGCGTACATCGACGGCTTGGTGAGCCGCCAGTTCTACACCTTCCAGGATGTCTACGCGCAGGACATCGCCAACTACGATCCAAACGTGGTCATCTGCGCGCTTGGCACCAACGGCCTCATCCGCGACCCTCAGCAGGTGCAGGACGTGATTAATGCCGTGGGCGGCAAGCCCATCTACTTTGTGACCGTGCGCGTACCGCTCGAGCTACAGGACCGCAATAACCAGACGATTCGTGACGTCTGCGCTCAAAACGACAACGCCGGCGTCATCGACTGGAACGGTGCCTCAGAGGGCCACAGCGAATACCTCGTCGACGACGGCACACACCTCACCCAGGCGGGAATCGACACCTACGCTGCCCTCATACGCCAAGCCATCTGCGGGCACTAGGCAACGCAAAATCGGCGCTTGCGCGGTGCCCACGTCACGCCCATACATCACACCTGACGTTTTGCTACGCCCCCACTCGCGGGTTAGAATGGTTAACTGCTTGGAAATAATCCGTACAACCGTTATGGGAGGATACGTGAACCGCACCAAAATCGCGCAGCTCTATGCCGATGCCGAGTCGCTCGGCGGCCAGACTGTCACCGTCGCCGGCTGGGTCAAGTCCGTCCGCGACATGAAGAACTTTGGCTTCGTTACGCTCAACGACGGCAGCTGCTTCCGCGACCTGCAGGTCGTCATGAACCGCGAGTCGCTCGACAACTACGACGAGATCGCCCATCAAAACGTCTCAGCCGCACTCATCTGCACTGGTACCGTCAAGCTGACGCCCGACGCGCCCCAGCCCTTCGAGCTTTCTGCCACCTCCATCGAGGTCGAGGGCGTCAGCGCCCCGGATTACCCGCTGCAGAAGAAGCGCGCAACCGTCGAGTTCCTGCGCACCCAGCAGCACCTGCGTCCGCGCACCAACCTGTTCCGCGCCGTGTTCCGTATCCGCTCTGTCGCGGCTGCCGCCATCCACCGCTTCTTCCAGGAGCAGGGCTTTGTCTACGTCAACACCCCCATCATCACCACGAGTGACTGCGAGGGCGCCGGCGAGATGTTCCGCGTGACCACGCTCGACCCCAAAAATCCGCCCCTCACCGAGTCCGGCGAGGTCGACTGGAGCCAGGACTTCTTTGGCAAGCATGCGAGCCTCACCGTGTCCGGCCAGCTCAATGCCGAGAACTTTGCCATGGCCTTTGGCGACGTGTACACCTTTGGCCCCACCTTCCGCGCCGAAAACTCCAACACCACGCGCCACGCCGCCGAGTTTTGGATGATTGAGCCCGAGATGGCCTTCGCCGACCTCAACGACTACATGGACAACGCCGAGGCCATGCTCAAGTACGTTCTTAAGGACGTTATGGCCACCTGCCCCGACGAGCTCAACATGCTCAACAAGTTTGTGGACAAGGGTCTGCTCGAGCGCCTGGGCCATGTCGCCAACTCCGACTTTGCCCGCGTCACCTATACCGAGGCCGTCGAGATCCTGGAGCAGGCAGTCGCTGCGGGTCACAAGTTTGACTATCCCGTGAGCTGGGGCATCGACCTGCAAACCGAGCACGAGCGTTTCCTGACCGAAGAGCACTTTAAGCGCCCGACCTTCGTAACCGACTACCCGGCCGAGATCAAGGCCTTCTACATGCGCATGAACGAGGACGGCAAGACCGTCGCCGCCGCCGACTGCCTGGTTCCCGGTATCGGCGAGATTATCGGCGGCTCCCAGCGCGAGGAGCGCCTGGATCTGCTCGAGGCCCGCATCAAGGACCTGGGCATGAATCCCGAGCAGTACAAGTACTACCTTGACCTGCGCCGCTACGGTTCCTGCAAGCACGCCGGCTACGGTCTGGGCTTCGAGCGCTTGGTGATGTACCTCACCGGCGTGGGCAACATCCGCGACGTCCTGCCGCACCCGCGCACCGTGGGTAACGCCGACTTCTAATCGCCATAGCGCCACCAACGCATTACAGCACATCGCGCCAGCGCCTCTCGGCAAGCCGAGAGGCGCTTTTTTCAACAGCATCCGTCAAGCTTTTGGCAAGGTTTTGGTCAGTTAGGCAGGGTTGTTGAAAACTCGACCCGCCGTTTGCCGGCAACCATCGACCGTCCAAGGCGTCACGCGTCCTTGGCCAGGCTTCGCGCCCTAGGCTCTGATCTGCCATCACCAAAAAAGGAAAGGACGTGGGCGCTATGACCGAAGCCGTTGTTGAAAACTACGAGACCACGACCAGGGGCTCCGCCTCGATGGCAGCCTATCGCGCCGTACGCATCCTGCAGCTCTTGAGCGAGAACACCGGCGAGGACAAGGCACTGCTTTCCGACGAGCTGGTCGAGCTCCTCGCCCATCCCAACGACCCCGCCCGCATGCCCATCTCGGCGGCACGCCGCAGCATCTATACCTCGATATCTGCACTTCGTCACGCCGGATACGAAATCGACTATAAGCGCGGCGTGGGCTATCGGCTCCTCACCCGCCCGCTTGCTGACGAAGAGATCATACGGCTCCACGGCATGGTCATGCGCAACCGATCGACGCCCATAGCCATTCGAAAGAGCATGGCGCAGCACCTGGTCGCCATGGCGAGCGCCGATGTTCGCGACTATCTCGATATGCCCGAACCGGCACCGGCCGCCAACGACGCACCCGTCAAGACAACGCGTCCGTACGCCAAGCGTATCGACACGTGCGAGCTCGTCGAACAGGCCATCGACCATGGAACAACTGTCAGCTTTGATATCACAAATGTCCTGACCCGGGGCGAAATCGAGGTGGTGCGAATGACGGTCCGGCCCTTTGCCATCAGGCAACGCGATGGCGTCTCGTATCTGCTGGGAACGGTCTACGACACCCGAGGCGCCGACGACACTCTGCGCACCGTTGAGGTCAGCCGCATGAGAAACGTCAGCACGCGCTTGCTCGACGGCAAGAAACTCTTTGCCGCGCTAGACGAAGAAGACAGCCCCGCACCCGCGGCATAAGCCCCGTTACCGTCCGTCGTTCCTCAGCACCGCCCATCCGGTTCAGTATTAAAAAACCCGCCAGGTTATTGTAAAAATGGACATCGGCGTTACTATAGTCCCACTTGCACTTTTTCCTAGTGCAGTGTTTCCAGCCATTTTTATACTGGGGGTAATGATATGAAGGACATCACCATCAGCCGCAGGAGCCTTCTTGTCTCCGCTGGCCTGCTCGCGCTCGCTCCGCTCGCCGGATGCGGCGGCAACTCTGGTTCCGGCTCCGCTGCCGCCGGTTCCGACTACACCATCGGCGTTCTGCAGCTCACCGAGCACTCCGCGCTCGATGCCGCCAACGACGGCTTCGTCAAGGCCATCAAGAAGAGCGGTCTCAAGGTCAAGATCGACCAGAAGAACGCCCAGAATGACCAGTCCACGTGTAAGTCCATTGCCGACAAGTTCGTAGGCGACGGCGTCAATCTGATCTATGCCATCGCTACGCCCGCCGCGCAGGCTGCCGCCGGCGCCACCGCCGATATCCCCATCGTTGGCTGCGCCATCACCGACTACGCCGCTTCCGGCCTGGTCCAGGACAACGACAAACCCGGCACCAACGTCACGGGCGCTTCCGACCTCACCCCGGTCGCCGAGCAGCTCGAGATGATGCAGAAGGTCCTGCCCGACGTTAAGAAGGTCGGCCTGCTCTACTGCACCGCCGAATCCAACTCCGACGTCCAGATCAAGGCCGCCAAGAAGGAGCTCGACAAGCTGGGCCTCGAGTACACTGACTTCACCGTCTCGAGCTCCAACGAGATTCAGTCTGTCGTCGAGTCTGCCGTGGGCAAGGTCGACGCGCTGTACTCCCCCACCGACAACACCATCGCCGCGGGTGCCTCGCAGGTCGGCCAGATCTGCAAGGAGAATAAGCTCCCCTTCGTAACTGGTGAGGAGGGCATGTGCAAGGCCGGCGGCCTGTTCACCCTCTCCATCAACTACGAGGACCTGGGCTACGCCGCGGGCGAGATGGCCGTCAAGATCCTGAAGGGCGAGGCCAAGCCCGAGGATATGCCGATCAAGCACCTCTCGAGCAAGGACCTGGTCGTCGTCAAGAACGACGAGATGGCCGAGGCCCTGAGCATCGACCTTTCCGCTCTGGACGCGTAGCGGCATGCGCGGCGATGTGCCTAGGGCCCATACTCGCGCCGTTGCCGTGCTATTCAATATCTGAGCCACAGGGGCGGACGCTAAAGACCGGCGTTCGCCCTGCTTGTTTCGGATGAGACAAAACATCCGTCCGCAACTCTTTTATGCAGCGTTACCGCTATTATGGAAAATCACGTGTCCACCCTATCCTAGGAGGTATGAAGCATGCTCATTGCATTGCAGGGCGCCGTTTCGCAGGGCGTCCTCTGGGGCATTATGGTGCTTGGCGTGTTTATCACGTTCCGCCTGCTCGACATCCCCGATATGACCTGCGACGGCAGCTTTGCCCTCGGCGGCTGTGTTTGCGCCATACTCATCGTCAACAACAACGTCGACCCCTTGCTCGCCGTGCTGGCCGGCATGTGCGCCGGTGCCATCGCCGGCGCCGTCACGGGCATCTTGACCACCGTCTTTGAGATTCCCGCAATCCTCGCCGGAATCCTCACCCAGATCAGCCTGTGGTCCATCAACCTGCGCATCATGGGCAAATCCAACACGCCCATCCTTGCCAAGGGCACTATCTTCTCATCCGTCAGTAACATGACGGGCCTGCCGCAGTCCACTGTTGCCATTATCCTGGGCATTGTGCTGGCCGTGGCCATCGTCGCCATCCTGTACTGGTTCTTTGGCACCGAGATCGGCTCGGCGTTGCGTGCCACCGGTAACAACGAGTACATGATCCGCGCCCTAGGCGTCAACACCAACACCACCAAGATGATCGCCCTCGTGCTCTCCAACGCCCTTATCGGCCTTTCGGGTGCGCTCATCTGCCAGAGCCAGAAGTACGCTGACATTGGCATGGGCACCGGCGCCATCGTTATCGGTCTTGCCGCCATCGTCATCGGCGAGGTGCTCGGCCGCCTGCTGCCCGGCGGTCTCACGCAGTTCTCCGTCCGCCTGGCCTCTGCCGTCTTTGGCTCCGTGGTCTACTTCCTCATCCGCGCCATCGTGCTGCAGCTGGGTATGGATGCCAACGACATGAAGCTGCTCTCCGCCGTGATCGTTGCCGTGGCCCTGTGCGTGCCCGTGGTTTGGGAGCGCTATAAGCTCCGCAGCTCCTACACGAAGGGGGATGAGGCAGATGCTTAAGCTCTCGCACGTCAAAAAGACCTTTAACAAGGGCACCGTCACCGAGAAGCGCGCACTCACCGGCGTCGACCTCACCCTTAACGACGGCGACTTTGTAACCGTGATCGGCGGCAACGGCGCCGGCAAGTCCACGCTGCTCAACATGATCGCCGGCGTGTATCCGCTCGATTCGGGCGTTATTGAGCTTGACGGCAACGATATCTCGCGTCTGAGCGAGTCGCAGCGCGCCAAGTACCTGGGCCGAGTGTTCCAGGACCCCATGCGCGGCACCGCAGCCGACATGCAGATTGCCGAGAACCTGGCCCTCGCCAAGCGCCGCGGCCAGCGTCGCGGTCTTTCGTGGGGCGTCACCAAGGCCGAGAAGGACGAGTACATTGAGCTGCTCAAACGCCTGGACCTTGGCCTGGACACACGCCTCAATGCCAAGGTCGGTCTGCTTTCGGGCGGCCAGCGCCAGGCGCTCACCCTGCTGATGGCCACGCTCACCAAGCCGCGCCTGCTGCTGCTCGACGAGCACACCGCCGCACTCGACCCCAAGACGGCTTCTAAGGTGCTCAACCTGACCGAGGAGATCGTCGACGAGAACCACCTGACCACGCTCATGGTCACGCACAACATGAACGACGCCATCCGTCTGGGCAACCGTCTGATCATGATGCACGAGGGCCATGTGATCTACGACGTGGCCGGCGACGAGAAAAAGTCGCTCACCGTCGCCGACCTGCTCCAGAAGTTCGAGGAGGTCTCGGGCGGCGAGCTCGCCAACGACCGCATGCTGCTGAGCTAACGACCTAGAAAACCACCACAAAGGGGACAGGCACCTTTGTGGTGGTTTTTGTTAAGGACTAAGGAGACTGCCATGAAAAGATTCGTCCCCCGCCTTGCGTTAACCGCCGCGCTGCTTGCCGGCGTGCTCACTGGCGCACCCAGCCTCGCCCTTGCGAGCGATCTGCCCCAAGCGATCTATGGCACCGTGACCGTCATGCACACCAACGACATCCACGGCAGCTACAAGTACAGCTACAACGCAAGCAAGGGCACCGGCACTGTCGGCTTTGACGGACTGGCGGTTCTCTATAGCGCCCAGAACAACGCCCCCGACTTTCTGCTCGATGCAGGCGACACCTTCCACGGGCAGTCCTTTGCCACCATGAGCGAGGGCAAGAGCATCGCCGAGCTCATGGACACCTTTTATGCGAACGGCTACGACGCGACCACACCGGGCAACCACGACTGGAGCTACGGCGCGGACAAACTCCGCACCATGACCGGCTACAGCACCACCGGCACGCCCTTCGCCATGCTCTGTGCGAATGCAACGTCTTCGAACGGCGTATGGAGCTCGAGCATCACCAAGACGCTCAACCGCACTTGGAAGGACGACGAGGACAGTTCCACGTTTAACTACAAGATTAAGGTCGGCGTCATCGGAGCCATGGATGAGTCGCTGGGCTCCTCGCTGCGCGCGGACCTGGTCGAGGGCACGTCGTTCTCGGGTGCGGCGGACGCCATCAATGCCGAGGCCAAGCGACTGCGCGAGGATGAGGGCTGCAACGTTGTCGTTTGTATCGCACATACGCTCAACGCCAAGGCCTTTGCCGCACAGCTCAATGGCGTCGATGCCCTGGTCGCAGGCCACGAGCACATCAACTTAAACGAGAACGTAACGGGGGCCGATGGCAAGCCGGTCCGCGTCGTCGAGGCGGGCAGCGCCTTTGCCGAGGTTGGTCTGCTTTCCATTCCCTATGAGTGCGACACCAAGGGTACCGAAAGCACCAACGACGACATAGTGACGGTCTCCGCAGGCGACAGCGCTGAGACACTCTACGCCGCCAAGGACGTCGACGACCTTTTGGCAGACCCCAACAACCAGAACATCCTTGATGAGGTCCGCAACAACAAAATCAAGCCGCTCGACGACGCCTTTGAAATCGAATCGAACAAGGTACTCGGCACATCCACCGCCAACTATTTCTATGGCGAGGACGCGGCGGGTACACATGGCTGGGAGATGGTGCGCACTACCGATTTCCGCCCCAGCGAAGCAGGCGACACCGCTAAAGCCCAGACCATCGGACATGTGATCTGCGGTTCTTATCTTAATTTGACGGGCGCGGACCTCGCTATCGAAAACGCGGGCGGCATCCGCGGCGGCATCGCGGCGGGCAACGTGACCGCCGGCAACGTCATCGCCATCTCGCCCTACGGCAACACCTTGGAGACCTGGACCATGACCGGCGCGGACTTCCTCGCAGCGCTTGAGCACTCGTTGGAAATTAGCGACAAATGCAATGACAGCTACGAACTTCAGCAAGCCTACGTCGCAGCCGGCCACACCGAGCAGGAAGCCCAGGACATGTACAAGTGGCCCAACGACTCCGGCAGCGTTCTTTCCTTTGGCGGCATCAACGTAAAAATCGACTGGACGCAGTCTGAAGGCAAGCGCATCGTGAGTGCCACGCTCACCAAAGACGGCAGCACGCTCGACCCCGCCAAGACCTATACCGTCGCCACCAACAACTACATTATCACCAACACGACCGACTTCCCCACCTTCGCAAACGCCACCAAGCACACCGAGTGGGGCACCTGCGAGTCAGCGCTGAGGGCACTGATTGGACAGAATGGCTGGGAGAACAAGATGGCCGGACTCGCCGGCACCATCAGCTTCGGCTCCGCAGCCGTGGATCCCACGCCTACACCGGCCCCGACGCCTAAGCCCTCACCTAAGACGGACACGACGACCACGCAGGCCACCACCAAGAAGACCACCGGCAAGCTTGCCGCAACGGGAGACCGTACGCTGGCCGTGGTCGGCGCATGCCTCATTGGCGGCATCATCGTCATCATGCTCGGCATTATCTGGAAGCGCCGCCGCTAAGCTACACCGCCGGACCTTGCAGCCCCGCCGTGCAGACCTTATATCAAGCACAGAAGCCCGTCCGATGTGATCGGACGGGCTTTTTGGTGGGTATCATGGTTGAACGATCATGAGGAGGTTTCCCTACATGGAATTGTTTGAGCCAATTCTTCATTTCTTTGCACAACGATGGGTCCACAACATCATCTGGGCAGGTATCTTGGCCATCGGCACCGCCGTTGCCGCCAAGGTCGCGTCCAAGACCCTGCACCACCTGCTTAGCCGCGACGATAACCCACTCCCTTCATCGAGCATCTTCATCAACATCGCGCGCGCCATCATCTGGATGATTGGCGGCAGCTTTATCCTCGACAACTGCTTTGGCATTAACGCAAACGCCCTCGTCGCCGCTCTTGGCGTCGGCGGCATCGCCATCTCGCTCGGCTTTCAGGACACGCTGTCAAACCTTATCGGTGGCATGCAGGTGACCTTTATGGGCATCATCAAGCCCGGCGATAATATCGAGGTCGGCGGCGTGTCAGGCGTGGTCCAAGACATCACCTGGCGCCATACGACCATCGAGGACGCCTGTGGGCAGACCATCATCGTCCCCAACTCCAACATCTCCAAGAACACGCTCGTGCACTTGATGCCCTTTGGGCGCGTGGCCGTGCCCGTTGCCGTAAAGGACACGTCCAAGTGGGCCTCACTGGACGCGCTGGCAGACGAGCTCACCGACGCTACCAAGGCCGCCGTGCTTCCCATCTCGGGCTTTGACAAGGAGCCGTATGTTCTCTTTAGCGAGATCGGCGACTTTGGCATCAAGGGCAAGATCATCTTTATCGTCAGTGACGACAGCACCACCTTTACGGCAGCCGACGCCTGCATCCGCGCCATCGCCCCCATCATCGCCTAAAACCACCACAAAGGGGACAGGCACCTTTGTGGTGGTTTTGCATCGTGGTACCATGGTTATATCGTTGTTTAAACGACTAAGGGAGTAGACACCATGGAAGAGGCCTATCGTCAAGCACGCAAGCGCGGCGAGCAGGGACGCCGTCGCGCCATCAGCCAAAGCGAGCACCCGTACCTTACGGACCTCGACGGCCTCGTTTCCCAGCTCCCCTTAGGCCAGCGAGAGAGCGTCGGTCTGAGGGACATTCCGCTCGAAATGGTCGTCGGCACGGTCACCAAAGGCCGTCAGTCTGCCTTTTCGTGTAACTTTATGCCCCTGCTGCCGTTTAACACCGAGTTCGCCCGCAAGTGGTCCAACCTCTACGACATCCAGGTGACCGAGGGCTATCGCGACCCCATCATCGTCACCGAGTTCATGCATCGGTTCTATGTCCAGGAAGGCAATAAGCGCGTCAGCGTCCTCAAATTCCTGGACGCCCCGACGGTTTCGGCCAAGGTCACCCGTCTCTACCCCGGCAAATGGAACTCCGTCGAAAGCCGCCTGTACGGTGAATTCTGCGCGTTTTGGCGCGTCTGTCCCCTATACGAGATCGAGTTCTCGCGTGAGGGAAGCTACGAGACGCTCGCCAAGATGCTCGGTCAGAACCTTATCGAAAAGTGGCCACAGAAAAAGGTCGACTACCTGCGCCACACCTTCCTACTCTTTAAGCGTGCCTACCTTCGCGCGGGCGGCGACCACCTGGACATTACGCCCGCCGACGCCATGCTCGTCTACCTCAATGTGTACAACCAGGACCGCCTGCTGGATACGCCGACGGATATCGTCGTAAACCGCCTGTGCAAGATGTGGCGCGAGTTGGTCATTGCCGGCAAAAATGACGAGGACAAGGTCGATCTTGTCGAGGCACCGAGCGTCGATGAGGAAGAGGCGCCCGCCAAGTCCACCTCCGGCGTGTTCAACTTCTTTATGGGCAAGACCGTTTATTCGGCGGCCAACCCTCTGCGCATCGCCTTTATCCATGAATTCCCCTGTCCATCGTCGAGCTGGGACAGCTTGCACGACCAAGGGCGTCAGTATCTCGACGAGCACTTTGGCGGCATCGTGCGCACCGAGGCATTCGAGGACTGCCACGATCCGGACGTGTTCTACGCCGCCGTGGAAACGGCTGTCAAACATGGTGCTAACGTCATCTTCTCGACCTCGCACCGCCTGATGGAATACACGCTCAGGGCTGCCGTTGAGTATCCCCAGGTTCGGTTCCTCAACTGCTCTATCGGCCTTCCCCACCAAAGCGTCCGTTCGTATTTTGGAAAGATGTACGAGGCTAAATTCCTCCTGGGCGCCCTTGCCGCCAGCATGGCGGACAACCATCGCATTGGCTACCACGCGTCGGTCTTTGCGTCGGGCGCACTTAGCGAGATCAACGCCTTTGCGATTGGCGCCTCGCTGCTCGACCCCCGCGCGCAGGTAATCCTCACCTGGGGCGATGTGCCCGCCGGCGGTCTTGCCGAGGCCATGTGCCGCGAAGGCGTGAGCGTCATGACCGGCGCTGACATGTCCAAGTCGCTGGAGGACCCTACGGCCTACGGACTCCACCGCCTGGTCGATGGCAAGGTCGTCGGCATCGCCATGCCGGTATGGAACTGGGGCCGATACTACGAGCTTATCGTGCGAAGCCTGCTGCATGGCACCTGGGATGAGACCAGTGACGCCAACCAGGTTCGCGCCGTCAACTACTGGTACGGCATGAGCTCGGGCGTTATCGACATTCGCTACGCGCCGGGCCTGCCCTATCAGACGCGCAAACTGGTGCAGCTACTCCGCAACGGCATCGTCGAGGGCTCCATCAATCCGTTTGGCGGTGAGCTCCACAGTCAGAGCGGCGTGGTGCAGATCGAGGGCTTTCCCCCACTGCCAAGCACGCAAATCGTCGAGATGAACTGGCTGGCCGACAACGTGGTAGGCGCCATTCCACAGCCCAACGATGAGCCGAAAGTCCGCGCCCTATGAAGATCCTTGCCGTAGCCGATACCGAGGAACGATGCCTTTGGGAATGCTTTCGCAAGGAACGCTTTGAGGGTGTCGACCTGATTTTGTCCGCCGGCGATCTGGACCCGGATTATCTTGAGTTTTTGGTCACCGTCATCAACAAACCGCTCATCTACGTGCGCGGCAACCACGATGACCGCTATTCACGTCATGCACCGGGTGGCTGCATCTGTGTCGAAGACGCCGTCTACGTGTACCGCGGCGTCCGCATTGCGGGGCTTGGCGGCTCCATGCGCTACCGAGACGGTGCCAACATGTATACCGAGCGCGAGATGACCAAGCGCATGCGCAAGCTCTCCCGCAAAGTGAGGATGGTCGGCGGCTGCGACATCTTGCTCACCCATGCACCCGCCGCCGGCGTGGGCGATCTGGATGATCTGCCGCATCGAGGATTCGAATGCTTTAACACGGCGCTTGAGTCCTGGGGGGCCGACTACATGGTGCACGGGCATGTGCACCAATGCTATGGCCACGATTTTCAACGTGAGCGGCAACACACGTGCGGGACGACGATCATCAACGCCTGCGGTTATACGCAGTTTGAGCTGGACGAGGCGCGCTACCCCATCCGTGGCTGGCAGGCAGCTTGGCTCAATTCGCAAACTATGCGCCGCGAGCTCAAGCGCCACGAGGCCATCGAGTCCTCAACCGCCAGAACACCCTGGTAACCACCTTTAAGGCTTGACGCTGCGCCGGCCCCAAGCACCCCATCTCGCCCCTCAAGCCGTCGCTCGCGTACCATAGTACGCATCGCTCCTCTTTCGGGGCGACCTGGGGCACTTGGAACCGGCTCGCTGCGATGCCATAACATTGACGCCAAAGTGCCCAAGCCACCACAAAGGTGCCTGTCCCCGTTGTGGTGGTTTTGGCCCGAGATAGCAAGAAACCCGGTCCTGCACGAGGCAGAACCGGGTTTCTTTAGCAATGCTTGCTTTGCTCAGGCAGTAACTGTTAGTTACTCAGCCAGGAAGTCACGCTGGACAGCGGGATCGACCTTGACGCCAGGGCCCATGGTGGAAGACACGGAGATAGACTTGACGTACTTACCCTTAGCAGAAGAGGGCTTGACGCGCAGAATCTCGGTGTACAGGGCAGCGTAGTTCTCGACGAGCTGCTGCTCAGAGAAGGACTTCTTGCCCAGGGGCACGTGGCAGATGCCGTAACGGTCGGCGCGGTACTCAACGCGGCCGGCCTTGAGCTCGGAGACCATCTTGGCGACGTCCATAGTCACGGTGCCGAGCTTGGGGTTCGGCATGAGGCCACGGGGACCAAGGATCTTACCGATGCGGCCAACCTTGGCCATCATGTTCGGCGTAGCGATAGCGGCGTCGAAGTTGATCTCGCCCTTCTGAATCTGGGCGACGAGCTCGTCGGAACCGATGATGTCGGCGCCGGCAGCCTCGGCCTCGCGAGCCTTCTCGCCCTCGGCGAAGACGGCAACACGAATGGTCTTGCCGGTGCCGTGGGGCAGGGAGATGGAACCACGAATGTTCTGGTCAGCCTTACGAGTATCGACGCCCAGACGGAAGTGGGCCTCGACGGTCTCGTCGAACTTGGCGGTGTCGAGCTCCTTGATGAGCTTGGCAGCCTGAAGGGGGGTGTAGAGCGTGGCGCGGTCGATCTTCTCGGCAGCGGCGTTATAGCTCTTACCATGCTTAGCCATGTGCATTACCTCCTGTGGTTAAACGGGCGTGAGCCCTCCCACATCGTATCGTGTGCCCTATTGCACACATATAACGGGCGCCTCGGTCGGGGCACCCGTCATTACCTAAAGAAATCGCTACTCAGCGATGGTGACGCCCATGGAACGGGCGGTACCGGCGATGATCTTCTTGGCGGCGTCAATGTCGTTGGCATTGAGGTCCGGCATCTTGATCTCGGCGATCTTGGTGAGCTGCTCCTGGGAGAGCTGACCAACCTTGTCGGCCTGGGGCTTAGCAGAACCAGACTTGAGGTTCAGCTCCTTCTTGATGAGGTGAGCCGCCGGCGGGGTCTTGGTGATGAAGGAGAAGGACTTATCCTCGTAGACAGAGATCTCAACGGGGATGATGTCGCCCTTCTTGTCCTGCGTCTCGGCGTTAAAGGCCTGGCAGAACTGCATGATGTTCACGCCAGCAGCGCCCAGGGCGGGGCCGACGGGAGGAGCGGGGTTAGCGGCACCAGCAGGAATCTGGAGCTTAATGACGTTGGCAACCTTCTTCTCAGCCATGGTCATTCCTTTCGAATCACGAGTGTGAAGTACTTGCTATATCGTAAGCACGCACGTGTTAGAAGCACTCCTGAGATGAGCAGTCACAGAAGAAGCACGCTCGCGCGAACGGACGAAAATCTTAAGCGATGACAGCGACCTGGTTAAAGTCGAGCTCGACCGGCGTCTCGCGGCCAAAGATCATCAGCGTGACCTTAAGCTTGCCAGCCTCGGTGTTAACCTCGGATACCTTGCCATCAAAGTCGGTAAGCGGGCCATCGGTGACGCGGACGGACGTACCGACCTCAATATCAACCGAGGTGCGCTTGGGCGAATCGCCCTTACCGGGACGACGAGTCATCTTGTTGTACTCGTCGCGGGAAAGCGGAGCGGGCTTGCCGTTGCCGCCCAGGAAACCGGTGACGCCAGGCGTGTTACGAACACACGTCCAAGCATCGTCATCCATCTCCATGCGGACCAGGACATAACCCGGGAAGATCTTGGAATCCTTGGTCTCGCGCTTGCCACCCTCTTTAATCTCGGTGACACGCTCCATAGGAATCTCGATATCAAAGATACGGTCCTGCATGCCCATAGTCTCGATGCGATGCTCGAGATCGGACTTAACGCGGTTCTCGTATCCAGAGTAAGTGTGAACGACGTACCAACGCTTAGACATGGTTTAGCCCCTCAATCCAGAGAACAGAGCAAGAGCCTCGCCAAAGCCAGCATCGAGCAGAGCGATGACGACGCCGACGACGATCAGAGAAGCGCAAACGACGACCGAGTAGTTCACGAGCTCCTTCTTATCGGGCCACGTGACACGCTTCATCTCGGACTTGACCGAAGCGAAATACTTCTTGGTGCGGGCGAAGAAACCAGGCTTCTCGTTCTTCTTGGACTTCGCAGCCTTCTCGTTCTTCTTGGCAACGGCCTTCTTGGCCTCAACCTTGGAGTTGGCGGCAGCGTTGTTGGCAGGCGCCTGCTGCTGAGCCTTCTTCTTGTTCTTCTTGTTGGCCATTTGGGTTACCTCCGCGCAATGCGCTTATACATGAGTAAACCGTAAGCCCCCAATTGGGAGCTTACGGAATAATGACTGGCACGCCAGGAAGGACTCGAACCCTCAACACTCGGTTTTGGAGACCGATGCTCTACCAATTGAACTACTGGCGTATGTGACTAGAGACTAGCGAGTCTCTTTGTGCAGCGTGTGATGACGGCACCAGGGGCAATACTTCTTGATCTCCATACGATCAGGCATGTTCGCCTTGTTCTTGGTGGTCGTATAGTTGCGGCGCTTGCACTCAGTGCACGCAAGAGTAACTAGAGTACGCATGTATCCTGAACCTTTCATATCCGCCCCGTACGGGCACGAGATGGTACTTTATCAGCTCTATGTAAGTGCTGTCAATGAAAACCTCGAATCAATTGGTTCTCGCTGGATCCATTCATATTTGGAACACATCAATGAAGCCAGCGAGATCTAATCGATCCCTCACGCTCGGCTTAAGGGCGAGCGAAGCGTAATCGGCGGGGAATAAGTCCCGCGTAGAAAAGAACCCGGCACCCTATAAGTGCCGGGTTCTCTCTAAGTCAGCTATATCAAAGAGCTAATTTACTCAATAATCGTGGAGACGATGCCCGAACCGACGGTGTGGCCACCCTCGCGGATAGCAAAGCGCAGGCCCTCCTCCATGGCGATCGGGTGAATGAGGTCGCCCTCGATGGTGATGTGGTCACCAGGCATAGCCATCTCGGTGCCCTCGGGGAGCTTGACCGTACCGGTAACGTCGGTGGTACGGAAGTAGAACTGAGGACGATAACCATCGAAGAACGGGGTGTGACGACCGCCCTCCTCCTTGGTCAGAACGTAGATCTCGCCGGTGAACTTGGTGTGCGGGGTAACCGAACCGGGCTTGCAGAGAACCTGGCCGCGCTCGATGTCCTCGCGCTTGATGCCGCGGAGCAGCAGACCGACGTTGTCGCCAGCCTCGCAGAAGTCCATGGACTTACGGAACATCTCGATACCGGTAACGACAGTGTTCTGGGTATCCTTGATGCCGACGATCTCGACGGGCTCGTTGAGCTTGAGCTCACCGCGCTCGACACGGCCGGTAGCAACGGTACCACGACCGGAGATGGTCATAACGTCCTCAACGGCCATCAGGAACGGGAGGTCGTTGTTACGAGCAGGCGTCGGGATGTACTCGTCGACGGCCTTCATGAGCTCGCGAATGGCGTCCATCCACTTGGCGTCACCCTCGAGAGCGCCCAGAGCAGAACCACGGATGACGGGGATGTCGTCGCCGGGGAAATCGTACTCGGAGAGGAGCTCACGGGTCTCCATCTCGACGAGGTCGATGAGCTCGTCATCGTCGACCATGTCACACTTGTTCAGGAAGACGACGATGTAGGGAACGCCGACCTGACGGGCGAGCAGGATGTGCTCGCGGGTCTGAGCCATGGGGCCGTCGGTAGCAGCGATGACCAGGATAGCGCCGTCCATCTGAGCAGCACCGGAAATCATGTTCTTGACGTAGTCAGCGTGGCCCGGGCAGTCAACGTGAGCGTAGTGACGGGCAGCAGTCTCGTACTCAACGTGGGAGACGGAAATCGTGATGCCGCGCTCGCGCTCCTCGGGAGCCTTGTCGATGTTCTCGAACGCAGTGAAGTCAGCCTTGCAGCCCTCGGTCTCGGAGAGAACCTTGGTGATGGCGGCGGTCAGCGTGGTCTTGCCGTGGTCGACGTGACCAATGGTGCCGATGTTAACATGCGGCTTAGTGCGCTCAAACTTCTCTTTGGCCATAAAGCCCTCCTCTTAACAGGTCGTCCCCGGACGGGACTTTGCCTTTATACCATAGTGGCCTCTCAACATACTATTGAGAAGCCACCGTGTTACCTATGGTAGCGGTGACTGGATTCGAACCAGTGACGCCACGGGTATGAACCGTGTGCTCTAACCAACTGAGCTACACCGCCGGATGGAGCCTGCAACCAGACTTGAACTGGTGACCTCTTCGTTACCAACGAAGTGCTCTACCGACTGAGCTATACAGGCACTTGACGGGTGGGAGCTATAGGATTCGAACCTATGTAGGCAGAGCCAACGGGTTTACAGCCCGTCCCCATTAACCACTCGGGCAAACTCCCAATCGTTCAAGTATCCGCAGGTTCTTTGGTCTTTTGGACCGCCGCCCCCGCGAACGAAAAAGATAATACGATGCAACCTTGGGGGCTGTCAACGAAAACCTCTAGATACACGGTGCCGGGCGTATCTATATACCTTTGACCTGCTGTTTTGCTGAGTTTGGATATAGAGGACGGTGGATTTGCATGTAGCGGTGACATTTCCCGAGGGAACACTTTGGCATAGTGGAGTACATCTGCTGCACCGACCTTTGATAACGACCCTCTTGCACTATTACCTTGCACTATTACATAGGTCGCGATCGTGCTTCCACGGCACGTTCAAGCGTGGATAATCTCCCGCTTTTAGCGCGGCTCTAAGCCCAAAGTTGGAGATTATCCACTCTCATTCTCCAGACGGGAGAACTATAGAGCCGCTACTACTCGGGCCAGACCAAAGTAGACCCATAGAGCGGCTCCCCCTTGGTGCAGGGGTAGCGGCTCAAGTAACACGACGATAGCAAGTCGAAGAAATAGGTCATGGCGTATTTCGAATAAACGCCGAGTCGGTCAATTCCGTTTCCCGCATTGCCAAGACGATATACACGGTCAAAAGACCTCGATTTGTCATCGTTGCTAAACGCAGTAATTAGAATCTTCCTGCCCGAACGGCAATCAAGATACTCTCGCGCCTGTGACGCAAATAGCCCGGAGACCGATACGAGAATTATCAATGACTGCGAAGCGTCTCCCATGTTTTTCAATTCCGCGACGTTAGCCCCAGCAACTATGCGAACTATCTTGCCCGCATAAAACATTTCCTGCTGAAATCGTACGAGATTGGCGCTCACATTATTGGTGCACCAGATTTCAACGTTTTTATGGCCATCAATTTCGTCGGCAAGGTGCTTAATAGCGATATCGGACACGCCGCTTTCAACCTCAGCGAACATCTCGATCATGCGAACGTCGAGCTCTGCCCTGTACTCCTCGTAGCCAAATTCCTCCTCTCGATGGCTTAAGTCGCTTGGAAAGACTGATTGAGTAAATGATTCTTTCAAATCGCTAAGAGACTGGTAGCCCAATCGATTGCAGAAACGACGAACAGCGGAACGGGTCACGAATGCATCGCGGGTTATTGCGGCAACATTGATTTCGCTCGAACGCCTAATGTGAGCGATGAGATATCGAGCGATGGCGGCATCGTTTGACCCAAACTCGCTGTTGATGATGGAGCTAATGCGATTGAGCACATCGAAGTCATTGATATTCACGTGATCCCTCTTTCCGCTCTCCTCGAAATCATAGTTCATTTATTGAATCAAACAGCTTTGGTCGTTCTCCTATGATTCAAATCAGTTGACGTCATCTTAATCGTAATTCCGCCACACGTATCCACCGTGTTGAATGATGGAAAGGGGATTCATGGGCAACGTGAACAACATCCCGTTTCTCTGGGGTTCCGCCACGGCGTCTTATCAGTGCGAGGGTGCCTGGAACGAAGACGGCAAAGGCCTTGGCGAGTGGGATTTCTTTAACCACACAAGCAATAAGAACATCAACCATGTTGACGGTGATGTATCTTGCGACTTCTACCATCGCTATGAAGAAGATATCCGCATGATGAAAGAAGGCGGACAAAACACCTATCGCTTCTCTCTTTCATGGAGTCGAATCATCCCCACGGGTATCGGTGAAGTGAATGAAAAGGGTATCGATTTTTATAATCGGGTCATTGATTGCTGCCTCGAAAATGGCATAGAGCCCAACGTTACGCTGTTCCATTACGATCTGCCATTCACGCTTGCTTGCAAAGGCGGATGGCTGAACAACGATATGGCAGAGTGGTTCTGCAAATACGCCAAGATTTGCTTTGAGCGCTTTGGAGACCGCGTCAAAATCTGGGCTACCGTTAACGAGCCGCATTTCTACAGCTACTGCGTAAACATGTTGGGCAACTATCCCCCCAATCGATCGCTCGACGTTCAGTCGTACATGCAGTTTCAGTACAACCTGATGCGCGCAAGCGCACTCGCAGTCCGAGCATATCGTCAAATGGGCTACGACGGCATCATCGGCGCCGTCCACGATGGCGGCGTTGTCGAACTCGACCCGGCAACCGAGCACCCCGATGACGTATTTCGATACGCAGACTTTTTCGCCAATCGCATGATTCTGGCACCAGCACTTCAGGGTCAACTGCCGCCAGAAATGGACGAAATCCTTGAAAAACTTGGCGTCTCGCTCTATCGATCCCCAAATGACGTAGAAGAATTCAGAGACGGTAAAGTCGATTTTATTGGACTCAACGTGTATTGCCGAGAGTATGTAACCGACTGGCACGGTGGAGAGCTTGCCGTTTCGGCGAACAATAAGGGCGGTTCGAGCAAAAAGGTCGAAGGAAAATGCATTGCGCCCTTGTTTGAAAGCGCCCGCGACAGCAATGTTCCCCGCAATAAATGGGGCCGCGAAATACTCCCAAGTTGCATGTATTCAACCATCATGGATGTCCACGAGCGCTATGACGCGCCCCGCATCTTTATTACGGAAAACGGACATGGCGCCTATGAGCAACCAGACGCAGACGGAATAATCCACGATGATGACCGCATCGAGCTTCTGGGCCAGTTCATCGAGCACATGATGAGGGCTAAGCGCGACGGCGCGCGCGTTGAGGGCTACTACCTCTGGTCGACGATGGATCTGTATAGCTGGATCAACGGCTACGAAAAACGATACGGACTTGTCCATATCGACTTCGAGAACAATCTGGAGCGCACCCCCAAAAAGAGCTGGTATTGGTACCGAGACCTTATCTCGAAGTATCAGGAGCAGGAAGGTTAGGAGAAAGAGATGAAATATCAGGCAATGTCCGAAACAGTCCTAAAGGCTGTTGGCGGCAAAGAGAACATTACATCGGTAACTCATTGTGCGACGCGCCTTCGCATCGACGCACGAGACACCTCGATCATCGATCTCCAGCTCGCCAAATCGGCTGACCAGGCGCTCGGGGCAGTAGTCAGCGGTGGCCAGCTTCAGGTGATCATCGGCCCCAACGTCACCGAGGCCTACAACGACTTCCTCGACTTCGCGGGAATCGAAGTCGGCGGTGGCACGGTTGCCGACGATGCCCAAACCGCCAAAGACCTTGCAGAAGGCATTAAAAGCGGTAACACCGCCATGGGCTTGATTGAGAAATTCGGGAACGTCTCTGCACAGGTATTCATGCCCATCGTCCCGGCGCTCATCGTTGGCGGACTCATTCTTTCGATCAAGAATCTCCTGGTCAATTATTGTGGATTGAGCACCGATAGCGGAACCGCCCAGGTTCTGCTGGCGATCTTCAGCGCCTCATTTAGCTTCCTGCCCGTTTACCTCGGCTATCAGCTCGCCGCCGTCATGAAGATGCAGCCTATCATGGGCGCACTGCTGGGCGCAATCATGATTAGCTCGTCTATTAGCGGTGCTGAGGGTCTCGACTTTCTTGGCATCCCCATCCCGACGAATGACTACTCGAGCACGGTGGTGCCAATCGTACTGGGCGTTGTGTTCATGTACTTTGTTGATCGCGGTCTTCAGAAAATCATCCCCGACATTACCAAACTGTTCTTGAAGCCGCTGCTCACCATGTTCATCGTCGTGCCTGTTGAGCTGATTATCCTCGGCCCCGCCGGCAGCATGATGGGCTACGCGCTGAGTGATGCCGCCACGTGGCTCATGGATAACGTGGCATTTATCGCTACTCCAATCCTTGCAGCCCTTAACCCCTATTTTGTCATGCTCGGTCTTGATAAGGCCTACATCGCGATCGAAGTTACGAGCTTGGCGCAGCTCGGCTGGGCGCCCATCATCTTTGGCTTCATCTCAAACCTCTGCATTGGCGGCACGAGTCTCGCCTTGGCAACTGCAATGAAAGGCAACAAGGAGAAGAGAGGTATGGTCACCACGGTTGCCGTCACCGCACTCTGTGGCGTAACTGAGCCCGCATTTTACGGCTGCCTCATCGAGCGTCCCCGCCTGCTTGTCGGCACAGCAATCGGCGCCCTCTGCGCGGGACTCCCTGCAGGCATCTTCGTCCTGAAGGAGTATGTTGCGGGAGCATGCCCCGGTCTTCTTTCTGCGCTGATCTTTATCGCTCCCGATGGATCCATGGGCAACTTCGTACTGGCGTGCGTTGTCGCCGTCATCGCCATCGTTGTCTCGTTCATCGCTGCACGCGTGATCATCAAGAAGAATCCCAACTATATTGAGTAGATGCCCGCTGCTTGCATTGGGGACATCCTCGGCAGACCATTAGCAAGAACCCAAGAAGTCCCTTAGGAGCTCGATTAATCCATTCGGATTCCTCAGGCACAAACGACCCCGATTCCACAATGAAATCGGGGTCGTTGTTTCTAAAGCCTTCGATAGACAATCGGTGTTTACCTTAGCTCCCTATCCAAGTTAATTATCCACGCTCGTTCTCCGGTCGGAAGGTTTTCTTCTCTCGCGTGTCCAGAAATCCACGCTCGAGCAGAACATCCAGGTCCGCACCCGCCCTTGTCTCGATCTGTAACAGCAAGAGGCCTATTCCGCTTCTACATGTTACAGATCAAGATATTCCTAAAACACCCTAAGTTTCATCTCAATCTGTAACAGTTAGATGCCAAATATCGGTCTTGGTGTTACAGATTTAGACAAACTGGAGGACGAGACAAACCAAAAACGGGATGGGCGCTAACCCGATGGCGCACCACCTAAATAGAAACGGGCTCTGTCCCATATAGAGACAGAGCCCGAAACTCTCATGGAGCCAGTGACAGGAATCGAACCTGCAACCCACTGATTACAAATCAGTTGCGCTACCGTTGCGCCACACTGGCACACTTGGCGCTTTCGCGCGAAGCCTGTTAAGAATAAAGGAATTACGGACGGGGCGCAACAGGCCACACGGCGTTATACAAATATGCAAAATCCAGCAACAACAGGTACCAGGCCCGTTCATTTCTGTCGGTTCGCCCTCAATCTCAAAACCATTCGTCAGAACGAATAGTTTTAATTACAATTGCTATATATAAAACTATTCGTTTTGACGAAGGGTTTCGTGATGCTTACTACCAAGGAAGCCGCCGAGCTGCTCGGCATCACTCCGCGCAGGGTGCAGGAGCTCATAAAAAACGGAGCACTTGATGCCCGCAAGGCTTCTGGTGTATGGCTCATCGACAAAGACAGCGTCGACACGCGACTCCGCTCTGTGACCAAAACGGGGGGACGTCCCCGCCGCGGCCACGGTAAGAGCGAGATCGCGTTCACCCTCATGAACCGCACGTACGAAGTCGCTCAGCTGGTCTACAGCACATCGCGAAAAGACTTTACCCACATCGGTGCCGACATCGATTACGCCCACGCCCCTATTGGAGTATTTGGCCCTAATAGCCCCATATCGCTAGACTCCTTCCGCATCTGGTGGCGCGGCCGCGGTATCCCGCTCGCACGCATTGGGCTAGCCTCCCTGCTTGCAGAAGCCGCAGTCGATGTTCCCGATGAACTCGTCCAGCGAAATCTCGGCCTCTCCCTATCCGACCAGTATTGGATTAGACCCCAAGATTCCGGTCTCGCCTGGGAGGATATCAACTTCTTCAATAACGCCTTTGATGACGTCTCGCTGTCCATTGCGCCCTTTGCCCCAGAGGGAAAAGCGGCTGCCGCAAAGCCTGATAACACCTCGGACGGCAATCTTCAAAAGTACTGGACGTGCGAGGGCGAACGTCGAATTCTGCATAAGGCAGGAGCGCACCTGGACCAGGAACCTTATAACGAGCTGGTGGCGACCGCGCTCCACCGTCGCATCCTAAACGCCTGCGATTATGTGCCTTACTCGCTCGAGGGCACGGGCACTTCCGCCCTGAGCACATGCGATGTCTTCTTAACTGATGAAGAAGAGTATGTCCCTGCGTTCTATGTAAACCAGCACGCAAACGCAGATGAACGGCTAACCGACTACGAGCGATATGTAGCAAACTGCGAGGAGCTCGGGGTGACAGGCGTCAAGGATGCCCTTGACCGCATGATCGTATGTGACGACATCATTGCCAACTACGATCGTCATTGGCACAACTTCGGCCTCGTGCGAAATGTAAACACGCAAGCTTGCAGACCTGCCCCCATCTTCGACTCGGGCTCATCGCTCTGGTGCAACATATCACTAGAGGAGCTTAGGGCGGGAGAGCACAGTTTTACCAGCGCACAATTTCATTCAAGCCCCGCCAAACAAATGTTGCTCGTCGAGGACATGGGCTGGTTTGACGGCGACAAACTCGAAGGCTTCGTTGACGAGGCAATCGAGATTCTTTCCAGAAACGACGCGCTCACGGCAAGGCTGCCATATCTAAAAGAGGCGCTAATGTGGCGCCTCGAAAGAATCATCGACATCGCTGAATGGAGTTAGCGAGGCAGCATTGCCCCGCCAACTCCCCTACCGCCCGCGCAGGGCCTTAAGCTTTGCCAGGGCCTCGGGGCTCAGGCGGCTGCCCAGGGTCATCTTGATCTGGGGTGCTTCCTCGGCCTCATGCACGTCGTTATCGATCTGTTTGATCTCGTCCACCAGCATACGGCTCGAGATGCGTGTAACGCCCTTGCCCATGACGACAGCCTGGATCGTGCCGTCGCTCGATACCACGGAGCACGCGCGGCCTTCCTCGCGCGCCTCGATGCAGAGCTTCTGCACCACGGTATCGGCCGAAACACCCGTCGGCGAAAACTCAATGCGCACGCCGCGGGCCGGTAGGTTGGGGCGCTCGCTGGAGATATTGCCCGCGCCATCAAATACGATCACGGCCTCGTAGCGGCCCTGGGCAAAGGCGGCGACGTCGTTGATGAGTGCAGTTCGCGCCATATCGTGGACGTCGCTGGAATACGGATCGTCGGAATGGTCGTAGACGAGCTTTTCGTAGCGCGGCGTGCAGTGAATCACGTTGTAACCGTCGACCACCAGCAGCTCGGGCTTATTGGAGTGCACCGTCGAGACCGGATCGGCGATGGCCTGCGCAAACGCATTGCCGCCCACGCCATAGGTCGCGGCCGAAACAATCGGCTTGGCCGAGCCCTCGCCAAAGCGCTTGGCCTTGGACTTGGCGCGGTTCTTCTTGGACATGCGCTACTCCTCCCCCATGAGTTCGCCGGCATTGCGGCGCAGCCACTCAAAGCACAGCGCGGTGGTCGCCTGGGCAACGTTGAGACTCTCGGTCATTCCGCGCTGGGGAAGCTTAGTCAAAAAGTCGCATTTCTCGAGCACAAGACGCGAGATGCCGTCGCCCTCGGAACCCATGACGAGCGCCACGCGACCCTCGAAGGGAGCATCCCAGCAACTGCCTTCGGCGTGCTCGGAGGCGCCGCCCACCCAAAAGCCGGCGGCCTTGAGGTCATCGAGCGCACGGGCGATATTGGGAACCTGCGCGATGGGCAGGTGCATGACGGCGCCGGCAGAAGTCTTGTAGCTGCCGACGGTCACACCGGCGGCGCGCTTGTTGGCAATGATGACGCCCGCCGCGCCCACGACCTCGGCGGAGCGCACGATGGCGCCAAAGTTGCCGTCGTCGGTCACATGGTCGAGCACGACGACGAGCGCCGGACCGTCGCCCGCACGGTCGAGGATATCGGCAACATCGGCATAGGGGAAATTGCCCACCTCGAGCGCAATGCCCTGGTGAGCGCCATGGCTCGACAGCGCATCGAGCTGCGCGCGCGGCACATACTTAATGCGGACGCCCGCGGCGTTGAGGTCGTCGACCAGGCGCGACAAGGCGGCATCGCGCTCCCCGCCCTCAGCGATGAGCGCGCACTTGACGGGAAAGCCGGTACGCAGCGCCTCGGCGGCAGCACGGCGACCTTCGATAAACTCGCCCTTGGGAACCTGGACGTTATCGCGGCTACGCTCGCGCTGCGGGCGAGCAGCCTGTGAGCGCTCGCGCTGGCCCTTGGGAGCGACAGCGCGGTCGTTGCGGCGAATCGGACGCGAGCCAGAAGCAGCCTGCTTGCCTCCACGCGGTACACGCTTGCGATTGTCGGCCATAAAACGGCCTCCTTTAAATAATTTTCAAACAGGACAAAAGAAGCGACCGCTTAAGACGAATAGCTCAAGCGGTCGGTACGGGTTTTCCAAGTGTCCGAGATTACCGTGAAAGAGGAGCGACGCGTACTTGAGTACGCGAGCGACGGTTTGAACGGCAAGGTCGGGTGCTTGGGAAACCCGCGGGGATTAGAGGGATTTGATACGGGTGCCGGCGGCGGTATCCTCAATGGTGAGGCCCAGGTCCTTGAGCTGGTCGCGGATGGCATCTGCCAGATCCCAGTTCTTGGCGGCACGAGCCTCGGCGCGGGCCTCGAGAATCTTGGCAGCGGCCTCGTCCACGTCGTCGCCCGTGTAGGCAACCAGGCCGGCGGCAACGCCGAGCAGACCCAGCGGCAGCTCGACCTTGGGCTCGGGAAGTTCAACGCCAAACGTATCGAGCAGCTCGGCCAGCGTATCGGCGGCAGCAAGCGCGGCGGCCTTGTCGGCAGCATCGCCCGCCTGCTCCAGATACTGGTTGCACTCGGTGACAAAGCCAAAGACGACGCCCATGGCACCGGCGGTGTTAAAGTCGTCGTCCATGCACTCCTTAAAGGCGGCACGAGTCTCGGCGGCCTTGGCGGCAAACGCCTCGGCGGCAGCCTCATCGGCGTTGGCCGTCGCGTGGTTCGCAGCCCAACGCAGGTTCTCGACCGTACCGGCGATACGTGTGAGCGAATTCTCGGCACCCTCCAGGCGCTCCCAGGAGAAGTCGAGCGGCGAGCGATAGCTCGTCTGCAGCATCAGCAAGCGCAGAGCCGCGGCAGAGTGCTGCTCGAGCACCTCGGCCAGCGTAAAGAAGTTACCGAGCGACTTGGACATCTTCTCGCCGTCTACCAGCAGCATGCCCGTGTGCATCCAGGTGTTGGAGAAACCCTGGTGCCAGGCGCAGGTGGCCTGGGCGCACTCGTTCTCGTGATGCGGGAAGGCCAAGTCGGAGCCGCCGCCGTGAATGTCGATCGGAGTGCCCAGATAGCGGTGCACCATGGCGGCGCACTCGGTGTGCCAACCAGGACGGCCCTCGCCCCAGGGGCTCGGCCAGCTGGGCTCGCCGGGCTTGGCGGCCTTCCACAGGGCAAAGTCGAGCGGGTCGTTCTTGTCCTCGTTCTCCTCGATGCGCGCACCCACCATGAGGTCGTCGATGTTGCGGCCCGAGACCTGGCCGTAGTTGGGATCGCTGCGCACGGCAAAGTACACATCGCCGTTATCGGCTGCGTAAGCGTGGCCCTGCTCGATAAGCGTCTTGATCATGGCGATCATGGGACCGATCTCTTTGGTGGCGCGGGGACGCACATCGGGATCGAGCACGTTGGCAGCGCGCATGACGCCAATGAACTTGTCGGAGAACTCCGTCGCAACCTCGGCAGCCGTACGGCCTTGCTCGTTGGCGCGCTTGATGATCTTGTCATCGACATCGGTGAGGTTCTGAGCGAACGTGACCTCGTAGCCGCTCGCGATGAGCCAGCGACGAATCACGTCAAAGCTGATGAATGTGCGGGCGTTGCCGATGTGGATGTTGTCGTAGACCGTGGGGCCGCACACATACATGCGGACCTTACCGGGCTCGATGGGCTGGAACTCTTCCTTTTTATGGGTAGCGCTGTTGTAGATACGCATTCGTTACTCCTTAACGGTTTTCTGTAGCAGGCAGACGGCCCAGGCGCCAATTCCCTCGCCTTGGCCTTCCCAGCCGAGTTTTTCGGTCGTAGTGGCGGCGACGCCCACGTTTTCGACGTCAACGCCCAGGGCATGGGCCAGGTTGGCGCGCATGGCATCGCGGTGCGGGGTGATCTTGGGCTGCTGGCAGGCAATGGTGCAATCGGCATCGACAAACTCAAAGCCCAGCTCGCGCGCATAGTCCATCACACGGGCGAGCAGCACCATCGAGTCGGCGCCCTCATAGGCAGGATCGGTGTCGGGGAACAGCTTGCCGATGTCTCCCCCGCGGCAGGCGCCCAAAATGGCGTCGGCCAGCGCGTGCGCGAGCACATCGGCATCCGAGTGGCCCAGCAGACCGCGCTCGTAGGGAATGTCGACACCGCCGATAATACATCGACGCCCCTCCACCAGACGGTGAACATCGTAGCCGTGTCCAATGCGCAGGTTACTGAACATGGGGAAGGTCCTCTCCCTCGGCCATGCGGCCGAGCAGAATCGCGGTTACGGGACGCAGGTCCTCGGGCACCGTCACCTTAAGGTTATCGCGCGGGCTCTGGACGCAGCGGACACGCCCACCCATGCGCTCGACCAGCGACGAATCGTCCGTGCCGATAAAGCCCTCAGCAATCGCCGCGGCATGGGCGCGTTTCATGGCGTCGACACTAAAGATCTGCGGCGTCTGCGCGGCCCAGTACAGCTCGCGCGGCGGCGTCTCGACGATGTTGTCGCCGTCGACGATCTTGAGCGTGTCAATCGCGGGCTGACCGCACACGACACCGTCGAGCGAGCGGTCGCCCATGAGCACGTCGATAGCGTGGTCGATGGCCTCGGTCGTAATGAGCGGACGAGCGCCATCGTGAATGGCAACGTATTCAAAGCCCGCCGGAGCCGCATGCACGCCGGCACGGGTGGAATCCTGGCGGGTCGCGCCGGCATCGGCAAAGCTGATCGGCGTGTCATAGTCAAACGGGTCGATGGCCAGGCGTCGCATCTCGGCACGACGCTCGGCAGGGCAAACCACGACGATGTGGCCAACCTTATCGCTACGGTCAAATGCGCGGATGGACCAGCTCATAAGCGGACGGCCCGCCACGTTAATGAGCTGCTTGCCACCGGGATTTCCAAAGCGCTGGCCGCTGCCGCCGGCAACGACCACGGCGCATACGGGCGCCATTATGCGTTCCCCTGTTTGGTGCCCTTCATGCGGTACAGCGAGTCCGCAAGAATAGCAGGGTTGTTGACGCCAAAGTCGCCCAAGCGCTCCGGATCCTCGCTGATGTCGTCCATGAGCTCCTGCAGCGAGCCGTACTCGTCGACGATCTTCTCGGCCACGCCGTCGCGCACGACGGACACGCGCGAAAGCGTGCGCAGGCCCAGCGGTGTCATGACGGAGTCCTCGTCCAGGTCGTCATAGCCCAGAACTGCCGCCACATGCTGCGGGTCGGACAAGTCCTTGGGCGTCATACGGGCAAGCTCAGCGCGGATCTTCTCGGCGTTGGCCTCAGAGGAATCGCTTGCGTAGTCGCGGATCATCAAGTCGTATTCGGTATCCATGCTGGAGCCCGCGAGCTGCTCGAGCTGCATCTGCACGAGCTTACCCTGGTTACCCAGCTTGACAATGCAATCCTTAAGCTCGGTCTTTGCCTGCTGCATGATCTCGAAGCTCGAGAAGATGCCGGTGATGTCGGCGAGCGTGACGTAGTCGTCGAGCTCAAGGGCCGTCAGGCGCAGCAAGGAGCGGTCGAGCGACTGACGGGTAGTCTGGAGCGTGGCGACGAGCTGGTTGACCGAGCTCATGATGGTGGTGACAGGCTGGATCTCGTAGCTCTTGCCGTGAACGTACACGTTGACGACGGCACGACGGGCCGAGACCGAGATCACGATGGCATCGGTGAGCACCGACATGCGAGCGGCGGTGCGGTGACGCATGCCCGTCTCGCTCGTGGCAAGCGAGGGATCGGGATTGAGGTGGAAGTTGGCGCGCAGGATCTGGGTGAGGTCGCCGTCGATAACGATAGCACCGTCCATCTTAGAGAGCTCGAACAGACGGTTCGAGGTGAACGAAATGTTGAGCGGGAATCCGTCGTTGCCGGCAGCGAGTACGTTTTCGGTGTCGCCGACGCAGATAAGGGCGCCCAGGTGACCGGCGATGATCATGTCGAGGGCGGTGCGGATCGGCTGACCAGGTGCCGTCAGGCGGATGGCCTGTTCCATACGCTTTTGCAGCTCGTTCTTATCCAAGGCATCGCTCCCATCGTATACGCTCCATAAACGCTAAATAGTTTCTCACGGTTTGTCCCTGCGGCGCTTGCGAAATCCGATGCTTACAGAATGAGCGAACACAGCTGAGAGCCCAACCCAAATGGGCTGCTTATGTGGTAGCATCGGGATTCACATGAATGAGGGAGTAGTCGCGTGGCCGGGTTCGCCTCCGGTGGCGCGGCAAGTCAACATACTGGCCGATGCGGCCTGGCTTGCCTTAATGAACGAGACTCGTGGTTGTGCGCGCAACGCGTACGCCACGGGTCTTTTTTGTTACTCCCCCAAGAGGTACACGCGGGTTCGCCCGCAGAGAGGGAGCCAGACTATGGGACTCGCAGAGCTCGCGTTGCTCGCCGTTGGCCTTTCGATGGACGCCTTTGCCGTTTCCATCTGCAAGGGCCTTGGCATGAAGAAGATCAACCTTAAAGTTGCCGTGGTGCTCGGCTTGTTCTTTGGCGGCTTTCAGGCCGGCATGCCCGTAATCGGATGGGCGCTCGGCAGTCAATTCATGGGCATCATCGGACCCATCGACCATTGGATCGCCTTTATCCTGCTCGCCTTTATCGGCGGCAAAATGTTGTGGGAGGCCTTTACCGAAGACGAGGATGAAGGCGACGGCAAGGATGCCGAAAAGATTGACCTGGGCGAGTACCTGATCCTCGCCATCGCCACCTCGATTGACGCCCTGGCCGTGGGTATCTCGTTCGCCGCGCTTTCCGTCGACATCGTTCCCGCCGTGTCGCTCATAGGCATCACGACCTTCATCTTCTCCGTTGCCGGCGTGGCGATTGGCCGCATCTTTGGCGCGCGCTACGAAAAGCCCGCCACCATCGTGGGCGGCGTTGTGCTCATCCTCATCGGCCTCAAGATTTTGCTGGAGCACCTAGGGATTTTAGTGCTGTAAAACACCCTTCAAAACTAAACGTCCGTATAAGGCCTCATGCAGAGTTTTGCATGAGGCCTTTTCATGCAGACTTTTGCATGTCATACTAGGATGCAAAAGCCTGCACGTTAGGAGATAGCCGTGGATATCCTTCCCATCACCACACCACGCCAAGCTGGCATCTACGTGCGCCAGGCACGCGAGACTCAGGGTCTCACCCGTGCCACCCTCGCCAAAAAGGCCGGTGTTTCGGAGCGCCTGCTTGCATCGCTCGAGCTAGGAGACGCCACCGGCATTCGACTCGACAAGCTGCTGGCGATTTTCGACGCTCTTGAACTGGCGCTCGCAGCACAAGGGGATATAAGCGAAACGAAAAATGAGCACCCAGTCGACGCCCCGCATGCTGATCAACCTTGCAGCACCTCCAGACGCCATCACGCTCAACGTCTTCATCATCGCAACCGTCGCAGCACAACCATTCCGGCTCTTGCAGATACCCCCCTTACGTCCGAGCTCTACGACAGGGCCTTCGCCGATTTCGCCATGTCCAATCTCGGAGTCTCGATTGCCGCAAACGCATCTAGCCAAACCATGCCCGAAGGGAAATAGCCAATGGCCAGAACATCACTTCGGACCATTATTTGCGGCGTGCCTGCTGGAACGCTCGCGCAAGATGAGAACGGTCTTATCAGCTTTACCTACGATCATGACTATGACGGGCCAGCCCTATCGACCAACATACCCGTATCGAATCGCACATACGGACAACAGGTCATGAATCCGTACCTGTTTGGCCTTCTACCAGACAGCGAGGACCAACGAAAAGCGATTGCCGCCGAATTCGACGTTAGGCCCAACAATCCCGTTGCGTTGCTCAGCCATATCGGACTCGACTGTCCGGGCGGAGTGCAGTTTTGTGCCGAAGAAGATGCCGACGCCGTCCTGCATCGCGCTGGCGAATACCGCCCTATAGACGACCACGAAATTGCTCTTCGTCTCAAGTCGATCAGAGATGACCGCGATGCATCGTGGATGGGTCTAGATGAAAGTTGGTCACTTGGAGGCAACCAGGGCAAGTTCGCGCTCGCGTTCATAAACGACCGCTGGTGCGAATGCATGGGCTCCTCGCCCACGACGCATATTTTCAAAAATGGCGTTATCGGATTTAAACTCGAGGCTCTCAATGAGTTTGTCTGCATGAAAAGCGCCCAGCGCGCCGGCATCGCAACGGCAAACGTCGAATATCGTATGTTTGAGGACGAACCTGCCCTCATTGTTGAGCGCTATGACCGCGTGAAAGTCAAAGACGGAACGATCAGGCGCCTACATCAAGAAGACCTCTGTCAGGCACTTGGGGTGATGCCCGCCCAAAAGTACACGGCAGACGGCGGCCCGACCACACGCGACATTCAAGAGCTCCTCGTAAATACGAGCCACCATCAACTTAACCTGTATCTGTTTACGCAGATACTTTTCTTTAACGCCATCATCGGCGCACCGGATGCGCACGCGAAAAACTATTCCCTGCTCCTTGGAAACGACGGCGCAGCCATGATGGCTCGAATGTACGATGTCGCGTCGGGTTTGGCGTATGAGCGCATGCGCCGCCGGGCGCGCCTTGCCATGAGCGTTGGCGGCGAAAATCGTGTGGGGTGCATCGGTCCAGGCGCTATCCGCCGATACCACGGTATGGGCGACCCCACGCTGGAGGCGACGCTCACCGATGCCGGGCTATCCGAGAAGTTTTGCTTTGCGACCATGATGGACCTCGCCTACGAGGTACCCATTTGCATGGAAGAGGTCATGGACGAATACGCCGACCTGCCCGGCATGGCGGACCTGCGCGAGCATATGCTCGGCCCCGTCCGCGAAAACTGCCAGCGCGCCCTCGACCTCATCAGGGCAGAAATGGACTAGGTGGCCGTAATTTCGCAATTATCAAACAAAAGAGAGGGGGCACCCGTCGCAAAAGACCGGGTGCCCCCTCTCATAATGTCATTTGCAATCCGCTAGCACGTGACTCGGACTGCTGCTAGCGCAACCTTTACGCAGCGAGGCGCTTGAGGACGTCGATGAGCAGCTCGTAGAAGCGCTCGGCAGAAGCAAGCTCCATGCTCTCGTCCGGAGTGTGGACATCGGAGAGCGTCGGGCCCACGGCGATGGCGTCCAGGCCGTGCAGGGCCTCGGCAAACAGGCCGCACTCAAGGCCGGCGTGAATGGACTCGATGCGCAGCTCGGAGCCAAAGAGCTCGCGATAGCTCTCGACAAAGACGTCGCGGACCGGCGAATGCTCGGCATAGCTCCAGCCGGGATACTCGAACTCAAACTTGGCGTCGAAGCCCAGGACATCGGCAAGCGTCTGCAGGCGGTCCTTGAACTCGTTCTGCAGCGAGGTGATCGAGGAGCGCGGGGACAGCATGATCTTGACCTCGTCGTCAGAAGTGGCAACCACACCGATGTTGGAGGAAACCTCGACAGAACCGTCGGTGGCGACGTTGCGGCGAATCACGCCGTTAGGGGCAAGACGCAGGGCGCGGATGAGGGCAAGCGCGGACTTCTGGTCCATGGCCTCGACCTCGGCGTCATCGGCAATCTCGACGGTGCAAGTAAAGCCGTGGTCGAAGACCTCGAGCTCGGCAGTGACGTCGGCGATGATGCCCTTTGCAATCTGGGCCGCGGCCTCGGCGGCAGCGTGGTCGGCGTAGACCAGAACAGCCTTGCACTCACGGTTGATGGCGTTGTCCTTAGTGCCGCCGTTAAAGCTGACGATGGCGGGCTCGCCAGCGACCATCAGGCGGTCGATGATGCGGGCCATGATGAGGTTGCCGTTGCCGCGCTCCAGGTTGATATCGCTGCCGGAGTGGCCGCCCAGCAGGCCGGAGATGTCGAGCGTGAGGGTGCTACCGGTCTTGTGCTCGCGCGCGATCGGGCAGGTGTAGGTAACGACGACGCCGCCGGCACAGCTGACGGTGGCAACGCCCTCTTCCTCGGAGTCAAGGTTAATCATGGTGCGGGCGCTAATCTGGGACTTGTCGAGCGTCTCGGCGCCAACCAGGCCAGTCTCCTCGTCGGTGGTGAATACGCACTCGAGGGCGGGGTGAACGATCGAATCGTCATCGAGAACAGTGAGCATCAGAGCGACGGCAATACCGTTGTCGGCGCCCAGAGTGGTACCGTTAGCGGTGAGGACGCCGTCCTTGACGACCAGGTCGATACCATCAGTCGTAAAGTCGTGCTCAACGGAGCCCAGCTTGTCGCACACCATGTCGATGTGGCCCTGCAGCATCACGGTCGGGGCATTCTCGGCGCCGGCAGATGCGGGCTTGCGAATGATGACGTTGTAGACCTCGTCCTGATACACATCGAGACCGCGCTCCTTGGCAAACGCGACCAGGAAATCGCTGATGCCCTTCTCGTTGCCAGACCCACGGGGGATCGCGCTGACCTCCTCAAAGAAATGGAACAGCTGGGCGGGCTCGTAGCCGGTAATCTTGTAGTCCATGGTGCCTCCTTGGCGCAACTGGTTAGACAGTAAGACATGCGACTTGTATATTCCCAGACTTTGCGTGCATAAACCAGTCGAAAACGCCGAGCGCCCTCGCATCATCGGCTAACGGTGGACCGTATAGCGCAACGGTCACAACTTCCGCAGCTCTACAAATCGAGGCGCCCTTTCCGGAGCGCCTCGATTGCGCGTATCAAATTGTCGCCACGCCCTACAGCGCGCCGGAACCGGCTTGCATCATGCCGCCGGGGCCCGAGGTCACGCCGCCGCTCACGGGCGAGGCGTTGCCGGCGTGCGGTGCCACCGGGACGGTATCGCCACCGAGTGTGCCCGCCGGACGCGGTGCCGGGATCTCGCCCGTGCCGTGGCTAAAGACAAACTTGCCATCGGCCACGTCGCACAGGACGGTATCGCCCTCGCCCCACTCGCCGGCCAGAAGCTCCTCGGACAGCGGGTCCTCGATGAGCTTTTGAATGGCGCGGCGCAGCGGACGCGCACCGTTGGTGAGGTCGGTGCCCTCGGCCACGATCTTGTCATAGGCCGCATCGGTGAGCTTGATGTTCATGCCGTTGGCAATCAGGCGCTGACGCAGGTCGTCCACCAGCAGGTGCGCGATCTTGGTCAGGTTCTCGCCCGAAAGCTTCTGGAACACCACAATGTCGTCGATACGGTTGAGCAGCTCGGGGCGGAACAGGCGCTTGAGCTCGCCCATCGCACGGCCCTTGATCTCACTCGAGGTGAGGCCCTGCTCGCCGGTGGTGCAAAAGCCAACGCTCGCATCCTGCGCGATCTCGCGGGCGCCCACGTTGGACGTCATGATGATCACGGTATTGCGGAAGTCGACCGTCTTGCCCTGGCTATCAGTCAGGCGACCCTCCTCCAGCACCTGCAACAAAATGTTGAAGATGTCGGGGTGCGCCTTCTCGATCTCGTCGAACAGCACGACCGAGTACGGGTGACGACGAACGGCCTTGGTAAGCTGACCGCCCTCGTCGTGGCCCACGTAACCCGGAGGGCTACCGATAAGCTTGGAGACCTCGAACTCGCTGCCGAACTCCGACATGTCGAAGCTGATGAGCGCGTCCTTACTGCCAAAGAGGTACTCGGCGAGCGTCTTGGCGAGCTCGGTCTTGCCTGTGCCGGTGGGACCAAGGAAGATAAAGCTACCACCGGGACGACGCGGGTCCTTGAGCGGCGAGCGGCTGCGGCGCACGGCCTTGGCGACGGCCTCGACGGCCTCGTCCTGGCCGATAATGCGGGTCTTGAGCACGCTTTCGGTCTGCAGCAGGCGACGGCTCTCGCTCTCGGTGAGCGAGGAAACCGGCACGCCAGAGGTCACGGACACGATGTCGGCAATCTGACTCACGTCGATGGTGAGCGGGCTGGCGTCGAGCTCGGCGGTCCAGGCGGCCTTGGCCTCGGCGAGCTCAATCTCGGCGGCCTTCTGCTGCTCGGTGATCTCGGCGGCCTTGTTCATGTCGTCGCTCTCGGTGGCCTCCTGCGCGGCGGCCTTGAGCTCCTCTATGCGATGCTCGGCCTCGCGCACCGGCTCGGGCGCACGATTCGCGGCGATGCGAGCGCGGGCACCGGCCTCGTCGATGAGGTCGATGGCCTTATCGGGCAGGAAGCGATCCTGGATGTAGCGGTTGGAAAGGTTCGCGGCAGCCTCGATAGCGCCCTGCGTGTAGCGCACATGGTGGTGCTCCTCGTAGCGCGGCTTAAGCGCGGTCAGGATCTTGACGGTGTCCTCGACGCTCGGCTCCTCGACATCGATAGTCTGGAAGCGACGCTCGAAGGCTGGGTCTTTGGTGAGGTACTTGCGGAATTCCTCGGCCGTGGTGGCGCCAATAATCTGGAAGGCACCGCGTGCAAGCACGGGCTTGAGCATGGAGCTCGCGTCGATGGAGCCCTCGGCAGAACCGGCACCGATGATGGTGTGCATCTCGTCAATAAACAGGATGACGTCGTCAGCCTCGGTGGCCTCCTGGATCACGTTCTTGAGGCGCTCCTCAAACTCACCGCGATACTTGGCGCCCGCAACGAGGCCCGGCAGGTCGAGCGTCCAGATGTTCTGGTTCATGAGGTTCTCGGGCACGTTGCCGGCAGCGATCTGCTGCGCCAGGCCCTCGACGATGGCCGTTTTGCCCACGCCGGGATCGCCCAGGATAAGCGGGTTGTTCTTGGTGCGGCGCGAAAGGATCTCCATCATGCGCTGGACTTCCTTTTCGCGGCCAATTACAGGGTCGAGCTCGCCGTCGCGCGCCTTTTGAGTGAGGTTGGTGGCGAACTGCTTGAGCGTGTCGGTGCCGCTCCCCTTTTGCTGAGAGGCATCCGAGCCGCTAAAGAACGGCAGGCCCGCACCGGGACGACCAGCACCGGCGCCGGCGAGCGGACGCTTCTTGTCCTGGTCCTTGGCGGTGAGTTTCTCGATAGCCTTTTTGATGGAGGCGGACGACACACCCAGGCGCATGAGGATGTCCATGGCCATGCCGTTGCCCTCTTCGACGATACCGATGAGCAGGTGCTCGGTCGACACGTAGGTCTGGTTGTTCTCACGCGCCACGCGGAATGAACGCTCCATCACGCTAATGACGAGCGGCGTAAAGGCGAGCTTGGCCGCCTCGGTCTCCTCACTGGGCTCGGGAACCGTGGTCTGGACCTCTTTGAGGGTGTCCATGACGTCGTCGTAGGAGATATCGAGCGAGCGCAGCGCCTCGGCGGCAATGCCCTCGTCCTCCTTGGCAAGCGCGAGCAGCAGATGCTCGGTGCCCACCTTATTTGAATGAAGATCGAGCGCCTCTTGCTTGGCCATGGACATGACCTTACGCGCGCGATCGGTAAAACGGTCTAACATGCTAGTTCCTCTTAGACGAGCTAGTTTTTTCAAACGCAAAGCGCCGCCCCGCGGCAGCGCTTTGGTCTCTTTACCCATATGGAGTATATGTTAACAGCTGGAGGAATATCTATAAACCCGGCTCACATGAATGCAGGTTATGACCGCATCGCGGGACTCACCGCGCGATGCGCGACGGGCGCCCCGCAAGAGAAACCCTAGACGTCTTTCACCACGTCGGGACTCGTCGCACGCGATGCGCGATAGGCATCGGCCTCCTTGGAGACGCGTTCGAGCAGCTCGGATGTATCGACGCCCTCGACTTGCGCGACCGTTTCCACCGTCTGCATGGCGACCGCCCTCAGGTACGCGCACGCGCTGTCCCCCGGCTGCTCGAGGTCTATCTCCTCGCCGCCCTCCCGGGCAAAGCCGACCGCCATCACAAAGCCCATGATGCCCGAGACCAGAAAGCCCACCGCAAAGCTCGAATCTGCCTTGAGCTCTTCTCCGTCGGGGTGGACGATCTCTCTCACGCGGTCGTTGATGATCGTATGGATGCCCTGCACGACCTGCTCGGCGGCACCCGCCCTCATGGTGATGACGATGCGCCGCAGCAGGCAGCGGACGTCGCGCCGGTCGAACGCCGAAAGGTCGCCCTCGCTCGAAAAATGCCAGAGGGCATCGGTGATGAGCTCGTTATCCTGCAGCAGCTGGGCTATGGCGATGGCGACGAGTTCATCGAAATCGTGAAAATAGTAGTAAAACGTTCCGCGATTGCACTGGGCGGCGCGGGTCACCTCGCCAACCGACAGCTCGAAGATGCTGTTGTTCTCGATGAGCTCCCAAAACGCCTCGATGATACGGGTGCGTGCATCGGGCGCATCGGCGTCCTTACGCGGTCTCGCCATGCGCCTCACCGCACCCCTGCGCCTTGGCGTTCATGATGAGCATCTGAAGACGGTTCTCCACGTTGGCGAAGCTCACGTCGGGATCGTAGTCGAGCGGCAGGAACTGCGCCGTGGGATACTGCTCCTTGAGCGCATGGATGAGCCCGCGCCCCACGACATGGTTGGGCAGACACCCGAACGGCTGCAGGATCACGAAGTTGCGGCAGCCGCGCTCGGCGTGCTCGAGAATCTCCGCCGGAATCAGCACGCCCTCGCCCGCATCGAACGTATGGTGCAGGATCTTATCGCTCGCGCGCACGAGCTCGGGCATGCGCGTCGGCGGCTCGTAGAGCGGGCTCGCCGCGCCCAGGCGGTCGCAACGGTCGTGCGCGAGCTCGAACAGGTTGTCCGCCGTGGCGTACCAGGCCTTTTCGGGCAGAGGCAGGTCGACGTGGAACTCGCGCGACTGCGCATGCTTGTAGAAATAGGTCTTGCGGATCACGTCGGTCATGCGCGCCTCGATGACCTCGAGCCCGTTGTCCTCGAGGTAGCGCTCGATCTCGTGGTTGGCGCCGAGATGGAAATTGAGCAGGTACTCGCCCACGATGAGAACGGTCGGATGCGGGTTCGAGCGGTCGTACGGAACGGCGTCCATGATCGCAAGCGCGCGTTTGAAGCCCGTCGCCTGGCCTCTCAGCCCGGAGCGCTCCATGCCCTCGATAACCTCATCGAGCGCGCGGTCGAACGCAGCGTCCGCCGCGCCCTTCTCGAGCTCGTAGGGACGGATGCGTCTAAGCATGGCCTCGAGGGCATCGATCATGGGAAGACCGTAGGCGATCTGGATGCTCGGGCCAAGGCCGAGCTTGAAGCCCGGATGCGCATTGTGGGCATCGACGTCGTCGTTGGTGAGCACCGGGACATAGTCGTATCCCGCGTCGTCGAGCGCGCGGCGCAGCAGGGGCATGTAGTGCGTCAGGCGGCAGTCGCCGATATACTTGCCAGTCACCACGGCGACGTCGTGCGGGTCGTACTTACCGCTCTTGAGTGCCGCGAGCGCCTCGCCGATCACGATTTGCGCGGGGAAGCAGATGTCGTTGTGCACATAGCGTTTGCCCAGGCGGATGGCATCCTCGCGCCCGATATCAAGGGCCTCGGCGCGCACGCCCTGATTGCGCATCGCCGCGGTCATGAGCCTGCAGAACGCATGGGAGGTGTTGGGGACCAGCGCGATCTTGTCGTGCCGGTCGCGCTTGGTGTACTTGACCTTATACGGGTCGTCGAGCGGATGGACCGCGTGCACCCGGGCGCCCTCGGCACGCTCCTCCGCGCGACGACGGTTGACCGACTCGATAAACGAACGCACGCGAATGCCCATGGGACCGGCGACGTCGCTCTCATCGAGCTTGATCATCATCGGAACCTTGGAGCCCATCTCGCCCATCATGCGCGCGATCTCGTCGGTGAGATACGCATCGTGGCCGCAGCCGAAGCTGCCCATCTGCACGAGCTCGAGCTCGGGCGTCGATGCGACGATGACCGCGCACGACAGCATGCGAGCATGGTAGTTGTTCACGATGTCGATGCGGCTGTTGGAAAGATCGACGTTGCAGACCCCCGGCACCGCATCGGGCGTCAGCACGGGGATGCCGCGCTCAGAGAAGAGCTTGGGCAGCCCGTGGTTGACCAGCGGGTCGTTGTGGTACGGGCGCGAAGCGATCACCACCGCGTAGCCGCCGTCCTCGCGCACGTTCTCGAGCACCTGCCTGCCGCGCAGCTGCAGCTGGTTCTCAAACGTCTCCTGTGCGCGGTCCGCCTGCTCGGTCGCCTTGGCAACCAGGTCGGCATCGATATCGAAGGTCTCCTTGCACCACGCCTTGAGCTGGCGGTTTCGGTCGCCCTCGTCGTACCAGTGGAACAGCGGCGTATCGAACGGAACGCCGAAACGCTCCTCCGGGTTATCGGAATTGCGCATCACGTAGGGGTATCCCTTTACGACGGCGCACATCCACTCGCTGGTAGAGGCGGTGTTTTCGGTGGGCACCGTCGTGATGATGGGCATGAAGATGCGGTCGACGCCGGCGTCGACGAGATTGCGGATGTGCCCGTGGACGAGCTTGGCCGGGAAGCACACGGTGTCGGATGTGACGTGCGCCAGACCGCGCTCGTACATCGCCTTGGTGCTGCGTCCCGAGACGCGCACCTTAAAGCCGAGCGTGCTGAAGAACGTCGACCAGAACGGCATGGTGTCCCAGAACTCGAGCACACGGGGAATGCCGATCGTGACATCGCGCCCCCCGCAGACGGGAACCGTGGGGTACGACTCGAACAGCAGCTTCTCGCGGTCGACAAAGAGATTGGGGGCAGCCGCGGTCCGGTCGCGCCCCGTGCCGGGTGCCTGTGCCTCGCAAGCACCCTGCGGACGCAGCTCCTCCGCCGTGGGAACCTCGCGCACGAGCTCATCCCATGAGATGGCGCCGCCGCGCGGGCAGCGATTGCCCGTGACGTAAAGCGAGCCGTCGCCAAATGCCACGACCGCGCGCTGGCAGCGGTTGTTGCACCGACGGCAGGTAACGCCGCCGAACTCGCGATGCTCGAAGCGCTCCACGGCATCGAGCCCGATAAACGACGTGCCGGCGTCGCCCTTGCGGCATTCCTCGCGCGCGAGCAGGGCGATACCGATAGCGCCCATCAGCCCCGGGTGAGGCGCACGCGTGACGGGTTTGCCCAGATACTGCTCGAATGCGCGCAGCACCGCGTCGTTTCGGAACGTGCCGCCCTGGACGACGACTTTGTCGCCCAGACGGTTGAGATTTGAAACGCGAATGACCTTGGTGAACACGTTCTCGATAATCGAACGGCAGAGACCGGCCATGATGTCGCTCGGACCCTTACCGCGCCGCTGCTCGGAAACGACGCTGCTGTTCATGAACACCGTGCAGCGGCTGCCGAGAACGGCGGGGGCTTTGGACGAAAATGCCTCGGTCGCGATATCCTCAACGGCTATTCCGAGGTTTTTGGCAAAACCCTCGAGGAACGAGCCACAGCCCGCAGAGCACGCCTCGTTGACGACGATATCGTTCAGCACGCCGTGGTTGAGCCAGATGGCCTTCATATCCTGTCCGCCGATGTCGAGCACGAAGGTCGCATCGGGAACGCATGCGCACGCGGCGCGGGCGTGCGCGACCGTCTCGACCGTATGGTAGTCGGCGTGGAACGCGCGCGCGAAAAGCTCCTCGCCGTATCCCGTGGTGCCCACGGCATCGATCGCAAGCGTGACTCCCGCTGTCTCCCAGCGGTTCTTCAAGCTGACAAGACCCTGTTGGGCGACGTCGAGCGGTCTGCCGTTATTAGACGCGTAGAACGAATCGACAAGCTCACCCGCCTCATCGACCAGGGCGAACTTGGTCGTCGTGCTCCCCGAATCGATACCGAGCGCCACACGCACCGTCTCTCCGGGCGCATACGCATCCGGACCCTTTGCCGGCGTCTCTTTGCCATGGCGTGCCGTAAAATCCGCCTGCTCGGCAGGTGTGGCAAAAAAGGGCTGGGCAAGACGTCCCTCCCCGCTTGCGGGCGCGACCGTCTCGAGCTTATCCAGCCGGACAAAAGCGTCGGGAAGGTCGATCGGTTGGGACGATGCGAACATGTCGGTCAGCGACAGGGCGGCACCGCGCGCGACCATGATCCGCGGATCGCGCGGGACGATAACCTGATCGTCCGATAGATTCAGTTGCTCCCGGAACACGCGGACCAGCGTGGGGTTGTAGGCGAGCGTACCGCCCTCAAAGATTACCGGCGGCTCGATGTCGATACCCTGGGCCAGACCGCCGATCGTTTGGCGGGCGACCGCGTGAAGCGCCGAAAGCGCCAGGTCGGTGGTAGGAATGCCCTCGTTGAGCAGCGGCTGGATATCGGTCTTTGCGTACACGCCGCAGCGGCCCGAGACCTCGTGGACGGTCGTTCCCCGGCTTGCGAGCTGCTCGAACTCGCCCGATTCGGTGCCGACCCCCATGAGCTTTGCCATCTCGTCGATAAATGCACCGGTACCGCCTGCGCACGAGCCGTTCATGCGCATGTCGGCAACCTCGATGTCTCCCTTATCGTTGGTGCGGAAGAAGATCATCTTGGCGTCTTGGCCGCCCAGCTCGATGGCGCAGCGCGTCTGCGGATAGAACCTGCTGATCGCGAGCGCGTTGGAGACCACCTCCTGAACGTACGAGGCGCCCAGCGCGGTCGCGATATCGCGCGCACCCGAGCCGGTCACCGCAACGCGCAGCGACTCATGGGGAAAGCGCTCGGCGAGCTCGCCGAGCATGGCGCGCACGCTCGCTGTCTGACACGCCCCGTGGCGGCGATATCCCCACCACGCCTCGGTCATATCCTCGTGCATCGCGTAAACTTTGGTCGTCGTCGACCCTACGTCCAGTCCTACTAACAACGCCATAACGCTCCGTCTCTCGCATTTTTCCTGCTAGAGATATACCACTCTACGTAATACAACAGACTGTTGTATTTAAACTCCGTATAAAAAGCGGCTGCCGAAACGCTTCAGCAGCCGCCGAATGCACCAACAGATTGTTCTGCGCGCTAGCACGTCGGGCAACGGAGCAGCACGGGCCCTCCGGTCATGCGCACCGCTCGCGCCCGCGATGTCGCCGAGCGAGCTATCCACGCTTAGGGCTCCAACCAAGCAAGTCGCCCGCGCTCAGCAGATCCCTAAGCGAGCTACTCGCACTCAGGAGCCATAGCCTGCTCCAAGAGCTCGGCATGCTCCTCCTCGAAAACCGTCCCCACAGGGAAGGCGCGACGGAAGGCGAAGCGGGAAATCGGACCGGCTACCAAAAGGTTCCACGGCAGCGCCATCACAAAATTATGCGGGATGTTGATCATCCAGATCGCGGGCACGGAATACAGGTTCGCAAGGATGCCGCCGGGCATGTGCGTCAGACCCTCGCAGGCACCGTACAGCGACATGATGATAACCATGGGGACGACCATGCAGGAGCCCACGGCGAGCGCCATGGCGCGCGGCGAGCTCTTGCCCGGAGTGACCAAGTACTTAAAGGCGAAACCCTTGGCAAGCGGGCTGGCGACGAACCGGTCGCAGCACACGGCAAAGATATAGGCAACGGGGAAGCCGAGCCACGCAGCGGCAACGACCTCGCCGTTGATGGCCCCGTGCTGCAGGGCAACGTTGTAGATGCTCATCCAGAGCACCATGCAAAAGCACATGATAAAGGTGAACAGCAGGCTCTCTCGTTTGTTGATAGGCATAAAGGGCAGATTCCTCTCTGTGTTGTGCCGCGGCGCCACGCAACAAAAACGGGCGGGCAAGATGGAGCTGTTGGAACTTCATCTCGCCCGCCCGTGGTACGCGCGTCTGCGACTACTTATGTGGTGGAACCAGCCTAGCACGAAAACCCCGCGCTTCGTAAGCGTTGAGTTTATGAAGATGCAGGGCACCAATAATCCCCCGACCCCCTAAGTTGCGGTGGAATACGGACTGTTTTGACCCTTTAAGCAGCAATTCAGTCCCTATTCCACCGCGACTCATTTGGTGCAAAGTAACCTGTCCCCCTTGCACCAATTAGCTGGTGTGGCGCCAGCGAGGGTCGGTGAGCGTACGCGCCACACCCAGCCCAACGGGCAGAAACGCTACGATGAGCACTGCGCGCACAAACCAGCCGAGCATATTGACTGTGTCGAAGGTGCACATGTAATACATAGAGCGATAGAGATACAGGCCGGGCACCATAATGACAATCGAAGGCACCGTGAGGGCGATGCGCGGGTAGGTGAGCTTGACTTCGGCCAAGCTTGCCAGCAGACCCGATACCAGCGCGCCGATAAACGCTGCTGCCTCGGGAGGCATTCCCGTGCTGAGGCCCAGGAAGGGAATCATCGTCGGCGCATCGACAAGGGTCAGACGCAGGGTATTGGACACGGCGCCGATCAGCCCAGCTGCCGCGGCCATCTTTACCGGGCTGTTGAACATCACCGAGAAGCCGAATACGCCAACGAAGCTCATCACCACGCGCAGGAGCGTAAGAGCAAGCGGCGAAAGGCCGAGCGGGGCAAAGTCGTCCGGCGCCAGGCCAACACACTCGGCAACCATCCAACCTACGAGGGTCGCCATCACAATAATCGATACGGCATATGAAAGGCGCTCGATACCGCTTCGCATGTCGAGCTTAGCGATGTCGAGGCCTGCCGTAATGAGCGGAAAGCCGGGAATCACAAAGAGCATGGCGCCGATATAGCCTTCTTGGTGCGACATTGCCCCCGGTATGACCTGGCCAAGGCCGAGCAATGCCAGCAGATACGAAACGCAAGCGAGCGCAACACCAGTCGTCAGCGCGCTGAACTGACCAAGGCCTTGCTTGAGAATATGGGAGCGAGCAAAGTTACCGACACCAGCGCCTACGAATGCGCATGCCATCTCAATAGGACCGCCACCAAGTAAAAAGACAAAGGCGCCACAGGCGCAGGCCGCCGCAAGGCCCTGTTGCCAAGGCGCGTAATCAGGTTTTGAACTCTCAACGGTCTTGAGCATCTCGTGATACTCGTGCACCGTGAAGCGACGACCATAGGTCTCGATTTCCTTGAGGAAACTCTCCATCATCCAAATGCGATGGGTATTGACGCCCGTTGTGGGCAGGCTGACAACCTCGTTAAAGCAGTGGCCATCTTCGATGCAGGTGCACTCAAACGATAGGAGACTCAGGTCGACGTGAATTGTGACGCCGAGCACGTCAGCAACACGATTCATGGTATCGCGTACACGCCAGGCACCCGTTCCGCTCGCGAGCATAAGCATACCGGTGCGGCAGATGATGGATGATTTATCGGTGAGCGGCGCATCGACGGCAAGTTCATCGCCTGCCGTCACGATCTGGTGCCAGTCAGTTTTCATATGGAGCGCGCCGGCACGAACGCCGTGGTGCATGGGGGCTCTCGAAAGCAGCGAGTCAAGGCGCGAAGGCTGTGGGGGCTCCGTTAATTCGCCCTCGTCCTCGTCGGGCTCTTCATCGACCAGATCAAATGAGTCAAGCGATGCCGGCTCACGACGATCGATTAGCTCCTCATCCTCATCATCAAAGTAATTGAACTGATCGAGCATGTCCTCTTCGATTGCACGCTCGCTCGCGTCGTCCATATAGACGCTCCCTTCCTACCGACTAACCCCCATCCTAGGCAGCAACGGCTAAAGGAAACATAAAAGAGACGGCTGTCATGCATGGAAGGCGCAAACCTCCAATGCGTCGGTAGACCCCCTAGTCATTGGGGACGTTCTTAAATGACCAGTCAAACAAGAACGTCCCCAATGACTACTCCGGCAACGCCGATGTTTTGGCAACGCCAGCGAGCGCCGTCCAGGGCGAACAAGTTGGCATGAAAAAGGCAAGGCATAGACCTTCTGGTCATGCCTTGCCTTTTGAATGACAAATTGTCGCCCTGGGCGGCGCGCAGCGTCAACTGGTTACGCGGGTTGGTAAACCCGCGTAACCACCTAGGTCGCGCCCTTGAAGTTGAACGTCAGATTGTCCAAATGCGGCCCGCGCAGCGTCGAGTGGTTACGGCGTTTGGCAAAACGCCGTAACCCCCTAGTACATCTTTGCGCCGGCGGGGATGGAGGCGTCGAGCTGGATCAGGTTGAGGCGCTCCTCGCCCTCCTCCTCGTGGACAGCGCTGATCAGCATGCCGCAGCTGGGAATACCCATCATCTTGCGCGGAGGCAGGTTGGTGATGGCGAGCAAGGTCTTGCCAACCAGGTCCTCGGGCTCGTAATAAGCGTGAATACCGGAGAGGATGGTGCGGTCGGTGCCGGTGCCGTCGTCGAGCGTAAAGTTCAGCAGCTTCTTGGACTTCTTGACGGCCTCGCATGCCTTGACCTTCACAGCGCGGAAGTCGCTCTTGGAGAAGGTATCAAAGTCGACGAACTCCTCAAACAGCGGCTCAACGGCGATCTTGGAGTAATCGAGCGTGGGCTTAAGCGACTTAACGAATGGGCTCGCGGCGTTGCCGGCCTCGGCAGCCTTGGCGGCAGCGGCACCGGGCTGGAAACCCTTCTCGGGCTTCATGTGCGGGAACAGCAGCACGTCACGGATAGAAGCCTGGTTGGTAAGCAGCATGACCACGCGGTCGATACCAATGCCAATGCCGCCCGCGGGAGGCATACCGTACTCGAGGGCGCGCACGTAGTCCTCGTCATACTCCATGGCCTCATCGTCGCCGCCGGCCTTCTCGGCCATCTGGGCGGCAAAGCGCTCGGCCTGGTCGACCGGGTCGTTGAGCTCGGAGAACGCGTTGGCGTACTCGTGGCCGGCAATAACCAGCTCAAAGCGGTGCGTCAGGCGCGGGTCGTCCTCAAAACGCTTGGCAAGCGGGCTGACCTCGATGGGGTAATCGCACACGAAGGTGGGGTTGACGATGGTATCCTCGCCCAGCTCGTCATAGATCTCGGCGATAATCTTGCCGGCGGTCCACTCGGGCTTGATCTCCAGGCCCTTCTCGCGTGCGGCGGCAGCAAGCTCCTCGACCGGCGTGTCGATGGTGACCTGCTTGCCGAGCACGTCGGAGACGATGTCGGTCATGGGGCGGCTTGCCCACTCACCGGACAGGTCAATAGTCTGGCCCTGGTACTCAATAACCTCGGGGTTGCCAATAGCCTTGTTAGCGGCCTTAATGACGCCCTGGGCGAGCGCCTTCATACCCTCGAGGTCGGAGAAGGCACGGTAGGCCTCCATCGTGGTGAACTCGGGGTTGTGGGTGAGGTCCATGCCCTCGTTACGGAAGATGCGGCCGATCTCGAACACGCGCTCAAAACCACCGACGATGCAGCGCTTGAGGTGCAGCTCGGTGGCAATACGCAGGTAGCACTCCTGGTCGAGCGCGTTGAAGTGGGTAATGAACGGCTTGGCAGTAGCGCCGCCCTGGATGGTCTGCAGGATGGGGGTCTCGACCTCCATGTAGCCGTCGGACTCCATAAAGCGACGGAAGGTGGAGAGAATCTGCGAACGCTTACGGAAGGTCTCGCGAACGTCGTCGTTGGCGATCAGGTCGACATAGCGCTGGCGATAGCGGGTCTCCTTGTCGGAAAGACCGTGGAACTTCTCGGGCAGCGGACGAACGGCCTTGGCAAGCAGGGTCGCGCTCTTAGGGGCAACGGAAAGCTGGCCGCGCTGGGTGCGCACGACCACGCCGGTCACGCCCAGGATGTCGCCCAGGTCGAGGGCCTTGAGCGTATTCCAGGCAGCCTCGTCCATGTCGTTGATGCGGCAGAACAGTTGAATCTCGGCAGTCGCATCGCGCACGACGATGAACATGATCTTGCCCTGACCGCGCTTGGCGACCACACGGCCGGCGATCTTCACGACATCCTCGGTGTCCTCACCATCGGCAAGATCGGCGTACTTAGTCTCGATATCGGCGACGTAGTCCTCAAGCTCAGAGTGCTCGGGATAGGGG
>JAXKGF010000079.1:0-150472 GCA_036550515.1 Collinsella sp.
GGTCTATGCCTTGCCTTTTTCATGCCAACTTGTACGTCCTGGACGGCGCTCGCTGATTTATGCTCAACCTGCGACGTTCCCCTTAATTGGTGCAGGGGGCTGCTTGTTCGCTCTGGTACCCGTTCGCTGTCCGTTCTCTGCCCGCGACGTTTCTGTTGTTGGTGCAAAGGGGTCAGGTTACTTCGCGCCAAAAGGGGAAGTTGCGGTGGAATAGTTCCTGTTTGGCCGTCTTGAGGGGTTAAACAGGAACTATTTCACCGCAACTTATTGATGGCGTGTTTGGTTGGTGCCTGTTGATGGTCTGGGTATCGGGGAGGGCGGGCTCCGCTATAATCGCCTAGAACATTAAATGGAAACGGGACGGGAGCCATACATGCGCCAGGGTTTCGACAACGCGAAATATATCGAGCTGCAGGCCGCTCATATTAAGGAGCGCATCTCGCAGTTTGGCGGCAAGCTGTATTTGGAGTTTGGCGGCAAGCTGTTTGACGACTATCACGCGAGTCGCGTGCTGCCGGGTTTTGAACCGGACAGCAAGTTCCGCATGCTCAAGAGCATTGCCGATGACGTTGAGGTCATCATCGCGATCAACGCGAACCACATCGAGAAGAACAAGGCCCGTGGCGACCTGGGCATTACCTATGACGAGGACGTTTTGCGCCTGGTCGACCTGTTCCGCGGCAATGGTTTTGCTGTCGCGGCCGTGGTCATCACCCAGTATGCAGGCCAGCCCGCCGCCGATGTCTTCCGCAATCGCCTGAACGCGCTCGGCATTCCCGCCAAGCTGCACTATCCCATCGAGGGCTATCCGCACGACGTCGACCTGATCGTGTCCGACGACGGCTACGGCAAGAACGAGTTTGTCGAGACCACCCGTCCGCTCGTCGTGGTCACCGCGCCGGGTCCTGGCTCGGGTAAGCTCGCCACCTGCCTGTCGCAGCTTTATCACGAGCACAAACACGGCACCGCCGCCGGCTACGCCAAGTTCGAGACCTTCCCGGTCTGGAACCTTCCCCTCACGCATCCGGTCAACATCGCCTACGAGGCGGCCACGGCAGATCTCGACGACGCCAATATCATCGACTCCTTCCACTTGGAGGCCTACAACAAGACCACGGTCAACTACAACCGTGACGTCGAGGCCTTCCCGGTGGTCCGTGCCCTGATGGAAAAGATCCTGGGCAAGAGCCCCTACCAGAGCCCCACGGACATGGGCGTAAATATGGTCGGCTTTGCCATCACCGATGACGATGCCTGCCGTGATGCCTCCAAGATGGAGATCGTCCGCCGCTACTTTACCGCGGTCGAAAATGTGCGCCGTACCGGCGTGGGCGATGAGCAAGTCGACCGTCTCAAGATCATTATGAAGAAGGCTGGTATCGACAAGAATTACTCGCCGGCACGCTCGGCCGCTCTTACCAGGGAGCAGCTGACGGGTGGGCCCGTAGGCGCCATGGTCATGCCCGATGGCTCCGTGGTGACCGGCAAGACTTCCACGCGCCTGGGCGCCGCGAGCTCGCTCATCATGAATGCACTTAAGCATGTCTCGGGCGTTGACCTTGAGCTCGAGGTCATTAGCGATGAGGCGATCGAGCCTATCAGCAAGCTCAAGACGCATTTCCTGGGTAGCAAGAACCCGCGCCTGCACACCGACGAGACGCTTATGGCACTCTCGATCACCTCGGCAACGAGCGAGACGGCGGCCCGCGTCCTTTCGGGCTTGGAGCAGCTGCGCGGCTGCGATGCCTTCTTTAGCGTGATCATCTCGCCGACGGACGAGACGGTGTTGCGCAAGCTGGGCATCAACGTGTGCTGCGAGCCCAAGTTCGAGCGTCGTGGTTTCTTCCACCGCTAAGCCTGGAGAAATTGGTCTGAAAGGGGCACATCGGGTATACATTCGGTGTGCCCCTTTTATCAACAAAAGCTACCGTTTAACCTAAAATTAGCCCGTTTACCTGCCTATAAGCGATTTGGGCGGTATACAATAACCCTAATTGTTTCATCCTTTTGCGGGGATGCCGCATGATGGATGTTGCCGGCCATCATGGGGTGTGCCGGTCGCGCACGGTGCAAGTGATGCCCGTGCCCGGTTTGAGGAGGCTGCCATGGCTGGCAAGGGTCGTGCGAGTGTCAACGATATGAAGCGTGTCGAGGTGCAGGTGCTGATGGAGATCGCACAGCAGTCCGAAGACAACGGCGGATTTTATGGCTTTTCGCGAAAGACGCTTGCCGAGCGTGTGGGGGTGTCTCCGTATCGCGCCCGCGCGGCAATTGAACGCTTGGAATCCGAAGACATCATTGAGGTCGTCTCGCGCTACAGCGACGACGGCGGCCAGCTCGCAAATGGTATTTGTCTTACGGAGCGTGGCGAATGGTATCTGGAGGGCATCCGTGCCGGTATGCTCGTGCAGGACTTGATCAAGGACGAAGTCGCCGATCGATAATGGCGCGCATTCATAGTGGAAACGACGCCGTCTGGGCAACCGGACGGCGTTTTGTTTCGAGATGGAGAAATGCGATTGCGCGTAAGAAAAATTGTGTGCGGCGCGCGTCGCGAGTATTACAATGAAGACCCGTAAGATGTGTATGGACAACTTCTACGGGAAGCGCAGGTAACTCAATATGACCAAGCATGTGTTCGTGACCGGCGGCGTGGTTTCGTCTCTGGGCAAGGGTATTACCGCGGCCTCGCTGGGCCGTCTGCTCAAGTCGCGCGGCTACAAGGTAACGATGCAAAAGGCCGACCCGTATCTGAACGTCGACCCCGGCACCATGAGCCCGTTCCAGCATGGCGAGGTCTTTGTGACCGAGGACGGCTACGAGTCCGATCTGGACCTGGGCCACTACGAGCGCTTTATTGATGAGAACCTGACCCGCGATTCCAACTTTACGACTGGTGCCATCTATAAGAGCCTGATCGCCCGTGAACGTCGCGGTGACTTTTTGGGCGGCACCGTGCAGGTGATTCCGCACGTCACGAACGCCATTAAGGATAAGTTCCGTCGTATTGAGGAGCAGACCGGCTCCGACGTGGTCATCACTGAGTTGGGCGGCACCATCGGTGACATCGAGTCGCAGCCGTTTGTCGAGGCCATCCGCCAGTATCGCAAGGAGGCCGGCCCCGAGAACGTCTGCTACATCCACGTGTCGCTCGTTCCCTATATCGCCGCCGCCCACGAGGTCAAGACCAAGCCGACGCAGCACTCCGTCAAGGAGCTCCGCAGCTTTGGTATCCAGCCCGATATTATCGTTCTGCGCTCCGATCACCATATCGACGATGCCATCCGCGGCAAGATCGCAAGCTTCTGCGACGTCGACACCGACTGCGTCTTTACCAACGAGGACTGCGCGAGCATCTACGATGTTCCGCAGCTGCTCGCCGAGCAGGACTTTGACCTGCGCATTTGCGAGCGTCTGGGTCTGGACCCGCGTGAGCGCGACATGAGTCAGTGGAACGAGTTCCTGCGCAAGCAGAACCATGCCAACCAGCACGCCGACAAGGTGAAGATCGCCGTCGTGGGCAAGTATACGCAGCTGCCCGATGCCTACCTGTCGGTTATCGAGGCCCTGCACCATGCGGGCGTGTTCTACGATCGCCACGTTGACGTGCAGCTGGTCGATGGCGAGAGCCTCGACGAGCAGAACGTCTCCGAGGTCCTGGGTGACGCCTCGGGCATCTTGGTCCCTGGCGGCTTTGGCAAGCGCGCCCTGGAGGGCAAGATCCTCGCGGCCGAGTTCGCCCGCGAGCACAAGATTCCGTATCTGGGCATTTGCCTGGGTATGCAGGTGGCCGTGTGCGAATTTGCCCGCAACGTGGTCGGCCTTGCCGGCGCCAGCTCTTCCGAGTTCGATCCTGATGGCCCGTATAGTGTCATCGACCTGATGAGCTCGCAGGAGGACGTGACCGAGAAGGGTGGCACCATGCGTCTGGGTGCCTATCCGTGCAAGCTTGCTGCCAATTCCCTCGCGCGCGAGGCCTATGGCGAGGAGCTCGTCTACGAGCGTCACCGTCACCGTTTTGAGTTCAACAACGCCTTCCGTGACCAGCTCGAGGACGCCGGTCTGGTTATCTCGGGCCTTTCGCCCGACGAGCGTCTAGTCGAGATGGTCGAGCTGCCGCGCGACGTACATCCGTGGTATGTGGCCACCCAGGCTCATCCCGAGTTCAAGAGCCGTCCGACCAACCCGCAGCCGCTGTTCCGCGAGTTCGTGCGCGCCTCGATTGGCCAGCATGAGGGTGTCGACCGTCTGCAGGTGACGCCCAAGAACCTCGCTACGGACTAAGGGTGCCGGAGAACCAGGAACATACCGAAGCTACTCCCTCGTCGCTTGCTGTGGTGGCGGGGGAGTATCTCGATTACCTTGCGGTCGAGCGGGGTTTGGCGCGCAATACGATTGCGGCCTACCGTCGTGACCTGACGACGTACTGCGCCTATCTGGAGCGGGCTGACATTGCGTCTTTTGAAGATGTGAGCCGTCAGGTCGTGGAGAGCTTTGTTGCCGATCGCCGCGACGGAGGCTATTCCGACGCCTCGGTGGAGCGCGCGCTTGCTGCCGTGAAGGGCCTGCATGCCTTTTTGGTGCGCGATGGGGCCGTGGCCCAAAACCCGACGGCGGCGTTGCGCCTGCCCAAAAAGGCAGATCGCCTGCCGGAATACCTTTCGGTGGAGGATGTCTCGGCACTGCTCGATCAAGACTTTCCCGAGGGCGAGATGGGGCTGCGCGATCATGCCATCTTGGAAGTGCTTTACGGTTGCGGCTTGCGCGTGAGTGAGCTGGTTGGGCTCGATGTGGGCGATATCCATATCGATGACGGGTTTGTCCTGGTGCGCGGTAAGGGCTCCAAGGAGCGTCTGGCCCCGTTGGTGGGAAGCGCGGCTCGCGCCCTGACACACTATATAGGTGACGGGCGCACTCTCCTGGCCGCCCATGCTCACGGGACGGAGACCTCGGCGGTCTTTTTAAATAAGAACGGACGTCGCCTGTCGCGCCAGGCCGTGCATGCGATATGCGAGCGGTACGGGCGCCAGGTGGGGCTGGTGGGGCTCCACCCCCACACCCTGCGCCACTCCTTTGCCACCCACATGCTCGCGGGCGGTGCCGACTTGCGTGTACTGCAGGAGATTTTGGGCCATGCCGATATTTCGACCACGCAGGTCTACACGCATGTCGACCGCACGCAACTGACCGAGGTCTATCTGGCGGCGCATCCGCTGGCACATCGCTAGCACCTCGCTGACCTGCATATTTATAAATATTAAAGGGGATGGGCCCCAGATTGCCGAGACGCACTTTTGCGCGCATGGGCAATCTGGGGCCCGTCCCATTTTTCGCCAGACACCGACGCGGTGGTGGGCCGTGTGTACCGTGGGTGGGAGGAGTTTGGGGGCGATGTGAACGGCGTGTAAAGGGACGTAAAAATCGCCTCAAGGTCAACTTGAAGGTTGAGGTTCGCGGGCGTGGTTCTACAGGTGGCATCCCACCTTTGCTGCAAACACAACATATTGTGTTTTCGAACATATGCTCGGGGGTGTTTTACAACATATTGGGGGTGGAGTGGTGGGGCGGGGTGGGGGAAAGGGTGGGGAAAGGTGTTGAAAAATGGGGCGGTTCCCCATATTATTGATGACGTCGACAGGCGGGGTGGTTCCCCGCGTACGTGCCATCTGAGTAACCGAGGGGAGGGCGCACATGGGAATGACGGGTGCATACGAGCGCAATCTCGATGCAAAAGGTCGTCTATCCCTGCCTGCACCCCTTCGCGAGGAGCTTGGAGAGCACGTTCGCGTGTTCAAAGCCCTGGATGTCGATGCTCTGTACGTGTTCTCTGCCGAGGCCTTCGATAAGTGGGTCGAAGGACTCTTCGCGGGTCGTGAGGGCCACGAGGGTTTTAACCCGCGTGACATCAACGACCAGAAGCTCATGAGGGCGATTAACAAGCGCACCACGTCGATGGATGTGGACAGCGCGGGTCGTATCGGTCTTTCTGAGTCTCTCCGCAAGCAGGCGAACCTCGACCGCGAGGTCACGGTTGTGGGCAACTACGACCACCTTGAGGTTTGGGACCGCGCTACGGCCGATGAGGACGATGACGACGAGGCCCTGCTGGACCTCTTCTTCTCGTAAGGGCAAGGCACGAGTAACGGATGGAGCGTGGGATCTTGACACAAGAATATCGGCATGAACCTGTCATGCTCGGCGAAGTGCTTGAGTCGCTGCAGCTAAAGAGCGGCTCCGTCGTCTGCGACTGCACCCTTGGCGGTGCCGGCCATTCGGTAAAGATGGCCGCGCAGGTGGGGGAGACCGGCCTTTTGCTCGGCGTCGATCAGGACGACATGGCCCTCGAGGCCGCTGGCGCCCGTCTGGACCGCGAGGTTCCCGGCGTACCGCACCAGCTGCTGAAGGGCAACTTCGGCGACTTGGACGAGCTGCTTTGCTCGGCCGAGGTGCCCGGGGTCGATGGCTTCCTGTTCGACCTGGGCGTTTCGTCGCCGCAACTCGATATCCCTGGCAGGGGCTTTTCGTACAACGAGGACGCCCCATTGGACATGCGGATGGATCCGGGTAACAACACCTTAAACGCAGCTGAGGTCATCAACACCTATAACGAACACGACCTCGCCCGGATTCTACGCGTCTACGGCGAAGAGAAGTTCGCCTCGCAGATCGCGCGCGAGATCGTGCGCCGCCGCGAGCATGAGCCGATCGAAACCACAGGCCAGTTTGTCGAGATCATCAAGGCTGGTATCCCCGCTGCCGCTCGTCGGCATGGCGGACACCCAGCCAAGAAAAGTTTCCAGGCCATTCGCATCGAGGTCAATCACGAACTCGATGTGCTCGAGCGAGGGCTTGACGCCGCCACAAGGTGGCTCAACCCGGGCGGACGCATCTGCGTCATCTCGTATCACTCGCTCGAGGACCGTATCGTAAAGAACCACTTTAAGGAGATGAGCCAGGGGTGCACGTGTCCGCCGGAGATTCCGGTGTGCGTGTGCGACAACGTGCCGATACTCAAGGTCATCACCCGCAAACCCCTGGTTGCCCAACCCGATGAGGTTGCGCGCAACCCTCGGGCGAGATCAGCCAAGATCCGCGTGGCGCAGCGTCTGTAGACGCGACTGCGCGATATTGGACCTCCCGCTCGTACCACAAACGAAGCTTAAACACACTACCAACGTACTCGGGATGGGAGGCGGCATATCATGGGCTACAACACTTCAAACGCAGCACTCGCCTATGATATGAACGCCATGCCCGCCTATCGTGAGGCACCGCAGGCCCCCGTTGCTCCCCGCGAGCAGCGCACACCGCGCTTTGATGTCTACACAGGCGCGGGCCGTCAGGCAAACCAGGCGGTAAGCCCGGTTTTCATGAGCGTTCTTAAAACGTTTTGCATCATTGCGGCCATCTTCATGACGATCGGTGTCGCCCGTGTGGCGCTCGCCGGCATTACGGCCCAGGTGCTCAACAGCAACGCCGCGCTTACCAACACGCTCGAGAAGGCGACCGATGAGAGCTCCGACCTGGAGGTCATGCATTCGGTCTATGGTGCCGACACGCGCATTCGCGACCTTGCGGGCGCTTATGGCATGGTGGAGCCCAGCGAGAGCGTTACACTTGATTTTTCGCAGGATGCAGCCGCGGGCGCTAGCTCGACCGCGACCGCTCAGTAACAAGACGGTAGCTGAGTATGACAAATGACTATCGCCGCGGCTCCGACGGGGGTCGCGGTTCTGGACGTCCCTCATCGCGGGGACGTTCTGGTTATCAAGGAACGGGTCGGCCATCTTACAACGCGAGGCCGTCCTATGGCAACGACCCTGCGTCGCGTCTCCGTGGCTCGAGTGGTCCTCAAATGCATAACACCAGACCGCGCAAGAGCTCGTCGACCGAATGGCTCACGGGCACGCCGCTGCCCCGTCGCAAAGCCGTCATGGGCTTCATCGGGTTTGGCTTGGGTTTGGGCGTCCTTCGCCTTGCCGACTATCAAATCGTGGAAGCCGATAAGCTACGCGACCGCGCCGATGCACGTCGCTTGCTCGCGCAGACGCTATATGCCAAGCGCGGTACCATCTACGACCGTAACGGCAACGTGCTGACGTCGTCGGTCGAATGTCGCAACATCGCCGTGAATCCTCAGCTTATCGAGGACGTTGACAAGACGGTGTCAGCGCTGGTCAAAGCTACGGGAATCGATAAAAAGACCTGTCGCGAGCTCGTTGAGTCGGATGGCACCTGGGTGTATATCAAACGCCAGGTGGACGAGGACGATGTCGCGGCGCTGGAGAAGAAGAACCTGCCAGGCGTGCTCTTTGAGCAGGCCATGAAGCGCGTGTACCCCTACGGCAACCTGGCATCGCAGGTGCTTGGCGTGGTAAACGTGGACAACGACGGTCTGACGGGCCTCGAAAAACAGTACAACAAGCTTTTGACCGGAACCAACGGTTCGCTGGTGCGCGAGCGGGCGAGGGACGGTAGCTATATCGCGGGCGGCGCCTATAAAAAGGTGGCGGCGGTTGACGGCGTGGACATCGTGACGACGCTCGATGTCAATATCCAGCGTGCCGCCGAGGACGCCCTGGCCGAGGCGGTCGAAAAGACCAAGGCCAAGAATGGCTCGGCCCTGGTCACCGATCCCACGACGGGCGAGATTCTGGCGGCATGCTCGTATCCGACATATGACCAGACCGATCTGGAAAACGCCAAGACCGAGGACATGAACTTGCGCCTGGTTACCGATGCCTACGAGCCCGGCTCGGTCTTTAAGACGCTCGTGGCCGGTGCCGGCTTCGACTTGGGTGCCGTGCGTTCGAGCACGTCGTTTGAGGTGCCGGCGAGCATTAAGGTTGGCGACGACACCGTTACCGACGCCGATAAGCGCGACTACACCATGACCATGGACGTGCGCGAGATGATGCGCCGTTCGTCCAATGTGGGCTTTGTCCTGGTGGGACGCAAGATCGGTGCCGATGATTTTGCCACCTATGTGGACAAGTGGGGTATCGGTCATAGCTCCGGTGTCGATTTTCCGGGTGAGAGCCTGGGCATCGTCAAGGAGCGCGACCAGTACGACGGCGCCACGCTGGGCTCGATGAGCTTTGGCCAGGCGCTGTCCGTCTCGCCGATTGAGGTCGCACGTGCCGTGGGCGGCATCGCGAACGGCGGCGTGATGATGACTCCGCACTTCTATAAGTCCAGCAAGGGCGATGAGAAGGACTGGGGCGAAGGCGAGCGCGCGATTTCGGAGGACGCTGCCGCCCAGGTGACATCGTGCATGCAGACGGTCGTGTCCGAAGGCACGGGCGTTGGCGGTGCGGTCGATGGCTATGACGTGGCGGGCAAGACCGGTACGGCCGAGCGTGCTGACGAGAACGGCGGTTACCTCAAGGAGAACTACATGTCGTCCTTTATGGGCTTTGCGCCGGCACAATCGCCCAAGGTGCTGTGCTACATCACACTCGATGGAACGCCGAGCGGCTCGGATGCCGCCGCGGTGCCATTCCAGTCCATTATGGCCAACGCGCTCGACGTGCTGGGTATCCCGCGCACGAAGTAGGGGGTTACAATCTTGAGCGTGGTCTGCCGTTTGATCTGAAGGGTGTTCACATGCCCTGCACCACGCGCGCATGGCACTGGGATACAATACGCCGATAGCAATATTAGGTTTACAGGGGAGCTGCAATGATAGAGATCGCCGTCAACAACCTCGCGGCCTCAACGGGGGCCCGAACCGTGACGGAAGAAGTCGATCGGGTATGCCGCGGGTGCGTTATCGACTCGCGTCAGGTCGAGGAGGGGACGATCTTTGTCGCCTTCCCCGGCGAAAAGGTCGACGGCAATGATTTTGCCTCCCGTGCCATCGAGTCGGGTGCCGGTGCCGTCGTGATGACGCGCGAACCCGATGCCGAGCTGGTTTCGCTGGCGCAGGACAAGGGATGCGCCATCTTGCTGACCGACGACCCCGAGGAGTTCTTGCTGCGCCTGGCGCATGTATATCGCTTGGAGCTTGGCTGCCTGGTCGTCGGCATTACCGGTTCGATTGGCAAGACGACGACCAAGGACGTGCTCGCCGCCGTGCTCGCCAAGCGTTATCGCGTCTGGGCCACGAAGGGCAATTTCAACAACCTGATCGGCATGCCGCTCACGGTGCTTTCCGCTCCGGCCGATACCGAGGTTCTGGTGCTCGAGATGGGCATGAACCATTTTCATGAGATTGAGCGCCTGTCCCAGTCTGCCAACCCCAATCTTGCCATCGTGAGCAAGATCGGAACCTCCCATATCGGTATTCTGGGCAGCCGCGAGAACATCGCCCGCGCCAAGTCCGAGATTGTCCAGGGCATGTGCGCCGCCGGCGACTTCTCGCCGTTGCTGGTGTTGGGCGGCGAGGACGACTTTACGCCGTTCATTCGCGATGCGTTCGCCCAGCCTGCGGGTATTGACGTGATGCTGGCCGGTGTCTCGGACGACGACGAGGTCCGCGCACGCGACATTCGCGTCGACGACGAGGGCCATCCGGTCTTTACGCTCGACTTTGGTCAGGGCGACACGGTCGATACCATGCTGGCCATTCCCGGCGTGCAGTCCGTGCCCAATGCCGTCAAGGCCGCCGCGGTCGCCTATCGTCTGGGCGTGACGCCCGAGCAGATCGATGCTGCCTTTAGGGGTCTTACGATCACCGGCCACCGCCAGGAGATCAAGCGCGCCAAGAGCGGAGCGCGCATCATCGACGACTCCTATAACGCCAGTGCCGAGTCTATGGCTGCCGGCCTCGATTTGCTGTGCTCGCTTTCATGTGACGGTTCGCGCATGGCGATCCTGGGCGAGATGGGCGAGATGGGCGACGAGGCTCCCCGCATGCATGAGCTCGTGGGCGCCTATGCCGCCGCCAAGAAGCTCGACATGCTCGCGTGCGTCGGCGGCGAGCTGGCTCAGCTCATGGCCGATGCCGCACGTATGATGGGTATGGATGAGGACCGCATCCAGGTGTTCTCCGATTATCAGCAGGTGCTCGACCGCATGGGCGGCGCGCTTGAAAATCATGATGTTGTACTGGTCAAGGGTTCCCGTTTTGTTGAGCTCGACCGCTTTGTGGAAGGTGTGTGCTAGCCCATGTTCGGCAATCCCTCGTATCCTACGTATCAGGCCTTTTTGGGACTTGGCATCGCTGCCGCCATTGCGTTGCTGCTTATGCCGTGGTGGATCAAGCTGCTGAAGGTCGAGGGTATCGGCCAGCAGGTCCGAGCCGACGGCCCCAAGCGTCATTTGATTAAACAGGGTACGCCGACCATGGGCGGTGTCATCATCCTTGTCGCGATCTCGCTGACCTGCCTGCTGATGGGCAAGCTCACTACCGAGCTCGTGCTCGTGCTGCTTGCCACGCTGGCCACCGGCGTTCTGGGTCTCATCGACGACCTGACCTCCGTCACGCATGGTCGCTCGCTCGGCCTGACGCCTCACGCCAAGATGATCGGTCTGACCATTATCTGCGTCACTTTTACCGTGCTCGCCGTCAATTGGTGCGGCGTCGCCCCCGAGATTCGTTTTCCCGGCGGCCTGACGATTGACCTTGGCGTGCTTTCGACCACCATCTGCGGCCTTTCGTTCCCGTGGCTCTACATTGTATTTTGCTGGCTGATGATCGCCGGTCTTTCCAATGCCGTGAACCTGACCGATGGTCTGGACGGCCTTGCCGGTGGCACTTCCATGATTGCCATGCTCGCCATGGCCGCCATGGCGTTTTTGCACGGTGACGTGAACCTGTCCATCTTCTGCACGGCGTGCGCCGGTGCCTGCCTGGGCTTTTTGTGGTTCAATTGCTACCCGGCGAGCATCTTTATGGGCGATACCGGCTCGCTTGCCCTGGGTGCCGCTTTTGCCTGCACCTCCATCATGACCAACACCGAAGTCGTTTCCCTCATCATCGGCGGTCTGTTTATCGTCGAGACGCTGTCGGTCATGATCCAGGTTGTCTATTTCCACTTTACGCACAAGCGCGTCTTCCTTATGGCGCCCATTCATCATCATTTCGAAAAGAAGGGCTGGGCCGAGACCAAGGTCGTTATCCGTTTTTGGATTATCGCCGCGGCCTTTGGCGCCGTTGGCCTTGCCCTGTTCTTCCAGTTGGGATAGTGGTCTTTCATGCCTCTTGCTAATGTCTTTAGCCTGCTTGTTTTGGGGCAGGGTAAATCCGGTCTCGATGTCGCCCGTTGGGCGTTGGCTCACCCCGAGCGCGTGAGCGCCACGACCGTGTATGGCGGCGGTAGCTCCGAGCCCAATGAAGCCACGCGTGCGCTCGAGGCGCAGGGCGCGTCGTTTGTCTACGGCACCGAGCAGGTCGAGGGTACCTATGACGTGTGCGTGACATGCCCGGGTATCTCGGAGTTCTCGGCCTTCTTTAAGGCTGGGCGTGAGCATGCCGCTCAGATTATGGGCGAGCCCGAGTTTGCCTATCGCCTGTCTCCCCACAATTGGATCGCCATCACGGGCACCAACGGCAAGACAACTACCACGTCGCTGACCGATTATCTGCTCAAGGCCGCCGGTGAAGCCAGCGTGGCCGTCGGCAATATCGGTGAGCCGCCGGTGAACGAGATCGACGGCCGCGCACACAATGAGTGGTTTGTGGCCGAGCTGTCGAGTTATCAGATTGCTACGACCGCCGAGCTTCATCCTCGCGTGGCGGTACTGCTCAACATCACGCCCGACCACCTGGGCTGGCACAAGAGCCACAAGAACTATGCGCTTGCCAAGATCAAGTTGTTCGAGAATATGGTCGACGACGACCTCGTGGTTATCGACGTCGAGGATGCCGGCATCCATGAGTTCGATGAGTACATCTACACACCGGGTCGCCGCATCTGCAAGGTCGCTTTTGACGAGCCCGAGGGTGCAGACGCCGCCTTTGTGCGCGACGGCAAGATGGTCGTGCGCCTGAAGGGCGTCGAGACCCAGCTTGTCGCCACGTCCGAGCTCAAGATCTCGGGCCATCACAATGTCATCAATGCCCTATGTGCCGCCACGGCTGCTCTGGCCGTCGGTGCCGATCCCGAGGGCATTTGCCGCGGTTTGGCATCGTTCCAGCCACTCGAACACCGCGTGGAACCCTGCGGCGAGATCGATGGCGTGCGCTACGTCAACGATTCCAAGGCAACGAACACCGATGCAGTCGAAAAGGCCCTGACGGCGTTTCCCGACGACGATGTGATTTTGCTGCTCGGCGGCCACGATAAGGGTACGCCGCTTGCGGACTTTGCCCGCGTCGTTATGGACAACGTGCGCTCGGTCGTTTGCTTTGGCGATGCGCGCGAGCGCTTTACCGCCGCTATGGACGAGGCCGATGTCGATGGTGACGTGGATATCGCCCAGGCCGATGATCTGCGCGATGCCGTTGACGTTGCCCGCTCACTCTCGAGCCGCGGCGACGTGATCCTGCTTTCGCCCGCCTGCTCTTCGTTTGACGAGTTCTCGGGCTACGAGGAGCGCGGTCGCGTGTTTAAGGACTACGTTGCCCAGCTTGCCGCAGCAGCGAAATCGCAAACGGAATAGGGGTTGCCGGTGAGAGAGGAGAGCCCCCGAAGTGATATGAGGAGGCCCGACTCGGACCGTGCTTCCTCGCTGCGTAGCACGCCGCGTTCCGGACGCGGCGGGCAGACGTTCAGTGAGCGCTATATTGCCGGCGTCCCCGCCCGCATCATGCGCCCCCGTTTGATATTCATGGCCTGCTTGTTTACCTTGGTATGCTTTGGCCTGCTGATGGTGTACTCGGCGTCTTCGGTCGAGGCGCTGCACGAGAATGGCTCGGCGACGTTTTTTCTGGGTCGACAGGCCGCGTTTGCCGTGGTCGGTGTTCTGGCGCTGATTGCCATCGTGCGCGTTTTGCCGGACAGCTGGTTTGGGGAGGATGTGCTCAGGATCTTCCTCATAGGCATGATAGGGCTACTGTTTCTGGTGTTCTTGGTGGGCAGCGGCAGCCGTGGCGCCACGCGCTGGCTTAACATCGCCGGTATTCAGTTCCAGCCTTCCGAGTTTTTAAAGCCATTTGCCATTGCGTATTCGGCCATCATGCTTGATCGCTTCTTTTCGCCCGGTGGCAACATCAACGAATTCCTTCGCAAGATGGGCATCTACCTGGGCATTTCGCTCTTTCTGATCTTTATCCAGCCCGATTTCGGTACTGTCCTGATCATCCTGTTGACCCTCATGTGCATGGCGTTGTTTGCGGGTCTCGACCCCAGATTTATCATCGGCGTGCTAATCTTCGGCATTCTCGTGATCGTGATTGCGCTTGTCGCAGAGCCGTACCGTATGGTGCGTATTCAGGTTGCCTTGAACCCTTGGGCCGACGAGTATGGTGACGGCTATCAGGCCACGCTTGCCATTATGGCCTTTGCCTCGGGCGGTCTGTTCGGCCGTGGCATCGGCAACTCAACCATGAAGTACTCGTATCTGCCCGAGGCGCACAATGACTACATCCTGGCCATCATTGGCGAGGAAGTCGGTTTTGTCGGAACCGTGCTGTTCTTCTTGGTGTTTGCGATGCTGATCTACTCGGCGTTTCGCATTGCCGAGCAGGCGACCGATCGCCGGGGCGCGCTTATGGCGTCTGGCTCCGCGGTCATTCTCGCAGTGCAGTTTTTGATTAACGCGCTGGGCATCCTCAACGTGTTTCCCATGACGGGCAAACCGTTGCCGTTTATTAGCTACGGCGGTTCGTCGATTATTGTGTCGCTCATGCTTGCCGGGTTGATCCTGCGCGTTTCGTACGAGAGCGCCCGCCGCGATGAGTATGACCGCCGCCGCGAGAGCTTTGCCGTTATGGATGAGAGTACCGCCGGCGTGCCCCACGTGCGCGGCGAGCGATCTTCGCGTAACGGTTTTACCGTCCTGGATGGCTCTGCGACCGAGCCGGCAGCCCGCCCGCGTCAGCGAACGGCGCCGCAAGGTCGTCCTCAGCGCCCCAGCCCTCGCAACGCGGGCGGCGGATATAATCGAATCGATTTGAACTCGGACCCGTCGGCGCGTCTGCGTACCGACGACCAGGGACCGCGTGTACGAAGGGACTACCATGACCGATAAAATGACCGTTGCTATTGCAGCCGGCGGCACGGCCGGGCACATCAACCCCGCGCTCGCCTTGGCCGAAGAGCTGCGTGACCGTGGCCACCACGTTGTGTTCGTGGGCCAGTCGCGCAAGCTCGAGGGTCGTCTGGTCCCCGAGGCTGGGTTTGATTTTGTGCCCATTACGGTCACGGGCTTCGACCGCTCCCGTCCTTGGACGGCGCTGACCTCGCTGTGGCGTGTCAACAAAGCCAAGCGTGCGCTCGCCAGTCATTTCTCAAAGGTCGGCAAGCCCGATGCCGCCATTGGTTTTGGTGCCTATGTCGAGGTTCCGCTGCTGGGGTGGTGCAAGGGCGCGGGCGTTCCGTATCTGCTGCATGAGCAGAACTCTGTTCCGGGCCTGGCCAACAAGATGATGAACTCCCACGCCGCCCGCGTGTGCATCTCGGTGCCGGCAGCGCGTTCGGTCTTTGAGCGCGAAGGTGACCCTGACCACGTGCTCATGACCGGCAACCCCGTACGTCGCTCGGTGATCGAGGGCGATCGCGCTCGCGGCCGCAAGGCGCTTGGCGTTCCCGAGGACGCTACGCTGCTGCTCGTCTTTGGCGGTTCACTTGGCGCCCAGCACCTCAACGAGCGTGTGGCTTCGCTCAAAAACGAGCTGCTTTCGCGCAAGAACCTCTATGTGTTGCATTCGACGGGTGCCGACGGCTTTGAGGAGACCGAGCGCGCTTTGGCGCTGACGCCCGAGGAGGCGAAGCGTTACCGCGTCCAGCCTTACATCGACAACATGGGCGATATGCTGGCTGCTGCCGATTTGGTGCTCTCGCGTTCGGGCGCATCGAGCGTGGCCGAGATCGCTGCACTCGCCGTGCCTTCGGTGCTCGTGCCGTACCCGCATGCGACGGCCGACCACCAAACCACCAATGCCCGTTATCTGGTCGACGCTGGGGCCGGCGTGCTCTGCGCCGATGCCGATATCGACGGTTCTGCCTTTGCCGATGAACTGCTGCACCTGGTCGATGACGCGGCGGCGCGCGACGCCATGCGTCAGGCGGCGCGTGGTCTGGCTCAGGATAGGGCCGCCGCTCTTCTGGCGGATGCGGTAGAGGGTTTGCGTTAGTTAGACGGGATATCGTCGGTCGCCCTCGCGCTGATGCGGTAGGTGCGGTACAGTTAACGGGTTACAGGCAGTGTTTACGCAAGGAGTACACGAGCACATGGCTGATTCCCAGACTGCAACCTCCGCGCCCGAGTTTAAGAGCGCCCACTTTATCGGTATCGGCGGCGCCGGCATGAGCGGCATCGCCCTCGTTCTTCACGAGCGCGGTTATGCCGTTACCGGCTCCGACCTTAAGACGTCACGTTATATCCGCCAGCTTACCCGCGCTGGTGTGAAGGTGCATGTGGGCCATGAGGCCGCCACGATCGACGAGGTCAAGCCCGACGTGGTTGTTGTCTCCACCGCTATTCCGGAGTCCAACCCTGAACTCGTGCGCGCTCGCGAGCTTGGTATTCCCGTGTGGCCCCGTGCCAAGATGCTCTCTGCTTTGGGCCACGGCTACACCACCGTCGCTGTTGCCGGCACGCATGGCAAGACCACCACGTCTTCGATGTGCGCCACCATGCTCGACCGCATGGGTCTGGATCCGAGCTTCTTGATCGGTGGCATCGTCGAGGGCTATGACACGAACGGCAAGAACGGCTCGGGCGACTACTTTGTCGCTGAGGCCGACGAGTCCGACAGCTCCTTCCTGTTCCTGAACCCCAACGTGGTCATCGTGACCAACGTCGAGGCCGACCACCTCGATCACTACTCGGGTATCGAGGAGATCGAGGCAACTTTCGCCAAATTCATGAGCCTGGTGGGCGAGGACGGCACCGTCATCGTCTGCGGTGAGGACCCGCATCTGGTCGAGCTCGCCAAGTCGACGGGTCGTCACGTGCTTTCCTACGGCTTTGCCGAGAGCAACGACATCGTCTGCATGCACCCGGATGTCAAGGGCATCCAGAGCGATTTTATCGTTCGCTTTGAGGACGGCACTGAGCACGCTGTGGAGATCAAGAGCAATCCCGGTCGCCACAACATGCTCAACGCCACGGCGGTGCTCACCGTCGCCCATGTCCTGGGCCTTGACATCGACGCCGCCGCCAAGGCGCTCTCGAGCTTTGAGGGCGTCCGCCGTCGCTTTACCCACGTGGGCGATATCGATGGCATCACCGTGGTCGATGATTACGGCCATCACCCCACCGAGATCAAGGCGACGCTTGCTGCTGCTTCGTCGCTGGGCTACAAGCACGTCGACGTCGTGTTCCAGCCGCACCGCTATTCGCGCCTGCAGGCCCTGTGCGACGACTTTGCCGATGCATTTGCCAATGCCGATAAACTGCTGCTGATTGATGTGTTCTCGGCTGGCGAGATGCCCATTCCGGGTGTCACCTCTAAGATGCTCGCCGATACCGTGCGCGCCAAGCATCCTGGCAAGGAGGTCGTGTACTGCTCCAGCCGTCTTGAGCTCAATCAGGAGCTCGAGCAGATGGTGGGCGAGGGCGACCTGCTGCTCACTATGGGTGCCGGTGACGTTACGACCGTCGGTCCCGAGTTCATTGAGTATCTGACTGCCAAGAAAGACGCTTAAGTCTAATGGGTCTGTTTAACGCCGTCATGGCGCTCTCGGGCATGATCGACACGGATGTGATCGAGGACGAGCGCCTTGCGCGTCATACGAGCTATCGTATCGGCGGCAAGGCCGACCTCTTTGTGACGTGCCATAGCTATCATGCCCTCCGCCGCGCCGTGGCGGTGCTCGATCGCGAGCAGGTGCCGTGGGTCATCATCGGCAAGGGCTCCAATCTGCTGGTTGCCGATGGCGGTTATCGCGGCGCCGTCATTTCGCTCGGACGTGAGTTTCAGCGCACGGTTGTTGCCGATGACGGTTGTACGCTGACGGTCGGTGCGGGCGTGATGTTTGCGCGCCTGGTCAACGATGCCCTGTCGCGTAGCCTCTCGGGCCTTGAGTTTGCCGTTGGCATCCCTGGTTCGGTTGGCGGTGCGATATCTATGAATGCCGGCACACGGACCGAGTGGATTGGCTCGCTGGTTGAGGATGTCGTAACGTTTGACCCGGCATCCGGTATCAAACATTATGCGGGGTCCGAGATCACTTGGGGCTACCGCGAATGTAGCCTTCCCCGCAATGAGATCATCCTCGAGTGCGTGCTCAAGCTTAAACCGGCGCCCAAGGCCGACATTCGCGAGCGCATGGAGCGGTACCTGACGAGGCGCAAGCGTACACAGCCCATGGGTCGCGCATCCTGCGGGTCGGTCTTTCGCAACCCGCCCGATGCGAGCGTGGGCAAGCTTATCGAGGATTGTGGATTAAAGGGTTTTTCGATTGGCGGCGCGGAAGTTTCGCCCGTTCACGCTAATTTTATCGTTAATAACGGAACTGCCTCGGCCGATGACGTTGCCGCGGTTATCAGACATGTGCACGGAAAGGTGAGGGAGGCGTATGGCATCGAGCTCAGACCGGAAGTTAAATTCCTCGGCTTCTAGAGCATCGAAACCCACCTTCCGCCGCGCCGGAGGGCGTTCCGGCGCGCCTGCCAAACCTCAACGCAATATCGTCGCGCACTCTAAGCCTGTCGGGCATGCTCGACAGACCAGTCGTCCGGTTGTCGGCTCGCAGCTCGGTAATCGTCCGGCCGCAAAAAAGTCCTCGCGTCCCTCGGTGACGTCAAAGCCTGTTATGGGCGCCAAGCCTGCCCGTCCTATGGCAACTCCTAAGCCCTCGACAGGAACTAAGGCGGCGCGTCCGAGTCGCACGCTGGGCGCATCGAAACCGCGCTCGCTGACATCGGTGCCGGCTACCGCCAAGAAGCCTTCGGGTAAAAAAGGCGTCAACCCGTTGTCTTTACTTAGGGCGATGGCAAATAAAACATCAGACGCCGCTTCTGTCGTTACAGGCAAAGGCAAAATCGTGGGCGGCGTTTTGGCCGTCTTGGCCGTGCTCGTCGTCGTTGCTATCGTGGTGATTAACTCTGGATTGTTTACCGCCACTGATATTCAGATTCAAGGCAGCGAGCATGTGACGAAGCACGATGCTATCCAGCTGATCGATTTGCCCGAGGGAACGTCGCTTTTTAACGTCGATCCCGACCAGATTACCGAGGACCTCAAGCAGAACCCGTGGGTCTCGGGCGTGGATGTCCAGCGTCAGTTTCCCCATACGCTTATCATCACGCCGACGGAGCGTAAAGTTACCGCCATTGCGTATATCAGCTCCGACGACCTTGCCTGGGCTATCGGAGACGATGACACCTGGATCGCTCCGCTGTCGACGTCTGTCGAGGTGGACGACCAGGGGAACGTCATTACATCGGGGGAGGGTGCCAACACCCTGACCGGCATCGATGCGGCCCTGGCGCTTGCCAAGCACTACGGCGCCGTGCTGTTGACTGACGTCTCGGCCGATGTCGCACCGGTTTCGGGTCGGGCGGTGAGCTCCAAGGCCGTCAAGGCCGGCCTGGATTACGCACGCGGTTTTTCGAGCGAGTTCTTGGACCAGGTGAAGGATATTTCCACACCTTCCGTTGAGGCTATCTCGGCAAATCTCGACAACGGCGTTGAGGTGTCGCTGGGCGATTCGGACGATATCGCCAAGAAAGAACGCATCGTGACCAAGCTGCTTTCGCAGGTAGAGGGCGTGACCTATATCAATGTGCGCTCTCCGGGCAACTACACGTTTAGGAACGCACCGACCGCCTAGTATCCTAAACGGCTTTGTTGAGGGGCCATACCACGCCGTTTATCTGGTTTGTTTGGTTTTCACGGTCAATTATTTGACTGAAACGCTCATAATGTGCAAACATAATACGGTTTACCTTTGCATTTACTTTCAACCTGAAGGTTAATGTGCGCAGGGGTCAACCCATGCTATGGCTATAACCTTTGTTCGGAGGACCGACATGCACGAGACAGAGATCAACAACTACCTTGCCGTCATTAAGGTGGTCGGCGTCGGCGGCGGCGGTACCAACGCGGTCAATCGAATGATCGAAGAGGGCATCCGCGGCGTCGAGTTTGTTGCCATCAACACCGATGCTCAGGCGCTCGCGATCTCTGATGCCGATATCAAGGTGCACATCGGCACCGACCTTACCCGCGGCCTGGGCGCCGGCGCCAACCCCGAGGTTGGCCGCAAGGCTGCCGATGAGTCCCGCGACGATATCGCCGAGGCGCTCGCTGGCGCCGACATGGTGTTCATCACCTGCGGCGAGGGCGGTGGTACCGGTACCGGCGCTGCCCCCATCGTTGCCGATATCGCGATGAACGAGGTCGGCGCGCTGACCGTCGCCGTCGTGACCAAGCCCTTTACCTTCGAGGGTCGCAAGCGCAAGAAGAGCGCCGAGGAGGGCATCAAGACCCTCTCCGATTGCGTCGACACCATGATCGTTATCCCTAACGACAAGCTGCTCGACATCGCCGAGAAGAAGACCACTATGCTCGAGGCGTTCGCGATTGCCGATGGCGTCCTTTCCCAGGGCACCCAGGGCATCACCGACCTCATCACCGTCCCGGGTATCATCAACCTGGACTTCGCCGATGTTAAGACCATCATGAAGCAGGCCGGTACCGCCATGATGGGTATCGGTACCGCTTCTGGGGACACCCGTGCCGTCGACGCTGCCCAGCAGGCTATCTCCAGTCCGCTGCTCGAGAGCTCCATCGATGGCGCCACGCGCGTCCTGCTTTCCATCGCCGGCTCCAAGGACCTGGGCATCCAGGAGATCAGCGACGCCGCCGACGTTGTCGCCAATGCTGTCGACCCCGAGGCCAACATCATCTTCGGTACCGTTGTTGACGAGTCCCTGGGCGACCAGGTGCGCATCACCGTTATCGCTACGGGCTTCTCCGACTCCAACGTCAACCGTCAGGACGAGCTCTTCGCTGCCCAGCAGTCCCAGAGCAAGGCTGCTGCTTCTGCTGAGCCGCAGCGCACTGCTCCGGCTGCCAGCCCCGCTCAGGCTGCCCCGACTCGCAACGTCGGCGGTACCGAGCTGCCCAACTTTGGCAACGATCAGTTTGAGCTTCCCGACTTCCTCAAGCGCGGCAGCTTCTAAGTCGTTCTTCGCATTGTTTTGCACAGGGGCGCGTCCGTATGGATGCGCCCTTTTTGTTTCTCGTTTGTAAACGAAAGCCTCCAATCTCCTTACGTTCCCTTTACGTTTGGTCCCTACCGCTGCGGGTATCCTTATAAAGAAGTATGACAGCCGTATAAACACGGACTGCGCGGCGACGCCGCGGTACTTGTTGTAATAGGAGGCTTTAGTATGGCAGCACGTGCGGACAACGTTTCGCGTGTCGACCATGATGGAGTTACGTTGGTAGAGGGCGCGACGCTCGATGTTCGCTTTGCCTTTACCGAGCGCATCGGTGGCGTTTCCGAAGATGCGTACTCCTCGCTCAACCTGGGCTCGCATGTAGGCGATGACCCCTTTGCTGTTCAAGAAAATCGTCGTCGAGCGCTCGAAGCCATGGGCGCCGCTGAGTGCGAGCATAATCTGCTTGTTCCCAATCAGGTGCACGGCGACCATGTCGTGACGGTGACCTCGAACGGCGCCGACGATCTCGAGAACATTCGCGAACAGATTGCAGAGGGCTGCGATGCCATCGTCTGTACGGCCCATGAGGTGCCCGTGATGCTCTGCTTTGCCGATTGTGTTCCCGTGGTGCTGGTGGCTCCCAACGGCTTTGCCGTGGTGCATTCTGGCTGGAAGGGCACGATTGCGCGCATTTCCGCCAAGGCCAGCCAAGCACTCTGCGAGGCGGCTGACTGCACGCCGGAGGACATCTCTGCCTATATTGGGCCCCATATCCTGGGTGACGAGTATGAGGTGTCCCAAGAACTTATGGATCGCTTTGCCGCCGAGTTCGCGTGCATCGATGCTACCGCTTCCCGTATGCTCGATCTTTCCGCCGCCATTCGCGAGGCGCTGGTGGATGCCGGTGTCGATGTGAATGGCATTGTGGACACCAAACTTTCCACCGTGCGTCAAAACGACCGCTTTTATTCCTATCGCAACGAGGGCGGGACCTGTGGGCGCCATGCTGCGATCGGCGTGATGCTATGAGAAAGATCGCATCGGTCCTGAGCGCGGCAGTGCTCACGCTCACGCTGTGCGCCTGCTCCTCGGGATCTTCTACCTCTTCCATCACCGTTGCCGGCTCTACGACGTGCCTTCCCATTGCCGAGATCGCGGCCGAGGGCTTTAAAGAGGAGACCGGCACCGACGTGCTCGTCTCCGGCCTTGGCTCATCTGCTGGCATCGAAGCTGTTAGCGCCGGCACCGCCGATATCGCCAGCTCCTCTCGTGGCCTCAACGCCGATGAGCAAGACCTGGGTCTGACGCCTATTGTTATCGCGCACGACGGCATTGCAGTCATCGTGAACGACGACAACCCGGTCGATAATCTCTCGACCGAGCAGCTCCGCGATATTTACGCCGGCAAGATCACCAACTGGAAAGAAGTCGGCGGAGAGGACCTGAAGATTCAGGTTATCAACCGCGACGAGGCGTCCGGTACGCGCGAGGCCTTCCGCACTATCGTGATGGACGGCACGCCATTCGATCGCCGCTCGGCTGTTCTTTCGGGCACGGGCCAGGTGCGCGATGTCGTGTCTCGCTCGCGTGGCGCCATTGGCTACATCTCGCTGGGTTTTGTCGAGAGCCTCAACGCCAAGACCTCGGTCAAGGCCGTTTCGGTCAACCATGTCGAGGCATCCGAGAAGACGGTCGCAAGTGGCGGCTATCCCATCTCGCGTGACCTTTACTTCTTTGTGAAGGGGACGCCTTCGAAGCAGGCGCAGGATTACATCGACTATGTGACGTCCGAAAAGATGGACAAGCAGATTCGCGAGGCGGGCTTTATTCCCGTCACAAACGACGGAAAGGGGAGTGAGTAGCGTGGAAGCACAGGAAACCCCCCAGATTGAGCAGGAGACCCGGGTGCCCAAAAAGCGTGAGTTGGCGTTGGTGTCGCGCAGCACCTATCTTAAGGAGAAGGCGCTGCAGTGGATCTTCTTTGCCTGCGCGTTCTTGGCGGTCGTCACCGTCATCCTGATCTTTGTCTTTACCACGTACTCGGCGCTGCCGGTCTTTACCGACATCGGTCTGGTGGACTTCTTTAGCTTTACGTGGGCGCCCTCTGAGGGTCACTACGGCATCATGTCGCTGCTGGCGGGCTCTGGCCTGGTGACGGTCGGTGCCCTTGCCATGGGCGTGCCGTTGGGTGTGGGCACAGCCGTGTATCTGGTCGAGATCGCCAGCAAGCGCGTGCGCAGGCTCATTAGCCCCGCTGTCGACCTGCTGGCGGGCATCCCCTCCATCATCTACGGCTTCTTCGGCATGATCATCATCCGCCCGTTTATCGCCCAGCTGACCGGCGGCCTTGGATTTGGCGCACTGACGGCGTGGTTCGTGCTCGCCATCATGATCGTCCCTACCATCACCACACTCACCATAGATGCCCTCAATTCCATTCCCATGGGCATTCGCGAGGCGTCCTATGCCATGGGTGCCACCAAGTGGCAGACCATCTACAAGGTCGTGCTTCCTGCAGCCAAGCTGGGCATTGTCGATGCGATTGTCTTGGGTATGGGGCGTGCCATCGGTGAGACCATGGCCGTGCTGATGGTCGTGGGCAACGCCCCGGTCATTCCGGATAGCATCTCGAGCCCCATCTCGACGCTCACGAGTCAGATTGCGCTCGACATGAGTTATTCCTCGGGCCTGCACCGCTCGGCTCTGTTCGGCATGGGCGTTGTCCTGTTTATCATCTCCGCTGCACTGGTGGGTATCGTCCGCCTGATTTCCAAGAAGAGGGGGTAGGCTATGTCCGATTCCGTTGACACGACGGTCGATACGACCTCGTCGCGTGAGCGCATCAAGCGTGCCCTTTCCCATGGCAAGAAGGGCCGCATCAACAAGGATCTGTCCAACAAGATCATGCTCGGCGTGTTTCGCGCCGCGGCCTATATCACCACGCTGGTGCTGATCGCCATCATCGCCTACGTGGTCATCAACGGCCTGCCGCATATCTCGCTCGACTTTATCTTTGGCTGGCCGCAGGGCGTCAACGCCGAGGGCGGCATTTGGCCCACGATCGTCTCGACTATCTACGTGACGGCGCTCGCCATGCTCATCTGCACGCCGGTTGCCGTCCTGGCTGCGGTCTATCTGGCCGAATACGCCAAGCAGGGCAAGATTGTCGACATCATTCGCTATGCTGCCGATGCCCTGGCCTCGGTGCCCTCCATTGTTATGGGCCTCTTTGGCTACGCCTTGTTTGTCGAGGCCATGGGCCTGGGCCTTTCGATGGTTTCGGCCGCGCTGGCGCTGGCGCTTCTGATGCTGCCTATCGTCATGCGCACCACCGAGGAGGCAATCCGCGCCGTTCCGCGCTATATCCGTTGGGGCGCATATGGCCTGGGCGCCACCAAGTGGCAGGTCGTCTCCAAGATCGTGCTTCCTTCGGCTTTTGGCCGCATCGCCACCGGCATCGTGCTTGCCATCGGCCGCGCCATCGGCGAGACTGCGGTGGTGCTCTACACCATGGGTCAGGCCATCAACCTGCCTATCTCGCCACTCGATTCCGGCCGCCCCATGACGGTCCACCTGTACCTGCTTGCCAACGACGGCATCAACATGAACGCAGCCTATGGCACCGCGCTTTTGCTGATGGCGATTATTCTGGCCTTCAACCTGTTTGCGCGCTATCTGTCGCGCAAACGCCGCTAGTTAAGGAGTCCCATGTCCGTCTATCAGTCCGCTCCCACGCCGGAGCAAGCGGCCATCACGGCCAAGGATTTCAACTTTTGGTACGGTGACTTTCATGCGCTGACGGGGCTCGACCTCAACATCGCCAAAAACGCCATCACCTCGTTTATCGGTCCTTCGGGCTGCGGCAAATCGACGTTTTTGCGCTGCATCAACCGTATGAACGACCTGATCGAGGGCACCCGCGTCGAGGGCACCATGACGCTCGACGGCAACGATATCTATGCCGAGGGCGTCGACCCGGTCGACCTTCGCCGTCGCGTGGGCATGATTTTTCAGCAGCCCAACCCGTTCCCCAAATCCATCTACGAGAATGTCGCTTTTGGCCCTCGTCTGCAGGGCGTGACTAGCAAAAGCGACCTCGATGACATCGTGGAAGAATCGCTCAAGCGCGCCAACCTCTGGAAAGAGGTATCCAATCAGCTCAACAAGGACGGTTTGGCGCTCTCGGGCGGTCAGCAGCAGCGTCTGTGCATTGCGCGTGTGCTTGCGGTGCAGCCCGATGTCCTTCTGATGGACGAGCCCTGCTCCGCCATCGACCCCACGTCCGTCTCCAAGGTCGAGGATCTGATGGCCGAGCTGGCGCCCGAGATGACGATCATCATCGTCACGCATTCTATGCAGCAGGCCGCTCGTATTAGCGACTACACCGCATTTTTCTTGCAGGAAGTTGCCGGCGAGCCCGCCACGCTCATCGAGTATGGTCAAACCGACGCGATCTTCACCAGCCCGGTGGATTCACGGACGGAAGACTATATCACCGGCCGCTTTGGCTGATCGGTGCGACTAGTCCCAAGCCGATCGGACCTGGTCCGGTGCGTATTCACTGTGCGGGCGGCATGACCGCACCCAACTGATTGGAGTGAACCATGCGCAAACTGTTTTCCCGTCAGCTCATCGAAGCCCGTCACGAGATGCTGAGCATCTACGAGGCTGTAGACCTGGCGCTTCACGACGCCGTGAAGGCCTATGTGACCGACGATCGCAAGCTCGCCACCAAGACCAAGAAGCGCACGCTCTCGATCGATGCGCGCTGCGCCAACTTGGAGGCCGTGTGCTACAACCTGATCGCTACGCAGTCGCCGGTCGCCTCCGACTTCCGCTTGCTGCAGACGATCATCTACGTCGACTTTAACCTGCAGCGCATGACCGATAAGGTTCGCCAGATCTGCCGCGCCACGCGTCACATGGTCAAGGCCGACATCTCGCTGCCCCAGGAACTCGTCGCTACGGTCGAGGCCGAGGCCGAGGCTGTTTACCAGGTGCTGGGTTCGTCACTTTCTGCGCTCGTCACCAACGACATGTCCATCATCTGCAACCTGGCCGGCGAGGACGAGCCGGTGCATGCGGCGTACGAGAAGTTCTTCCGCACCTTTAACCGCATGGACACGGGCGATTTTATGGACGACGACAGCAACTATGACGACCTGCGCCGCGCCATCATGGTTTCGCGCTACCTCGATCGTATCGCCTCGATTTCGATCGATGCCGCCTGCCGTCTGACCTTCCTTTTGACCGGACAGCGTTTGACTGCCGGCGATATCGCCCGTACGGACGAGGATGAGCTTGAGAGCATGCGCGTGCCTTCGGGCGAGGGTGTCATCATGAGGCCTGCCGTCGATGCACACTATGTTGCCAAAGTGCCCGCTAACGAGGTGAGCGAGGGTCTCCGCTACCTGCTCGAGCACCTCGAGGACGAGGACGACGCCGAGGACGACGAGGAGTAGGGCGGCCCCGTTCGTCGAAAGATTGTAAATACCTAAGTGAGCGCGGCCTTGCACATGCGAGGCCGCGCTCTTGCGTTAGCATGGGACTACTTGTTTGGCTGTCTGCGGAGGCGATTGGCAATGGATAACTATTTGGACTTGATACGCGCTCGCCGCGAGCAGATTCTCGAACGTTTTTATGCAGCACTCGATCGCGCGGGCCGTCCCCACGATGCCGCGCGCCTGATTGCCGTCTCCAAGACTGTTGGCGTTGATGAGACCGTTGCCGCTATTCAGGCGGGGTATCGCCATTTTGCCGAGAACCGCCCGCAGGAGCTCGTTCGCAAGCTTGCGGGCCTCGTAGAGCATCCGGAGCTACCCGAGGTGCGCTTCGATATGATCGGCAACCTGCAGACCAACAAGATCAATGCGGTTCTGGGCTCGGCCGAGCTGATTCATTCGGTGGGATCGCTGCATTTGGCTCAGGCTATCTCGAGCCGTGCGGTCCGTAAGATTGAGGCGGGCGAGCTCTCCGGCCCCCAGCGTGTGCTGATCGAGGTCAATGTGAGCGGCGAGGAGTCCAAGGGCGGCTTTTCGCCCGACGAGGTCCGAGACGCCGCAGGTGAGCTTGCGGAGCTTGAGGGAATTTGTGTGCAGGGCCTTATGACTATGGCGCCCCGGGGGAATAAGAATGTGGCGCGCCGCACTTTTGCCGGACTTCGCGAACTAAGGGATGAGCTTGAGGCGACGCACTCCGATCTGAGCCTGCCCGAACTTTCCTGCGGCATGAGCGAGGACTTTGAGCCTGCTCTTGAGGAAGGCTCTACGCTCGTTCGCCTGGGCAGGGTAGTATTTAGCCCGGAGTTTGCAGTAAAATAAGGCTCTGAAGTGCGCACTGATTATCAGAGCGCCTGCACTAAACCGCGAGAGGACACAACCATGGGCTTCCTTGACGAGATTAAAAATAAGATGCACCTGGGCGGCCAGCAGGGTTACGACCAGGGTTATGGTCAGGACGACGACTACGGCTACGATGATGGCTATGACGACGGCTACCAGAACAACGGTTACAGCGGTGCCTCGGGCGAGGGCTTCTACACCCAGGATGAGCCGAGCAACGGCCTGTTGGGTCAGACGCGCCGCGGCGAGGCCGAGTCGGTGGCCGTGTACACGCGCTCCGGTCAGCTGGTCGGCGACGATTCTCGCCATGCTACGACCTACAACCCGCCATCGCGCTCGCAGGAGACGGTTGCGGGCGGTTATCGTCCCGGTGCCTACGACACGCCGTCGAGCTACGCCGAGAGCACGCGTGCCCGCGCTGCTGCCCCCGCACCTGCTCCCTCACCGAGCGATGCCTCGGCGTATGCGAGCAACATCATCAACGCTACGCCGCAGCTGCCGGCCTATGTCCTGCGCCCCGAGAGCTATGACGACGTGGAGACCGTCGTGCGCCGCGTGCGCACCAAGCAGCCTGTCGCGCTGATTTTTGTGGGCGTTCGTACCGAGGTCGCCAAGCGCGTCCTGGACTTCTCTTACGGGTTTGCCTGCGGCCTGGGTGCCACCGTTAAAGAGGTTGGCGATCGCGTGTTTATGGTGCTGCCCGCCGGTTGCGAGGTCAAGGATTCGGACCTCAAGAAGCTCCGTGCCGACGGTTACCTTAAGTAAAGACAAGACGAGGAGATTCTCATCAACATCTACACCATTGTCCAGCTGGTCAATACGCTGTTCAACTTCTACTCCACGCTCATCGTTGTCTACTGCCTTATGACGTGGATCCCTATGAAACAGGGTGGATTGCTACAGGATATCGCCGCTGTTCTCGATAGCGTGTGCGGCCCGTGGCTCAATTTGTTCCGCCGGTTTATCCCGCCCATGGGCGGCGTCGATTTTTCACCGGTCGTTGCGATTATTGCGTTGCAGTTGGTGCAGAAGCTGGTTCTGCAACTTCTTATAGGTATACTCATATAAAACTGGCTTAGTAACTCACGTCGGGCGCACGGCGCCAAGGCGAAGATAAAGGAGAACTTGTTATGGCTATTACCCCTGCTGACATTCAGGCTCAGACCTTCTCTGAGGCCAAGCGCGGCTACGATCCCGCCGAGGTCGACGTCTTCCTGGAGACCCTGTCCTCTGAGGTCGACGCCATGCTCGCCAAGATCGTCGATCTTAAGGGTCGTCTGACTGCTACCGAGCAGCAGCTTGCCGATACGCAGGCCCAGCTTGCTCAGGCTCAGGATGCTGCCGCACAGGCCGTTCCCGCCGCCCCCGTGGCCGCTCCTGCACCCGACTTCTCCGCTCAGGAGCGTCAGATTTCCGCTGCCCTGATTGCTGCCCAGCAGACCGCCGAGGGCATTGTCAACGACGCCAACGAGAACGCTGACCGTATCCGCAACGAGGCCGACGCCAAGGCCCGCGAAGTCATCCGTCAGGCCCTGACCGAGAAGCAGGCCGAGCTTGAGGAGATCGACCGTCTTAAGGCTTCCCGTGAGGAGTTTAAGGCCGAGTACCTCAAGCTCATCCAGCACTTCATGGACGATGCTCAGAACTCCTTCCCGTCCGATCTCATGGCTTCCACGCCGGTCGGTTCCGCCGCTTCTCCGGCTGTGACCGTTCCTGCTGCCGAGCCGCTGCCCGTCGCCGAGCCGGTTATCCCCGTTGCCGATCCCTTCGCACCGATCGACAACTTCGCCGCCGACGACCTGGACTAATATCCAGCTATCATTTAGCGCCTAGAAAGGGCCCGCAGCTTGCGGGTCCTTTTTTGTGGCTGCATGCAGTCTGCAAAACAAAACGCCGAGTCCTGCGTTTGAGGGCACAGGACTCGGCGAAGGGCGCGTGGTCAAAGGTGGATTTTAAGGCCTGTCCCAAAAATCTACTTGAGGAGGAAGTCGGGGAGGGGAATGGTGCGGGCCTCGCGATGCTCGGGATCGGCGATATGGTCGGCAGGATAGCCGCAGACGAGCATGTGATAGGGATAGATGCCCTCGGGCAGGCAGAACTGCTCACAGGCCACCTCGGGCTTAAAATGGCACACCCAGCACGTACCCAGGCCCTGCTCCTCGGCCTCCATCATCATCTGATCGCAAACAATCGAGGTGTCGATGGCACTGGAGTTCATCTGGTCATAAGGGCGCACCCAAGCATCGTCAGTAACGCTGCAAATAAGAAAGATAAGCGGAGCCCCAAAGATAGACCCCTCACGAGCAAAGCGCGGCTGACAAGCAGCAGCCTTCTTCAGAAGCTCAGGCGTATCCAACACCATCACACGGCTTGGATGATTATTGCAAGCAGAAGGAGCAATGCGCCCGGCCTCAACAATGGCATCCACCACAGCCTGCTCCACAGGACGGTCCTCAAACAAACGACAAGAATACCGAGACCGAGCCAGATCAATATACGACATACAAGCCCTCCAACAATTAAAAATCAAACAAACCCAAAGTAACCCAAAGAGTACCCAAAGAGTACCCAAAGAGTACCCAAAGCAGCAATCAGCCAAACACTCGTCAAGGGCCAAAGTATCCGAACGGGTACCAAAGGTCCCTTCAGCCAAACCCCCATTGCGCTAAAACTATCAGCCAAAGTTCCAATGGTGGTACGTAAGGCGAAGGGCCGGCCGCGGTTTACTTTCGAACGACTCTGCAAAGCAGCCGGAGTGAGAAAGCAAACCGTGGCCGGCCCTTCGCCGCCAGGACACGTATCCCCAATTAACTGTTCTTCATGACAATCGAATCCACGACATCAGCCACATTCTCACAGCAGTCAGCGCAGTACTCCAGGAAGGCGTAGACGTCACGCCAAGCGATGACCTCGAGCGGGTCCTTGCCGTTGACGTGCAGGTTGCGCATAGCGTTGATGTAGAGCTCGTCGGCCTCGGACTCGATCGTGTTGATCTGGATGACGAGTTCGCGCAGGGTCTTGGACTTGCGGTAGTTGGGCAGCTCGACCATAAGGTCCTTCATGGCGCGGCAGGCGTCGGTCACCTTGTGGGCGATCACGATGGCATCGGGATGGATGCTCTGGATGTTGGTGAAGTAGACGCGCTGCACGACGCCCTCGATACGGTCGAGCACGGTGTCGAGCGAGCAGCTCATCAGGTCCAGATCCTCGCGCTCAAGCGGGGTGATAAAGGCCGTGAGCAGGGCGTCTTCAAGCTCATGATGCTTCTTGTCGGCCGCATGCTCGATCGCGTGCATCTTGTCGAGCATATCGTGAATCTTCGCGGGATCGAAGTTCTCGAAAATCTTGGTGAGCAACTCTGCAGCCTGGACGGCTAGGTCGGCGCAGGCAACGTAGTTGTCAAAGTAGAACGAATCGGGTTTCTTTGCCATGGGTGGGTCCTTTCGAGGCGAAGACGGGTGGGCGAAGTATTACGGTCCGGATGGACGTTCGGTTTGACTAGATGAACATCATGAACAGCTTGGCCATGACAAAGCTGATGAGTCCGCAGGCGGGGAAGGTGAAGAACCAGGTGAACATCATGTCCTTGACCACGCCGAAGTTGATGGCCGAAAGGCGCTTGACGGCACCGACGCCCATGATGGCGCAGGTCTTGATGTGGGTGGAGGACACGGGGATACCGGTAAGGGTGGCAAGCAACAGATTCGCGGCGCCCGCGAGGTCGGCGGAGAATCCCTGATACTTCTCGAGCTTGACCATGCTCTGGCCGACGGACTTGATGATGCGCTCGCCGCCCACGCTGGTGCCGATGCCCATGGTGGCCGAGCACAGCAGCATAATCCAGATGGGGATGCCGGCATCGCCGACGCTCGTCTGGCCGTTGGCGAAGGCGACACCTAAAAAGAGCACGCCGATGAACTTCTGTCCATCCTGCGCGCCGTGCATAAAGCTCATGGCCGCAGCGCTCGCGATCTGAGCGTATTTAAAGAAGACATTGGCACGTCGCCTGTTGGCGGCGGCGAAAAGAATCGAGACGAGCTTGCACAGGACCCAGCCCATAACAAAGCCCAGGCCGATGGAGAGCGCCAGGCCGTAGATGACCTTCATCCACTCGTGGACGTTGACGCTGTTCGCGCCGCCGAGGGCGATGGCGGCACCGGTCAGGCCGGCGATAAGGCTGTGGCTTTGCGAGGTGGGGATGCCAAAACGCGACGCCGTGGCGCCGTAGACGACGATGGAGAACAGCGCCGCGCACAGGCAGGCGAGCGCCATGGTGCTGTTTCCGCCAAAGTCGACGATATGTGAGATGGTGTTGGCGACGCTCGCGTTAAAGTGCGTCATGATGAGCACGCCGAGGAAGTTGAATGCGGCGCTCATGAGAATGGCGGCGCGGGCGGGCATGCAACGCGTAGTGACGCAGGTCGCGATGGCGTTGGGCGCGTCGGTCCATCCATTGACGAAGATGGCGCCCAACGCGAGGATCACGGTGACGGCAAGGACTGGGTTCGACACAATTTGGCCGAGGAAGGTTGAGAACGTTACGTCCATATATGGGCTTTCTCGAAGTTTGCAGGCACGTTACAAAAACATGATAAATCGTATCACCTCCTGCGGGTTTCTTTATCGAGTTCTGATGGGAGAAGTGAACTTTTTGGCACTAAAATTGAATATTAGCCCTGTTGACCGCGGGTGTTCTTTTTGCTAACACGCCATGCGGACACGTGCGATTGCTACGACACTCCAAAACCACAGTCTGTTCGCTTTACAACATGCAAACATGCGTTCGATAATAGGGGGCATGGAATATCGACAGACAGACGGCAAAACTCGGCGCGTGCACAAGCAGTATGTGGACGTCGTGGCTCGCATCCTCGCGGGCGGACAGGTCGTGCCGGTCACCGTCTGCTGGGTCGACGGCCGTTGTTTTACGATCGACGAAATTATCTCGACCACTGGGTTTGGCCTGATGGTCCACGGCATCCGTACGGCAACATATAAGGTGCGTTTTGGTGGGCACGCGACCGAGTTGTATCTGGAGGACCAGACGCGCGAGCGGGCGGACGGCTCGCAGGCGCACGTGATGCGTTGGTGGGTCTGGGCCTTTGATCGTACGCTTGAGGGCGAGCGCCGTAGGTAAGGACGTGCGGCATTCGGGTACAATGGCAGGAATCTTGTCACCTACGGCGCTGTCGTGCGCTTTTTGAAAGGACGAAGTATGAACGATATCCAGGGCTATCAGAACGGCCCCATCGAGACCGGCGCAAGTCGCGCCAAGGAGATGTCGCCGCGCGCGTACAATCTCGCCATGTCTGCTCTCATCTTCTTGGGCTTTTGCGCCATGGGCGCCGGTGCTTACTTTACGAGCACCATGGCGTTTGCCCGCATGATGATGAGCGGCGCCGCTTTGCCGCTGGTCTTTGGCTCGTTTATCCTGACTATTGTCGGTATCGTCATGATGTCGGCTGCTGCGGGCAAGCAGTCCGTGGGCCTGTCGCTCGTGGGTTACGTGATCTTTGCGAGCACCTTTGGCCTGACCGCGTCGTTTGGCCTTGCCAACTATGACCTGCCCACTATCAACACTGCCTTTATCGCCACGGCCGCCATCACCTTTGTCTTTGGTGCCTTGGGCGTGACGTTCCCCAAGTTTTTCCAGCGCGTATATGGCATCGGCTTTGGCATTCTGCTCGCCACGATTCTGGTCGAGATCGTGCTGATGTTCATGGGCGTCTCGCAGTCCATCACCGATCTGATCGTGATCGTGGTGTTCGCCGGGTTTATTGGCTACGACACCTATGTTGCCACGACGGTGCCGCCCACGCTGCCCAATGCGGTGCTCATGGCGTCCAGCCTGTTCGTGGACATTATCAACGTGTTCCTGCGCATCCTGAACATTCTCGGTCGTCGCGACTAGCGCGGCATTGCGACGCTTCCTGCCGGACACGGTAAAACGATACGAAAGGCGGTCCTTCGGGGCCGTCTTTTTTGTGCGTGGCGGGGTATCATGGATGGGAAAAAGCCGATAGCGGCAGCGACAGGAAAGGTGGCCACGTATGGCAGATGTCGACAACAGGAACCGTAACCGCAGGTCTAACCGAGCGGGTCAGCCCAATCCCAAGCGCGAGGCGCGTGCCAAGGCCGCCGAGCGCCATGTGGCGGCTGTGTCCGAGGCCTGCGCCAAGGACATCGAGCGTTCGCTTGCCGGCGTGCGCGAGTTCGATGGTATGCCTGCCGGTTTTGTCGCGGCGATGAAGGCCAAGGCCCAGGCGGCTGCGGCTGCCGAGGAGCCGGTTGCCGAGGACGTCGAGGCTGCTGAGGCCGCTGAGGTGGAGACTGCCGAGGTGGAGACTGCGGTCGAGCCCGAGGCGGCACCCGAGTCCACCGAGTCGGCCGACGAGGCTGAGTCCGCGCCCGCGGAGGAGGCTGCTCCGGTCCTGCCCGAGGTCACTGTGCTTGATGCCTCCGCCACGCAGGCAATCCTCGATAACGGCCGCGGCTATGCGCAGTTCTGCGATATGGCCGTGCTTGCCTTTGCCTCGTTTACCAATCCGGGCGGCGGCTATATCCAGGGCTACCTGGGCCAGGAGGCGACGCTCTGCGCCGATTCGTACCTGTACAACGTGCTCGACAAGCAGCGCAAGTGGTACGGCGAGAACCGTCGCCGCAACATCAACTGCGAGCTGTACCGCAATCGTGCGCTGGTGGTGCCCGCCGTGCGCTTCGACCGCAACCACGTGCACGCATACGCCGATGTAATCGTTGCCGCCGCGCCCAACGTCAGGCGTGCCCGCCAGGAGTACCGCGTGAGCGACGACGCCCTGTTGGATGCCCTGCGCGACCGCATCCGCTTTGTCCTTGCCATCTGCGATGAGCTGGGTCGCGAGAAGCTCGTGCTGGGTGCTTGGGGCTGCGACAATAACGGCTTTGACGCCGAGGCCGTGGCAGAGCTCTTCCGCGAGGAGCTCGCATCGGGCGACTTTAAGGTCAAGCAGGTGTTCTTTGCCGTGCCTTCTACGCGCTGGGATGAGGATTTTGCCAAGTTCGAGCACGTGCTGGCAAACTTCCCCGAGCGCAACGAGGAGTCCTATGCCCAGGTTGCCGCACGCGCTGCGGCCGCCCGTGCCGCCGAGCAGGCTCAGGCCGCTGCCGAGGACGACGAGGACGATGACGATTGGCGCAAGTACCTGTAATCGGTACGTGCCGACAGATAGGTCGAGCCGGCGGGAGGGCTGCTCCCGTCGGCTTTTTACTAAAGGAAGGGCTTACGATGAAAAACGTTCTGTGCTTTGGTGACAGCAACACCTATGGCTATGATCCGGCTGGTATGCGCGATGGCACCGCGGTGCGCTATGCGCAGGATGTGCGCTGGTGCGGCGTGGCGCAGCGTGACCTGGGCGATGGCTGGCATGTGATTGAGGAGGGGCTCAACGGCCGCACGACGGTGCGCGACGATATGTGCCATCTGGACACTAACCTCAACGGTATTCGCGCGCTTCCGATGCTGCTCGAGGCCCATAAGCCGCTGGATGCCATTGTGATCATGCTGGGCACCAACGACTGCAAGACGGTCTTTAACGTGACAGCTTCCGATATCGCCCGTGGCGCCATGGCACTGATTCGCGCCGTCCGCGCGTTTCCGTGGACCGACGCTGCGCCTTGTCCGCACATTCTGCTGATGGCTCCTATCAAGATCAAGCCGCAGATCGCCGATGTGTATATGACCGACTTTGACGAGCATTCCGTTGAGGCATCTGAACATTTTGGCGAGTACTATGCGCACGTGGCCGAGCAGTTTGGCTGCGACTTTTTGAATGCCGCCGATTTTGCCGAGCCGGGCGATATCGACTATCTGCATATGATGCCCGAAAGCCACGAGAGCCTGGGGCACGCCGTGGCAGCCAAGCTCCAGGACATGCTCGGTGAGTAGCGCGACCCCAAACCACCGCAAAGGTGCCTGTCCCCTTTGCGGTGGTTTTGGGACGGGGCTTAGTACTGCCACATGTGGTTGACGGGGCCGGAGCCTTTGCCCATGTCAAAGCCGGCGGCGAGAGCGCCGGTTAGGTAGGCCTTGCCGGCGTTGACGGCGTCGGCAAGTTCCATGCCCTGGGCCAGCGCGCAGGCGATGGCGGACGAAAGCGTACAGCCGGTGCCATGTGTGTTGTCGGTCTCGATGCGCTTGTGGCGGAACCACGTGGTGAGCGGATCGCCCAGGTGGTTACCCTCGTCATCGAGCGGCGCGGGCTCTGCTAGCACATCGTTGGCCTCGTTGACAAAATGCCCGCCCTTAACGAGGGATGCACAGCCAAAGCGGCGAGTGAGGAGCATGGCGGCGTTTTGTTGCGTGCGCTCGGAATCGACTTCGTAGTCGAGCAGCGCCATGGCCTCGGGAATGTTGGGCGTGATGACGGTCGCCAGCGGGAACAGGCGACGCGTAAGCGCTTCGGCGGCGTCCTCTGCGATCAGACGAGCGCCCGAGGTGGCGACCATAACGGGGTCGACGACCACGTTGGTTGCGTTCCATGCGCTCAGGCGGTCGGCGATAACTTCGATAATCTCGGTGGACGAAACCATGCCGATCTTGACGGCGCTCGGGCGGATATCGTCAAAAACGGCGTCAATTTGCGCAGCGACGATATCTGGCGAGATATCCTGCACGGCGGTGACGCCCAGTGTGTTTTGCGCTGTGATGGCGGTGATGGCCGTCTCGGCATACAGACGGTGCGCCGTGATGGTCTTAATGTCTGCCTGAATGCCGGCGCCACCGCTGGAATCGGATCCTGCGATGGATAGAACGGCGGGTACTTTACTGCGATCCATGTTCGCTCCCTTGTCCGGTCGGATTCAAATGGGTCTTTTACCCCGCATTATAAAGATGCCCGGGTCGGCTGTATTCCGAACCCGGGCGGGCGATGCAATCTTTACGCAAATGTAAGCAATTGTTCACAAGTCAACAATAGACGGGCGTTGCAGCAGGCATGCTGGATTGCCTCGTAAAGGCTAATCCTCCATGCCAAGATCGATCGTCGTGCCCTCGAACACCTTGTTGACGGTGCGGACGGCGCACATCTTGCCGCACATGGTGCAGGTGCCCTCGGTGGCGGCGGGGGATTCCTCGTAGCGCTTCTTGCCCGTAATCGGGTCGAGCGCACACTTCCACATGGCATCCCAGTCGAGCTTGCGGCGCGCCTGGCCCATCTTGTCGTCCATGTCTCGGGCGTGCGGCACCTTCTTTGCGATATCGGCGGCGTGCGCGGCAATCTTAGTGGCCATGAGGCCGTCGAGCACGTCTTGGGCGTCGGGCAGGCACAGGTGCTCGGCCGGCGTCACGTAGCACAGAAAGTCGGCGCCGGAGCTCGCGGAGATGGCGCCGCCGATGGCTGCGGTGATGTGGTCGTAACCCACGCCGATATCAGTCACCAACGGCCCGAGCACATAGAACGGGGCGTTGTGGCACAGGCGCTTCTGCAGCTTCATATTGGCGGCGATCTCGTCGAGCGCCATGTGGCCCGGACCCTCGACCATAACCTGGACGCCGGCGGCCCAGGCGCGCTTGCACAGCTTGCCCAGCTCAATCATCTCGGCGGTCTCGGTGGCATCGTTGGAGTCGTAGAGGCAGCCCGGGCGGCAGGAGTCGCCGAGCGAGATCGTCACGTCGTACTCGTGGCAAATCTCGAGCAACTCGTCGTAGAACTCATAGAACGGGTTCTCGTTACCGGTGACCTCCATCCAGCCAAACAGCAGCGAGCCGCCGCGGCTCACGATGTTCATCAGGCGGCCGGTCTCCTTAAAGGTCTTGGTGACCGACTTGTTGATGCCGCAGTGGATGGTCATAAAGTCCACGCCGTCCTCGGCGTGCGCGCGCACGACTTCGAACAGGTCGTCCTTGGTAAGCTTGACCAGCGGCTTTTCCATGTAGCCGATGGCGTCGTACATGGGAACGGTGCCCACCATGAGCGGCGTCTCGTCGATGAGCTGCTGGCGGAACTGGCGCGTCTTGCCCGAGTTGGAGAGGTCCATGATGGCGTCGGCGCCAAAGTCCTCGGCAATCTTGACCTTCTTCCATTCCTCGGCGGCATCGGCTTTGTCGCCCGAGATGCCCAGGTTTACGTTGACCTTGGTGGACAGGCCCTCACCGACACCAAAGGCGCGCATGCCCTTTTTGATGTGCACGATGTTGGCGGGAATGGCGATGCGTCCGTCGGCCACACGCTCGCGGATGTACTCGGGGTCGCGATGCTCGCGCTCGGCGACTTCCTTCATCTGCGGCGTGATCTGCCCGGCGCGGGCGAAGTCGATTTGCGTGACGAGCTTGGGCTCGGTCTGTGTGCTCATTGGCACGGCTCCCTTCGTTGGCATTACCCATATCAGGTTTGCGGGTCAGGGCGGGCGCGCCCAGTCTCAGCCTGCCGTCTTGTCCTACAAGCTCCCCATTATGTCATGGGCTCAAGTATAGCCTGAATGGGTACGATTGGGCCAACGAGCGTGCCTGTGGGGAGGCGAACATGGAAGACAAGCATCTATATCGAGAGACGCAATGGGATGTATCGGCCGAGGAAAGCCGCGCGCACCATGGCCTTGTCGCGATTGGTTTTGCGGTGCTTGCCGTGCTGGTGATTGCCTTTTGTATCTGGACGTTTGGCGGTCGCGGCGGCGCTGCCTGGGAGTTCGAGGCTGATGATAGCCTACCGATCATGACGGTGAAGGTCGCTGGCGGTAACACGGTGGCAGCTCCCGGCGACTATTGGTATCCGTGCGATGGATTTGTCCAGCTGCAGCTAAGCGGTGGTTCCATTCCTGGTGAAGAGATCGAGCGCGTGACCTTCGATGCGTCGCTTAAGACGCTGTCAGTCGAGCTCAAAGATAAAGGGGATGTGCCCACGACGATGGATATCGCGCTGACGGAATGGCGCCTGGAGCCCCCGTCGGGCGTCAAGGTGTCCGAGGTGGAGCATGTCAAGATTACCTATCAGGACGGCTCGACAAATGAAATTGCCAAAGCCGACGGCTTGGCGGAATAGACGCCGTGCCTAGGCAGCACATTCAAAAGTAGCAGCGGTCCTACAAGGCCTGTTCGTTCAGGAAGACCAAAGTTTTTTTATTTGAAAGCTCGGGAAAGTGTCGATAACCAACGTCGAACGCGGTAAGTTCGCTTGCATCCTCGAGCTTGTTTTCTGCCATCCAGCGCACCATGGAGCCGCGCGCCTTTTTGCTGGCGGTCGAGCGCTGGATGGGCTTGCCGTTGCGGATGCCTTCGCCAAAGAGGCATGTGACGACCGTGGCTTCGGTGGTGAGGCGGGGTAGAACGGCTTTGGCGTATTCCGCGCTGGCGAGATTGACGATTGTAGCGTTGGAGCCTGCCGGAGCGATGGCCCGTGCGAGCTTGTCGCCCCAAAACGCGTAGAGGTCTCGGGCATTGTCGACGGCAAGCTTCGCGCCCATCTCCAGCCGATACGGTTCAACGGCATGAAAGGGGCGCACGCATCCGTAAAGGCCCGAGAGGATCCAGAGATGGTTTTGCAGCCAGTCGAGCTGTGCGGCATCCATGACCTCGGGCGCCATGCTTTGGTATTGAATGCCGTGATAGGACATGACGGCAGAGGAGATTCGACGCGCGATATCGGGATCGGCGAGGCTGGCATCGCTCAGGACGGGCATAAATTCGTGAAGCGTATCCAGGCACGTTGTAAGCAGCCTGTCGCTCACGTTCCATAGCGCCTGCAGGCCGCCGCTGCCTTCATTCCGCTCGATATCTAGCAGTGCGCGGTGGAGGCGAGCTGTCTCGCGCGCAAAGGGTGTAATGCCCAGGACTTCAAAAGCATCTTGGGCCGCGCGCATTTGCTTGGCGGGCGAAATGATGACCTGCAGCATAGACTCTCCTCTGCCAAAAAAGAAGTTGCGGTGGAATACGGTCTGTTTTGGCCGTGTATGGGCCAGTTTAGTCCGTATTTCACCGCAACTGATGAAGGGTTGGTTAGGCGCGCTCGATGAAGGCCTTGTAGCCGCGGTAGGCCTCGTAGATATCGGCCTTGTTGGCGACCTCCCACAGGGCATGCATGGACAGGACGGCAACGCCGGAGTCGATGACGTTCATGCCGTACTTGGCCATGATGTAGGCGATGGTGCCGCCGCCGCCTGCATTGACGCGGCCGAGCTCGCAGGTCTGGAAGTCCACGCCCGCCTCGTCCATGATGTCGCGGATGAGGGCCACATACTCGGCATCGGCGTCGTTGGAACCGCCCTTACCGCGGCTGCCCGTGTACTTGTTAAAGCACAGGCCACGACCCATAAAGGCTGCGTTCTTGGTTTCGAACTTGCCGGCGTAGCCCGGGTCGAAGCCGGCGGACACGTCAGAGGAGAGCATACGGCTGTGGGCGAGTGCGCGGCGCAGGGCCAGCGGGCTATCCTCGCCGGCGAGCGTCATGATCTCGGCGACGGTGTTCTCGAAGAAGCGGCTCGTCATGCCGGTGGCACCCACGGAACCGATCTCCTCCTTGTCGACGATGAGTGTGATGCTCGTGCGCTCCACGTTGGCGACGTTGATCTGGGCGAGCATGGACGGATAGGCGCAGACACGATCGTCGTGGCCATAGCCCAGAATCATGGAGCGGTCGAGGCCCATGTCGCGGGCCGGGCCGGCGGGCACGACCTCGATCTCGGCAGAGAGGAAGTCCTCCTCCTCGACGTCGTACTGCTCCTTGAGGATGTCCAGGAACATCTGCTTGACGGGCTCCTTGGGGGCGTCCTTGTCGTCCTCATCAAACTTGACGGGACGGCCGCCCACGATTACGTCGAGGATTTCGGCGTCGACGGCGTCCTTGGCGGGCTTGGCCATCTGCTCGCTCGAGAGGTGGATCAGCAGGTCGGAGATGGTAAAGACCGGGTCGTCTGCCTTGTCGCCGATGTTGATGTCGACGGTGGTGCCGTCCTTTTTGCAGATGACGCCCACGAGTGCAAGCGGGGAAGCGACCCAGTGGTAGCTCTTGACGCCGCCATAGTAGTGCGTGTCGAGGTAGGCCATGTCGCCGGCCTCGAAGGCGGGGTTCTGCTTAAGGTCCAGGCGCGGCGAGTCCACGTGGGCGCCCAGGATGTTAAAGCCCTGCTCGAGCGGGGCGGCGCCCAGGTTGACGAGCATGAGGTCCTTGCCGTGATTGGCGGCGTACACCTTGTCGCCGGCCTTGAGCGCGCGGCCCTCGGCGATCACGGTCTCCAGATTGACGTAGCCCGCCTCCTCGGCCATCTTGATACCGGTCTTGACGCACAGGCGCTCGGTCTTGTTCTCGCTCAAAAACTGCTTATAGCCGCGGCAAAGCTCCTCGAGCTCCTCGATCTGCTGTGGCGTGTACTTTTTCCATGCGCAGGGACGCTCCATGACGCAGGCTCCTTTCGGATCGATCGTGCTGGTTGATGTACCGTGAGCCATCGTATCACGCGCGGGCTCGCGGCGGCGGGGAAGACTGATGTGCAGTGGCCGTGGGGCGGGGAGCGTGTAAACTGGAGTGAGCAAACCGTGCCCAGCCCAAAGCGAGGTATTCAATATGTCTGACAAGCGCCGCACCTTTGCCGTTATCGACGGCAACTCGCTCATGCACCGCGCCTTCCACGCCGTGCCGCCGACTATGAACGCGCCGGACGGTCGTCCCACCAACGCGATCTTCGGCTTCTTGAACATGTTCCTTAAGATGATCGATGCCTTTAACCCCGACGGTGTGGTCGTGGCGTTTGACAAGGGCAAGCCGCGCGTGCGCATGGAGATGCTGCCGCAGTACAAGGCTCAGCGCCCGCCCATGGACCCCGATCTGCACGCGCAGTTTCCCATGATTAAGGAGCTGCTCGTCGCGCTCAACGTGCCGATCTTGCAGTCCGAGGGCTGGGAAGGCGATGACATCCTGGGCACTATGGCGCGCCTGGGCGAGCAGGCCGGCTGCGACATGCTGCTGGTGACCGGTGATCGCGATATGTATCAGCTCGTGACCGAGCACGTCAACGTGGTCTCGACCCGCAAGGGCCTGTCCGACGTGGCGATCATGACGCCCGAGAGCGTGGATGACTTGTATCACGGCATTACGCCGGCGCTCGTGCCCGACTTTTATGGTCTGAAGGGCGACACGTCCGATAACATCCCCGGCGTGCCGGGCATCGGCCCCAAAAAGGCGAGCGCGCTCATTGCGCAGTACGGTAGCCTGGACGAGGTCATCGCACATGCCGACGAGGTCAAGGGCAAGATGGGCGAAAACCTGCGCGCGCACATCGACGATGCCCTGCTGAGCCGCAAGGTCGCGACCATCCGCACCGATGCGCCCGTTGAGCTCGATTTTGAGGCGACGTCCTTCCCGGCGTATTCTGCCGATGAGGTTTCCGCGGCGCTGGGCACGCTTGGTATCACCGCCATGCAGAACCGTTTCTTGGCGCTGATCGGTGGCGAGGGCGGGGCTGCTGCTGCCTCCAGTGTGTTTGAGACGCCTGCGATGGTTCGCGCAGCCGCGGGCGATGCTGACGCGCTTGGTGCCGTTGCGGCTGAGATTTCCCGCGCGATTGGTGCCGGTGAGTGGGTCGCCGCCGTGGTGGACGACGACAAGGAAGAGGGTGCGCTCTTTGGACTGACGCGCACACTGTGGTTGGCGACGTCCAAGGGCCTGTTCGCGCTCGAGGAGGGCGACAGCGGTGCGGCGGCTGAGGTTGAGAGCTTCAACTTCGTTCACGGCGTGATTGCCGGCGTGCTCGCGCGTCTGTTTATGGAGGGCCGTGTGGCGAGCCCAGATATGAAGGCGCTGTTGCACGAGCTTTCGCCCATCGATTCTTCTGAGCCCGAGCTCATGGATCCGCTGGCAGTCGACTCCACGCGCATCTTCGACACCGTGGTCGCCGCCTACCTGTTGGATTCTGACCGCTCTGAGTTTGACGAGGCGTATCTGGCCGATACCTATCTGCAGGTGGCGCTGCCTGCGGCGCGCGGTGCAGAGGGTGCCGGCGAGGACGCTCCTGCACCCGCCGCTCGCACGGCGGCCTTGACGCTGGCGCTCGTGGCGCCGTTGCGTGACCGCATGGCCCGCGAGAATGCCGCCAACGTGTTCGATGGCATCGAGATGCCGCTCGTTCCGGTGCTTGCCAAGATGGAGCGCGCGGGCATGCTCGTGGACCCCGAGCGCCTACATAGTCTGTCCGAGGGTCTGGCGACCCAGATTGCCGAGGTTGAGCGCAGCATTCGCGACCTGGCGGGTGACGAGACCTTCAATATTGGCAGTCCCATGCAGCTGTCGCACGTGCTGTTTGACGTTATGGGGCTTCCGACCAAGGGCCTCAAAAAGACTAAGCGCGGCTATTATTCGACCAACGCCAAGGTGTTGAGCGACCTTGCCCGCGACCACGAGATCGTGCGCCTGATTTTGGACTGGCGTGAGAAGTCCAAGATTAAGTCGACCTATCTGGACACGCTAGGTCCGTTGCGCCGTGGTGACGGTCGAGTGCACACCACGTACAACCAGACCATCACCGCGACGGGGCGTCTGTCCTCGAGCGACCCGAACCTGCAGAACATTCCGACGCGCTCGGAGCTGGGGCGTACCGTCAAGACGGCGTTCTCGGCGGGCGAGGGCAGTGTCTTTTTGGCGGTGGACTACTCGCAGATCGAGCTGCGCCTGCTCGCGCATCTCTCGGGCGATGAACATCTGGTACGTGCCTTTAACGAGGGTGAGGACTTCCATGCCGAGACGGCCGCGCGCGTGTTTGGCGTTCCCGTGTCCGAGGTAACGCCCGATTTGCGCAGCCGCGCCAAGGCCGTGAACTTTGGCATCGTGTACGGCCAGCAGGCCTACGGTCTGTCGCAGTCGCTGCATATCTCGATGGCCGAGGCGCGCGATATGATCGATCGCTACTACGAGGCCTACCCGGGCGTGCGAACGTTCCTCGACAATGTGGTGGCGCGCGCCAAGCAGACGGGCTACGCCGAGACCATGTATGGCCGCAGGCGCCATATTCCGGAGCTCAAGGCCAAAAACCCACAGCTCCGTGGCTTTGGTGAGCGCACGGCCATGAACCACCCCATGCAGGGCACCGCGGCCGACATCATCAAGATCGCCATGGCCCGCGTAAGCCGCCGCCTGGAAGAAGAGGGCTTTGCCGCCCACATGATCCTGCAGGTACACGACGAACTGGACTTTGAGTGCCCCGTCGACGAAGTCGAGCGCCTGACCGCCATGGTCCGCGACGTCATGGAGCACGTAGTAGACCTCCGCGTACCGTTGATCGCCGAAGCCAGCACCGGCATAACCTGGGCCGACGCCAAATAGGGATACGCCCACAACTCCAAAGCAGCCAAAACCAGAAGGGGGCTCCTTGCCAACAAGGAGCCCCCTTCATTCCAAAAAAATCAGCCAAGTATCTAGACACCAAGACGCCATCTTGGCGGCAGGTAAGTAAACCTAGGGCCTGGCCGGGCGGCACGGGTTAACTTTTCGTAGATTCCGCACGCAAAGAAAGCCACTTAATGTGGCTTTCGTCTTGCGCAGGACCTGACCGAGCGAAAAGTTAACCCGTGCCGCCCGGCCAGGCCCGATGGGACGGCTACCGAGTCGCCAAGATGGCGTCGATGAGCGTCAGTACGCCCCCGTCGTTGTTGCTCGGAATGCGCCACTTGGCGTGCGCGTTCATGTGCTCCTCGGCATTGTCCACGATAAAGCTGTGGCCGACGCGCTCGAGCATGGGGATGTCGTTGTAGGTATCGCCCACGGCGGCGGCATCGGCAATATCGATGCCCAGGTGCTCGCACAGGTGCGCGACGCCGGCGCCCTTGTCGGCGCCCAGGTTCATAAAGTCGATCCACTCGCGCCCGGCGTTGGTGACGTAGAGCTTGTCCGAGAACTCGGGGTTATAGGTCTCGCGGAATGCGGGCTCGGCATCATAGGCGGGGAAGAAGATCGAAATCTTGTTGGACTCGATATCAAGGCCCTCAAAGCTATCGACGTAGTTAATCGTGTTGTAGTAGACGCTGATCTCGTCGTGGTATTGATGGTCGCGGGCAAGTACGTAGAACTCGTCGAAGCAGCACAGGACGGGGACAGCGCGCGGATCCTCCGAGGCGCGGCTCAGGACCTGCTGATACAGCTCCACGTCAATATTGCTCTTATAGATATAGCTGCCGCGATAGATCACGCACGCTCCGTTGTCGGGACAAAAGGCGAGGCGGTTCTTGATGCCCTCGAACATCTCCTCGAGCTTGGGGGCGGGACGTCCGCTGGCGGGGCAGAATACGATGCCGGCGTCGGCGAGCTTGTCCAGGCGCTCATCAAGACCCTGGGGCAGCACACGCTCGTCGGTCAGCAGCGTCTTGTCCATATCGACGGCGAGAATCTTAATGTTGCCGATGTTGGCGTCCGATTCGTAAGTTTGCATAAAAATGCGCCTTTCGTTTCGAGATTGTTTCAGACGTTATAACCATCAACTCGTAGTCGGTCGTATTTTCGCAGGATTGGTGCGCGTTTGCATCACCATTCACAAAGTAATGAAAAAACTTTTCAGAAATTTGAATTTGTCGCTTGCGCAGCGTGCACTTTATCGTAATATAGCGAACATCGAAAACGGAGACGGAAAAATAACCGCTTACCGAGGAAAAGGTACCGTTTACGATATTAGAATTGCGCCCGGCGATAGGTGAAAGGAGAGGCAGATGCAGTTCGTTAAGATCATCACTACTGCAGACAATGCCATCCGACGCCAGCGCGCAATTTCCCGACGACGATAACAATCGTCTTTGTCCGCATGGGGTGAAATGCCCCAACAGAGTCATTTTGAGGTCGTTGGGTTTTAGCACGACATAGACGCATGTTTCTAGGGCATGTTGTGCGCCTTTTTGCTATTTAACCTGATATTGCACGGTTTTTGACCTCGAAATGACTTGCAACTGACCGATGTTCTAACTAGCTACCAAGGGCGAAAGGAAACAGCCATGAGCAAGGAAAAAGTCGTTCTCGCATATTCCGGCGGTCTTGATACATCCGTATGTGTCAAGTGGCTCCAGGACGAGAAGAATCTCGATGTCGTTTGCGTCTGCGGCAACGTGGGCCAGGAGGAGACCGGCCTGGATGCCAAGAAGCAGAAGGCGCTTGACCTGGGCGTTCTTGATTGCCAGGTACTCGACCTGCGCGACGAGTTCTCCGATGAGTTCCTGACCAAGGCCATCGCCGCCAACTCTATGTATGAGAACAAGTACCCGCTGCTCTCCGCTTTGTCTCGTCCGCTGCTCGCCAAGAAGCTTGTCGAGGTCGCTCATGAGTTTGGCGCGACCTACGTCGCCCACGGCTGCACCGGCAAGGGTAACGACCAGGTCCGTTTTGAGGCTGCCGTCAAGGCCCTCGACCCCGAGCTCAAGGTTATCGCCCCGGTTCGCGAGTGGGACCTGAAGTGCCGTCCCGACGAGGTCGCCTATGCCCACGCTCATAACGTGCCGGTTCCCGAGGGTGCCAACGACAACCCCTACTCCATTGACGACAACCTGTGGGGTCGTGCCATTGAGTGCGGTCACCTGGAGGATCCCTGGAACGAGCCGCTCGACGACGCTTGGGTTATGACCAAGAACCCCGAGGACACGCCGGACACCCCGACCTACACTGAGATTGAGTTTGAGGCCGGCAAGCCCGTTGCCGTCGACGGCAAGAAGATGAAGCTCTCCGAGATCGTCATCGCCCTCAACAAGATCTCCGGCGACAACGGCTTTGGCCGTCTCGATCTGGTCGAGGATCGTCTGGTGGGCCTCAAGAGCCGCGAGTGCTACGAGGTTCCCGGCGCCCTGACGCTTATTACCGCCCACAAGGCGCTCGAGGACATTTGCGTCGAGGGCGACCTGCTCAAGACTAAGATTAAGCTCGAGCAGGATTGGGCCACCGCCGTGTATAACGGCCAGTGGTACAGCCCGCTCAAGAACGCGCTCGACGCCTTTATGGCCGATACCCAGAAGTTCGTGACCGGCACCGTCCGTCTGAAGTTCTTTAAGGGCAACTGCCATGTCGTCGGCCGCAAGAGCCCCTTCAGCCTCTACGACTACGGTCTGGCTACCTACGACCGCGACACCACGTTTGACGAGAAGGCCAGCGCCGGCTTTATCGAGATCGATACGCTGTCGCTCAAGACGTGGGCCAAGGTCCAGGGTCCCAGCTCTGCTGCCGCTCAGGCTTAAGTCTTCCTTCCCTTGGTATCCGCGCGGCCCATCCGCGTGATACATAACGGGCGCATGGGGTCCCTACCTTTCGTTATGCTTGCTGACACTTCTTAACATCGGTGGCCCCTACGTTCCGCCCGCATATATGATGCCGCGACTGCGGCTGAGTCCGAGCCCCGCCGGGGTTGTCCGGCGGGGCTCCTTCTATCAATTTGGCGGCTCTGCGCCTATATATATGAGGAGTATCCATTATGTTCAATGCTTTCGCGCATGCTTTACTTGCCCTCGCGCCCGAGTTCGATGCTGCAAAGGTCGAGGACGTTCCTATGAGCCTGAAGGCCTGGATCGATGGTTCGCAGGGCAACATCCGGAGGGAGACGTTGGGCGCCAAGTGCATGGCGCGTCACTTCTTTGCAAATTAGCTACATGGCTCCGCACACGGTGGGGAATGTGTAAAACTAGCGGTTGAAAAATCGCTTTAGCGATATGGCGCATTGCTTTGGGCGCTTGTTTTGGTATTTGGAGAAAGGGGACGGTTCCATGGCTCTTTGGGGCGGTCGTTTTGAGGCAGGCGTGGCCGAGGTCACGCAGGAGTTTGGCGCGTCGCTGCCGGTCGACAAACATCTCTATAAACAGGATATCGCCGGCTCTAAGGCGCATGCCAAAATGCTGGCGGCCCAGGGCATCATCAGTGCCGAGGACGAGCAGACGATTGCCAAGGGTCTGACCGGAATCGAACAGGATATCGATGCCGGCAACTTTACCTTCGACATCAACGACGAAGACATTCATATGTCCATCGAAAGCGAGCTGACGCGTCGTATCGGCGAGGCTGGCAAGCGCTTGCATACTGGGCGTTCGCGCAACGACCAGGTGGCGACCGACACGCGCCTGGGCGTCAAGGCGCTGGCCAAGGAGCTCATGGAGGCCAATCTTGAGCTGCGCCACGTGCTGGTGGATGCGGCCAAGAAGTACGACAAGGTGATTCTGCCGGGCTACACGCACATGCAGCACGCTCAGCCCGTGCTGCTGTCGCATCATCTGCTGGCGTATTCCTGGATGTTCGCGCGCGACTTTACGCGCCTGAAGGCCGCCTTTGATGCCGCCGACAACTGCCCGCTGGGTGCTGCCGCGCTTGCCGGTACGAGCTATCCGCTCGATCGCCAGATGACGGCTGCCGAACTTGGTTTTGCGGGCGTGATTCCCAACTCGCTCGATGCGGTTTCCGACCGTGATTTCCTGCTCGATCTGCATTACGCCGGCTCTGTCATGGCGATGCACCTGTCGCGTCTTTCCGAGGAGATCGTGCTGTGGTCGAGCTCCGAATTTGGCTTTATCACGCTTTCCGACTCCTACTCCACCGGCTCGTCCATCATGCCGCAGAAGAAGAACCCCGACTTTGCCGAGCTTATCCGCGGCAAGAGTGGCCGAGTCTATGGCAACCTGGTGCAGCTGCTCGTGACCATGAAGGGCCTGCCGCTTGCTTATAACAAGGACTTGCAGGAGGACAAGGAGGGCGCGCTCGATACCGCTCACACGCTCATGCAGTGCCTGTCCGTTATGGCCGGTATGATTTCGACTTGGACCGTCAACGAGGATGCCATGGCGCGCGAGTGCGGCGTGGGGCACCTTGCCGCTACCGATGTTGCCGATTACCTGGCCAAGCGTGGCCTGCCGTTCCGCGAGGCACATGCCGTGGTGGGCTATCTGGTCCTGATGTGCGAGAAGCGCGGCTGCAATCTTGAGGACCTGCCGTTTGAGGTGTTCCAGGAGGCAAGCCCGCTCTTTGAGCGCGACATTACCGAGGCGCTCGACATCCCGTCGATTGTCGCCGCGCGCACGACCGAGGGCGGCACCGCTCCTGCCGCCGTTGCCGTGCAGCTGCAGCGTGCCGAGGCACAGTTCGTGGCCGACGAAGGCGTGTTTGGATCGCTAACCAAGGTCGTCGAGATGGGTCACGGGGCAAAGTAGAGGTTTGGCTGAAGACGTATTGTCCATTTATTGATAAATCGTTTTCGCTTTACGGGCGCCTGCTGATGTAGGCGCCCGTATTTTGTTGCTATGGGGGAGGGGCTTGTCGAGAACTTCTGTAGGACCTTTGGGCAGGTTGTGAAGGGGATACGTTCGCGGGCGGCAACCGACCGCCTGCTCTGTTCGGTGCGGTTGATGGGCGGCCGGATGGTACTCTAATCGGGCTTCGAAACAGAAGTGACACATATGGAACGCTTCAATAAATTGCAGCGTTTCAATAAACAGCTTTTTGTTTAACTGCAGCTAAAACTCTGTTACGATGCAGTCCAGGCGGGTGCCGGAATGGGACTTGGGCACGCGCGAACCTACTTGAAAGGCTACCTTATGGCTATCGAGAAGACCTTCATCATGATTAAGCCCGACGCCGTGCGCGATCGCAAGATCGGCGAGATTGTTGCTCGCATTGAGCGCAGCGGCCTTGTCATCGAGCGCATGGAGATGACCACGCTCGAGCGCGCTACCGTCGAGGAACACTACGCCCATCTGGCCGACAAGCCCTTCTTTGGCGGTCTCTGCGACTTTATGACGAGCGGTCCGGTCGTCAAGATGGTCGTTTCTGGTCTCTCCGCTGTTTCCAAGATGCGCACCCTTATGGGTGCTACCAACCCGCTTGATGCTGCCCCCGGCACCATCCGCGGCGACTTCGCTGTCGATGTCAACGCCAACGTGATTCACGGCTCCGACTGCCTGGAGAACGCCGAGATCGAGATCAAGCGCTTCTTTGGCTAAACCAGCTTTGACTCCTTAAAGCTGTTAGCGTGTGGCTTTGGCGCCGCGGAATTCCATCCGCGGCGCCCTTTTTATTCCAAAATCTATAAAGGGGCCCGCTCGGACATGTGTTCCGAGCGGGCCCCTGCTGTTAGCTTGTGGTACTGAGTAGTTTAGGCCTCGTCGACGACCTTGAGTCCGCGGGTCTGGTCGATCTCGTTGAGGAGATTGACGCGACGCTCGTGGCGGCCGCCCTCAAACTCGGCGTCGAGCCACTCGTCGACGATCATCTTGGCAAGCTCGGAGCCCACGACACGGGCACCAAAGGCGAGCACGTTGGTATTGTTGTGCATGCGGGAGAGCTTGGCGCTGAAGGGCTCGGAGCACACGACGGCGCGTACGCCCTCGACCTTGTTGGCAGCCAGGCTGATACCGACGCCGGTGCCGCAGATCAGGATGCCCAGGTCGACGTCGCCGTTGGCAACGGCCTTACCAACCTTGTAGCCGGCGATGGGGTAGTCAAAGCTCTCGGAGGTGTCGGTGCCAAAGTTCACGACCTCGCAGCCGCGCTCCTTTAGGTGCTCGGAGATGATGTTCTTGAGCTCGACGGCGGCATGGTCGTTGCCGATACCAATCTTCATGAGTGGTTCCTCTCTGGTCCGTGCGGCGGAATTGCTAAAGGTTTTACCGCGTTCGACTGCATGATAGCGCGACTTTTGTGTAAACGCTCGGGCGTTTTTTGGTCAAACGCTTTAGCATGCAACAAGACTTACTTCTCATGAATTAATGCCGTCAGTTTGCGCTTGAACGCCGTCCGCCGGAACTTGGGTTGCGGTTTTTGATGCATTGTTATCAAATAAATAGAGTTAACTATTATTGAGAGCCCAGTCCGTTATGTAAGCAGGAGATACCTATGTCTACCGATTCCATTCGCGATGCCGCTTTTTGCGATGTCTTGAACCGCGAGCTTGTCTGCGCGCTCGGCTGCACCGAGCCCATTGCCGTTGCCTATGCAGCGGCGCTGGCGAGCCAGACGCTTGGCTGCGAGCCCGAGCATATGGATGTTGCCTGTTCGGGCAATATCATCAAGAACGTCAAGAGCGTGACCGTGCCCAACTCGGGCGGCATGCACGGTATTGAGGCGGCGGCCGTGCTGGGTGCCGTGGGCGGCGACGCCAAGAGCGCGCTCGAGGTGCTCGAGAGCGTTGACGATAAAGACCGTGCGCGCGTGGCCGATCTCCTCGCTGACGCCGGCTACTGCGATGTGTCGCTTGTCGAGGGTGTGCCCAACCTCTACATCAAGGTGACTGCCACGGCCGGGGGCCATACCGCGGTCGTCGAGATTACCGACCACCACACCAACGTCACGTGCCATACGCTCGACGGTATTCCGGTATGCGGCAAGTCGGCGGGGGAGTGTGCCGCCTGCGCCGAGCGCGTCGTGGCCGAGCGTGCGGCAGATAGCGCTGACACGCCCATGTCGATTGAGTCCATCATCGACTTTATCGAGGACGGTGACATTGAGGACGCCCGCGTTGCCGTTGAGCGTCAGATCGAACTGAACGGTGCGATTAGCGCCGAGGGCCTGGCGCACGCTTGGGGTGTCGAGGTGGGCCGCACACTGCTGGGCGCACGTGCCGATGACGTCGCCTGCCGTGCCCGTGCCCGTGCAGCCGCTGGGTCCGACGCCCGCATGAACGGCTGCGCGCTGCCGGTCGCCATCGTGTGCGGCTCGGGCAATCAGGGCATTACTTGCGCGCTGCCTGTTATGGAGTATGCCGAGTACCTGCGCTGCGACCATGAACGCCTGGTTCGTGCCGTGATGCTGTCCGATCTGATCGCCGTGCATATCAAGAGCTATATTGGTGCGCTCTCGGCGTTTTGCGGTGCCATTTGCGCCGCATGCGGTGCCGGTGCTGCCATTACCTGGCTGTGCGGTGGCACGCACGAGCAGATCGGCGCGACGGTCTCGAACACGCTCGGTAACGTTGGCGGCATCGTGTGCGATGGCGCCAAGGCAAGCTGTGCCGCCAAGATTTCCGCCGCCGTCGATGCTGCGATTCTGGGCCACGATATGGCCATGCAGGGCCGCGGTTTCCGCGCTGGCGAGGGCCTCATTCAGGATACCGTCGAGCAGACGATTGCCAGCATGGGCTATGTGGGCCGCGTGGGCATGAAAGATACCGACGTCGAGATCCTCAACATCATGATCGGCAAGACTCGAGTCTGTTAGGACAGTTCGTCGGCTATTTGGTGCTCGTAGAAGGCTTCTACTACGGCGTTGAAATCGCGGGCGAAGTCTTCCATGGTTCCGCGCCAGGTGGCTCGGCTGGGCTTGCCTTGGCCCACATAGGCAGTCTGAATGCCGCAGGCGGGGCTGGGGAAGTCGCGTTTGGGATCGTTGCCCACCATGAGGACCTCGTGCGGCTCGAGCCCCATCACCTGAAGCTGCTCTAGATAGTAGGTGGCATCGGGCTTGCAGCGGGTGGTGTTTCCCATGTGCGTGACGAGCTCAAAGGGGACGTCGGCCAGATCGCCCCAACCCATGCGGCACTCGATGGCCCCCTGCGGAAAGCTGGGATTGGTAAAGAGCGCGCAACGCAGTCCTGCATCCTGTACGGCCTGAAGCGCGGCGTGTGCGCCGGGCATGGCGTGGGCGTTGATGACATCGTCGTTCTTGTACGGCAGGACTTCGCGGTCGTAGTAGGTAAACGCCTCGTAGATAAGTGGGTCCGAGAGGCAAATGCCGCACCGGCGCTCAACCTCTTCTTGGTAGAACTCCAGATTGGTGCGATTATCCGTGCCGCTTCGGCGATTGGCGTTGAGGTCGACCAAGATGGTGCCGAGGCGTGCCATCGTGCCACCGTGGCTGCGGCGACCGATATCCGCGAGCATCGACGAGACATCCTTAAAATAGCGAAGGATGAATGCGTTGAGGTTGATGCTAAGAAGCGTTTCGTCCATATCGAAAACGACTGCTTTGAGCACGCGGGCACCTTTCTCGATAAATCGTTCCAGAATCGTTGGCTCCGGATACTTTACCTCAAAGGCGTATGGGCAAACTGCTTATCGTCAAGTTGTGGAGACGGCTGTCCATAAGATTACGAAAAAGTCTCCACACGAGTAAAAAAACGCAGTTCACGCTTGAAATCGAACCCATTTCCCCGTAACCTATACGAACGTGATTGCATAAGCGTCACATTAGTATCTGTCGGCTCCCGAGTGTTCCTAAACGTTGTGTGCTTGTCGCACCCTTCTGTAGGTCCTAGCAATCGGGGCCCCGTAGTTCGAAAGGGGTCCACCTTTGAGTGAGATTCAGAACTCGTCCATTTTCTCTCTTGACGATGTCAACGAGGAGGAGATGAACAACCTCATCGACGGTACGATTACCGACTTTGATGAGGGCGATCTCGTTAACGGCACTGTCGTTAAGATCGAGCATGACGAGGTGCTCGTTGACATCGGATTCAAGTCCGAGGGCGTTATCCCGGTCCGCGAGCTGTCCATCCGCAAGGACGCTAACCCTGCAGACATCGTTGCACTCGGTGATCCCATCGAGGCCCTGGTTCTCCAGAAGGAGGACAAGGACGGTCGTCTGGTCCTGTCCAAGAAGCGTGCCGAGTACGAGCGTGCTTGGAACCGCATCGAGGAGAAGTTCAACTCCGGCGAGAACGTCGAGGGCGAGGTTATCGAGGTTGTCAAGGGCGGCCTGATCCTCGACATCGGCCTGCGTGGCTTCCTGCCCGCCTCCCTCGTCGACCTCCGTCGTGTCAAGGACCTCACCTCCTACATGGGCACCCGCATCGAGGCCCGCGTCATCGAGATGGACCGCAACCGCAACAACGTCGTCCTCTCCCGTCGCGTCGTGCTCGAGGAGTCCCGTAAGGCCGAGCGCTCCGAGATCCTGTCCAAGCTCAAGTCTGGCATGCGTCTCCAGGGCACCGTTTCCTCCATCGTCGACTTCGGCGCCTTCGTCGACCTCGGCGGTATCGACGGCCTCATCCACATCTCCGAGCTCTCCTGGAACCACGTCAACCATCCTTCCGAGGTTGTCAAGGTCGGCCAGGAGGTCGAGGTCGAGGTTCTCGACGTCGATCTCAACCGCGAGCGCATCTCCCTGGGTCTCAAGCAGACCACCGAGGATCCGTGGCGCGCACTGGTCAAGAAGTACCCCGTCGGCGCTATCGTCGAGGGCACTGTGACCAAGCTTGTCCCGTTCGGCGCTTTCGTCGACCTGGGCGAGGGCATCGAGGGCCTGGTCCACATCTCCGAGATGGCCAACAAGCACGTCGATCAGCCTTCTCAGGTCACCCACGTGGGCGACAAGGTTCAGGTCAAGGTCATGGAGATCGACCTCGACCGTCGTCGTATCTCCCTGTCCATGAAGTCTGCTGCTGAGACTCTGGGCGTCGAGATCGAGGTTACCCCGCTGCCTTCCGAGAAGAAGGACGAGGAGACCGACGCCGAGTAAATCGGTTTGACGATCACTTGTTTTAAGGGATCCGTCCGCAATGGACGGGTCCCTTTTTGCATTTGTTGCTGAGGTGCGCGATGCCGCCCGTGTGCAATGCCGCCTAGGCTGTTCACGGGCTATTGGGTTGTCAGTGCATGAAAAATGCCGACATCCCGCCTCGGGGAGGAGGCGGGAACGCACCGAGTAGACGGAGGGGTGCGGAGCGCGGTCGCGTCTCGACTGACGACGTTGCCCATCGACGATACTATTGTACTGCATAGCGTGGTTCTTGGTTTATCGTGTCGAACGCTTGTGTTGTGCCATTGCCTGTGACAACGGTGTGCTACACTCTTGCACTGCTGAGTGGGCCAGACGGTCGCGCGATGTGCTGCTTGCGGCACGCGTGAGGAAAGTCCGGGCTCCAGAGGGCGGGATGCCGGCTAACGGCCGGGCGGAGTGATCCGACGGAAAGCGCCGCAGAAAAGAAGACTCCCACCTGCGCCGCAAGGCGTAAAGGGAAAAGCTGAAACGGTGGTGTAAGAGACCACCAGCGTCGTGGCAACACGGCGGCTTGGCAAGCCCCATCCGGAGCAAGCGCGAATAGGAACGCTATGGGCCGGCCCGGTCCGCGTTCGGGTAGCGTGCGTGGAGCTGCACGGTAACGTGCAGACAAGATAAATGACCGTTCACGACAGAACCCGGCTTATAGGCCCACTTGGCATTTTTGTTACCCTGACAATCGGTACGGCCTTTGCCGTATTATTGAGGCTGTTTGTTGCTTTGCTTGTGTTTGAGGGGCTTTGTTGGACAGCTATTTTACTCTGCAATCGAATATTGAGGCTTCGGGTGAGTTTGTGGACCGCAAGAGCCGGTTTATTGCCCAGCTGGTCCATATTGAGTCCGAGGATGAGGCGAATGCCTTTATCGAGATGGTTCGCAAACGTCATTACGACGCTCGACATAATGTGCCCGCGTGGATTTTGGTCGATGGACGCGAGCGCCAGAGCGATGACGGTGAGCCGAGCCGCACGAGCGGTATGCCGACGCTCGAGGTGCTGCGCGGCGCGGGGCTCAAAAATGTTTGCTGCGTGGTGACGCGCTATTTTGGCGGCACGCTGTTGGGTCCTGGTGGCTTGGTGCGCGCCTATACCGCGGCGACGCAGGCGGCGGTGGCCTCGGCTCAGGAGTCCGGGCAGATCGTCGAGATGACGAGTGTCGTGCCGGTTGTCGTGCATGTGGCCTATCCGCAGTATGAGCAGGTGCTTCGCTTGGCCCAGGATTCGGGTGCCAAGGTTTCGGATACCGATTACGCGGATACCGTGACACTTCACTTGGTGTTTAAGGCAGGGGAGCAGGAGTCGTTTTGCGCCAAGATGCGCGAGCTTATGGCGGGGCGCGAGGAGATTGAGGTCGGCGCTCCCGAATTTGCCGAGTTCTAACGGCGACGGCCGGCGTGCTTTTGGATGGATCCCAAGCGCGCCGGCCGTCGTTTTCTGTTGCTGCCGTTTACTCGGCAAGCTGCTTTAGCATATCGCAGGCGATCTCGACGGCGTCGTCGATGCAGCCGGGGCAGCTGCGGAGCGGACCCTTATCCGATCCAATGCCCTTGAGCGTGCCGCAGACGGTCGTCGTGTTCTTCTCGCCAAAACGCTTGGCGATTTCGCGCGACAGTTTGTAGGTCTGACCCTTGGTCTTGGGGTTTTCCATGCCGTCGCTCATCACGAAGCCCATGATGGCCACGGCGCCCGAGATGGCGCCGCAGGTTTCGGTCATGCCGCCCATGCCGGCGCCAAAGCCCTCGGTGAGGGTAAAGGCGACCTGGGGGTCGAGCCCGACGGCGGGCGCGAGCGTGCAGGCGACGGCCTGGGCGCAGTTAAAGCCACGGGCGTGGTATTCGGCAGCCTGAGCCTGACAGGCGGTGATGTCGAGCTGGGCCGTATCGATTTGCTTCATCGTTGTCTCCTTGGTCACGGTGTACCCGCCTATGGTACCCGTGACGGTGCGTGTAATCATCGAGAGCTTCATGTATGCCTCATTTTTATCTATCGAGCAAATGCCCAAGGCTTGAGATAAATACCCCTGATCAATTTGTCCAATAACCTACCTTGGGGATGGGTTGAGAGGGGTGCAGGGTAGCGGTATCGTGAACCGAATGAAACGTAACCCAGGCAAGGGAGCTAGATATGAGCGAGCAGACCATCGGTACGACATGTGTTCAGGGCGGCTATCACCCGGGAGATGCGGAGCCGCGCCAGGTGCCCATCTACCAGTCCACCACGTGGAAGTACGACACGTCCGAGCACATGGGCAAGCTGTTTGACCTGGAGGAGTCGGGCTATTTCTACAGCCGTCTGCAGAATCCCACGTGCGATTTGGTTGCCGCCAAGATCTGCGAGATGGAGGGCGGCACTGCCGCGATGCTCACGAGCTCGGGCATGGCTGCGAACTTCCTCGCGATCTTTAACGTTGCCGGTGCCGGCGATCACGTGGTCGCAAGCTCTGCCATCTACGGCGGTACGTACAACTTGCTCGCCCACACCATGGGCCGTATGGGGCTGACCTGCACCTTCGTTGCCCCCGACTGCACCGATGAGGAGCTCGAGGCAGCCTTCCAGCCCAACACCAAGCTCGTCTTTGGCGAGACGATCGCAAACCCCGCCCTTGCCGTACTCGATATCGAGCGCTTTGCCAAGGCCGCGCACGACCACGGCGTACCGCTGATGGTCGACAACACCTTCCCGACGCCCGTGATGTGCCGTCCCTTTGAATGGGGCGCCGACATCGTCACGCACTCCACCACCAAGTACATGGATGGCCATGCGGCCTACCTGGGTGGCGTGATCGTCGACCACGGCCAGTTTGACTGGATGGCCCATGCGGACAAGTTCCCGGGTCTCACCACGCCCGACGAGAGCTACCACGGCGTGACCTATGCCGAGAAGTTCGGTCGCGAGGGCGCCTTTATTACCAAGGCCACTGCGCAGCTTATGCGCGACCTCGGCCCCATGCAGAACCCGCAGGCGGCGTTCTTCCTGAACAGCTCGCTCGAGAGCCTGCACGTGCGCATGCCGCGCCATTGTGAGAATGGTCTGGCGGTCGCCAAGTTCCTGCAGAGCCACCCCAAGGTACGCTTCGTGAGCTATCCGGGCCTGGAGGGCGACAAGTACTATGACATCGCTCAGAAGTACATGCCCAACGGTACTTGCGGCGTCGTGAGCTTTGGCTTTAACGGTGGTCGCGCGGCGGCCGAGACCTTTATGAAGAGCCTTAAGCTCGCCCAGATCGCTACGCACGTGGCCGACGCCCGCACCTGCTGCTTGCATCCGGCAAACGCCACCCATCGCCAAATGAACGATGAGGAGCTCATCGCCTGCGGCATCTCTGCCGACATGGTACGCCTGTCGTGCGGTCTCGAGGACACGGCCGATCTGATTGCCGACCTTGAGCAGGCGCTCGAGCAGTGCTAGGCTAGCGTTCGCACGAGGCGCCGATGCTGGCAGAAAGCTTCGACGACCTTTCGTTCCGATTCCGTAGGCGGGACCCCAATCGCGACTGTTTGCAGGCGATCGGGGTCCCGTTTTTGCGTTGCGCCACTCGAAAGGATGGATATGGAGAAAACCGCAGAGCAGCTGCGCCGCGAGCAGATTGCCCTTGAGGGCGACACCCATGGCAAGAACAAGTGGGCGATTCTGTTTACCGTGCTCATCATGACGTTTATGGTGTGCCTGGATTCGACCGTCGTGACCGTGGCGTTGCCCGTGATGCAAAAGGAACTGGGCGTGGGCCTCGATCGCATTCAGCTGGTGAGTTCGGTGTACCTGCTTGCGACATGCGTGGCTATGCTGCCGTTTGGCCGCCTGGGCGACGTGCGCGGCAAGGTGAATGTGTTCCAGCTGGGCGTCATCGTCTTTACGGTCGGCTCGCTGCTTTGTGGCCTTTCGGCCTCGCTCGAGGTTCTTATTCTGGCACGTATTGTTCAGGGCGTCGGTTGCGCGGCGGCCATGGCCAACAACATGGGTATCATCACCGAGTCGTTTCCGGCGCGCGAACGCGGTCGTGCTATGGGTATTCTCGCGACCTTCGTGGCCCTCGGCATGATGTGTGGCCCCGTGCTCGGTGGCATGCTGGTGGCAAGCTTTCCCTGGGAGAGCATCTTTCTCATTAACCTGCCCATTGGCGTCATCTCGTTTATCGTGGGGCTCTATACGCTGCCGCATGTTAAGCCGGAGGCCGGCGAGCGTTCCATGTCCATGATCGAGGCCGCTCGTCGCTGCTTTGCAAATTCGGCCTTTACCATCAACCTTGCCTGCATGCTCATCGTGTTCGTTGGCATTGGCGCATCCGAGTTTATTCTGCCGTTCTATTTTCAGGATGCCCACGGCTTTAGCTCCGATATCTCCGGCCTGTTGTTTTTGGCGATGCCGGTCGTGAATGCCTTTGTGGGCCCGCTTTCGGGCTCGGTGTCCGACCGTGTTGGTTGTGAAGCGCCCACGGCCGTTGGCCTGGGCGTGTACGTGTGCGGTCTCTTTGCGGTGAGCACGCTTGACGAGCACTCTTCCATCTTGATGATTGTGTGCTGCGTCGCGTTTATGTCGTGCGGCACGTCGATCTTCCAGAGTCCCAATAATTCGCTGTATATGGGTTCGGCTCCGCGTGAGGCGCTTGGCTTTGCGGGCAGCTTGAGCAGCTTGGCGCGCTATGCGGGCATAGCGCTGGGTATTACGGCGGCGTCGCGCATCCTGTATGGACAGACGAGCGCGGCGATGGGCAAGACGGTCACGAGCTATGTGGCGGGTCGTCCGGACGTGTTCCTCTTTGGCTTCCGTTTGGTATTCTACGTGCTGATGGCCGTTGCTACCGTGGGCTTTGCGCTTACATTGGTACGTTTGGTGAGGACGCGCACCCGGCATTAGCGTGTTGGGAGGCTGTCTGCCACGAATCGGGCCTATCTACTGGTCTTGCAGCTTTATGGTGCGATGCGGCTTGTGGGACGGGCGGGGGTCGGTCCGTGGTAGACTATCGAACAACGTTTATTAATCGCGCGGTATCGTTGCCGCGAGAAGGGGTTGCGCCATGCAGGAGCTTGAGGATCGTATTCGCCATGACGGCATCGTAAAGGCCGGTAACGTCCTTAAGGTTGATGCCTTCCTCAACCATCAGTGCGACGTTGAGCTGTTCGACCATATGGGCGCCGAGTGGGCCCGTCTGTTCGAGGGTGTCGAGATCAACAAGATCCTGACGATCGAGGCTTCGGGCATTGGCATGGCCTGCATCGCGGCTCAGCATTTTGGTGGCGTGCCGGTGGTCTTTGCCAAGAAGGCACAGTCCATCAACCTCGACGGCGAGCAGTATGCCACGACCATCTACTCCTTTACCAAGCAGAAGGAGTACCCGGTCATCGTGGGCAAGCGCTTCCTGTCCGAGGGCGATAAGGTCCTGATTATCGACGACTTCCTGGCCAACGGCTGCGCGCTTGAGGGTCTTATCAAGATCTGCGAGGCTGCGGGCGCCGAGGTTGCCGGCATTGGCATCGCCGTCGAGAAGGGCTTCCAGGGCGGCGGCGACAAGCTCCGCAAACGCGGCTTCCGCGTTGAGAGCCTGGCCCGTATCGCCGATATGGACTGCGAGAACGGCGAGATCACCTTCGCCTAAGCGCGCAACACAAGCGATTGGTATGCGATGTGACAAAGGGACTGTCCCTTTGTCACATTTTTTGTATGAGGGGAGGTGCTGATATGGACGAGAACAAGATGGGCTGGCGCGAGTATGCGCGCTTTGCCGAGATGTCGGTCGAGGAGCTGGCGCGCGATTGCGAGGTACAGGTGTTTCGCGCGACGGGTCCGGGTGGGCAGGGCGTGAACACGACGGACTCGGCGGTGCGCATGAAACATATCCCTTCGGGGATTACCGTGACGGCGCGCGAGAGCCGCAGCCAGTTTCAGAATCGTAGCTGCTGTTTGCGTAAGCTGAGGGCAGAGCTTGAGCGTCGCGGGCGTCCACCGCGCCGTCGCGTCAAGACCAAGGTGCCACAGCGATCGCGCCAGCGCAGGCTCAACGACAAGCACTTCAACGCGATTAAAAAGGCCAACCGTCGTAAGCCAGGCAGCGACGAATAGCCTCCTCATAAGTTGCGGTGAAATAGGGACTGTTTTGCGGCTTTTGCTGCATAAACAGTCCCTATTTCACCGCAACTTAGGTGGGGCTAGCGGGTGGGGTGCCAGACGTGGAGGGCGCCGGCAAGGATGTTGACCTCGATGCGCGAGGCGACGATGGGCTCGCCGTCGGCCTGGATGGGGTAGTCGGGCTCCTCGAACGTGAGCTCGGCATGACGGCAGCGGCGCATGCGAACCGGTGGCAGCTTGGTATGGTGGCCGTCCTTGGCCGAAAGGAACATGGGCAGGGCGACCGCACGGGGGACGGGGCCGCAGGCGTAGCAGACGTCGAGTATGCCGTCGCACGGGTCGGCGTCGGGGCAGATGCGATAGCCCGAACCATAGGTGGGGCCCAGCTGAATCGCCATGATAATCGCCCGCACGCGCTCGGCGGGCGCGCCGTCAAAGCTGACCGTCATGGGGTAGTTGCGATAGCGCAGGCCAAACTGCTCAAGTCCCGAGAGAGTGTAGAGCGGCGCGCCTGTCAAGCCGGTCTTTTTGCGCAGCTCGGTGGTGCCCAGGCCGATGGCGGCATCGATGCCGACCGAAAGCGTCTGGTCGTAGTACTCAACGGTAGCCTCGCCGCTACCGCTTGCGGGGTTCCATGAGCGAATGCGTCCGATATCCTGACGCTGCAGCTCGCAGGTGAGCAGCGCGCCAAAATCTTTGCCGGAGAAATCGTCGATACCGAGCGTTTGGGCAAAATCGTTGCCGGAGCCTACGGGTAGGACGGCAAGGGCGGGACGGACCGCCTCATCCTGCGTCATGAGTCCATTGACGACCTCGTGGATCACGCCGTCGCCGCCGAGTGCGATAACCGTGCGGTAGCCCTGGGCCCGTGCGGCAAGTTCCTTGGCATGTCCCTTGCGCTCGGTCAGCACCAGGTCAAACTGGGATGAGCGCGCGGTCATGTCCAAAAAGCGCTGCAGACGCTCGGCAACCTCGCGCGCCGCACCCGACTGGGCGGCGGGGTTGGCGATGATGAGCGTGCGACCAAAATCAGTTGCGTGCATGGGGCGACTCCCGGCGTGTGACGTAACGGTGCGGTCGCGCTCAGGTCGAATTGCCCCCGATTGTGGCTGCACGGCGAATACTAACGTCTACTCTATCAGGTCGTTGTGGCGCTCGATAGCCTCCGCTACCGTACCGCCCTCATCCACAATAAGCGAACGGCGCTTGGGTGAGATGATACGCTGGGCGGGGTACACGCCGCGGTGTCCGCCGACGAGATAGCTGATAAAGGCTACGATGACAAAGAAACCGGCAGCCGTGCCGTGGAACAGGTCGATGGCCATCATACAGGTGGTGATGGGTACGTTAAGGCCGGCGCAGAACACGCCGAGCATGCCCAGCGCCGCCAGAAAGCTGGGGTCGATTCCGACGAGGCAACCGATCCAACCGCCGAGCGCCGCACCGATGCCAAACAGGGGTGTGACCTCGCCTCCTTGGAAGCCGGCGCCCAGGGTGAGCGCCGTCACCACGAGCTTGATGGCTGCGTCGGCAAGGGTCGTGTTACCGGCGAACCCGGCGCCCGAGAGCCAGGTGGCAAGGCCGGCATACTTCCAGGCGTCGAGCATCGCGTAGGCCGCGAGCACCACGAGCGCGCCCACGAGTGCGCGAGCAATGTAGTTGGTGATAAAGCGGCCGTACAGGCTCTTGACGGTACGAACCGACCAGGCAAAGAGACGTGCGGTGAGACCAAAGATGATGGCGCTGATGACTACGATGACAACCGTCCGTGGTGTCATGTTGGGAACGCTGGCGATAACATTCGCCTCGTACTCGGTTCCCAAGGCAAGCGACGTAAAGTAGCCGGTAAACGAGGCGACCAGGCAGTAGATGCCCGCGGTGTAGTCGATCTTGCCGATAAAGCACATCTCCATGCCAAAGAAAGCTCCGGCAAGGGGCGAACCGAATACGGCGCCAAAGGCCGACGAGATGCCGGCGAGCATGAGGTCGTGGTGGTCATGCTTTTTGAGATGGGCGAGGCTCGAGATGTTGCTGGCGATGGTGCCGCCAATCTGCACCGCGGCTCCCTCGCGACCGGCCGATCCGCCCGTGAGGTGCGTGAGCGTGGAGCAGACGAAGGTGAGGACGGCCATGCGCATATGGATGAGGCGTGTGCCCAGGGCGGAATCGATGACCAGGTTGTTGCCGCGCTTGGCGGCAAGGCCGTGGTTCTTGTACACCCATGTGGTAGCCACGCCCACGACGGGGAGCATGGCGTAGATCCACGCGTGGTGCTCGCGATAATCGGTCGCGATATTCAGCGAGGCCAAAAACGCCCAAGCGGCAACGCCCATGGCGAGAGAGACGATGACGACGAGTACGAGCAACTTGGCGCTTGCAAACAGGTTGCGGGCGTTGCGGCGTGTGTCGGCGGCCAAGAGCTGCTCGGAGCGGGTGAGTTGACGCCTGCCGGCCATGATGACGTCGCTAAGGGAGAAAAAGCCGCCGTCGTCGAGCGGCTGGGAATGATCCTGCGCTTCGTTTGCGCTTTCGGGTTTGTTGGTAAAAGCCATACGTTCCTCTTTTAGGTTGCAACGCAAGCATTATAAAACGCGGTAAACGCGACGAGCCGGTGGGTTGGTTTCCATTCTGTTTCGCGGCCTGCAACCGACAGGTGTATTTGCGGGTTCAGGCCGAGTCGCGGTCGTGAGTCGGGGGATTATACTGAGACAAGCATAAAGAATCGGCGCTCCTGTTGTGCGCCGTGGCATTAAGAGGTGCATATGGCAGATAAACTCATTCCGTTGGAGGACGCGCAGTCGATTGTCCTGTCGCACGTTGCTCCGACCGATCTCGTCGAGATTCCCGTGTGGCAGGCCGCCGGTCTTCCCTTGGCCAAGGACGCGGTGGCCGATATCGACATCTCGCCGTTTGCCAACAGCGCCATGGACGGATATGCCGTGCGCGCAGCCGATCTTGCTGCGGCCACCGGTGACACTCCGGTGACGCTCTCCGTCGTAGGACATGAGGCAGCGGGCCATGTCTTTGAGGGCGTGGTCGGCGCGGGCGAGACGGTCCGCATTATGACAGGCGCGCCAGTACCCGAAGGTGCCGATGCCGTGGTGAAGTACGAGATCGTCGATGTGCTCGACGGTGACGGCAACGAGGGCTCGCACGTTCGCTTTTCGGCGCCGGCCAAGGTAGGGGAGAACGTTCGCTCTGCTGCCGAGGAGGCCCATGCCGGCGATGTTGTGATGCACGCCGGCGAGGTCGTGGCTCCGGCGGGCGCGGGTCTGCTGGCGAGCGCCGGATACGCGAGCGTGAAGGTGCACGCTGCCCCGCGTGTGGGCATCATCTCGCTGGGCACGGAGCTGGTCGCACCGAGTAAGGTACCGGCGCGTGGTCAGATTCGCGATTCCAACTCCTCGGCGCTGATGGCCGAGGCACTCGATGCCGGCGCCGAGCCCGTGTTCTACGGCATCGCGCCCGATGATGAGCAGGCGATTGCCGAGCTGGTACATCGCGCCACGCGAGAGTGCGATTTTGTCATTACGAGCGGTGGCGCCTCGGCGGGCGATTACGACTATGTGACGGCGCTCGTCCGGCGCGAGGGCGAGGTGCTGTTTGACCGCATCTCGATGCGTCCGGGCAAGGCCATCACGTTTGGCTTGCTCGGGGGTAAGCCCTACCTGGGGCTTTCAGGCAATCCGGCCGCGGCGTATGTGGGCTTTGAGATGCTTGCCCGTCCGGCGATCCGCAAGATGCGTGGTTTTGCCGAGGGGGCGCGTCCCGTACAGCGAGCGGCTCTTACCCACGGTGTGAAAAAGCGCCAGGACCGCCGCTTCTTCGATCGCGCCACGGTTTTGCGCGACCCCGAGACCGGTGAGCTGTTGGTGACCGAGGCCAAGACGCAGAATTCGGCGCTGCTCGGCACGATGCAGCGGGCCAACTGCCTGCTGCGTATTGACGAAGGACCGTGCGAGCTCAAGGCGGGAGATGTCGTGGACGTTGTTCGCGTCGACCTGCCCGAGGGCGCCGTGTTGTAGGAGGAATGCTATGGAGCTGAAGATATCGATCGTGACGTGCTCGGATACGCGCGATCTAGCCCAGGACGAGGCGGGTGCTGCACTCGAGGAACTTATCGAGGCACAGGGCTGGACGGTCGCCTCACATGTGGTCGTGCGCGACGACGTCAGCGAGATTGGTGATGCCGTTGTGGAAGCCGCCGATGGGTGCCACGCCAACGTCGTGCTCACCTGCGGCGGTACGGGGCTTTCGATGCGCGATGTGACGCCCGAGGCGACGCGTGCCGTCTGCGACCGCGATGTGCCGGGTATTGCAGAGGCAATCCGTGCGTACTCGATGACCAAGACACGCCGCGCCATGCTCTCGCGCGCTATTTGCATGCAACGAGGTCATACACTTGTCGTAAACTTTCCCGGTTCCACGAAGGCCGCCCGCGAAAGCTGGGAGGCCATAGCGGACCAGCTGGAACATGCGGCCCAGATGACGGCGGGCGGCGGACACGCCAAATAAGCGCACTACCTGCGGCGGAGCGACCTTACGGGCCGCTCCGCCTTTGTTTTCCGCCGAAGCGACGCCGAGGCGCACGCTAACTCGAAACTATATTCTCTGGCGAGAATAATTTCTCACTATCATTATTCGCGCAGAAGTATAATCTGGTTGCAGATTAAAGCCCGCGGTGGGGTACCCGGGCACAAGGTCCGAAAGGGTTGAATATGTTCGATATGGTTTCTCGCCGCGGATTCGTCTCGCTTTCTGCTGTCGCCGCTGCCGGCCTTGGTCTTGCCGGCTGCTCGGGCAGCAAGACGTCCGAGCCGGCCGGATCCGATGCCGGTTCTGCTAGGGCATCTTCCAAGAAAGCTGTCGAGCTGCAGGTCTTTGCTGCTAACTCCCTCGAGAAGGCCCTTCCCGAGGTCCAGGAGCTCTACACCGACCAGACCGGCACCACCTTTGCCGATACGCAGTTTAAGGCCTCCGGCGACCTTGTCGAGCAGATGCGCGCCGGTGCCGCCGTCGACGTGCTCATCACCGCTTCCAAGGGCACCATGGATGACGCTGAGACCGCCGAGCTCGTCGACGCTGATACGCGTGAGGACATGTTCGTCAACGACCTCGTGATTATTCGCGCTGAGGGCTCCGACACCAAGATCGAGGCCATCGCCGACGTCGCGAATCTGGACGGCAAGATCGCCATTGGCGACGCCAAGACCGTCCCCGCCGGCAAGTACGCCAACCAGGCGCTGGCTTCCGTGGGCCTTTATACCGGCACCGAGGGCGATGACGGCGAGTATGCGCCCGAGATTGCCGACAAGGTGGCCCTGGCCGACAAAGTTGGTACCGCCGCCGCCTATGTGTCCACGGGCGACTGCGTGGCCGGTTTTGTCTACAGCTCCGATATCTTCCGCTACGACGGCATCGAGGAGGCCTTCGTATGCCCCGAGGATTCGCACAAGCCCATCGTGTATCCGGGTGCCGTTGCCGAGAGCTCCGAGCACGCCGACGAGGCCAAGGCGTTCATCGACTTCTGCCTGACCAACAAGAAGGCTCAGAAGATTTGGGCCAAGTACGGCTTTGAGCTTTCCGCGTAGTGCGGCTTGGCGCGATAATTCCATCGCCTTGTGTTTCACTCCGTCCTTGTATTCGCTTGGAGCTTTTCGTGCTTAATAGATTCCGCATGCTTGTCGCCTGTGCTTTGACCTTCGTGCTTTGCTGGGTGCCGGGATTTGCGTTTGCTGGGGACGCTGAGGACGGGGCCCAGGTTGCTGCGACCGCTCATGGGCTTTCCTATGGGATCGAGGGTTTTGAGCGGCTGGCCAAGGGGACTGCTCGTGCCATGGAGGGCCAGCCTGAGGGCTACCGGTTTCCCGTTGACGAGGACGTGGACCTTGTAGTGGCGCCTGCTGCCGATCGCGTTGTGGTGTGGATATCGCCCAAGGCGGTCGAGAAGTATGGATTGGATCCGCAGGACAACGAGTGCGTATCGGGTCTCAAGGCCCTCGTCTGTGAGCTCGACAGCACAAACTGCATGGGAGGTGCGCAGCTAGGGGACGTGGATCTTCCTTGGTATGTCACGCCGGAAACAACGTTTGATACCGGCGGGTATACCTATGGCTTTGACGAGCGCGGTGCGGATGGGGACCGCTATGTGGTGATTGCATCAGCCTCGGGTGATGCCAAGGGCGGCGCGCGTTGGCTTGATAGCGCTCACATGGTAGAAGCATCGTCTGTCGTGTTGCGGGATGAGCAGGGGCCCTTGACCTCTCTGGCTTCCTTTTTGGGCGACATCGACTATCGCCCGTTTTGGGTGTCCATTAAAACGAGCGGTCTTGCCCTGGTGATCGCGTTTGCGCTGGGCCTGTTCGCCGCGTGGAAGACCATGGGTACCTCGAGTCGCATCAAGGGCCTGCTCGATTCGGTCTTTACGATTCCTATGGTGCTGCCGCCCACGGTCTGCGGCTTTCTGCTCCTTATGCTGTTTGGCCGCTCGACCGGGGTGGGCCAGTGGCTCATCGCGCACGGTATCTCGGTTGTCTTTACCTGGCCGGCGGCGGTGATCTCTGCCGTGGTGGTGTCGTTCCCGCTCGTCTACCGCACGGCGCTCGGAGCCTTCGAGAGCCTCGACACGCAGATGCTCGATGCGGCGCGAACCCTGGGATGGTCCGAGCGCCGCATCTTTACCAGGCTTATGATGCCGCTCGGCTGGCCCTCGATTGCCGCCGGCACGGTGCTCGCCTTTGCCCGCGCAATGGGCGAGTTTGGCTGCACCCTGTTCTTTGCGGGCAACTACGCCGGTATTACGCAGACCATTCCCATCGCCATCTATTTTGAGTGGATGGGCGGCAATACGTCGGTGGCCCTCTTTTGGGTCGTGGTCGTAATAGCGTTCAGCTTCCTAGTCATCCTGTTCATCAACATGTACACGGCGCATTCGCAAAAATACCGCGAGCGTGGCCTTTCCCGTGCGGAACGTAAGCAGGCCAAAGATCTCGCCGGACAGGGCGATTCACTCGACCCGGCGGGCGGCGATGCCCTGCGTATCGATCGCGAGGCGCTGGTCGAGCTTATGCGCGATGATGCGGCGCCGCAGGGAGGTCGATAAGCTATGTCGCTCGTTTTGGATATTAAGAAACGTTATCCCGGGTTTATGCTCGACATGCAGCTTGAGGCCGGCGAGGAGCGCGTGGCGCTGCTGGGCGCCTCGGGTTGCGGCAAGAGCTGTACGCTGCGCTGCATCGCTGGCGTGGAGACGCCCGACGAGGGCAAGATCGCCGTCAACGGCGTGACCTTTTTTGACTCGGCGGCGGGCATCAACCTGTCCCCCCAGGAGCGAAAATGCGCCCTGTTGTTCCAAAACTATCAGCTGTTTCCCAACATGACGGTGGCCGATAACGTATGCGCCGGCGTAAAGGATGCGGGCGACGCCGCCGCGCGCAAAAAGCTCGCCGAGCGCTATCTGGGCATTTTCGGTCTGGCGGATTTTGCCGACCGCTATCCCGCGCGACTCTCGGGCGGTCAGCAGCAACGTGTGGCGCTTGCCCGCATGGTGGCGGCACACCCGGGCATTTTTATGTTCGACGAGCCCATGAGCGCACTCGATTCCTATCTTAAGAGTGCCCTCGAGCAGAACATGCTCGACCTGTTCGATGTGTGCAACCGCACCGTGCTCTATGTGAGCCACGACATCGATGAAGCATGCCGCCTCTGCCAGCGCATCTGCGTGATGCACGACGGGCATGTCGAGGAGATCGGCTCCGTCGAGGACGTGGTCCGCCGCCCGCAGACGCTGGCGGCGCTGCGCTTGACGGGCTGCAAGAACACAAGCCGGGCGCGCAAGATCGGCGACGAAGAAGTTGAGGCCCTCGACTGGGGCATGACCTTTAACGTGGGTCGCGAGGTTCCCGATGATGTGGCGTACCTGGGCATTCGCGCAAGCTACTTCCATGTTGACAATCGCGCGGAGCGGGGCCGCAACAGCTATGATTTGCACGTGGCCCGTGTGAGCGATTCGCGCTTTGAGCGGCTGGTGCTGCTGGACGTGCCGCGCGTCGATGCGCCCACACGTCTGCAGTGGAAGGTCAACAAGGTGGGCGTGCCTGTCGACGAGCTGCCGCAAGCAGGCGAGACGCTGCGCATGCACTTCGATGCGAGTAAGATCCATTTGGTTTGTCGATAGCGCCGGGTAATGCCGTCGGGGATATAAGCCTCGGCGGCTTTGTCTTGCCGTTCGCCGAATGATGGATGACAAACTCTTATCAACACAGATAATTATTTATTAAACGACGGCACACGACGCTGTCGTACGAATGTCAACGGTGTTCGCATGGTCGACGACCGTTGATATAGTTGACCTTAACTTGTAAAGGAGGGTGCGCATATGCCGCAGACGACATACATTCGCCGCGTTGCCGCGCGCGCCCTATATATGGCTCGGAGTCGCATATGAGCAGGTATGTTCACGGCTCCGGGAGAGACGACGCACAACTAAATAATCAGCTGCAAAGCAGGTTCCCCAAAATTCCGGGTTTGAGCACGGCCGGGCAATCGCCGTCCGTCGTGCATCGATACCGCTGTTATCCGTTTTTGGTTCGAGAGGGGAACCGTCATGGCTGAAGAATTTGATTTCCATCCGATGTGGGAGAGCCTCGGCATGAATCTTGCCGACCACGACATGCTGCTGGGCGCCGTGGGCCAGATGTACGGCGATATGTTCCTGACGCAGAATAATCGCCCCAAGTCCACGTCCTACCTGGATTTTGTCGCCACCAACATCCACAGTGGCCGTATTAAGGAGATGCTCGACAAGAAGGAGGCCGGCGAGGCCACCAAGATCGTCGGTTCGTTCTGCGTCTACGTGCCCGAGGAGATCGTACTTGCCTGTGACGGCATTCCTGTGGGCCTGTGCTCGGGTGCCGACTGGGCGACCGACAAGGTCGAGGAGCATCTGCCGCGCAACACCTGTCCGCTCATTAAGAGCTTTGCCGGCTTTAAGCTGGGCGAGGTCTGCCCCTACATTGAGTCGAGCGACCTGGTGGTGGGCGAGAACACCTGCGATGGCAAGAAGAAGGCCTACGAGTTCTTTGCCACGCAAAAGAACATGTACGTCATGGATATCCCCAACGTGCACGACGAGTCGACGCTCGTGACCTGGAAGGCCGAGGTCAAGAAGCTCGCCGCCAAGATCGAGGAAGAGTGTGGCGTCAAGATTACGCCTGAGCGTCTGAAGACCGCCATCCACGCCGTCAATGAGAAGCGTCGCGCCCTGCAGCGCCTCGCTGCCACGCGCGCTGCCGACCCAGCGCCCATCAGCGGTCTCGATAGCTTGCTGACCGTTCAGGCCGCCTTTATGGACGACACGCCCCGTCTGACCGGAGCCATCAACGACATGGCCGCCGAGTGCGAGCAGCGTGTCGAGGCCGGCGAGGGCGTGGCGCCCAAGGGGACCAAGCGCATCCTGTACACCGGCACGCCCATGGCCGTGCCCAACTGGAAGCTGTTCAACCTCATCGAGAAGGCCGGCGGCGTTGTGGTAGGCGAGGAGTCCTGCACGGGCTCGCGCTACTACAAGGACCTGGTCGACGAGTCCGGTGAGACGGTCGACGAGATGCTCGACGCCATCGCCGAGCGCTACTTTAAAATCAACTGCGCCGTCTTTACGCCCAACGACCAGCGTATGAAGGACATTGTCCAGATGGCCAAGGACCTGCATGCTGACGGTATCGTCGACGTGGCCCTGCAGTTCTGCACGCTCTACGAGATGGAGTCGTTTGCCGTGGAGAAGGCCGCCGAGGAGGCGGGCATCCCGTTTATGCACATCACGACCGACTACGCCGGCGAGGATGCAGGACAGCTACAAACCAGGATTGAGGCTTTCCTGGAAACCATTTAGGGCTATATCCGTCCCGGCGGCTTCCCCAGGCATCCGATCTTGCCGTTCAAACCGTCGCTTGCGTACCAAAGTACGCGGCGACTCCTCTTTCACGGCAACCTCGGGCACCTGGGAAAGCCGTCTCCTTGGTTGGTTAAAAGGTTTGTTAAGGAGTTATATGTCGGAATATATTGAGCAGCCGTTGCCGCGCACGTTTGAGGAGTTCAACGAGCAACGCAAGGCCGCGTTTATTCGCGTTAAGGATTACAAACAGGCCGGCAATCGCCTGGTCGGCTTTTTGTGCAGCTATACGCCACTCGAGATTATCGATGCCGCGGGCGCTGCAAGTGTGGCCTTGTGCGGCACATCCGACGAGGTAATTCCCGAGGCCGAGAAGGTGCTGCCGGCAAATCTGTGTCCGCTCATCAAGTCGACGTACGGTTTTGCCTACTCGCAAAAGTGCCCGTTTACGTACTTTAGCGACATGATCATCGGTGAGACCACCTGCGACGGCAAGAAGAAGATGTACGAGCTACTCAACGAGCTCAAGCGCACGCACATTCTGCACCTGCCGCAGGGCCGCGACCGCGCCTACGAGCGCGAGGGCTGGTACGAGGAGTGCCGTCTGCTCAAGGAGGAACTCGAGGGCTTCTACGGCATCACGATTACCGACGATGACCTGCGCGCTGCCGTCCGTCGTCGCAACCGCTTGCGTGCGGCCCAGCTCGACATGTTTGCGCTGCAGGCCAACCAGCCGGCGGCCATGAGCGGCGTCGACCTGATGAGCACTATGTTTGCCGGTACGTTTAGCTTTGATATCGAGGCCTATACGCAGCAGCTGGAGCAAAAGGTCGCCAAGCTGCGCGAGGCTTACGACACGGGCGAGCGCCCGGTTGCGGCGGATGCCAAGCGCATTCTGATCACCGGCTGCCCGGTGGGCGGCGTGATCAACAAGATCGGTCGCACCATCGAGTCCAACGGCGGCGTGGTCGTGTGCATGGACGACTGCTCGGGCGAGCGCACGGCGGCCATGATGATCGACCCGGAGGCTCCCGACATCCTGCGCGCCATCGCCGACCGATACCTGGACATCAACTGCTCGGTCATGACGCCTAACGAAGGCCGCATGGAGAACACGCTGGCCATGTGCGAGAAGTATCACGTCGATGGCGTGGTGGAGAGCGTGCTCCAGGCGTGCCACACCTTCAACGTTGAGAGTGCGCGCATGCAGGAGGCCGTCGAGGGTGCGGGCATTCCGTACATGAAGATTGAGACCGACTACAGCAACGGCGACATGGGCCAGATCGAGACCCGCATCGCCGCCTTCATCGAAACCCTCTAGCTTCCTCAGGCACCGGATCTTGCTCCTCAAACCGTCGCTTGCGTACCCAAAGTACGCTGCGCTCCTCTTTCGGGGCAATCTCCGGCACATGAGAAACCTAGAGCTAAGGCGCCTGAACGCGCCGCTACCTTTGATGTTTAGATTGGAAGAGAGCCATGATAGGGATCGGGATCGATATCGGGTCTACGGCGGCTAAGGCCGCTGTGGTCGATGGGGAGGGTTCGGTGGCGTGGACGTGCGTGCAGCCAACCGGGTTCTCCTCGGTCGATGCTTCCGAGCGGCTGCGCGAGGCACTTGCCGCAGCCGGCTATGACGTGACGGACGACGATGCTCGCGTGATCGCGACTGGCTACGGTCGTGTCGCCGTGCCCTATGCGCATAAGGTCGTGACCGAGATTACCTGCCACGGTACCGGTGCCGTGCGCCTGTTTGGCGATCACGGCACGGTGATTGATGTGGGCGGTCAGGATACCAAGGTCATCCAACTCAAGGGCGGCCGCGTGGCCAAGTTTGCCATGAACGACAAGTGCGCCGCCGGCACGGGGCGTTTTTTGGAGATCATGGCCGACCGCCTAGGCATTTCCCAGCAGCAGATGGCCGACCTGGCGCGTTCCGGCGAACCCACCAAGATCAGCAGCATGTGCACGGTGTTTGCCGAAAGCGAGGTCATCAGCCTGATCGGTCGCGGTGAGCCGCGCGAGAACATTGCGCGTGGCGTGATCGACAGCGTGGTCTCGCGCGTGGCGACCATGGCCGGGCAGGCCGCGGGCGCCCCGTACTACCTGACCGGTGGCCTGTGCGAGAACGCCTTCGTGGTGGAGCGGTTGGGCGAGCTACTGGGGTCGCCGGTGACCACCTCGCCCCAGGCTCGCTTTGCCGGAGCGATCGGCGCGGCGATTCGCGCACAGGCTCTCAATTAATGCATCCGCCGCAGGCTCGCGTTCATGCGTATACTGGGAGAAAATGATTGCCCGATGAGAGGAGGTATCGATGGCTGACGATCAGATTAAGCTCACGTCTATGACGGCCGCGAGCGGTTGAGCCGCTAAGCTGGCTCCCGGAGCCCTCGCCCAGGTCCTGGGCGACTTGCCCAATGTGCATAACGACAACCTGCTCGTGGGGTTCGATACCTCCGACGATGCGAGCGTCTTTCGCGTAGGGGAGAACCTGGGGCTCGTGCAGTCCATCGACTTCTTCCCGCCGATGGTCGACGACCCGTTCCTGTTTGGCCAGATTGCCGCGGCCAACTCGCTGTCGGACATCTACGCCATGGGTGGACGACCGAGCCATGCCATGAACTTGCTGTGCATACCCAGTTGCCTGGGCGTTGAGGTTGCCGGCCAGATTCTGGCGGGCGGCGCCGACAAGTGCGTCGAGGCAGGTTGCTCCATCGCGGGCGGTCACACCATCAACGACGACGAGCCCAAGTACGGCTTGTCTGTGAGCGGCTTTGTCGCGCTCGACCGCATGCTCGCCAACAGCGGCGCGCACGTGGGCGATGTCCTGCTGCTGACCAAGGCGATCGGCTCGGGCATCATCACCACGGCCATTAAGGGCGAGCTTATCGAGCAGGACGAGGCCAGCCGGATGTTTGATTCTATGCGCACCCTCAACGAGGCCCCGATCCGTTTGGCCGAGGGGCTCGAACTTCACGGCTGCACCGACATTACGGGCTTTGGCCTGATCGGGCACGCGTGCGAGATGGCCGAGGGCTCGGGCGTGCAGGTTGAGCTTGCGTCGGGAGCGGTACCGCTCTTTGATCAGGTGCTCGACATGGCGCGCCTGGGCATTATCCCCGCGGGCTCCTACCGCAACCAGGACTTCTTTGGCCCGCGTGTGGCTGCCGACGAGGACCTGGAGCCGGGTATGTTGGATGCGCTGTACGATCCGCAGACCTCGGGCGGCTTGCTCATCGCGGCGCCTGCTGCCGATGTGGATGAGCTTGCGCGCCGTCTGCATGCCGAAGGACGTATTGCCGCCGTCGTCGGTCGCGTGTGCGAGCCGGTGCCAGGCGGTCCTGCCGTCCACGTTGTTCGCTAGCCCGCACGTTTATGTAACTGTTTACCGTTCTCTAGAACGGTTCTTTCGAAAGGAAAAGCTATGTCTACCAAGATTGAAGTCAATGCCATGGGCGATGCCTGCCCGCTGCCCGTCGTTAAGACGCTCAAAGCCCTGAAGCAGCTCGATGGAGAGGGTGCCGTGGTGACCTCGGTCGACAACGAGACCGCCGTCAAGAACATTTCCAAGATGGCGCAGGAGAAGGGCTGCACGGCCTCGGTCGAGAAGGTTTCTGACGCCGAGTGGCACGTGACCGTGGCGACCTCTGGCGTCGTGGCCGTTGCGGACCCCGAGCAGGACGGTGCCGCTTTCTGTGACGCCAGCGCCGGCAAGGGCAAACTCGTCATTTCCGTCTACACCGATTGCATGGGCCGTGGCGACGACGAGCTGGGCCACAAGCTCATGAAGGCCTTCATCTTTGCTGTGACGCAGCAGGAGGAGCTGCCCGCGACCATGTTGTTCTACAACGGCGGCGCCAAGCTCACCGTCGAGGGCTCGCCGGTGCTCGATGACCTGAAGGGTCTGGCCGAGCAGGGTGTCGAGATCCTTACCTGTGGTACCTGCCTCGACCACTATGGCATTAAAGACCAGCTTGCGGTGGGCGAGGTCACCAACATGTACGTGATTGTGGAGAAGATGGAGCAGGCCGTGCGCGTCGTGCGCCCGTAGCGTATTGGTTGGAGTTGCCATGAGGGAGAAGCGCCCGGCGCTTGTCATCACGTTTCCCACCACGGCGGCCGCCATGGGGTGCGAGACCCTATGCATTGAGCGCGGCCTTCCCGGGCGCACGATTCCCGTGCCCGGGGAGGTCGCTGCCGGCTGCGGCTTGGCGTGGAAGGCGCTGCCTTCGGATGAGGACCTGCTGCGCGGCGAGCTTGCCGCGGCGGGCGTCCCCACCGAGGGTTTTACGGTGATCGACATGTGGGAGGTCGTGCGATGATCTACCTGGATAACGCGGCGACGACCATGCATAAGCCGCAAACGGTGATCGATGCCGTGACGCAGGCGATGTGCTCGCTCGGCAATGCCGGACGCGGCGCCACGTCGGGTGCCCTCGATGCCGCTCGTACGATTCACGCTTGTCGTGCCAAGCTCGCGTGCCTTTTGGGTTGCCCGAGAGCGGACCATGTATGCTTTACGCCTAACTCGACGGCGGCGCTCAACACCGTCATCTGTGGCGTGGTGCGTTCCGGTGACCGCGTGGTCACGACGGTGCTCGAGCACAACTCCGTGCTGCGTCCGCTCAACCGCCTGACAGCAGAGCAGGGCGTGACCGTTGAACATGCGGGCTGCGACGCGAGCGGCGTGCTTGACTACGACGAACTCGAGCGGCTGGTCACGCCCGGTACGCGTGCCGTGGTGGTGACGCACGCCTCCAATGTGACCGGCAACGCCGTTGATGTTGCACGTGTGGCGGCTGTGGCTCATGCGGCCGGCGCACTTGTGATTGTCGATGCCTCGCAGTCTGCCGGCACGGAGCATATCGATATGCAGGCCATGGGGCTCGACGTGGTGTGCTTTACCGGCCACAAGGGACTGATGGGCCCGCAGGGCACCGGCGGTCTGGCCGTGGCGGAGGGCGTCGACGTGGCGCCCTGGGCCATGGGCGGCACCGGTGTACACAGCTTCGATGAGCTGCAGCCACTGGAGTGGCCCACGCGCCTGGAGGCCGGTACGCTCAACGGCCATGGCATCGCGGGCCTTTCCGCTGGTCTCGACTTTATCAAGGCCCAGGGTGGGGTCGAGGCGATTGCTGCCCACGAGCGTGCGCTCGCTGATCGCTTCCTTGCCGGTGTGCGCGAGATTCCGGGGATTAAGCTCTACGGTGCCTTTGACCAGCCGACGCGCTCTGCGATTGTGTCGCTCAACGTGGGCGATATCGATTCGGCCGAGATCTCGGATGCGCTCATGCAAGGGTGGGGGATTGCGACGCGCCCCGGCGCCCATTGCGCCCCGCTCATGCACCGTGCACTGGGTACCGAGCGCCAGGGCGTCGTCCGCTTCTCGTTTGGGTATTTCAACACGGACGAGGAAGTCGACACCGCGATCGACGCTTTACGCGATTTAGCCTGCTAGAGCGTATATACTTGCGGGACGGGTGTTTTTGCCCGTCCCGTTTTTGTTTCGACCCGAAAGGTGTGTCCATGGCCTCATCCGCGCCGCGCGGTCTGCGCTCCGACCATGTCGTCACCGTCGGCATCGCCCTATTCTCGATGCTCTTTGGCGCCGGCAACCTCATTATTCCGCCACTGCTGGCGCTGCAGGCAGGCTCTGCCACGCCGGTTGCCATGCTCGGCTTTCTCATAGCTGCCATCGGCCTGCCCGTCATGGGCTTTATCGCCGTGGCGCTTGCCGGAACGGCGCGCGAGCTTGCCGGCCGCGTGCATCCCAAGTTTGGCGAATTCTTCGTTGCGGCGGTCTATCTGGCCATCGGTCCGTGCCTGGCCATTCCTCGCACAAGCTCTACGGCCTTCGAAATGCTGGTGCCGCTGCTGCCCGAGGGCGTCTCGCTCGGCACGGCTCGCCTGGTGTTTGCCATCGGCTTCTTCGTGGTCGCGTTTGCACTCACGCTGCGCCCGGGCGTTATCACACGCGTGCTCGGTCGTATTACGGGCCCCGCGCTCATCGCGCTCATCGTGCTGGTCGTGGGCGCTGCCGTGATCTCGCCGCTGGGACCGGCTGCCGCGCCTCAGGCTCCCTATGATGCCGGTGCCGCGGTCCAGGGCTTTTTGACCGGCTACCAGACCATGGACTTGCTCGCGTCGCTCGCCTTTGGCATTATCATCGCCGAGACCATCCATGAGCTGGGCGTTACCGACGATAAGCGCGTGGCCTTTGAGATCTCGCGCTCCGGTGTGATCGCCGGCGTGCTCATGGCCATCATCTACTGCGGCCTGGCGCTTGCCGGCATGCAGCTCGGCACGGTTATGCCCGATGCCACCAATGGCGCCGCCATCCTTGCCCGCTCTGCCTCCATGCACTTTGGCCTTGTCGGCACGGTCGTGGTCTTTGCGATCTTTTTCCTCGCCTGCATGAACGTGTGCATCGGTCTTATTAGCTGCTGCTCGCGGTACTTCTGCGAGACGTATGTGGTTGAAGGGGGAGCGGAGGCTTCCGAGGAGGCCATGCGCCGCCCCTTTGCGATGCTTGCCTTTGTGTTCGCGGCGTTTTCGTGCGTGCTCTCCAACGTGGGCCTCGACGTGATCCTTATGTTCTCGGTGCCTATGCTCAATGCCCTGTATCCCGTTGCCATTGTGCTGGTGCTTATGGGCCTGATGCACGGCTTTTGCGACGCGCATCCGCAGGTTTGGGTTTGGGTCGGCGGCGTGGTCGCGGTGCAGAGCGTGATCACCTCGGTCCGCGACGCGTTCTTTACTGGTGCGTGGCTGCCGTTCGATGCGTTGCCGCTGGCAGATATCGGTGCCGCGTGGGCGCCGGTTGCCGTGGTTGCCTTTGTAATCGGCCTGCTCCATAGTCGTTTTGTTGCACATTCGAGGAGCTAGGGTTTCTGCGCTTGCACAGGCGGGGAGTCTCCCCTATAATTTCCTTCACTTTGGGACACGCAAGGTTTAGACCTTAGCTGCTCAACACCTTCGGGACGTGGCGCAGTTTGGTAGCGCGCCTGCTTTGGGAGCAGGATGTCGCAGGTTCAAATCCTGTCGTCCCGACCATATCTTGCGGGCGTAGTTCAATGGTAGAACCCCAGCCTTCCAAGCTGATGACGCGGGTTCGATTCCCGTCGCCCGCTCCATAAGATAGATAAACGGCTCTGATTCCTTTTGGGACCAGAGCCATTTTCATATACATGCCGGGACCCCACATCCCCACCTAAGTTGCGGTGAAATAGTTCCTGGATTAGCCGCAAAAGCTGTTATCCAGGAACTATTTCACCGCAACTTATTGAGGCCGAGCGGGTTGGGTCGATGATGGGTTCTGTTGCCGAGAAGATGAGGGCAGCCGGTCAGGAGTCTACGTAGGGTTTTGTGGTTGGTATACCGTAGTCGCGCATCATTGAGCCGAACGCTTTGACATCGTAGGTGTCTGAGAGCTTGAAATGGATGACGTTGTGGCCCATGGCACGCAGGTTCGCATCGCGCATGAGGGCAGCTCGATAGGTTTTTGCCGCAGTATGTTCCGGATCATTTTGGGCATCGTCCTCAAACTTGCCTAGTCCATGCAGCTCAGCCAGCATCCAAGAGCCGTTTGGCATCTGCCAGCCGTAATCTGCCAAATAATAGCCGGCGTTTCCCGGTCGAGTGATTTCAACCTGAAGTTCGGGAGCGGCAACTCCCGCCAGAATCATTGCCGCCCGTGCTTCGGATTCTCCGCCGTTATCCGATCTGCCATCCATGTGTTCAAAAACGTCAAATGCGCGCGCAATGCCGTGCAGTCCGCGGCAGTTCGCTTGTGCATATGCACGCAATTCTTCACGCTCGACACCGTACTCACGAGCCAACCCGTCGACATAGCCTAGTGCATATCGAAAAGCGCTCGTTCGAGCGATGTCGACCACCGTGCGATATGGATCCGTTAACGTAAACGGGCCGAGTTGCCATACGTCGCCCGGCCGCCAGCGTCGGTATTCAACGAATTCGTACATATCGCGTCTGGTGGAACGCGGCAGCAGCACTTGCACCTTGTCGAGAAGCGAATATGCAGAACCGATGCCATAGAGCAGAGCCGCCGTTGCTCCACAAAACACGGCATCCGGTTCAACGACCGCAATAGCGGATGCCAATTGAAAGATGCGATCTTCGACGCCGAGGTCATTCCAATACGCGGGGTCAGCGTAGACATGGTTGTAGAGTCGAATAATCATCTCTTTTTGCATGAGCGCGTAGGCACGGCGTTCATCCCATTTTTTGGTAGCTACAAACAGGTGTCCGCCATGATGAGCCTCGAATAACTGGAAGAACAGCTCTATTTGCGGTTTGGAACAGCGTTTATCATGACTCATTTTCGACCCCATGGTCTCGAGGGGGAGTGAATGACACTACGCTATCCCATATTTGGTCCGCCAGACCTTGCCATGAACTGACCAAAAGCTTGACGGGGCAGGTCAGAGCCATGAGTCAGAGCCAAACATATCGGCAAACGGTTGATTAGTGCCCCTCGGCGGCACTAAAAACCACCCTTACAGAAAGTTGCGGTGAAATAGTTCCTGAAAAGCTCGAATAAGCCTAAATCCAGGAACTATTTCACCGCAACTTAGGAGGGGATGGGGCTGAGGGGCGGGCGATGCCGTTGCCTGTCGGTTAGTGGCGGGGTTGGTGGCGGAGCTTGTCGATGGTGGCGTCGGTGCTGTGACTGCGGGCGTCGGTGCTTCGGCTGCGGGCGTCGGTGCTTCGGTTGCGGGCTTCGGCTGCGGTTTGGCGCTTGTGGCGGTAATCGATCATGCCTTGGATGATGGGCTTGCCAAAGCTCATGACATCATCGTTGTAGATGGCGGTTCGGGCTGCGAGGAGGCAGTCGGTAAAGTCCATATGGGTCTTGCCAAAGAGTTTGATGGCAAGGGCGACAACGGTGGGCTCGTCGACCATGACGTCATCGAGCAGCCTTCTCATGGCCGTAGCAATCTCAACGCGGGGAACCTTATAGACGTCGCGCAGCGTGACCACGACACGCGTGATGATTTCGGGGTAGACGCGAGCGGTGCGCGTGGCGATGACCTTGGCGGCGCGCGGGGACAGAACTTCGTCGTCGTCAAGCAGGTAGCGCAGGATGACGGTCTCGTCGATGATGGTGCTACTCATGGATATCTACTTCCTCGGGGCCCAAAATAGAATCGTCGCTTTCTGTAGCAAGGTATTCAATCCAGGCATTGCGCTCCTCGGAGCGGCGATTGGGGTCACCATATGCTTTGAGCGATCCATAGGCGGCGGTGCCGTCCTTTGAGCGCACGGCGACTGGCTGAAAGGGAAGCTTGCGCATCAAAATGCTTTGCGCGACAAATAGGCGGACGGCTTCGGCGAGCGATGTGCCCATGGCGTCGTAGAGATGCTCGGCATGCTGCTTGTCTTCCTCGCGAATGCGCACCTGCAGGATGGCTCTTTTTTGAGTCGATGACATCACTGGCCCCCCTTAATGAGCGTGCAATATGAATGGTCAAATACAGCATCGGATATTAATAGCTAATCTTATAACCACTACTTTATTGCACTCAAGTTAATGAGCGCGAAATTTATCACAAACGTATTACGTCCTTTATAAGCGAGCGTGAAATCTCCCTTGGATGTACGCATGTAATACACTCACCTTTATAGCTTCTAGAGAATAATTCCAACCTGCCAAAACCCCTGCAATACACCCGTATTGCAGGGCCTATGCTCAAGTTTGCCCCCTGCAACTGCGTATATTTAACCTGTATATCGTTGGAGGAATTCTATCGAAGTGCCTGTTTCGCCGCATGCACTCGATACACCGATGCCGGACCACGGGCGGTCCGGGACTACGTCGACAGGGTCTCTCCGGCATGGGATTCAGGAGGGAGTGAACAACATGGGCAATAAACGAGTCGTGGCTGATTCTTCACGCTGCATTGGGTGTCAAACCTGCATGGCGGCGTGTATCGAAGCACACGATATTCCCGGCAACATCGCCGCACCTCGCTTGCGCGTAACGCGCACCTACGAGATTTCCGCGCCGGTGGCATGTCACCACTGCGAGGACGCTCCGTGCGCCAAGGCCTGCCCCACGGGCGCCTTGTTCTTTGACCCAAAGAACCATCGCATCGGCGTCAACGAGGACAACTGCATCGGTTGCAAGAGCTGCGTCATGGCATGCCCCTTTGGCGCCGTGAGCGTGGCGACCACGCAGGTCCCCGTCTTGATGGGCGACGTGCGCGTGGGTTCGCAGACTAAGAGCTTCGTGCTCAAGTGCGACCTGTGCGTGGACCGTCCCGGCGGTCCGGCGTGTGCCGAGGCGTGTCCGACCAAGGGCCTCACCCTGGTAGACGAGGAGCGTCTGGCAGAACTGACTGCCGAGCGTGCCCGCGCCACCATCGAAAACGAGGCGTAAGCGTCGGGCGACAGGCCCAATGATTGTCAAATAAGTACCGAGTATTCGGTAGCAGAGAAAGGAAGGAGGGTGTCATGGAGAAGCATAAAGTGATCTGCCCGTACTGCGGCGCCGGTTGCCAGTTTAACCTCTTGGTCCAAAACGGCCAGGTTGTGGGTACCGAACCGCTCAACGGCATCACCAATCAGGGCGAGCTGTGCCTTAAGGGCATGAGCGGCTACGACTTCATCAACGACACCAAGATCTTGACTCCTCGCGTACTGCACCCGATGATCCGCCGCACCAAGGGCGCGGATCTTGAGCGCGTAAGCTGGGACGAGGCACTGGATTTCACCGCATCTAAGATGCAGGCCATAATTGACGAATATGGTCCTAACGCTGTCATGACTACCGGCTCTTCGCGAGGCGGCGGCAATGAGGCGAACTACGTCATGCAGAAGTTTACGCGTGCGTGCATCGGCACCCACAGCGTGGACAACTGCGCCCGTACTTGACACGGCCCTACTGTCCTCGGTCTGATGGACACGGTTGGTTCAGGTTGCATGTCATGCTCCATCCCCGGTATGGAGGATGCGGGCTGCATTTTCCTCTTCGGCTATAACCCTGCCGATTCGCACCCCATCGTCGCAAGGCGTATCGTGCGAGCCTAAGAAAAGGGTTGCAAGATCATCGTCGCCGACCCGCGCCATATCGAAACCGCGCGTATCGCCGATCTTTACCTTCCGATCAAGAACGGTTGCAACGTTGCGTTCCTCAACGCCTTTGCCAACTGTCTGGTCAACGATGGCCTCTACGACAAGGAATTCGTCGCCGAGCACACGAACGGCTTTGACGAGTGGTGGGAGACCATCAAGAATTACACTCCCGAATCCGTACAGGACATCACGGGTGTCGAGCCCGCGTTGATCCACCAAGCTGCCGAGATGTACGCCACGGCGAAGCCTTCTGCCATCATTGGTTGGGGCATGGGCGTATGTCAGCAGAAGCAGAACCTGAAGACGGTGCATACCATCGCCTCCATCGCCTGCGTTGCCGGCCAGATCGGCAAACCCAATTCCGGCCTCGCGCCCGTGCGTGGCCAGAATAACGTCCAGGGCTCCTGCGATATGGGCATGCTGCCCAACCTGTACCCTGGCTATCAGAAGGTCACTGACCCGGCAGTGCGTGCCAAGTTTGCCAAGGCTTGGGGCGTGCCCGAGGAAAAGCTCCCGCTCGAGGAGGGCTACAAGCTCACCGACCTGGGTCACCTGGTCGACGAGGGCAAGGTGCACTGCTTCTACAACTACGGCGAGGACCCGGTGCAGACCGAGCCCGATTCGGCCGGAATGCGCAAGACGCTCTCCGAGCTGGATCTGTTCATTTGCCAGGACATCTTTATGACGCAGACGACCATGCTCGCCGACGTCATCCTGCCCGCTACCTCTTGGGGCGAGCACGAGGGTGTCTTTACCGCATCCGACCGTAGCTTCCAGCACTTTGACGCGGCCGTTCCGCCCAAGGGCGAGTGCCGTCACGACTGGGAGATCTTCGCGGACCTGTCCACGCGTATGGGCTATCCCATGCACTACGACAACACCGAGCAGATCTGGAACGAGTGCATTAGCCTGTGCCCCAACTTTGTGGGCGCGACCTACGAGAAGATGGCTCCCGAGGGCGGCTACGCCCAGTGGCCCGTCAAGAGCACCGATGTGAACGACCACGGTACGCCCGACATGTTCGCTGGTGGCAAGTTCACCACCAAGGACGGCCGCGCCAACCTGATGGCGCACGACTGGGAGGCGCCCTCCGAGCTTCCCGACGATGAGTACCCGCTCATCCTGTGCACCGTCCGCGAGGTCGGCCACTACAGCTGCCGCTCGATGACCGGCAACTGCAAGACGCTGGCGCTGCTTGCCGACGAGCCCGGCTTTGTCCGCATGAATCCCGCGGACGCCCAGGCGCGCGGCATCAAGAATGGCGACATCGTCTCGATTCACAGCCGCCGCGGCCAGGTATACAGCCGTGCCGACGTGAGCGATCGCATCAACAAGGGCACGGTCTACATGACCTACCAGTGGTGGATCGGCAAGTGCAACGAGCTGACCATTCACAAGGTCGACCCGGTCTCGCATACGCCCGAGGACAAGTTCTCCGCCTGCCAGGTCGACGCCATTGCCGACCAGGTTTGGGCAGAGGGCGAAGTCGAGCGTCAGTACACCGAGCTCAAGCAGGCTCTGGTGGACGCCGCCGCTCCCCAAGACGTTGAGCCCGGCGCCGCCAAGTTCGACGATGAGACGCACGTGAACCAAATCGTGTAGTCCCGTTCTCGTTGGCTATTTGGGCCGGGCGTCCCGTACGTTCGGGAGCCCGGCCCGTTATTTTGAAAGGAAGTGGGGATGAACCGCTTCATCGACATCAACCCGGAGAGGTGCATCGGCTGCGGAACATGCCAGTCCGCCTGTGCCGACGCCCACCGGATGCAGGGTCTTCAGGATACGCCGCGCTTGGCGCTCGTGAAGACCGGCGGTATTTCGGCCGCCCTTGCCTGCCACCATTGCGAGGGTGCCCCCTGCGCCGAGGTTTGCCCGGTGAATGCCATCGAGCACGATGGCGATCGCATCCACGTCAAGGAGCAGGAGTGCATCGGGTGCAGGCTGTGCGCCATCGCGTGCCCCTTCGGAGCCATCCATCCCGATGGCACGTCTATCGCCGGTGTCGCAGGCATGTGCGACCCGACGCCTTCGTATCCTAAGTCCCTGAGCAGCCTGCTTACGTGGGCTCCTGGTCAGTACACCTGCGCTGTCAAGTGCGACCTGTGCGCATTCGATCCGGACGGCCCGCATTGTGTGGCGGCGTGCCCTACCAAGGCGCTGACCGTCATGGGTGGCGCGGCCGATCGCGAGCTCGACGAGGCCAAGCGCCTGCGCTCGATCGAAAACGGTCCGGTCGTCGACGTTACCGCTGTGGCCCAGGGCCTGTCCGAGAAAGCAGAAGGGAGCGTAAACAATGGATAGCATGACGCTGTTTATCGCATCGCTTGCCGTCTCGTGCATCGGTGCGCTCGCCTCGGTTCTGCTGATCAAGGCCGATAACGCCGCCAAGACCGCCGGCTGCCTAATCGGCGCCGTCGCCGCGGTGCTTTCGTTTGTGGCCGGTATCCAGGCCGTGCTGGGCGATGTCACGTCGGTCGACACCATCGTGTTCTTCCCGTTTGCCCATTTCCAGCTGCTGCTCAACCAGCTGTCCGGCCTGTTCGTGGCGCTCATCTCGGTGCTCGCGTTTGCCGGCTCGATCTACGGTCTCAACTACTTTGATGAGTACCCGGGCAAAAAGGGCCGCGCCGGCTTCTTCTTTAACACCTTTGTGGCGTCCATGATGCTCGTCATCACCGCCGACAACGTGTTTTGGTTCCTGGTCGCCTTTGAGCTCATGTCGCTGACCTCGTACTTCCTGGTCGTGATCGAGGAGAACGAGAACTCCATCCATGGCGGTTGGCTCTACTTTGTGATCGCGCACGTGGGCTTTGTGCTCATCATGGCGAGCTTCCTCACCATGACCAACTTCGCCGGTGGCTCGTTTGCCTTTGCGGATTTCCGCGCTACGCAGTTTAGCCCCGCGGTCGCATCCGTGTGCTTTGTGCTCGCCTTCTTTGGCTTTGGCGCCAAGGCCGGTATCATCCCGCTGCACGGCTGGCTGCCCAAGGCGCATCCCGAGGCGCCGTCCAACGTGTCGGCCCTCATGTCCGGCGGCATGATCAAGATCGGTATCTTCGGCATCCTCAAGGTGGGCCTCGACCTGCTCTCCGCCTCGGGCGTTCAGGTCTGGTGGGGCCTTATGGTCATGGTCTTCGGTGCGATCTCGTCGGTCCTCGGCGTGGCCTTCGCCCTGCAGGAGCATGACATCAAGCGCCTGCTGGCCTATCACTCCGTCGAGAACATCGGCATCATTCTGCTCGGCGTCGGCGCCTCCATGGCCGCTATGGCGCTCAACTCGGTCGGCATCGCCGTCCTGGCTCTGATGGCCGCCCTCTACCACACGTTTAACCACGCGATGTTTAAGGGCGAGCTGTTCTTGGGCGCCGGTGCGCTGCTGTACTCCACGGGTACGCGCAATATGGAGAAGATGGGCGGCCTGTTCCGTCGTATGCCGGCTACGGCCATCTGCTTCCTTATTGGCGCGCTTGCCATCTCGGCCATCCCGCCCTTCAACGGCTTTGTGTCCGAGTGGTTTACCTACCAGTCGCTCTTTAACGCTGCCATGCAGGGCGACAAGGCCGTCATGATCGTGGCCGTGTTCGCTGCCGTCGCGCTTGCCATTACCGGCGCGCTGGCTGTCACATGCTTCGTCAAGGCCTATGGCGTCTCCTTTGCCTCCGCGCCCCGCTCCGAGGCCGCGGCCAATGCCAAGGAGGTTCCCGCCCCCATGGTGTTTGCGCAGGGCCTGCTCGCGGCCATCTGCGTCGTGCTGGGCATTGGCGCTCCCGTGATCGCGCCCGTGCTGGTCGATGTCGCTGCGTCCGTGCTGCATCCGTACGGTGGCGTGTTTGCCGCCGAGGGCATGGAGCTCATGAACCAGTACTCCGGCGCTGCCACCTCCACGCCCGCGATCGCTATTGCGCTCGTGGTGCTCGTCGGCCTTGCCTGCGGTTATCGCAAGCTCAAGACCGTCGGCAAGGTGCAGAAGTCCCAGCCGTGGGCATGCGGCTATGCTCCCAACGAGCATATGCCCGTCGTGGCCACGACCTTTGCCTCCGAGGTGTCCTGGTTTATGCAGCCGCTCTACACGCTGCGCGACCGCTGCACGGCCGTCTGCTGGTCCATCGCGCACTTCTTCCAGAAGCTCACCGGTGTGGCCGAGGCTGTGGAGCCCGTACCCGACAAGGTTCTCGTCGATGCCCCGCATAAGGGTGTCGAGAAGCTCGCCGACCTCGCGACTAAGCTCGAGGGCGGCAACTACAGCATCTATATCTGCTACATCGTCGCGGCACTCGTGGTGTTCCTCGTGCTCGCCGTGCAAATGGGTTAAGGAGGGGAGAGCATGAACAACATCGTACTTGCCGTTCTGCAGGGCGTGGTCGTTATGGCCGTCGCGCCGTTCTTCTCCGGTCTCGGCCGCGTGATCCGCGCCAAGATGCACAACCGTCGCGGCCCCAGCATCATGCAGGACTACCGCGACCTGGCCAAGCTCTTTGCGCGCCCCGAGTCCCAGAGCGAGGATGCGAGCTTTGCGCTGCGCATCATGCCGCCGCTGTTCTTCGCCGTCGCCTTTATGCTCGCGATGGGTCTGCCGCTCTTTACGGCACAAAGCCCCATCCCGGTCTTTGGTGACGCCATCACCATCATGTATAGCCTGGCGCTCGCCCGCTTCTTCTTCGCCCTCTGCGGTGTGGATTCGTCCAACGCCTACGCCGGTATCGGCGGCGTCCGCGAGCTGCTCATGAGCGTGCTCATCGAGCCGTCCATGCTGCTGGCGCTGTTTGCCGCCGCCCTGGTGTGCGGCTCCACCGACATCGCCACCATGGGCCAGCACATCATGACGGGCGCCATCGACGCGCCGGTCGCTGTGATCCTCGCCGGCATCGCCTTTGCGATTGCCTGCTACATGGAACTCGGCAAGCTGCCGTTTGATCAGGCCGAGGCCGAGCAGGAGCTCCAGGAAGGTCCGCTCGCTGAGCTTTCCGGCCCGTCGCTTGCGATGGCCAAGCTCGCCATGTCCATGAAGCAGGTCCTGGTCGTCGCCTGGTTCTGCGCGATCTTCGTCCCCTGGGGCGAGCCCGCGGCCGTGGGTATCGCGGCCGTTCTGGGCGCGGCCATCTTCCTTGTTAAGTGCCTGATCGACTTTGTCGTATGCGGCGTGATCGAGAACTCCTGCTCGCGCTCGCGTTTTAAGGTGCTTGGCAATCAGACCTGGGCCGTCGTGGGCATCGCCGTTCTGGCGTTTGTCTTCGTGGTCGTCGGCGTGTAGGAGAAGGGAGAAACAATGTCATTTGCAGTCAGTCTGTCCCTTCTCGGCTTGGTCGCTATCGCGGCCCCGATGGTGGCCTCGGTGCTCGTCGCCCTGTTCCCCCGTCCGTACGCCAAGTGGTTCAGCGTTTTGGGTGCCGCCGTCTCGACGGTCTGCACCATCGCCCTCGCCGCGAATTTCGCTGGCGCCGGCATGCCCGACACTCAGGTCCCCCTGATCTCGTTTGGGCAGACCCTCGTCATGGGATTCACCTTCGATCGCATGAGTACGCTGCTCGCGCCCGCCTTTGTGGGTATCGGCCTGCTTGTCGTGATCTATTCGATTCCCTATATGAGCGAGAATAACCGTGAGCATCCCGACGCACCGCGTCGTCGCTTCTACGCGTACCTCGCGACCTTCATCGGCGCCATGGCCGGCCTTGTGTACAGCTCGACCCTTTTGGGCCAGCTCGTGTTCTTTGAGATCACGGGTGCGTGCTCTTGGGGCCTCATTAGCTACTACATGTCGCCTACGGCCAAGAAGGCCGGCATGAAGGCCCTGATCATTACGCATATCGGTGCGCTCGGCCTGTATCTGGGCGCCGCCATCGTGTTTGCCCACACCGGCACCTTCGCCATCACCGCGATTGCCGGCCTCGACACCAAGCTCAAGGCTATCGTCCTTTTGCTCGTGCTGTTTGCGGCCTGGGCCAAGTCCGCACAGGTCCCCATGTACATGTGGCTGCCTTCGGCCATGGAAGCGCCGACGCCTGTTTCGGCCTACCTGCATGGTGCCTCGATGGTCAAGGCCGGCGTGTGCGTGTTCGCGCGCGCACTCGTCTCTGCCGGCGAGATTCCCGAGATCGTGGGTTGGGTCGCCATTATCGACGCCATGGTCACCATGCTCTTTGGTTTCCTTATGTACCTGCCGCAAAAGGACATGAAGCGCCTGCTGGCCTTCTCCACGATCGCCCAGCTCTCCTATGTGTTCTTTGGTCTGGGCCTTTCGGTCTTTGGCAGCCAGCTCGCCTTCGATGGCGCCGTCTGCCACATCTTTAACCACGCCTTCGCCAAGACGCTTTTCTTCCTGATCGCCGGTTCGTTCTCCTTTACGCTCGGTACGCGTATGCTGCCCAAGCTTCGCGGCATCGTAAAGAAGTACCCGATCTCGGGCGTGGGCTTTGGTGTCGCGGCACTCGCCATTGCTGGCGTGCCGCCCATGAACACGTTCTTCTCGAAGTTCCAGATTATCGCCGGTGGCTTCTCCGTGGGTGCCGGCAACGTGGCGATCCTGGTGCTCGTGTGCATCATGGTCGCCGAGACCGTCGCCACCTTTGCCTGGTTCCTCAAGTGGATGGGCTATTGCCTGCCCGGCGAGCCGAGCGAAGAGGTCGCTGCGGGAGCCCCGCTTCCCCGCGCGATGGCGTTCGTGTTCATCGTGCTCATCATTATGGTCATCGTCAGCGGCCCGCTTTCGGCCAGCTGGATCGGTTAGGAGGTAGAACGACATGGGTTATTCGATCGTCAACATCCTTGGCGGCCTTCTGATCGTCACGTCCACCATGGTGGTCGTCTCCAAGAACATCAAGCACGCCATTCGCTGGTATGCGGTGCAGTCGCTGGTGCTCGTGGGACTGCTCGCTACGCTCGGTGCTACTACCGGTGCGCAGGAGCTGCTTATGTGGGCCGGATCTGCCTTTATCACTAAGGTCGTCCTGGTCCCTTACATCCTCAACCGCGAATACAAGAAGATGGGCGAGCCGAGCGACGCATCGCTCAAGACCGGCCTTAAGCCCGCGTGGGCCATTTGCATCATCGCCGTCGAGGTCGCGATCTGCTTTGCCGTTGTGACGCAGATCAGCCTGCCCACGGCCGAAGTCGCAACGCCTGCGCTCGCTATTAGCTTCGCTCACTTCTTCGTGGGCCTCACCTGCATCATCTCGCAGCGCAACATCATGAAGCAGATCTTTGGATACTGCCTTATGGAAAACGGCAGCCACGTGACGCTCGCGCTTTTGGCCCCCACCGCTCCCGAGATCATCGAGATCGGTATCGCCACCGACGCCATCTTTGCCGTCATCATCATGTCCATCGTCGTGCGTCGCATTTGGGACGACTCCCACTCGCTCGATGCGCGCGACCTGTCCGAGCTGAGGGGGTAGTCCATGGAAACGTTGATTCTCGCCCTGCTCGCGACTCCTTTGGTGTTCTCGCTGGTCATGGCGTTTTTGCCCAAGAACACGTCCTATAACGTGTTTGCCGGTCTCAACCTGGTCTCCGTCGCAGCCGTCCTGGTGCTGTCGATTATGACGGCCGGCGACGTCCTTATGAGCGGCGAAACCGCGAGCGCTCTTGGCCTGTGGTTCCACCTCGATTCGCTGGGCGCCATCTTTGTGCTGCTCATCGGCTTTATCGGTTTTCTTACGGGGCTGTTCTCGCTGCCCTATGTAAAGGCCGATATCGAGGAGGGCTCCATGCCCGCCGAGCGCGCCAAGCAGTATTTTGCGCTGTTTAGCCTGTTTGTGTTCACCATGCTGCTCGCGTGCCTGTCCAACAACATGATCCTCACGTGGGCCGCCGTGGAGGCAACCACGCTTTCCACTGTGTTCCTGGTGGGTATCTACAAGAACAAGACGGCCCTCGAGGCTTCTTGGAAGTATGCGATGGTCTGCACCGCCGGCGTGGCCTTTGGCCTGTTCGGTACGCTGCTGATCTACGCCAACGCCGCCGACGTGATTCCCAACGCCCACGAGGCCGCATTCCTGTCGTGCGTGCTGCCGTATGCCAACCAGTTCGACCCGACGCTCATGCGCCTCGCCTTTGCGTTTGTCGTGATCGGCTTTGGCACCAAGGCCGGCCTGTTCCCCATGCATACTTGGCTGCCCGATGCCCACTCCCAGGCTCCGAGCCCTGTCTCGGCCCTGCTCTCGGGCGTGCTGCTTAAGTGCGCCATGCTCGTGATCATGCGCTTCTACGGCTTTACTATCCAGGCCGTGGGCGCCGAGTATCCGCAACTTTTGCTGCTGATCGTCGGCACGCTGTCCATTTTGGTGGCGGCGCTTTCGATGTTTCGCCAGGACGACCTCAAGCGCCGCTTTGCGTACTCGTCTGTGGAGAACGTGGGCGTTATCGCCCTGTGCCTGGGTATCGGTGGCCCGCTGGGTATCGCCGCGGCCCTGCTGCACTGCGTGTTCCACGGCTTTACCAAGACGCTTGCCTTCTGCGTGTCCGGCAACATCCAGCACGCCTTTGGCACGCGTAGCCTGGCCAAGATTCAGGGCGTCGTCGAGGTTGCCCCCGCAACCGCCGCGCTCGCCGTCCTGGCGCTGCTCGGCCTTGGTGCCTTCCCGCCCTTTGGCATGTTTATCTCCGAGTTCCTGACTTTTGTCGCCGGTGTTACCGCCGGTCCCATGTGGCTGGTCGTCGTGGTCGCCCTCGGTCTTACCGTGGCCATCTCCGCGCTCACCCGTATCGCACTCAAGTCGGTATTCGGCCATGCGCCCCAGGGCATGGGTAAGCATGAGGCCCCGGCGCTCATGCTTATCCCCGAAATCATCCTGGCTGTCATGATCTTGTGGTTTGGCATCGCCACCCCGCTGCCTCTCGTGCACGGTGTGGAGACCGCGACCGGCATCGTGCTCGAGCAGAGCACCGAGGAACTTCACGCGACGCCGATGTACCGCGCTGTGTTCGGTACCGAGACCGCTCAGAGCGAGGTGGAGTAACGAATGATTGAAACTGAGAACAAGGTGTATGCCCGTCGCTGCGAGAGCCATGTCGAGGCCCTGCGCCGCGCCGTTCCGGGCTGCATCGAGAAGGTCGAGTGGCAGTGCGAGGACCAGCTGACGATCACCGTCAAGCAGGACAAGCTGCCCGAGGCCGTCCACTACCTGTATTACGAGCGTTACGGCTGGATCCCCGTGATCATCGGCAACGACGAGCGCAGTCTGTGCGGTCGTTACGCCGTGTACTACGTCATCTCCATGGAGGGGGAGGATCCCGGCTGGGTGACCGTGCGCACCGAGGTCGATCCCGCCAAGATGACGTTCCCGTCCGTGACGCCGTTCGTCCCCGCCTGCGTGTGGGGCGAGCGCGAGCTGCGCGATATGTTCGGCCTGATCCCCGAGGGCCTGCCCGATCGTCGTCGCCTGGTGCTGCCCGACGATTGGCCCAGCGGCCTGTACCCGCTGCGCAAGGACTCCATGGACTACCGCTTCCGTCCCGCTCCCGCGAGCGACATGGAAAACTACGAGTTCTTGGCCGACACCAAGGGCAAGGAGACCACGCTCGTTCCCATGGGACCGCTGCACATTACCTCCGACGAGCCCGGCCACTTCCGCCTGTTCGTTGAGGGCGAGACGATCGTCGACGCCGACTACCGTCTGTTCTACGTGCACCGCGGTATGGAGAAGGTCGCCGAGACGCGCTTGAACTATGACGCCGTGACGTTCCTCGCCGACCGCATCTGCGGTATCTGCGGCTGCGCCCACTCGGTGGCCTATGCCGAGGCCGTCGAGCGTGCCCAGGGCATCCATGTCCCGCCGCGCGCCCAGTACATCCGCGCCATCATGCTCGAGGTCGAGCGTCTGCACTCGCATCTGCTCAACATTGGCCTGGCGTCGCACTACACGGGCTTCGACTCCGGCTTCCAGCAGTTCTTCCGCGTCCGCGAGAAGTCCATGGACCTGGCCGAGAAGCTCTCCGGTCACCGTAAGACCTACGGCCTCAACGTGATCGGCGGCGTGCGTCGCGACATTTTGGCCGAGCAGAAGCTCTCCACGCTCACGACCATCCACCAGCTGCGCTCCGAGGTTCAGGAACTCGTCGACGTGCTGCTCTCCACGCCCAACTTTATCGAGCGTACGAGCGGTATCGGCATTCTGGACCGCAAGATCGCACGTGACTTCTCGCCGGTCGGCCCGCTCATGCGTGGCTCGGGCTATGCCCGCGACGTGCGCTTCGACCATCCCTTCGACGGCTACGCCGATCCGGATGTTCAGAAGATGCATGCTGCCACGGCAGACACCTGCGATGCCTTCGGCCGCACCGCCGTCCGCATCCAGGAGGTCTACGATTCGATCGACATGATCGAGACCATGCTCGAGAACTGCCCGTCGGGCCCCATCCTTACCACGGATTGGGAGTACACCCCGCACAAGTACGCCATCGGCGCCACCGAGGCGCCGCGCGGCGAGGACGTGCACTGGGCCATGCTCGGCAATAACCAGAAGTGCTACCGCTGGCGCGCCAAGGCCGCCACGTACAGCAACTGGCCGGTCCTGCGCTACATGTTCCGCGGCAACACCGTGGGCGACGCGGCGCTGATCGTCGGCTCGCTCGACCCGTGCTACTCCTGCACCGATCGCGTGACGGTGACCGATGTCGCCGCCAAGCGCGACCACGTGCTCGACAAGGAGCAGTTCGAGAACGTCTGGCGCGACAAGTCGCCGCTTGCGGGCGAGGGCACCATGGCCGCTCCGCTCGATGAGGAGGCGCTCTAATATGCTGAAGCTTTGGAAGGTTAACGCCAAGGCCGGCGACGCGACGGTCAAGTACCCGTTTGCGCCGTTCCCCACCAACAAGGACATGCGCGGCAAGCCCGAGCACAATGCCGAGCTCTGCATCGCCTGCGGTGCCTGCGGCGTGGCGTGCCCGGCCGATGCCATTCGCATGGATACCGACCTTGCGGCCGATACCATCACCTGGTCGATCGACTACGGTCGCTGCATCTTCTGCGGCCGCTGCGAGGAAGCCTGCCCCATGGAGGCCATCAAGCTCACCGAGGAGTTTGAGCTGGCCGTCATGAGCAAGGACGACCTCACCAGCAAGAGCGTCTACACGCTCGAGCACTGTTCGCGCTGCGGCAAGCCGTTTGCCCCGCACAAGGAGATCGACTACGCTAAGCGCCTGCTGCAAAAGGCCGGCGGCATGGAGGCCGAGCAGGCTGCCCGTACCGTCGGTATGTGCCAGGAGTGCAAGCGCGAGCTCGACGCCCTGCGCGCCGCCTCGGCCGTAAAGACCGGCAACGCTGCCGGCATGGCTGCCAACGAGACGCTTGCGTCCGGTGAGCCCCAGGGCCCCGGCATGGAGTATCTGGGCGGCCACGGCGTGAACCCGGAGTATATCGACCGCGAGCTCAACCCCGATGCGCCCGAGATCCCCGCCGGTCCTGCACCGGTCGAGGGCATCATCATGGATTTTGATACGAAGGAGGAGTAACCATGGCCGAACCCACGCTTTTGCCCGAGCGGCTTCAGTACCGCCCGACCAAGATCGAGCTCGACGAGAGCATCGAGAAGGCCAAGGCGACCCTTCTTAAGAAGGTCAAGCGCTCGGTGTACGTCTACCGTGTTGACTGCGGTGGCTGCAACGGCTGCGAGATCGAGATCTTCGGTTCCATCACGCCCGTCTTCGACGTCGAGCGCTTTGGCATCAAGGTCGTGCCCTCGCCCCGTCACGCCGACGTGCTGCTGTACACCGGTGCCGTGACGCGTGCCATGCGCATGCCGGCCCTGCGCGCCTTTGAGGCCGCACCCGATCCCAAAATCGTGGTGTCCTATGGCGCGTGCGGCTGCACCGGCGGCATCTTCTACGACAACTACTGCGTCTGGGGCGGCACGGACAAGATTCTGCCGGTCGATGTCTACATCCCCGGCTGCCCGCCCAGCCCCGCGCAGACCATCTACGGCTTTGCCATGGCGCTCGGTCTGCTGGACCAAAAGCTCCATGCCGAGACCACGGTGGAGGCCGCCGGCGAGCAGGCCGATATCCTGCACCCCGGCGTGCCGTACAAGCTGCGTGTGGCCATCGAGCGTGAGGCTCGCGCCATGAGCGGCTACCGCTACGGCCGTGACCTGGCCAACGAGTTTATGGATACGCTCGAGGGCGCGCCCAAGGGCGATATCCGCGGCGCCATGGCGTTGCTCATCGATAAGCAGGACGATCCGCGCCGCGTCGAGGTGTACTCGGCGCTGCAGGATCTGGTGCTGGCCGGAGGTCGCTAGATGGAGCTCACGGACCGCTCTGGTTACTTTGCGGGCCCCGGCATGCTCGGCGGCTCCTTTGGCGACGCCTCGCGCGCAAGCGACGAGGCCGCCGAGGGCGTCGCCGACCCCTGCCTGGGCCATGCGCCCGACCAGGTGGTCTTCTATGAGCTCACGCGCAAGTTTGTGGAGACCGAGGAAGACGTTCCCCAGGAGGCCTGCGACGTGCTGTACTACACGCTCGCCGTGGGCCACCACACCGGCGTGCTCGACTGCTTCGAGCCGCGCCTGTCGGTGCCGTTGAACGTGTTCTATTCGCTCGTCGACGCGTTGCCGGAGGGGGAGGCCCGGACTAAGTTTGAGGCCATTCGCTCCTTTGGCGAGTGCCAGCTCGACAAGGCGGCGGTGCCGTCGCTGCTCGAGGCCTGCGATGCGCTGCTCGACGAGCGCGGTTTTCGCGGTTCGGCCAAGGCCGGCATCTCGGTGTTCGATGACGATTTTGGCCTGCATGCCCAGCAGGTCGCGTTCTTAATGAAGTTTCGCGATCTGGTTGAGCGCGTGCGCGATGTGTCGGGCGTGTATCTGACGGGAAGGTTGCAGTAATGGGTCGCGTTGTGGATGGTCGTGTGAACGGCGCCCCGTTTGCGGGTATCGTGCTCACGGCGGGAAGCGTGCTGCGTGCCGACGATGCCGCCGGCCCCGTGCTCTCCAAGAAGATGGAGGACGCGCCCATCGCCGGCTGGTACACCATCGACGGCGGTCAGACGCCCGAGGACGACATCATCGAGGTCAAGCGCGAGCGTCCGCCGCGTCTGGTCTTGGTTGATGCCGCCGATATGGCGCTGCCCGTCGGGTCCATCCGTTTGCTCGACAAGCGCGATGTGGCCCGTAAGTCGATGTTCACCACGCATTCGCTTCCTTTATCGATTCTGATCGAAGAGATTGAGCAATCGTGCGAAGATATCGTCTTCATAGGGATTCAGCCGGGCGATACGGAGTTCTATAACCCCATGTCCCCGGAGGTCTTTGAGGCCGTCGACGCCGTGTACGACGCCGTGGCCGCCAACGACTTTTCCCACTTTGTCCGCTTGGGGCAGGAGCTATAGCAGCGCTTGCCTCTGCTGAATAGGAAAGAAGTGATTGACATGGCAGATTCCAAGGCAGAATATCCCGCTCCCGATTGCCTGGCGCCCGCCGCGATCGAGGCCAAGACCGAGGCCGCCGGCGTGACCAAGGCTAACCTGCCGGTCGCTAAGGCCTTTCTGTTGGCAATGTTCGCCGGCGCGTTCATCGCCTTCGGCGGCCTGTTCTTTACGGTGTTTTTGAGCGACAGCACGCTGGGCTGGGGTGCCCAGCGCGTCGTGGGCGGCCTGTGCTTTTGCCTGGGCCTGGTGCTGGTGCTGGTGTGCGGCGCCGAGCTGTTTACCGGCAATTCGCTTATGGTCTGCGCGCTCAAGAGCAAAAAGATTACGCTGGCCCAGATGCTCAAGGCTTGGGTCGTCGTGTGGCTCGGCAATTTTGTCGGTGCCCTGTTCATCGTCTTTTTGGTGTACATGGCCGGCATCTATAAGCTCAACGGCGAGGCGGTCGCCAACTCCATGGTGAGCGTCGCCGCCGGCAAGGTGACGATCGACTGGGTGACGATCTTCTTCCGCGGCATCCTGTGCAACATCTTTGTGTGCCTCGCCGTGTGGATCGGTACCGCCGGCAAGACCGTGGTCGATAAGGTCGTGGGCATTCTGCTGCCCATCGCCGCCTTTGTGGCCTGCGGTTTTGAGCACTGCGTCGCCAACATGTACTTTTTGCCTATGGGCGCCGTGATGCACGCGTGCGGTTATGGTGCCGAGGTTGCCGGGGCCGATGCCCTCAACGTTGCGGGCATTGCGTTTAACCTCTCCGCTGCCACGCTGGGCAACATCGTGGGCGGCGCGGTTCTGATCGCGCTCGGCTACTGGTTTATCTACGCCAAGAAGTCCGAGGCGTAAAGTACCGTCTGTTTGACGTTGGGCCTCCCGCGGGGCGTTGCCGTGCGGGAGGCTTTTTGGGTCTGGGGCTCGTTGCCGGGCTGTTGGCCTGTTGTGTATGGCTTGTGAAAGGGGTAATCGAGATGGCATCTGCTATGGAGCGTGACGGTCGCGCCGTGGTGACCACATGCGGCGGATGCTATGCCGATTGCGCCTTTGCGGCTCGCGTAGAGGACGGTCGCGTGGTGGCCGAGTTGCCGGTGCCGGGGCACCCGTGCGCGGCGCGTGCCCTGTGCGCCCGCGGGCGGCATCGCCTGTCAATGCCGTTTGACGAGCGCGACCGGATTTTGCATCCCATGCGCCGCCGAGCTGATGGCTTGGGGTTTGATGCGATTTCCTGGGATGAGGCGTTTGCCCAGATTTCCGAGCGCCTTTTGGGGATTGTTGACGAGCGCGGGCCTCGTGCGCTGGGCATGACACTCGGCGTGCCCTCGTTCGACCTCTACTGGGCCTATCGTTTTATGCATGCGCTGGGCTCGCCCAACGTGTGCGGTGCCGACGGCGCCTGCGAGGTGAGCCGTCTCACCGGCTGGGAACATAGCTTGGGCTATAGTCCTGCCTCCGACTTGGCGCACACCGATTGCATCATGTACCTCGGGCGTTCCATTGTCGATTCGTCGACGATGGGGGCTGTTGATGCGCTCAACGATGCCCGTCGCCGTGGGGCGAAGATTATCGTGGTCGACCCCCGGCGCAGCGGCTCGGCTGTGCTTGCCGACCGCTGGCTGCGCGTGCGCCCGGGCTGCGATCTGGCGTTGCTGCTGGGTATTGCGCATGTGCTCATTGACGAGGACTTGTACGACCGTGAGTTTGTTGCCCGCTATACCACGGGGTTTGATGAACTGGCGCAGGCGTCCCGTGCTTGGACGCCCGAGTGGGCCGAGTCGATGTGCGACGTGCCGGCCGAAGAGATTGTCGCGACGGCGCGCGATTTGGCTGCCGCGGCGCCTGCTGCAGTGGTGGACGCTGGCTTTCATGGTGGCATCGGTATCGCGTATGCCAATAGCACCCAGACCGCGCGCGCTATCTGCTTGGTCGATGTGCTGCTGGGCTGCATCGGACACGCGGGCGGTGCGCTCAATCCACCGACGCCGCTTGTATTGGGCGACCTTGATCCCACGCGCTTTGCGACGCCGCCGGTGCCGCGCGAGCCCAAGTTGGGGTCTGAGCGCTATCCACTGGTCGATCCGGTTCGCGGCCTGTGCACGACCATCGGTCAGTCCATTCTTGCCGGCGATTTGCGTGGGCTCATCGTCTATGCCAGTAACCCCGGTGCGGGTTATGGCAACGCCGATGCGTGGCTTGGCATCTTGCAGCAGCTCGACCTGCTCGTGACCATCGATATCCGCTGGTCCGAGACGGCGCGTGCTTCTGATTTTGTGCTGCCCGATGTGACGTATCTGGAGGCCGACCGCGGCGTGGGCGCAGTCGTGGGCGCCAATGATTCGCGCGTGTTCTACCGCAACGCCGTGCTGCCCGTGTTACATGACGACACGAGGCCAGGGCGGGAGATCTTTGCCGGGTTGGCTGCGGCCTGCGACGTGGGCGAGTACTTCGACTTTACGTCCGACGATCTCGCCGCCGCCCAGGTTGCTCCGTTTGGGATTGATCTTGCCGCACTCAAGGAGCGTGGTTGGGCCGATACAGGCGTGGCGCTGCCGTTGCGCACGGGTGAGCCGGTGATTCCGCTTGCCGGCGGCAAGATAGCGCTGACAAGCAGGGTGTGGGAGCGTGCCGGCCTGGGTCGTGTACCCAACTGGATCGCTCCCATGGTGGAGCCCGGTCCGGGGATGTTTCGCCTCATTAGCGGTAACCGGCCCTTCGAGTCGCATACCTCGCGCAGGCTCGCGGCGGCCGGTGCCGCCGAGGTGGGGTCGGACTTGGACGCCGTGCAGATGAACGCCGACGCCGCCGCTCGCATGGGTATCGCCGATGGCGAGGTCGTCGAGCTCGTGAGCGACATGGGCCGCGACCGCGTGCGCGTGGAGACGACGCCATATCTGCATCCGGCGTGCATCTTCACCTCGGCCGCCCCCGGTGGGCGTTCGTTTGGCGCCGATGCCGGTGGCGCTCAGGCCCTGGGCGTCGGGCCGCTCGACCATACGCCGCTCCGCTGGGACCCGTTGACGGGTGCCGCGCTCACCCAGGAAAACGCCGTTCGCGTGGAAAAGATCGCGGCGTGCGAGGATAATAACGAGTAATTGACTCAGCTGATGTATTCGACTGATCCACGTTTCTTTTGAAAGGCCGCACATGAGCGATAGCCAGAACATGTCCGATGAGGTACGCGCCCGCCTGCGCGCCATTCCCTCCGTCAACGAGCTACTTGCCGAGTGGCCGGTAGTGAAGGCGGCGGGGGAGACCTGCGACGCGGTGGTGCATGCCGCCGTGACGGCCGAGCTCGACGAGGAGCGCGCCGCCATTCGCGCCGGTGCTGCCCCGCGCTCTAAGCGCGACCTGGCCTCTGCGATCGAGTGGCGTGCGCACCGCTCCGCGCTGCCGAGCCTGCGTCCCGCCGTTAACGCCACGGGTGTGGTTATCCATACCAACCTGGGTCGAGCCCCGCTCGCGGAGTCGGCCGCCAAGGCCGTGGCCGAGGTCGCGCGCGGCTACAGCACGCTCGAGTACAGCGTGGACACCTGCTCGCGCGGGTCGCGCAAGGAGCACGCTGCGCAGCTGATTCGCTCTCTCACCGGTGCCGAGGACGCGCTTGTGGTCAACAACAACGCCGCCGCTGTGCTGCTGGTGCTGGCGACTCATGCTGCGGGCAAAGAGGTTATCGTTAGCCGCGGCGAGCTTGTCGAGATTGGCGGCAGCTTCCGCATCCCCGATGTCATGGCGGCCTCGGGCGCCAAGCTCGTCGAGGTCGGGGCCACCAACCGCACGCATTTGAGCGACTACGAGCGCGCCATCACGCCCGATACGGCGATGATCCTTAAGGTCCATCCTTCTAACTATCGCATCGAGGGTTTCCACGAGGAGGTGGGTTCTCGGGAGCTTGCGGCGCTTGCCCATAAGCACGGCCTGCTGTTCTATGAAGATCAGGGCTCGGGGGCGCTGTTGCCTGACGACATCCTGGTTCGCGGCGGCGAGGAGACCACGCCGGCTTCGGTCGCGGCGGGGCTCGATATCGTGTCGTGCTCGGGCGATAAGCTGCTGGGTGCCGCGCAGGCGGGCATTATCATGGGTCGTCGTGACCTGGTCCAGGCCTGTGGGTCATATCCGCTTATGCGCGCCCTGCGACCGGGCAAACTGGATCTGTCGGCGCTCGAGGCCACGCTGCGTATCTACATGGACGGCGCCGATGTCGCCCATCGCGAGGTGCCGGTGCTCAACATGCTCACGCTGCCGCAGGCTCATCTGGAGCGACGTGCCCGCAAGCTGCGCGATCGTATGGTCGCCGGGCTCGATAAGGCCGGTTGCCCGTGCGCCGTTGAGTTGGAGATTGTCGAGGAGTCCTCGACGCCTGGTGGCGGTTCGCTGCCTACCGTTGAACTGCCGACGATGTGCGTTGCCGTGCGTCTTGTTGACGAGCGCCTGACGGTCGACGCGCTCAAGCGCTCGCTTGTCCAGGACTTCGACACGCCGGTCGTCACGCGAACCTCGCACGACCGCATTTTGTTTGACGTCCGTACGCTCGTGGGCGACCGCGATATCGAGACGGCGGCGTCGACGCTTGCCGCATGCGTTGCCAAGGCGGTGCGCCGATGAGTGAGACCGAAGCGTTGGTGGAATGCCCCGTTATCGTAGGTACGGCGGGGCACGTCGACCACGGTAAGTCGGCGCTCATCGAGGCGCTGACGGGTAAAAACCCCGACCGCCTGGAAGTTGAGCGTCGTCGCGGCATGACGGTGGAGCTTGGCTTTGGCGAGCTGGCGCTGCCGAGTGGCAAGATCGTCGGCCTGGTCGACGTGCCGGGCCACGCGCATTACCTGCGCGCCATGGTGCAGGGCGCCACGGGTATCGACGTTGCCGTGCTGGTGGTTTCGGCCGTCGAGGGCGTGATGCCGCAGACCCGCGAGCACGTGCATGTGCTGGAGCTGCTGGGCGTTGCGCATATGGTGGTCGCGCTGACGATGTGCGACCTTGCCGATGCCGAGATGACCGAGCTTGCCGAGCTCGATGTCGATGACTTTTTGTCGGGTACTGTGTTTGCGGGCGCGCCGATTGTGCCCGTGTCGTCTAAGACGGGCGAGGGGATCGACGGGCTCCTTGCGGTGCTCGACGAGCAGGTAAGTGCCTGCTGGGATTCCTGTCGCGAGCGTGCCGAGCGTGGCGATGCTGCGCCGCGCCTGCCGATTGACCGCTGCTTTACGATCAAGGGCGTCGGCACCGTCGTGACGGGAACGCTGCACGATGCGCCGGTTGCGGTGGGCGACGAGCTGATGGCTTTGCCGTCGCGTACGGTCTGTCGCGTGCGCGGGATTCAGGTGCATGGCGATACGCCGCGCGCGCTGCCTGGTCAGCGTGTGGCACTCAACCTAGTTGGTGACGGTGCCGCGGCGCTTGACCGTGGCGAGATGCTGGGCGTGGCGGACCGCTTTGGCCAGACGTTGCGCTTTATGATGACGTTCACCTACCTGGGCCGCGAGGGCACCAAGCCGCGCGTGCTCGAGTCGGGCGCGCGTGTGCATGTGATGGCCGGTACGGCCGAAGTCGTCGGCCGCATCATGCTTTTGGAGGGCGAGGCCCCCATGGCGGTGGGCGAGACCCGTACCGTGCAGGTGCGCCTGGAGGAGCCGCTGCCGCTATGTGCCGGAGACCATGCCGTGGTGCTGTCGTATTCGCCCGTTATGCTCATCGGCGGCGGGCGCGTGCTGCTTTCGCGCTGCCGTCGCTCGCGCGAGCTTTCTGCCGGCGAGCGCGCGCTGTTTGCGGCGCTTGAGTCCGGCGATACCGCGGGCGGTGTGGGCGCTTGGCTGGCGCTGCAGATGCTGCCAGTTACGGCGGTTGATGTTACCGACGCTTTGGATCTTGGTGTCGGCGAGGTCGATGCCGCACTGCGCGGGTTGGTGTCGCAGGGCTCCGTTCGCAAGCTTGCTGTGGGTGATGCGGACTACTTGGCGGACGCCGTGGTGCTCGACGCCGCGATGGATGCACTGGCGGCGACCCTGTCAGCCATGCACGCGGCGTCTCCCAAGGAGACGGGCTTTACGCCCGGCGCCGTTGCCCATGCTGCGTGGCCTGCCGCTGATGATGGCGTTGCCGCGGCTCTGATTGCCGAGGGCTGCGCGCGTGGCGTGTGTGCCGCCGAGGGTGCCGAGGTATTCGACCCGCACTCCGCTGCCGCCGCGGCGCGTGTGGTGCGCGAGGCCTGCGAACGTATCGTTGCCTTGCTGGACGAAGCCGGCCTCGATGCACCGACGTTGCCCGAGGTGGGCGAGCAGTTGCAGCTCGATCGCGACACCATGACGCGTGCCCTGCGCGAGCTTTCGCTCAACCGCTCGATCGTGAAGGTCGAGCGCGACGTTGCCCTGTCCGCTACCGCCGAGGCCCATGCGCGCGAGCTCGCCGCCGCCGCCATTGAGACGGCCGGCGGCGCTGCCACCACGAGCGTGCTGCGCGAGGCTCTGGGCGTGTCGCGCAAACGTGCCATCAGCATCTTGGAGCACCTGGATGCCGTGCGCTTTACGGTGCTCGACAAGGACGTCGGCGGCCTGCGCTCCCTGCGCTAGGCCGGTCACTCGCCCCCGCCTCCTCAGTTGCGGTGAAATAGTTCCTGTTTTCGGCATCTAACGCCAAACCAGGAACTATTCCACCGCAACTTCTTGCTTGTCTTTTTGGGATGGGGCCTGTCGGTTTGGTAAAATACCGCCGCACTTGGGAACGGATGGGCTCCGGTGGGCTCCGCGGTCCTCAAAACCGTTGCGAGGCGTGCAAAACGTCTTGGATGTGTTCGATTCACATACGTTCCCGCCATACGCTACCAGCGCTTTTGTGCTCGCGGTCTTGCTGCGTGCCGCAAAGGCGCTGTTTTATTTTTGCACGAGCTTTTCGTAGCGCCGCTATTTCGGCGGCTGTATTTAGCTTCGTGCACCGGGTTTCGAGCATGCCGATGGGGGTGTTTTGCCGTATGACTACCGTAAGACGAGCCGATCTTTCTTGCGTCGTCCAGGCGGGCGGGCTGTCGTCGCGCATGGGTTGCGACAAGGCGCGGATGTTGTTTTGCGGCGAGCCGCTCATCGAACGCGTGCTGGGTCGGCTGGCGCCAGTTGCCGGCGAGTTGGTCGTGACGACTTCGCGTCCCAGCGAGCTTGTCTACCTTGAGGAGCGCGCGTTTGGCGGCCTGGTGCCGCGAATAGTGTCGGACCTTGAGGGGCCGGCGGGTGCCATGCGTGGCATCGCGAGCTCGCTGGCTGCCGCTCGGTTGCCCTTCGCGGCGATCGTCGCCTGCGATATGCCGTTCGTCTCGCCAGAACTGATCGGTGCGCTTTCTGATCGGGTCAAGGAAGGCCCGCTCGATGTGTGCGTCCCGCGCGAGGAGCGGGGGATTGAGCCGCTGTGCGCCGTGTGGCGCCGTGACGCGTGTGCGCCGGTTGCCCAAGAGCTGCTCGCCTGTGACCGCCAGCGCATTCGCTGCCTGATCAATCGCGTTCAGGCTGGTTATATGGATGAGCCGCAGATCGTTAAGGCCGCGGGCTCGACGCTCTGCTTCGAGAACGTCAATACGCCCGAGGAGTTTGCGGCGGCCGAGTTGCTCGCATAGACGATTGGAGTTGCCATGTCTCACGATATTTGCCCCGACACGGGAGAACCTTGCACTTGCGATGGGTCTGAGCCTTGTACCTGCGGTTGCGGTGGCTGCGGGCATACCGCGGAAGAGGAAGCGGCCGCTGCGGCGTATCGTGAGGCACACCGTGAAGGCCCGTCCGGTGATGCCCTCGACCACGAACACAAGATCATCGTGTCGTTCGACAGCACCTTCGATGTGATGGAATGCGAGCGGCTGTGCCTGGATGCCGGTGTGCCCGGGCGCATTATGCCTTTGCCCGGCTCCATTACCGCAGGTTGCGGCCTGTGCTGGGCCATGCCGTTCTCGGGCGATGCGCTCGCCGCCTTCCGCGCTGCCACCGAAGGCCGCATAACCCCCGCCGACTACCATCAGCTCGTTCTCTAGCCACCAGCACCACCACAAAGGTGCCTGTCCCCAATGTGGTGGTTTGGAACACGTGGACGAAACAGGTTTGAAACACAGGTTTCGCACGTCAGGCACTCAAAAACGTCTTTACCTGCATCGTAATCAAAACGAAACATCCGCCCGCGGCCTTATTCGTAACTTTGTCGCAACAGTGCGATATTATGCATACACGATAAAGCTCGCGGCGCATGGGGTGCCGCGAACGTCACTTTTCTTTTCCATCAATTGGAGGAAGCATGAGCTACACGCAGAAAGTTCTCGACGAGCTCAAGGCCCGCTATCCCGAGCAGCCTGAGTTCATCCAGGCCGCGACCGAGATCCTCGGCACCATCCAGCCGGCGCTCGACGCCCACCCCGAGTACGAGGAGGCCGCCCTGCTGGAGCGCCTCGTCGAGCCCGAGCGCATCGTCATGTTCCGTGTTCCCTGGGTCGACGACCAGGGCAAGGTTCAGGTCAACCGCGGCTATCGCGTCGAGTTCAACTCTGCCATTGGACCCTACAAGGGCGGCCTGCGCTTTAACCCGACGGTCACCCTGGGTATGCTCAAGTTCCTTGGCCTGGAGCAGATCCTCAAGAACAGTCTGACCACCCTTCCCATGGGCGGCGGCAAGGGCGGCTCCGACTTTGACCCCAAGGGCAAGTCCAACAACGAGATCATGCACTTCTGCCAGTCCTTCATGACCGAGCTCTATCGCCACATTGGCCCCAACACCGACGTTCCCGCCGGCGACCTGGGCGTTGGCGGCCGCGAGGTTGCCTACCTGTTCGGTCAGTACAAGCGCCTGACCAACGAGTGGACCGGCGTCCTTACCGGCAAGGGCCTCTCCTTTGGCGGCTCGCTCGCCCGTACCGAGGCCACCGGCTACGGCCTGGCCTACTTTGTGGACGAGTACCTCAAGAGCCGCGGCGACTCCTTCGAGGGCAAGAACGTCGTCGTTCACGGCTCCGGTAACGTCGCCATCTACGCGGTTCAGAAGGTCTCCCAGCTCGGCGGCAAGGTGCTGGCCTGCTCCGACACCCACGGCTGGGTTGAGGATCCCGACGGCATCGACTACACCGTGCTCGAGCATGTCTACAACAAGAAGCGCTCCGGCCACGACAAGGGTGTCACGCTCGCCATGTACGTTGACGAGAAGCCCAACGCCGTGTGGCACGAGGGCGACGGCCGCGGCGTGTGGCAGCTGCCCTGCGACATCGCGCTGCCCTGCGCTCGCGAGAACACGCTGCTGCTCGAGGACGCCAAGGCGCTCGTCGCCAACGGCTGCAAGGTGGTCGGTGAGGGCGCGAACATGCCCACGACCATCGAGGCCACGACCTACTTCCAGGAGAACGGCGTCGCCTTTATGCCCGGTAAGGCTGCCAACGCCGGCGGCGTGCTCGTGTCCGGCCTGGAGATGAGCCAGAACGCCGAGCACCTGTCCTGGACCTTCGAGGAGGTCGACGGCAAGCTCGAGCAGCTCATGCGCGGCATGTTCCACAACGTGGACAACACCGCCAAGGAGTATGGCCAGGAGGGCAACTTTGTCATGGGCGCCAACATCGCCGGCTTCCTGAAGGTCGCCGACGCCATGCTCGCCCAGGGCGTCTGCTAAATCTTCGCTTCATAGCGCCACATAAGGCTCCCAGTCATCTTGGCTGGGAGCCTTTTTCTGTGGTGGTGAGGGTTGTGCCCCCTCGTTTGGTACACTTAAAAGTACTGGACAAGTGAAGAGATGGGGGAGAACGTGCTCAAGTTCGGTACCTACGTCCGTGTTGGAAACGCGGCCGAAGCCTATGAGCTCTTACAGAAGAACCGCAATAACAAGATTGTGGGCGGTGGCATCTGGATGCGCCTGGGTTCGCGTCGCGTGGCGACGGCGATTGACCTTTCGGCCTGCGGACTCGATCAGATCGAGGAGACCGAGACCGAGTTTCGCATCGGTGCCATGTGTACCCTGCGCCAGCTTGAGCGCCATGCCGCGCTCAACGCGCTTGTCAACAATGTCTTTGAGTTCGCCGTCCACGACATCGTGGGCGTGCAGCTGCGCAATACCGCCACGGTGGGCGGCAGCATCTACGGCCGCTTTGGCTTCTCGGACGTGCTCTCCGCTTTCCTCGCGCTCGATTCCTATGTTGAGCTGACGGGCGCTGGCCGCGTGCCGCTCGCCGAGTTCGTGGACATGGGCTATGTGCGCGACGTGATCGAGCATGTCGTGGTCGTTAAGCACGACTACCGCGCGAGCTATGAGGCCGTGCGCAAGGCCGCGACCGACTTCCCCTCGCTCAATGTCACCGCTGCCTGGTGGGACAACTCCTGGCACGTCACCGTGGGCGCCCGTCCGCTACGTGCGGCTCTGCTGCAGGGCGAGGCATGTGGCCTCACCAGCGAGCAGCCTTCCGAGGACGAGCTTCGTGCCCTGGCCGCATCCGTGCGTGCGCTGAGCTACGGCACCAACATGTGGGGCTCGGCTGACTATCGACACCGCATCTCGGCGCCGCTTGCCGTGCAGGCCGTGCGCCGCGCCGCCGGCATCGAGCTTTCGGCCGCGCTTGCCCGCGAGCTCGAGACCGTGCAGATCCCTAAGTTCGCCACGGACGAGTATTCCTGCCGCCGCGTGCCCGGCGTCAATTCTAGCGAGGTGCGCTAATGGCTTCCAAACTCATCGATCTTTCCTTTACGCTCAACGGCCGTAAGGTCAAGGTTCAGATTGCCCCCGACACCATGCTCTTTGCGCTGCTGCGCGAGCAGGGCTGCGCGTCGGTGCGCTGTGCCTGCGAAACCACCAACTGCGGTCTGTGCACGGTGTGGCTCGACGGCGACCCGGTGCTGAGCTGCTCGGTTCCCGCCGCCCGTGTTGAGGGACATACCATTACCACGCTTGAGGGCCTTAAGGCCGAGTCCGAGGCGCTCGCCCGCGCGATGGCTGCCGAAGGTGCCGAGCAGTGCGGTTTTTGCGCCCCCGGCCTCATCATGAACGTGCTGGCGCTCGCCCGTGCCGCCAAGGAGGACCCGAGTCTTGTCGCCACACGCGAGGAGCTGTCGCGCCAGCTCGCCGGCAACCTGTGCCGTTGCAGCGGCTACGAGAGCCAGCTGCGCGCCATCGTGCGCTTCCTCAACGAGTCCGGCGTGCAGGTGGGCTTTGAGATGCCCGAGATGCCCGTCAACGACACGAGCTCCGACGGCGTCACCTACAAGCAGATTACCCACAAGCAGCCCAAGAAGGACTCGAAGGCGCTGCTCGAGGGTCGTCCCGTCTATACGGGCGACCTGGTGCCCGCCGGCGCCCTGATCGTCAAGCTCAAGCGCAGCCCGTATGCCCGCGCCAAGATCCGCTCCATCGACACCTCGCGTGCCCTGAAGGTGCCCGGCGTGGTGGGCGTCTACACCTACGAGGACGTGCCCAAGCGCCGCTTCACCATCGCCGGTCAGAGCTATCCGCAGCCGAGTCCCTACGACCGCCTGATTCTCGAGAACCTGGTGCGTTACCAAAACGAGGAGGTGGCGATCGTCGCCGCCGAGACCGAGGAGGCCGCCGACAAGGCGCTTAAGCTCATCAAGGTCGACTATGAGGTGCTCGAGCCGCTGCTCGACTTTACCCAGGCACTCGATAACGACATCGTGGTCCACCCCGAGGGCGACGTGACCTTTATGTTCCCGCAGGGCGGCGACGTCCCGCGCAACTTGGTATGCAGCGGCACGAGCGACTTTGGCGACTTGGACGAGGCCTTCGCCCAGAGCGACATCGTCTTCACCCGCACCTACACCAGCCAGGCCACGCAGACCGCGCCCATGGAAACCTTCCGTGCCTTCGCGACGACCGACGCGTTCGGCCGCATCTCGGTGACCACCTCCACCCAGGTGCCCTTCCACGTGCGTCGCATGGTCGCGCAGTCGCTCGACATTCCGCAGTCGCAGGTGCAGGTCATTAAGCCGCGCATCGGCGGCGGCTTTGGCTCCAAGCAGACGGGCTGCTGCGAGATCTTCGTGGCGTTCGTGACCCAGCAGACTGGCCGTCCGAGCTATTGCTGCTACACCCGCGAGGAGACCATCACCGCGGGCAACTCGCGTCACCAGATGCAGATGACCGTTAAGCTGGGCGCCATGAACGACGGCACCATCACGGCCATCGACTTGCACACGTTGTCCAACGCCGGCGCGTACGGCGAGCACGCCACCACGACGATCGGACTTTCGGGTCACAAGAGTTTGCCGATCTACAACCATGTGAAGGCGAGCCGCTTTAGGTGGGACGCCGTCTACACCAATACCAACCGCGGCGGCGCGTATCGAGGCTACGGTGCCACCCAGGGCCAGTTTGCCGTGGAGAGCGCCGTCAACGAGCTCGCCGACATGCTGCACATGGACCCCGCCGACCTGCGCCTTAAGAACATCGTGCGCGAGGGCGAGACCATGCCGCAGTACTACAACGAGAAGCTCAACGCCTGCGCGCTCGACCGCTGCCTGCTGCGTGCGATGGACATGATCGGTTGGCGCGACAAGCCGCTGGCCGTGGACCTGGGCGACCGCGTGCGCGCCCTGGGCTGCGCGCTCACCATGCAGGGCTCGGGCATCTCCAACGTGGACATCGCCGGCATCGACATGCGCCTGGAAGAGGACGGCTTCATTACCGTCGGCACCGGCGCAACCGATAACGGCATGGGTGTCGACACGATCCTGGCGCAGATTGCTGCCGAGGAGCTGGGCGTGGAGAGCTCGCAGATCGTGGTGCGCGGCGTAGACACCGACGTGTCGCCGTTCGACGCCGGCTCGTACGCGAGCTCCGGTACCTACGTGACGGGCCTTGCCGCCAAGAACGCCGCGACCGAGCTGCGCGAGAAGATTTGCGCCAAGGCCGCCCAGATGTGGGACGTTGACGCCGCCGACGTGGTCTTCGACGGCCAGTACGTGCGCCTGTCCGACGAGCGCGCCGCTCGCGAGCGCGGTCGCTACCTTACGCTGCGCGACTTTGCCAACCTGTGTGTCAAGAACATCGAGGGTGGCGACGCGCTGACCTCGCACGCCTCTGCCTGCCTGCCCGTTTCGCCTCCGCCGTTTATGGCCGGCATTGCCGAGGTCGAGGTCGACAAGGCCACCGGCAAGGTGACCGTGGTGGATTACGCCGCTGCCGTTGACTGCGGCACCGTGATCAACGAGGCGCTCGCGCGCGTCCAGGCCGAGGGCGGCATTGCCCAGGGCATCGGTCACGCGCTCTACGAGATTGTCGAGCATGACGATCGCGGCCGCCTGCGCACCGGCAACTTTATGAGCTACAAGCTGCCCACGCGCCTGGATATCGGCAGCATTCGCGTGGCCTTTGAGCCGAGCTACGAGCCGACGGGCCCGTTTGGCGCCAAGTCGATCGGCGAGGTCGTCATCAACACGCCGCTCGCCGCCGTGGCCTCGGCCGTCGCACACGCCACCGGCCACCAGGTCCGCTCGCTGCCGATCACGCCCGAGAAGGCCCTGCTGGGGGAGTAGGCGAGGCGACGCAGCCCTTTGGCAAGCCCGGGGAAACTGCAGCCCACTTTTCGGCCGAATTGTGGGCTGCAGTTTCCGTTTGAGGCCCTTGGCGGAAAGTGCATCCCGGAATAGGGGCTCAAAACGGGTCGCAGTTTCCGGTTGATGGCTATAGCGGAAGCCGCATCCCATTCCGAGGCCCCAAACCGGGTCGCGCTTTCCGGTGCAGGATTCATGTGGTCGTGCTGCACGGCCCCTTTCTAAGTTGCGGTGGAATAGTTCCTGTTTTGGAGGACTGGAGCCCCAAACAGGAACTATTTCACCGCAACTCATAGAGGGGGAGGGTGGCAGCCGCCTCTGTTGGCTTGCACTCGTGGTGAGGTCGTGAGCTAAAAAACGTGTGCGTGCGCTTGCCGTTCGTATCTGCTATCATTCCTAGTCTGTGCGCTCATGCGGGCGTGGCGGAATTGGTAGACGCGCCAGATTTAGGTTCTGGTGGGATTCCCGTGAAGGTTCGAGTCCTTTCGCCCGCACCAACGCACCTGCGTCGGCTCCCGCCGTCGCGACTCTTTGTTGCATAAAGGTACCAGCACCTCAGATAAGCTGGGCAGTATGAGGAGGAACGTGTTGAACATCACCGCTTCTGACGTCAAGGACGCCAAGCTCACCGCTACGGTCACCATCCCGGCCGCCGACGTCGACGCCGCGATCAAGAAGGCCTACAAGGACACCGCCAAGAAGTACCGCTTCCCGGGCTTCCGCGCCGGCAAGGCTCCCCGTCCGGTCATCGACTCTGCTCTTGGCGCCGAGGCTACCCTCGCTCAGGCCACCAACGACCTGATTGCCGCCAACGAGCCCGTCGTCCTCAACGAGCTGGACATCGTCCCCACCAAGAGCGGTGACTACAAGGAGCTCGACCTCGCCAAGGATCACGAGGACTACACCTACACCGTCGAGTTCTCTCTGCGTCCTGCCGCTGAGATCTCCTCCTTCGACGCCGTTGAGATCGAGATGCCTCCCGCGGAGGTCACCGAGTCCGAGATCAACAACCAGGTCGAGATGCTCCTCAACTACCGTGCCACCTTCGAGGACGTCGAGGGTCGCGCCGTCGAGGCCGAGGACTACGTTACCGTCGACCTCAAGGCCGTCGAGAACGCCGACAACTTCGCCGCCGAGGGCCGCATGCTCATCGCCGGTAGCGACAGCAACCCCAAGGAGTTCAACGAGGCTCTGATCGGCGCCAACGTTGACGACGTCAAGACCGTCACCTGGACCGACGAGGTCGAGGAGGGCGAGGAGGCCGAGACCCACACTGTCGAGGTCACCGTCAAGGGCATCAAGGTCCGCAACACCCCCGAGCTCACTGACGAGCTCGTCAAGTCCGACTTCGGCTTCGACAGCATCGACGCCATGCGCGACGCCATCAAGCTCGAGATCGAGCAGGACAAGGCTTCCCGCCTGCCGGCCGAGAAGGAGAACCGTTGCGTCTCCGCTCTCGCCGAGCGTCTGCAGCTCGACGAGATGGATGCCGACTACGAGCAGTCCGTCTTTGAGGAGCTTGGCCAGAACTTCCTGTCCAACCTCGCTTCCCGCGGCATGACGCTGGACACCTGGCTGCCCGCTTCTGGCCTGACCATGGAGCAGTTCATCGGCGACCTGCACAAGCAGGCCAACGACGTCGCCCGTGAGTCCCTGGCTCTCGACGCCCTCGCCCGTGAGCTCAAGATTGAGGTCACCGAGGACGACATCAACGCCGAGTTCGAGAAGGCCGGCGTCAAGGACGTCGAGGCTTCCAAGGCCGAGTTCATCGCCGATGGCCGCATGCCTGCCGTCCGCGAGTCCATCCGTCGCTCCAAGGCCGTCGACCACCTGGTCGAGAACGCCAAGGTGACCGAGGTCGACGAGACCGCCAAGGACGCCGAGTAATTCTCGCCACCTTTCCCGCGAGCGCATGGATGCGTCCGTGATGGGGTAAAGTTATAAGCCGGTTATCCGGTTGCTTCGTACGGTGCCAGCCAATGCATAGCATGCGGGCACCGTACGTTTGTCTAGAACCACTATTGGTCCGTAAGAGAAATGGAGATGCGTATGATCGCTAAGTTCGATTCCGCCCTCGTGCCATACGTTATCGAGCAGACGCCGCGCGGCGAGCGCAGCTACGATATCTATTCGCGCCTGCTCAACGACCGCATCATCTTCTTGGGCGAGGAGATCAACTCCGTCAGCGCCAACCTGGTCGTTGCCCAGCTGCTGCATCTTGAGAGCCAGGATGCCGAGAAGGATATCTCGCTCTACATCAATTCGCCCGGCGGCGAGGTCTACTCCGGTCTGGCGATTCTGGACACTATGAACTTCATTAAGCCGCAGGTCTCCACCATCTGCGTCGGTATGGCCGCGTCTATGGCCGCCGTGCTGCTTTCGGCTGGCGCCAAGGGCAAGCGCTTCTGCCTGCCGCACTCCAAGGTCATGATTCACCAGCCCAGTGGCGGTGCCCAGGGCCAGCAGACCGAGATCGAGATCGTGGCCGAGGAGATCAAGAAGACCCGTCGCGAGCTCAACCAGATCCTGTCCGACGCCTCGGGTCAGCCCATCGAGAAGGTCCAGGCCGATACCGAGCGCGACAACTACCTGACCGCTGCCGAGGCCCTCGACTACGGCCTGATTGACCGTATCGTCACCTCGCGCGACCTCGCCGCGAAGGACGCCTAGGATGGCCGGTAACATGCAGGACAACTTTGACGAGAACGGCAACCCCATCCGCTGCTCCTTCTGCGGAAAAGAGCAGGGGCAGGTTCGCCGCCTTGTTAAGGGTCCGACCAACATCTTTATCTGCGACGAGTGCGTCGCCGCCTGTTCCGAGATTTTGGAGGAGTCGCTGGCTTCGGACTTTATGGACGCCGCCCGCAACGGCAAGCTGCCGGGCTTCCTCAACGATCACGGCCAGGCTGCGTCCCAGCCTGCCATGGATCCCGAGGCCGAGGGCTTTGAGCTCGAGGACGACGCGCGCCAGGTCATCACGCACGTGCCGACGCCGCACGAGATCTATGACGAGCTTTCGGCCTATGTCATGGGCCAGGAAGACGCCAAGCGCGCCATGTCGGTTGCCGTGTACAACCACTATCGCCGCGTGATCGAGGGCGGCGCTGCGCTTTCGGCCTTTGACGACGGCTTGGATTCGCAGCTCGACGATGATATGGACGAGGTGGAGCTCGCCAAGTCCAACATTCTGCTGCTCGGCCCCACCGGTACCGGTAAGACGCTTCTGGCGCAGACGCTCGCGCGCATCCTCGAGGTGCCGTTTGCCATCGCCGACGCCACCGCGCTCACCGAGGCCGGTTACGTGGGCGAGGACGTGGAGAACATCCTGCTCAAGCTCATCAATGCCGCCGATGGCGATATTGAGCGCGCGCAGGTTGGCATTATCTACGTGGACGAGATCGACAAGATCGCCCGCAAGGCCGAGAACCTCTCCATTACCCGCGATGTTTCGGGCGAGGGCGTTCAGCAGGCACTGCTTAAGATTCTTGAGGGCACGGTGGCAAGCGTTCCGCCCACCGGCGGCCGCAAGCATCCCCAGCAGGAGCTGCTGCAGATCGACACGACCAACATCCTGTTTATCTGCGGCGGTGCCTTTGTGGGTTTGGACAAGATCATCGCCGACCGCGTGGGCAACAAGGGCGTGGGCTTTAACTCTGAGATCGCCGGCCCCACCTCGGTCGACGAGAACGACCTGCTGCGCCAGGTGCTTCCGCAGGACCTCAACGCCTTTGGCATGATCCCCGAGTTTGTGGGACGTACGCCCGTCGTCACCCAGACACAGGCGCTCGACGAGGACGATCTGGTGTCAATCCTGACCGAGCCCAAGAACGCCGTGGTGCGTCAGTACCGCAAGATGTTCCAGCTCGAGGACGTTGAGCTTGAGTTTGAGAACGCCGCCCTGCACGAGATCGCCCGCATGGCGCTTGCCCGCAAGACCGGCGCCCGCGGCCTGCGCTCCATCTGCGAGGACGTGCTGCAGCAGACGATGTTCGACCTCCCCAGCGAGGAGGGCGTTTCCAAGGTCGTCGTGACCGAAGCCTCCGTAAAGGGCGAAGAACAACCCCAGCGCATCTAAGGCTAATCCAGCCTAAAACGTGTTTGCAAATAGCCTCTGACCATCCGCGGTCGGAGGCTATTTTATATATACGCAATAACCCCAACTACCTGTGCTATTCTGTGTGTTTGTTTAAGCCTCGGCAAAGTCAATTCAGACTGAAGTAATCGATACCTAAGGGGAGGAATGTAGGCCCGATTTTCGTAGATTCCGCACGAGCCGAAGACCACTTAATGTGGTCTTCGAGCGAGCCCAGGACCTGACCGAGCGAAAATCGGGCCTACATTCCTCCCCGGCGGGACAGGGAGAGATATATGGAAGAGATGCCCAAGAACTATGATCCGTCGACCAACGAGCCGGCGATCCTGCAGAAGTGGCTCGACGGCGGCTACTACAAGCGCCGCGAGGGCGTGGGCGACTGCACCGTAACCATTCCGCCTCCCAACGTGACCGGCAAGCTCCACATGGGTCATGCCACCGACGACTCCATCCAGGACGCCATCATCCGTATGGCCCGCATGCGCGGCAAGTCTACGCGCTGGGTGCTCGGTACCGATCATGCTGGTATCGCTACGCAGACCAAGGTCGACAAGAAGCTCAAGAGCGAGGGCATTAGCCGCCTGGAGATCGGTCGCGACAAGTTTGTCGACGCCTGCTGGGATTGGACCCACGAGTACGGCGGCATCATCGTCGAGCAGATCAAGCGTATGGGCTGCTCCGTCGACTTTGATAACGAGCGCTTCACCATGGACGAGGACTACGCCCAGGCCGTGCGCAAGGTGTTCTGCGACTGGTACCACGACGGCCTGATCTATCGCGGCAAGCGCATCGTCAACTGGTGTCCCAACTGCACTACCGCCATCTCGGACGACGAGGCCGAGTACAAGGACGAGAAGGGCCATCTGTGGCACCTGCGCTACCCGCTGACCGAGCCGGTCAACGGCCAGGACTATATCGTCGTCGCCACCACGCGCCCCGAGACCATGCTCGGCGACACGGGCGTCGCCGTTTCCCCGATGGACCCCGAGAAGGCCGCTTTTGTGGGTAAGACCGTCAAGCTCCCCATCGTCGACCGCGAGATCCCCATTTTTGAGGATTGGCATGTCGACGCCAACTTTGGTTCCGGCTTTGTTAAGGTTACGCCTGCCCACGACCCCAACGACTACGCCATGGGTCAGGCTCACGATCTGCCGCAGATCAACATCTTCGACGAGCATGCGGTGGTCGTCGAGGGTTACGGCGAGTTCACCGGCATGAACCGCGACGAGTGCCGCGAGGCCGTCATCAAGTGGTTTGAGGAGCACGACCTGCTCGATCACGTCGACGAACTCGATCACTCCGTCATGCACTGCTACCGTTGCGACGCCGCGCTGGAGCCGTGGCTGTCCGAGCAGTGGTTCGTGGCCGTCGACAAGCTCAAGGGACCGGCGCTCGACGCCGTCAACTCCGGCAAGGTCACCTTCCATCCCGCGCGCTGGACGCAGACCTACACCACTTGGATGGAGAACCTCAAGGACTGGTGCATCAGCCGCCAGCTGTGGTGGGGCCACCGCATCCCCGTGTTCTACTGCGAGGACTGCGGCTGGGAGGACGCCCTTACCGAGGACACCGACGTGTGCCCCAAGTGCGGCGGTCATCACGTGCATCAGGACGAGAACGTGCTGGACACCTGGTTCAGCTCGCAGCTGTGGACCTTTGCCACGCAGGGCTGGCCGCAAAAGCCGGAGCTGCTCGAGGGCCATCACCCCACGACGGCGCTCGTCACCGCGCGCGACATCATTGCACTGTGGGTTGCCCGCATGGTCATGAGCTCGCTGTACTTCCTGGACGAGGTGCCGTTTAAGGACGTCGTCATCTACCCGACGATCCTGGCCAAGGACGGCAGCCGCATGTCCAAGTCCAAGGGCAACGGCGTTGACCCCATGGACCTCATCGGCATGTACGGCGCCGACGCCATGCGCTTCAACCTGCTGACGCTCTGCACCAACAACCAGGACGTCAAGTTCGACGCGAACATCGACAAGAAGACCAAGAAGCTCATCGACAGTCCGCGTACCGAGCAGGCCAAGTCGTTTGTGACCAAGATCTGGAACGCCAGCCGCTTCCTGCTTATGAACATGGAGGGCTACACGCCCGGCGAGCCCGTCGTGGAGACGCCGGCCGACGCCTGGATGTTCAGCCGTCTGGCCAAGGCCGTCAAGATGGTCACCGAGGGCATCGAGAACTACACCTTTGGCGACATGGCCCGCGGCGTGCAGCAGTTCTTCTGGAACGAGGTCTGCGACTGGTACGTCGAGGTCACCAAGGCCCGCCTGAAGGGTGAGGGCCGTCTGCAGGCCCAGCGCAACCTGATCTTTGTGCTCGACACCTCCATTCGCCTGATGCACCCGCTTATGCCGTTTGTCACCGAGGAGATCTGGGACAACATGCCGGCGAGCGTGCTCGACCTGGACGCCGAGGGCAACGTGGACCGCGCCGAGGCGCTCATGATCGCCAAGTGGCCTGAGCCCGCCGACTACGCCAAGTATGTCGACGAGGACGCCGAGCGCGCGTTTGAGCTGTGCCGCACCGTCGTTTCCGCCGCTCGCGCCACGCGTTCGCGCTACCGCTTGAGCCCCAAGGCCGAGCTCGACGTGGTCGTGCGCGCCGGTGCCGAAGACATTGAGAAGCTCGAGAGCCTGCGCTCGACCATCGAGCCGCTGGCCAACACGTCTTCGCTGGTTATGGGTACCGACGTTGAGAAGCCGGCTGCGAGCATTGCCGTGGTCGACAGCGGCGTCGAGGTCTTCGTGGTGCTCGAGGGCAAGGTTGACCTTTCGGCCGAGAAGGCGCGCCTGGAGAAGGAGATCGCCGCGGCCCAGAAGGAGCTCGCCGGCTGCGAGAAGACGCTCGCCAACGAGGGCTTTGTGGCCAAGGCCGCGCCTGCGGTGGTCCAGAAGAAGAGGGACCGTGCAGCTGAGCTCAAGGAGATCCTGGCGGCGCTGACTGCTCAGGTTGCTGACTTCTCGTAAGGTTTACTTGGGGGCGCGTCCCGATGCTTTGCTCTCCGCTGCGGACAGTCCTGCGCAAGACGGACAGCACATTAAGTGCTGTCCTTTGCGTGCGGAACTTGCGGCGAGCAAAGCATCGGGCCGCTCCTAGTGCGGTTACGTGGTTGTTTGCATCTGGCGTGAAAGGGCCACTGGGTTGTGGCCTTGATCTTGCTGCAAGCGGGTAAAGGCTGATATTGTCAACGCGAGGGGCTCATTCTATTTGATGGGCCTCTTTTTCTGTAATTGGAGACTTTGGGTTATGGCTAAGCGTTCTGGGTCGTATGTCGTTCCTTTCTCGTTTGAGTTGCTTTCGTTTGATGAGGCTGTGGGGCTTGCTGCTGATACTGGGCGGATTTCTGGGGATGCTGGTCCTCTGCTCGAGACGGTTGTCGATATGCTCGATGAGCTGGGACGTCCGGACGAGTATTTCGATTGCATTCAGGTTGCCGGCACCAATGGCAAGACTTCGACCACGCGTTTTTCGGCCGCCATCCTTCGTGGTGAGGGGTTAAAGACTGCACTGTATACGTCTCCGCAGTTGGTGCGTTATCCCGAGCGCATGGAGGTCGATGGGCGCGTTGTGAGCGATGAGGCGTTTGCGCGCGGCGTTTCTGCCGCTGTCGAGGCGGGTCATCGAGTGAATTCCCGTCGTGTGGCGGCGGGGGAGCGCGCCTATACCATCACGCCGTTTGACCTGCTGACGGCTGCCGCATTGGTGGTGTTTGCCGAGGCTGCGGTGGACGTTGCCGTGCTCGAGGTTGGCATGGGTGGCCGTTGGGACGCCACGAGTGCGACCGATCCCGTCGCCGTTGCCATCACCGGCATCGGGCTCGACCACACGCGCGTCCTGGGCGACACGCTTGAGGCCATTGCGGGGGAGAAGGCTGCGGTCATTAAACCCGGGCGCCTGGTTGTACTGGGCGAAGGCACGCATGAGGCGAGTGTTCAGCGCGTGATGGATGCACGTTGCCGTGAGTGCGGCGTTGTTCCGCTCGTGGTGAGTCACGCCACGACTAAGGTGCCGGCGCATGTGGGCGACACGGTTGAGTTCAGTTGCACCACGCCGCGTGCGATCTATACGTCGAGCATGGTCAAGCCGGCCTATCAGCCGCAGAATGCCGCGTGCGCGATTATGCTCTGCGAGGGGTATCTTGGTCGCGAGCTCGATCATGACAAGCTCGATGCGTCGCTTATGGGCTGCCCCACGCCGGGTCGCTTTGATGTGCTGGGAACCGATCCACTCAAGCTGATCGACGCCTGTCATAACCCTCAGAGCTGCGAGAACTTTGTGAGCGCACTGGACGAGATCGATCCGTGCGTTGAGAATCGCCCCACGCTGCTGTGCGCCGCGCTGGCAGACAAAGACGTGGCGGGAATCGTCGATGTTCTTATCCCAGCCTTCCCGCGCGTGGTCGTGACCCAGACCGATTCCGATCGCGCCCTGCCGGCAGAAGAGCTCGCTGCCCTTGTTGATGCCGACAAGATTGTGGGCGTATACCCTAGCGTGTCCGAGGCCCTCGCCGCCTTCGATGCCGCGGGCGAGCCCTTCGTAGCCGCCGGCACCATCACCCTAGCCGGCGAAGTGGCCGGTCTGCTCCGCTAGAGCCCTTCCGCAGGGTAGCTAGTTGACCCGCTCGCCACGAAATGGGCCTATCTACTATGTTTTAGCGGATACCCTCGACCACGCGGAAAAACGCAAAATCAAAACCGCAGGTTGAAGGCTTGCCAATTATCAAAAAGACCCGCACGGTCGACCCATGCGGGTTAAACGTAGTAGATAGCCCGCTTTCGTGGCGCATCTCTAGACTGTCAAATTGGTCGACTTGGCCCCATGGCAGTTGCGGTGGAATAGTTCCTGGATTATGCCTCTGTGGGCCAATCTGGGAACTATTCCACCGCAACTTTTAGGGGCGCTTTGGCGGCGTACCTAGTCTAGGCGCGTCGGATCGTGGGGGTAGGCGTTGAGGATCTCGACGCCGGACTCGGTGACCAGGGCCAGGTCTTCGATGCGGACGCCGGTGCGGCCGGGGAGGTAGATGCCCGGCTCGATGGAGAAGGTCATGCCCGGTTCGATAACCTGGTCGTTGACGAGCGAGACGTCGCCTGGCTCGTGGTCCTGCAGACCGATCGAGTGGCCCAGGCGATGCGTGAAGTACTTGCCGTAGCCAGCGTCTTCAATTACGTCGCGCGCGGTGCGGTCTAGGTCGCACATGCGCACGCCCGGTGCGATGAGCGACTCGGCAGCCTCGTTGGCGCGGCGCACGATGTCGTAGATGCGCGCCGTCTCCTCGTCCGGCTCGCCCCAAAAGAACGTGCGCGTCATATCCGAGCAGTAGTTGCGATGACGTCCGCCAATGTCGAACAGCACCACATCGCCGCGCTTGAGTACAGTGCCGTCGGGCTCGTGATGCGGGTCTCCGGCGTTGGCGCCAAAGCTCACGATGGGCGGAAAGCTAAAGCCCTCGCAGTCGTGTTTGCGGTACAGGCCGAGCATCTGGTCGGCAATTTCGCGCTCCGTCACGCCCTCGTGAACGAGCTTGATGGCGTCGGCCATCACGGCGTCGTTGGCGGCCGAGGACACGCGCATGAGCTCCTGCTCGGCTTCGTCCTTGTGGGTGCGTGCGGCGGTAACGGCAAAATCGCCCAGGAAAAACTCGTTGGCGGCGTGGCGCTCCATAAGGGGCATTAAAAAGCCGGAGCGCATGACGGTATCGATGCCGAGGGGCTTGGTCGGATCGACTTCGCGTGCGATGGCGTCGGCCACGACGTCGGTATCGGTGTGGTAGGCGACGCAGGCATTGTCGTACTCGGGCAGCTGATGCAGGGCGTTGACCAAGATCACCGGCTCGGCATCGCGCGTGAGCAGCACGCCACAAAAACGTTCGAACATATCGGCATAAAAGCCGGTCAGATAGTAGATCGACCACGGGTCATTCACAAGCAGTTGCGCGCCGGGGTGCTGAGCCTCGAGCGCATCGAGCACGCGCGCTGCACGCTGGTCATCGACATGTGCCATACGTCGTCCTTTCGCTAGGTTGCCACCATGGTATCCCCAATGCCAGGGTAGTCAATTTGGGACGGGGCTATTTTAGCTGCGTCAAACATGCGGAATGATTTCTCTGGGGCGGGCTGATAGGTAAAAGTAGTCAATACAGTCTCGTCCCGAATTAGCTGCTTTCAAAAGTATGGTGGATTACGGGGCTGGACCTGTATTACTTGACCATGGGAAAAATCGCGAAATTAAAACCGCAGGTAGAGGGCTTATTAACAATCGAAAATTGCCGGTATGGATGGGGGTCTCCGAATCAACCCCGTAATCCGGCATAGTTTTGAAATGGCACTAAAGTAGGCATAAGCTAAATGCCGATTCCATGGAAAGTTGCGGTGGAATAGTTCCTGGATGCTGGGGTTTTGGCGGAAATCAGGAACTATTTCACCGCAAATGAGGAGGGGCGGGGTGGTTGGCGGGGTAGCTAAAAGAGCCCCGTCCTAAATTAGCTGCCTATGCAGAGTCGATGTCCATGCTGGCGATGAGGTTGATGTTGGTGCTGAGAAGGTCTTCCAGCACGATGTCGCCCATACGGATGGGCGCGTCGACGACCAGGCCGCGGATGAGGTCCATGGCTTGGGCGTGGAGTGCCAGCGGGATGGCTTCGGCCGTGCGCACGGGCAGCAGCGCCTCATCGCCGCTGGATACAGCCACGGTGGTGGTGAGCACGCGCATGGGGCAGGTGAGCTCCTGATGCGCGAACTTATCACCACGCGGGCAACTGTTGCCGGTTACGGAGCGAACCTCTACCACGGCGCCGTCTGCGCTGCGCTCGACCTCCACGGTCAGGAGGCACTCGGATGGGCAGGTGGTGCAGTTGAACTGCAGCGTTTCAATCGCGTTTGTGCTCATGACCCTACGCCTCCTCAATAGGGTCAACGGACAGGACAATCTCGCTGACACCCAGGTCGAGTGCGCGCTGAATCACCTTTGCCGGCAGCGGGTAGCTTTCCATGACGCTCGGTTTAAACGGGCGGATCTTGCCTGCAAACAGTTCCTCGTCATTTGCGAGAATGCGCACGCGGGCAGCATCGACCGGCCGGCGCACGCGGAAGTTGAGCTTAGTGAGCCCGACGGTCGTAATGCGTCCCGGCAGTGCGTAGCCTGCGATGCCGGCGGGGGAGACCGTGAGCTGGCAACCCGTGCCCGCAGCGCAGCTTGTGCACGGGGTACCCGCATCGGCCCCAGCACCACGGCTCAGTGCGTACACCGCCGCGGCCGCACCGGCGCGTTCGGACTCGGTCGTCACGTTATCGGCCAGGTCGTGCACGTGCAGCACGTTACCGCAGGCAAATATGCCCGGCACGCCCGTCTGCAGGCTCTGGTCCACCACAGCGCCGCGCGTGCGCGGGTCAAGCTCAACGCCCGCGCCCACCGAAAGCTCGTTCTCGGGAATCAAGCCAACCGAAAGCAGCAGCGTATCGCACGGAACAATGCGCTCGGTCCCTGGAATGGGTGCCAGGTGCTCATCGACCTGACTTACCTCGACGGCTTCAACGCGGTCGTGCCCGATCACGCGCGTGACCGTGGTAGACAGATGCAGCGGAATGCCAAAGTCGTCCAGGCAGTTCTTGACGTTGCGGCGCAGGCCGTTGGCGTACGGCATGAGTTCGTACACGCCCTCGACCGAAATCCCCTCGAGCGTGCAGCGGCGCGCCATGATTAGCCCGATGTCGCCCGAGCCCAAAATGACGGCGCGTGAGCCGGGCTTGAGGTTCTCGATATTGATGTATCGCTGCGCCAGGCCGGCCGTAAACACGCCGGCGGGTCGGCTGCCGGGGATCTTGATCTCGCTGCGGGTGCGCTCGCGGCAACCCATGGCAAGGACGACGGCGCGCCCGGTGAGCTGCAACATGCCAGTGGGGCTCATGAGCGTGACGGTGTGGACCGCGGCGTTTTCCGTGGACTCGCCCGAATCAATCTCAAGCACCATGCTGTCCAAGAACAGCGCAATGTCGGTCGCGCGCACCTGGTCGATAAAGCGCTGCGCATACTCGGGGCCGGTGAGCTCCTGCTTAAAGTGCGATAGGCCAAAGCCGGGGTGGATGCACTGGCGCAGGATGCCTCCCAGATGCTGCTCGCGCTCTACGATGGCCACGCGCGCGCCGGCCTTGTGCGCGGCAAGCGCGGCCGCCATGCCGGCAGGTCCGCCTCCTATGACGACCACGTCGAAGGCCTGCTTAGGTACTGCCTCAACGGCATCGCTATCAATTTCGCTCGATTTGAATTTCGCCATCCTAGCGCACCCCCTTCAAAGGTCCCTCAACGAGCCACGAGCCAGTGTCCTCCAACAGCACCTCGCTGGGGTCGCAGCCCATCTCGCGCGCCAGGATTGCCACCACGCGGCTCTGGCAAAAACCACTTTGGCACCGACCCATGCCGGCGCGGCAGCGGCGCTTGACGCCCTCGACGGAAACCGCGCCCGGGCGGCGTCGGATCGCGGCCACGATTTCGGCCTCGGGCACCGTCTCGCAGCGGCAGACGATTTGCCCCCATGCGGGGTCGGACTCAATGAGCTCTTCCTTGCGCGCAAGCGGCACACGGTCAAAGTCGTCCGGCGCGCGGCGTATCGGGTCCCAATCGTCTCGTTCGCGCAGGACCACGCCGGCATCGCGCAGCACCTGCTCCATGCGCTCGGCAATGGCCGGTGCGCTCGCCACGCCCGGCGACTGAATGCCCGCCGCCTGGAACAGCCCCGGCACCACGGCCGACTGCCCAATAAAAAAGTCGTTCGTTCCCTTAATGACCGGGCGACCGCCGGCAAACGCGCGCACCACGCGGCGCGTGTCCAGATCGGGAACCAGCTTGCGCGCTCCTGTTAGCAACGCGTTCACATCGCTCGCATAAGTCTGTGTGTCGCCCGGCTCGCGAACGGCAGCGGTCGCGGTGATCACTGTGTTGCCGTGCACGGTACCCGTGACGATAACGCCCTTGGACACCGGCGTGGGCACGGGGTAGAGCGGCACGAGCGCGCGCGGCTCCTTGTCCAGTACCACAATGTTTCCCTGGCGCCAGACCATCTGGAACTCCTCGGCGCCGGCCATATGCGAGATGTTCGCGGCACCGTTGCCCGCGGCGTTGATCAGATAGCGGCAGCGCACATCGCCGGCAGGCGTCACCAGCGTAAAGCGCACAGCCCTGTCGGTAGCCTCGCCGCCAGCAACCTCAATCGCTTCCACCGGCGCGGAGCGCATAAACGTCACGCCGTTGGCCACGGCGTTCTCCAGCGCGGCGATGGCGACCTCAAATGGATCGACAAAACCGGTCGAGGGGCACCACAGCGCACACGTGGCGTCGGCACTCGCACGCGGTTCCAGCTCGCGGATGCGCTCGGGGCCGATAATCGACAGCTCGGGCACGCCGTTGGCCAGGCCATTCTGGCGCAGCTTCTCCAGGTGCGCACGGTCCTCGTCGTTAAAGCCCAGCACCATGGATCCGGTGCGGTGGAACAAAAAGCCCAGCTCTTGGGCCCAGGTACCATATAGCTCGCAACCACGGGCGTTGACCTGCGCCTTTACCGTGCCCGGCGCCGGATCGTAGCCGGCGTGTACCAAGCCGCCGTTGGCCTTTGACGCGCCCAGGGCGATGTCGTTGGCCGCCTCGACCACGCAAATGGACAAGTCATAGCGCGCGAGTTGTCGCGCGATGGCGCATCCCGTGATGCCCGCGCCCACAATTGCGATATCAAACGTTTCTTCCACGGTGCCTCCCAGACGAGTTGACAGGCTGTCAATAAAACTATCCTACGGTGTGCGCACACCCGATACAGCGGCAATGCGGCGAACAGCCCCGCTACACCCGCCAACGGCAGGCGAGGGGAGACCCGGCACGGATGTCGACCTCGTCTGCCACCTTCGGTGTCGGAGATTTGTCTCAATCTGTAACATCTGGGACCGTTTTTGCCGAGTTGTTGTTACAGATTGAGACGTTCGGCCTGGACGTTTTCCTTTGTCTCAATCTGTAACAGTTAGCTGATGATTTGGGTTGTATATGTTACAGATCAAGACAAACCTTCCGACGGATTTTGAGTGTCTTGATCTGTAACAGTAAGAGGGGAATTACGGTCCTACGTGTTACAGATCGAGACGTTTGCTCGGCGGCACATCCGTTTGTCTCGATCTGTAACATCTAGACCCGGATTCCGCTCCCACCTGTTGCAGATTGAGATGTTTGTGTCCGCGTCGGCCCCGTACTCAGCCGTGGTCCCATATAAACAAACCCCGTGGTAAACTTGACCGGACTGTAATTATTCCGAAAGGTACACCTCAATGTCCAAATACATCAACGAGCTCATGTCACCGCAGCTTATGGGCGTCATCTATGCCTTCGTGGGCTTTATCATCGCCCTGTACGTGCTGTCGGTCGTCTATGTGTTCATCGACGCTCGCCGCCGCGGCGCCAGCGCCTACGTGGCATGGGGCATTATCGCCCTGATCCCGTTTGTGGGCCTCATCGCCTACCTGGTCCTGCGCCCGCACTCCTACGCGTCCGACCGCGAGGAGCAGGAGCTGGACATGGCCCTGCGCGAGCGCCAGCTTGCCCAGTACGGCACCTGCCCGCAGTGCGGCGCTCCCATCGAGAAGGACTTTGTCGTCTGCCCAGTGTGCGACACCCAGGTTCGTAACGTGTGCCCCAGCTGCCATCGCCCGCTTGACGCGCACTGGAAGGTCTGCCCCTACTGCCGAACTCGCATCCAGTAGCGCATCCATCGTCGGGCCGGCCGCAAACCACGGGCACACCGCGGGCATCCCGCGCAAACGCCCCGCGCCGCACGCACGCCCCGCAGCCCCGCCCCCACACGATGAAGCATGCGTAGAAAATCGCCCGCCGTGCCATTAAGGTGCGGCGGGCGCTTGTATACCAAGGCAACCTGCCTATAATGATGCAAGTCAAAAACGCCGAGCGCATCGCACGCACTTGCATCAGGCATCCGAGAGGAGAAAACATACCCATGAAGGCACTCTACAATGACGGTTCGGTGGGCGAGCTCCCGCAGGACGAGGTCACGCACGTCATCCGCCACTCCGCCGCGCACATCATGGCGCAGGCCATCAAGCGCCTGTACCCCGAGGCCGACTTTGCCTACGGCCCCGCGACCGACAACGGTTTTTATTACGACGTCGACCTGCCCGAGGGCGTCAAGATCAGCGAGGACGACTTCCCCGCGATCGAGGCCGAGATGAAGAAGATCGTCAAGGAGAACCTCAAGTTCTCCGTGTACGAGAAGCCCCGCGCCGAGGCCATCGCCCTTATGGAGGAGCGCGGCGAGAAGTACAAGGTCGAGCACATCGGCGACCTGGACGACGACGCCCGCATCACCTTCTACCAGCAGGGCGACTACATCGACATGTGCGTCGGCCCCCACATCTGCTACACCAAGGCTTTGAAGGCCTTTAAGCTCACCGGCGTCTCGGGCGCCTACTGGAAGGGCGACAAGGACAACAAGATGCTCACCCGCATCAACGGCGTCGCCTTTGCCACCAAGGAAGAGCTCGACGAGCACATGCACATGCTGGAGGAGGCCAAGAAGCGCGACCACCGCAAGATCGGCCGCGAGATGGACCTCTTTATGATGCGCGACGAGGCCCCCGGCTTCCCGTTCTTCCTGCCCAACGGCATGATCCTTAAGAACACGCTGCTGGACTACTGGCGCGAGATCCACCACAAGGCCGGCTACGTGGAGATCTCCACGCCGCTCATCATGAACAAGCAGCTGTGGAAGACCTCGGGCCACTGGGACCACTACAAGGATAACATGTACTCCACCGTCATCGACGACGAAGAGTACTGCATTAAGCCCATGAACTGCCCGGGCGGCGTGCTGGTGTACGCCTCCAAACCGCACTCCTATCGCGAGCTGCCCATTCGCGCCGGCGAGATTGGCCTGGTGCACCGCCACGAGCTGCGCGGCGCCCTGCACGGCCTGTTCCGCGTGCGCTGCTTTAACCAGGACGACGCCCACCTGTTTGTGCGTCCCGACCAGCTGACCGACGAGATCGTGGGCGTGGTCAACCTCATCGACTCCGTGTACCAGAAGTTTGGCTTTAAGTATCACGTTGAGCTTTCCACCCGCCCCGAGGACTCCATGGGTTCGGACGAGGACTGGGCTCGCGCCGAGGAGGGCCTGCGCACCGCCCTGGAGCAGCTGCACATGGACTACGAGGTCAACGAGGGCGACGGCGCCTTCTACGGCCCCAAGATCGACTTCCACCTGGAGGACTCGCTCGGCCGTACCTGGCAGTGCGGTACCGTCCAGCTCGACTTCCAGATGCCGCTCAACTTTGACCTGGAGTACGTGGACGCCGACGGCACCAAGAAGCGCCCCATCATGCTGCATCGCGTGTGCTTTGGCTCCATCGAGCGCTTTATCGGTATTCTGATTGAGCACTTTGCGGGCAAGTTCCCCACCTGGCTGGCCCCCGTGCAGGTCAAGGCGCTTCCGGTTTCCGAGAAGAGCCGCGACTACGCCCACGAGGTGTGCGCCAAGCTGGAGGAGGCCGGCATTCGCGTGGTCTGCGACGACCGCGACGAGAAGATCGGCTACAAGATCCGCGAGGCTCGCAGCATCGACCGCGTGCCCTATATGCTCATCCTGGGCGAGAAGGAGGTCGAGGCCGGCAACATTTCCGTCCGCGATCGCTCCAACGAGACCGTTCAGATGAGCGTTGTCGAGTTTGTGGCAAAGGTGCTCGAGGAGATCAAGACTCGCGCCTAGCACAAACAATACAAGAATTAACAAAGGCGACCGTCCTATAGGGCGGTCGCCTTTTTTGTTGTCTATAGAAGAAAAGCCGCTGGTTAGAGCGGCTTTTTTGTTGTGCAAAAAGGTACAGGTTTTTGTAGAGGCGTATGGAGATGCACCCATTCGCGGCGTATTTTGTGCAGTCTGGGAAAACGCGAGCAGTTTGCTCGTATAATGAACTCCGTCGAAAGATACAAAAACCTGTACTTTTGCGACTGCGCCTAGCTGCGAGCGAGAAGCCTGTTCTTAACGCCTCTGCATCCGCGTGCGTCGCGAATACAAGTTAAGGGGGCGAGAGATGGAACAGACAATGCGGCGCCATGAGCAGCTGCCCGGCGCCTTTAGTGGCGCTACTACCAACAGCCAGCATGGCCGCGTCCGCTGGTATCTGGTCCACACCCCCAACGGTAAAGAGCGCGAGACCTGCGAAAAGGTCCGCCGCATTATCCCGCATGAGCTGATGCAGGACGCTTTTGTGATGCAAAAGGAGTTCTGGTTTAAGCGGGACGGCGCCTGGTCGCTCCAAACCAAACCTATGTACAAGGAATACTTCTTCGTCGCCACGCGCGATGCCGCCCTGCTCGACAAGGCCCTGGCGCAGTTGAGCTTTGGCTGTCGCATTGCCGGCAGCAGGGAGCGGGCCTATGCGCCCATGCCGGACGATGCGCAGGACTGGTACCGCAGCGTGCTCGATGACGACGGCGTGGTGCGCAACAGCGTGGCCCGCATAGAAGACGGCGTGCTGCACAACAGCGTGGCCCGCATAGAAGACGGCGTGCTGCACATAGAGCAAGGACCCTTGGTGGGTCAAGAGGCTCGCGTAAAGAAGATTGACCGTCATAAGCGCTGGTGCCTGGTAGACGTGGGCGAAGGCGACTCCGCTTTCAGGGAGCTGCTTCCGTTGGACGTGCCCAGTAAGACGTAAGGGGACTTCGCACTGGTAATTCATTCGCAATTTGAATTCATAGATTGGGGGATCCCCGGGAACAGTGACGTGGATTTGAACTTGACTACTAACGAAGCGACAAGGCAAAACGCGCCGGTGGGAGCCGCGCTTGTTGCCCAGGCCATGGATCGGCGCAACGGCGCCGGTCGCTACCAGGCCATGCAGGCCGTGAAGGACTGGGACCGCACGCGCCTGGGCTACAGGGCCGTAAAGCGCGCGTTCGACATCGTGTTCAGCGGCTGCGTGCTGGCCGTAATCGCCATACCGAGCCTGGTGCTCGCCGCCGCCATCCGCCTGGAGAGCGAGGGCAACCCGTTCTACAGCCAGATCCGCGTGGGCCAGACCCACCGCGACGGCAGCCTTTCCACCTTCCGCATGTGGAAGTTTCGCAGCATGTACAGGGACGCCGACGAGCGCCTCGCCGAGCTCAAGGAGCAGAACGAGATCGCCGGCGCCATGTTCAAGATGAGGGAGGACCCCCGCGTCACCAAGATCGGCAAGTTCATCCGCAAGCACTCCATCGACGAGTTCCCGCAGTTCGTGAACGTGTTCCTGGGCCAGATGTCCGTCGTGGGCCCGCGTCCGCCGCTGCCGAATGAGGTTGCCGAGTACACCGAGTTCGACCTGCGGCGCCTGGCCGTGAAGCCCGGGATAACCGGCTGGTGGCAGGTCACCGACCGCAACGATACCGACTTCGACGGCATGGTTCGACGTGATTTGGAGTACATCGCCAAGCGTGGCCCCATCACGGACCTGAAGATTGTTCTCCTCACGGTCGTTGAGGTCTTTACCGGCGGAGGTGCTTGCTAGTTATGCACTCCAAAGATTCAGGAAGAATTGAATTGATAACTAATCAGGTTGAGTCTGCTTTTAAAAAATGGGCGTCTTGTTTGACGGGCACCGATAGGGCTGGGCTCCTTGCACTAGATGAGTCTGCAAAGGCAGATTCGTTTTTTCGCAATCTTGAGTTTGGCACCGGCGGCTTGCGCGGCAAGCTCGGCCTCGGCCCCAACCGTCTGAACGTCTATACCGTCGGCAAGGCTACGCAAGGTCTTGCCGATTACCTGAATTACTCTTTTGATAGGCCGTCCGTTGCGCTTTGCCGGGATACGCGTCATGGTTCCGAAGAGTTTGTGCGTCGAGTCGCCGAGGTGCTCGCCGGCAACGGAATCAGGTCTTATCTTTTCGATCGCGTCGAGCCCACTCCCGCATTGAGCTTCGCCGTCCGCGAGCTGGGCTGCTCGGCCGGCGTCAACATCACCGCGTCGCACAACCCCGCGGCATACAACGGCTACAAGGTCTACGGCCCCGACGGCTGCCAGATCACCGTCGAGGCGGCGGAGGCCATCCAGGCGGCCATCGACCCCGTCGACTGCTTCGATGGCGTAAAGGCGATGGCGTTCGATAGGGCCCTGGAAGAGGGGCTGGTGCAGTGGGTTCCCGAGAGAGACCTCGACCGTTACATAGAGGAGACGCTCGAGGTCTCCACGGGCGAGGACTGCTCGGCGCTCCGCATCGTCTACACCCCGCTCCACGGCGTCGGCCTGGAGTGCGTGTCCCGCGTCCTCGAGGGGATCGGCGTGGCGGAGGTCACGACCGTCGACGAGCAGTGCGTTCCGGACGGCGACTTCCCGACCTGCCCGTACCCCAACCCCGAGGTGCGCGAGGCGCTGGAACTAGGTCTCGAGTACTGCGACAGGGTGAAGCCCGACCTGCTCCTGGCGACCGACCCGGACACCGACCGCGTCGGCGTCGCCGTCCCGCATGCAGGCGAGTACAAATTGCTCACCGGCAACGAGGTGGGCCTGCTCCTGCTCGACTTCCTCGCCTCCAAGGCGAGCGGGTCCGGGGCCGACATGGCCCGGGAGGTCGCCTGCACCACCATAGTATCCGCGCCCATGGCCGACGACGTCGCCCGCGCCCGCGGCCTCGAGCTGCGCCGCACGCTCACGGGCTTCAAGTTCATCGGCGAGCAGGTCGGCGTGCTGGAGTCCGAGGGGCGCGAGGGCGATTTCCTCATGGGCTTCGAGGAGTCCTACGGCTACCTCGCCGGAACCTCCGTGCGCGACAAGGACGCCGTGGTGGCGTCCATGCTCATCTGCGAGCTCGCCGCCCACTGGAAGAAGCTTGGGCTGGACCTTTACGAGGCCATGGAGCGCCTCTATAAGACATATGGCTTCTGGTCGAGTGCTCTTCTCGGCCAGGCATACGAGGGGCCCGAGGGGGCGTCCGACATGTCTGCGATGATGTCCGGCCTCAGAGATCGCGCTCCGGAGCAGATCGGCGGCTTCGCCGTCGCGGAGCGCATCGACTACGCCGAGGGCGCGCCGATGCCCGTCGTCAACGCGTCCGATGAGCCCCAGCGCCTTCCCGAGGCCGACGTCCTCGAGTTCAGGCTCGCCGACGGCTCGCGCGTCCTGTTCCGGCCCAGCGGCACCGAGCCCAAGGCCAAGGCCTACGTGTTCGCCAAGGGCCCAGACCGCTCCGAGTCCGAGTCCAAGCTCGTCGCGCTGGCCGCGGACGCCAAGTCGATCCTGGGAGGGACCCGCTAATGATCCACCTCGTCCTGCTCTCCGGAGGCTCGGGCACGCGCCTGTGGCCGCTCTCCAACAGCACCCGCTCCAAGCAGTTCCTCAAGGTCCTGCGCGACGCGGACGGCAACCACGTCTCCATGGTCCAGCGCGTCTTCGGCCAGATCGGCGCCGTCGACGCCGACATCGACATAACCATCGCGACCTGCGCGAGCCAGGAGGAGTCCATCCGCCGGCAGGTGAAGGGCGAGTATGCGCTCGTCCTCGAGCCCGAGCGCCGCGACACGGCCCCCGCCATCATGCTCGCGTGCGCCAACCTCGCGCTCGAGCAGGGCGCGGGCGAGGGCGACACCGTCATCGTCATGCCCATCGACAGCTATGCGGACCAGGCATACTACGACAGCGTCGTGAGGCTCGACGAGGCAGTCCAGTCGGATTTCGCCGAGCTCGTCCTCATGGGCGTGGAGCCAACCTACCCCAGCGGCAAGTACGGCTACATCGTGCCCGCGCCGGGGGAGGGCTGGCCCCGACGCGTCGAGCGATTCACCGAGAAGCCCGACGAGGGGACCGCACGGGAGCTCATCTCCCAAGGGGCCCTCTGGAACTGCGGCGTTTTCGCGTTCAGGCTCGGCTGGCTCACCGGCCTTACCGCCAGGTACCTGTCCTGCGACACTTTCGACGAGTTCCGCTCGCGCTATGCCGAGCTGCCGAAGAACTCCTTCGACTACGAAGTCGTGGAGAGGGCGTCGTCCATCGGCGCGGTCTCCTACGCGGGCGAGTGGAAGGACCTGGGCACCTGGAACACGCTGACCGACGAGATGGCCGAGTACACCTCCGGCCGCGTCGTGGTCGATACCAAGACGTGCGAGAACGTCCACGTGATCAACGAGACCGGTTTTCCGATGGTGGTCGCCGGCATCACGGACTCCGTCGTGGTGGCGACGCCCGACGGCATCCTCGTCTCCGGCAAGGAGGCGTCGGCCAACATCAAGGCCGAGGTCAACGCCGTCGCCGAGAGCCGCCCCATGTACGAGCAGCGCTCGTGGGGCGAGTACCGCGTCATCGACAGCAGTGTCTTCCCCGACGGGGCGAAGGCACTCACCAAGGAACTTATCATCCGCGAGGACGGCCAGCTCGACTACCAGCGCCATATGCATCGAGGTGAGGTCTGGACGGTCATCTCCGGTACCGGCGAGGTCGTGCTGGACGGACTGGTCCAACAGGTTCGCGCCGGCTCCGTCGTGCAGATCCCCTCAGGAACGCCGCATTCGGCGCGGGCGGTCAGCGGCAACCTTCACGTGATTGAGGTCCAGCACGGCGAGATCCTCGTTAAAGAGGACATCGATCGAATTGGCTTGTTTTGGAAGGAATAGGGAGCACAGCGATGCCCGGATATAACAGAGAGCGGCTCCTCTCGAGCTTCTTCGACAACGTGACGTTTGACCAGGTATGCGAAGTCCTCGATGAGCATGTCTCAAATCGTACCCCAGGCTACATGATGTCGTTGAACCTCGACATCCTTATCAGGGCGGACAAAGATTCAGAGTTCCGTGCTGCCCTGGAAGGCGCGGATCTTATCCTTATGGATAGTGCTCCTCTTATGAAAATCGCACGTAAGAGGGGCGTTGGCTGCGTCGAAAAGCTGTCGGGATCGGATCTGATGCCCCGCATTTGTGATTTCGCCGCCAGCAAGGGGTATAGCTGCGCTATCGTTGGCGGGATGCCTGGAGTCCCGGAGAAAGCCGCTGCCGCGTTGTCGGTTCAATACCCGGGATTGATTTTTAAGGGCTCCATTTCTCCCGAATATGGATTTGAGAAAGATGCCGAAAAGCTACAAATGCTCTTGTCGAAGGTCGCTGGCCTACATGCCGACATTCTCTTCCTCTGCCTTGGCGAACCTAAGAGTGGGTTACTTGTAAATCGTCATCTCGGAGAGTTTGGAGTCCCGTTTGTGTTTAACGTTGGCGCTGCGGTTGATTTTGCGGCAGGAAACGTTGACAGGGCTCCGAAATGGATGCAGGACCATAGCCTTGAATGGTTCTACCGTTTTGTTAAAGAACCCAAGCGGCTTTTCAAGCGCTATTTTGTCGACAGTTGGCATTTTCTTACGATTTATTTGCATACCCGCAGGAGTGATTCCCGTGCGTAACGAATCTAATCATAAAACTGTTTTGATGTGCTGCTCTGATCTTAGCTATAGGGGCGGTATGGTAACAGTTGTCAGGAATTACCTCTCATCTAAGGACTGGGACGAATTTGATATACGTTTCGTTCCTACTCATGTTCAGGGTGGCAAGTTGAAGGTTGCCCTTCACTTTGCAGCGACTTATCCAAAGCTTTCTAGGATGTTTAAAAAGCATGAGGTTGATCTTGTGCACCTTCATGTTGCCGAAAGGGGAAGTTTCTTTCGCAAGGCTCTTATTGCTAAATCTGCAAAGCGCCATGGTATTCCGGTTATCTTCCATCATCATGCGGCAGAGTTTATGCAGTTCTATGACGGCCTGGATAATCGCGGTAAAGACTATGTTCGGGAGTCTTTTGAACTCGTCGATTTAAACATTGTTCTTAGCAATGCCATCAAAAAGCAGTTGTCCTCGCTTTTTCCAAAAGCTCGGTTTGAGGTAATTGAAAACGCCGTCTCAACGTTTTCTGAAAACCCATATTCTGATTCCTCTCGCAACATTGTATTCATGGGGAGAGTTGGAGACAGAAAGGGCGCGTTCGATCTCATTAAGGCGTTCGATAACGCTCTTCCTTCTATTGGTAAAGAGTGGCATTTGCTGCTTTGTGGCGATGGAGAGATTGAGCGAGCCAAGGATGAGATTTCGCGTCATGGCCTTAATGGTCGAGCAGAATGTCTTGGTTGGATTTCTGGAGAAGCCAAAGACGACATCCTTCGAAAAGCTGGTGTGAATGTCTTGCCTTCGTATAACGAGGGTTTACCGATGAGCATTTTGGAGGCCATGTCTTTTGGCGTACCGACAATCAGTACTCGTATCGCTGCAATTCCTGAGGTCATTAATTCGGGCAATAACGGAATTCTCATTGATCCTGGCGATATTGGCTCCTTGACCTCCGCAATCGTATATCTCTGCAATTTTGACGAGGCGCGTTTATGCATGAGCGATAAGGCATTCAGTACCGTCAGTGATAAGTATTCGTTCAATCAGAACATCAGTAGGTTGAAGGGGCTGTACCGGACGTTATGTTAGGAAAAGTACGCGCAATTGTCCGTTCCCTATACCTGAAAAGGCTTGTCAAGAATGGCTTGATGGTAGGGGATTGCTTTCAGATGGAAAAGGGCTGCAACATCGATGCGGTCTGTCCTTGGCTTATCAAAATTGGTGACAACGTTACCTTTGCATCTAATGTTTGTGTTCTTGCCCACGATGCAAGTACTAAAAAACTAACTGGCTATACGCGAGTCGGTCGTGTTTCTGTAGGCGACAACGTATTTGTGGGGTATGGATCAATCATTCTGCCTGGGGTTTCCATCGGAAATGATGCTGTTGTGGGTGCAGGTGCGGTCGTGACAAAAGATGTTCCCGTCGGAAAAATCGTTGCCGGTGTTCCTGCAAAGATTGTGGGCGATGTTAGCGAGCTTAAGGCAAAAGCCGAGTGCCTCATGAGCTCTTCTCATGCTTATGGGCAGGAATATCTTCGCGATCAGATTGACGAAACGCGTATGAATCAAATGCGTGCTGAGCTGGCTCATTCCGACGGTTTTATTCTTTGATGTAGTTAGGGTTCATCTTGAATTTAAAGAAATACGTGCATAGGGGTTTTGAAGAGCTTCGGGCAACATCTGATATTGCAGGCGTTGTTGGCTGGTCCGAGGCTCTCGCTACTCTTAAGGGCAAAATTGAAATTCAGCGTATGTGCCGCGATGGCTACCAGGAGGGACCATCTAGAAAGGCTGCGCTTCTTCGCAAGCACGAGATAATGCTGGATTATTTTGAGCAGCGTTACGGCGAGTTTTTTAACTCATATAGTTTTACGGCGGCAGTGCCTGATGATGACCCCGCAATGCGCGGAAAGGTATGGGCATGCTGGTGGCAGGGGGAGGATAATGCTCCTGCGATCGTCAAAAGGTGTCTGCAAAGCATTCGTTCCGCCGCTTGCGAACATGAGGTTATTGTTCTCGATGACAATAACTATCGAGAGTATGCTGACATGCCCGATTGGATTGTAGACAAATACAACAAGGGCATTATTTCACGTACACAGTTCTCTGATGTTCTGCGTTTTACCCTGCTATCTCAGCATGGTGGAATTTGGCTTGATGCAACGATGTATTGCTCTGCTCCTCTTCCCTCAGACGCTTTCGAGCGCGATCTGTTTACCATTTCGCGTCCTGATTGTGATCATATGTCTGTTGCAGCTGGTAGATTCAGTGACTTCTGTTTTGGATGCAATTATGAGTCGAGGCGTATTTTTGCCACGATTCGAGACGCATACTATCGTTACTGGGAAACAAACGACACCCTCGTTGATTATCTTACGAACGACTACATGATCGTTCTTATGCAGAAGCTTGATCCTGATCATGTTGGCCGTGCATTTGATGCCATTAAACCCTCTAATCCTAGGATGGCTGATTTACTCGTACATCTCAACGATCCTTTTGACGAGAAGCTCTGGAAGGATATTAGTAGCAATACCACCCTGTTTAAGCTTAGTTGGAAGACGGCGGCGGTAGCAGAGACTGCGGGTAAGTTGACTTTCTATGGGAAGCTGATTGCGGGTGAGCTGTAGTGAGTGCACAAGTTTCGCCGCTCGTCAGCGTGATTGTTCCTATATATAACGTTGAAAAGTACCTACCAAAGTGTTTGGACAGTATTCTGTCACAAAGCCTTAAGGATATCGAAGTCATCGGAGTCGATGACGGTTCAACCGATCGCTCCGGAGAGATTCTCGATAATTATGCGGATAGAGATTCTCGTGTTCGAGTGGTGCATCAGTTAAATGCTGGACTTGGCCCCGCACGCAATGCGGGAATTTCATTTGCTAAGGGTCTTTTTATTGGATTTGTCGATTCTGACGACTGGGTTCACAGTGATTTTTTTGAGAGCCTATATCATGCGGCTGTAAAAAATCATTCTGATATTGCAATCGGTGGCATCGAGACTTGGACCGACGGAAAGTTAGCTGAGGCTCAATCGCATCCGCTTGCCGGCTCTACGCTGCATAATTATGTGGAAATAGCACCGTATCGGAAGCTGCTCTATGGTCGTCTTCCCAACGACCATGAAACTAAGCCTTTTCCTGTGTCAGTTTGGGCAGGGATCTATCGGTCAGAAATAATTAGAGACTGCGAGATATCTTTCGACGATGTTTTGTCGGAAGACGTTTTCTTCAACCTCGATGCGCTGAAAGCAGCAAAATCCGTTACTTATCTTAATAAAAACGGATATTGTTACAGAAAGGACTGTCAGGAATCTATTACTAGAACTTATAAGGAAAGCACTCTTTCTCGATATGTTGCCTTTTTTCAAAAGCTGCATTTTTATGCTCAAGATGAGTATGAGGCTGATGAATGTGTTTTGCGGGCCAATAGAAAGATACTTGATTATGCGCGGTCGCTATCTTTCATGATTGAAAAGAGTGATCTCTCTTATAGACAAAAATGTAGCGCATTGCGCAATTTGATCTCTTTGCGTGAGTTTAAGGACGCAATCAATGCCTATCCAATAGATAAGATTCCTTTATTTCAAGCAGTCTTTCTTAAAGCTTTGATAGGCGGCAATTTTGCGCTGACTTTACTTTTGGTCCGAATCCGGATGATGATAAGAGGTGAGAAATGATGGGTTCCTACAATGGGGCTCGCTGCGGCATGGGTCTAAAGTACTGGCTGACTTCTGTTGGCCTCAGCGATTTACTTCTGCTGATAGCGCTTACTTTTTCTTTGTTTAATTATGGAACAGTTTGGTCTGGGCTTAGTGGCGGTCAATTAATTGCTTTACGGCTCGTCTTGTCTTTGATTTGCATTTTGCCCCTCCCTTTTTTCATCCTTTCACATGAGTTGTCTAAACTTGAAATCGTTGTTTTGGCATATTCATTACTACTAATTATTCAAGGTATTTTTGCCCAAAATCCCGGTAATGCTGTTTTGCAAGGGGCAATTGTCTTAACGGCATTTTTTATACCGCTTAGATTTGTCGACAAATATGGCGTCCGGCCTCTTTTGGCTTTTCTGTTTTGGGTATTTTTGCTGGTCACAATGATTATGGATATCTTTGCGATCAAAACTGGCGGTAGAGGTGTGTTGACGCAAGAGAGCGTTTACGTTTGGTCTAGTAACTATCTTTTCGGCAGCAAGTTCATGTTTTCATATATCAATATGCTGTTTTTTGGGTTATTTATCTATCGTTTCTCGTTCCTTCCTGCCGTTGTGCCTATGGCTGCTTTCTGCATCTACTGCTGTTCTTTGGCCGCATGTTCTACAGGCGTGGTCGGTCTGTTGCTCATGCTGTTAATTTATATTTGCTTTAGGACTGTAAAGGTTTTTATTGCTAATAAATGGGCCGTTGCCGTATGCATCGTTGTAATGGCTTTCATTTCTATTGCAGCGGCTGGTTTGATGCAGCTTCCCGCTGTGCAGGCCTTCACTGTGGGCGTCCTCGGTGAGTCTTCAGATTTCTCCGGGCGTCTGGAGATTTACCCCCATCTCCTGAAGTTATGGCTTGGAAGCCCTGTCATTGGATTTGGTTCGAGTAATGATGCAAACTCGATTATGCTGTCCTCGATTGGTGCACCTAATACCCAAGAAGGGTTTTTCCAGATCTTATTTGCTAACGGGCTGGTTGGCGGCATTCTTTTTCTGGCTATTTGCATTTTTGCTACGAGTGAGTCTTCTAACCTGAGCAAGCGGGACAGTGGTATTTATGCCTTTGTTCTTGCAATGGCAATATGTTCTTTGGTGGAGATTAATCTGACGGCCTTATTTTTCTTGGGGCTATCGCTTGTCAATGTCATGAGTCGAAAGGGGGAACAAGGATTCCCCGCTTTGGAGGCTCCTTTGCCAAGCGGGTGTGATGGCTTATTGCAGAAAGAGATTACTGATGTTTATTAGGGACGTTTTCAGGAAATTGCTGTACGGCAATATGGCTACAAGCGATTCCTATCTTGAGTACTTGCGTCAAATTGGAGCCTCGATCGGAGAGGGCACTACAATATTTTGTAGTCCGAGGGACTGTGTGATAGATACTCAAAACCCTTATCTGCTTAGCATCGGCAAGAATGTCCAAATTACTCGCGGCGTTATTTTACTGACCCATGACTATAGCTGGTCCGTTATTAAGGGCTGCTTCGGTGAGGTCTGTGGAGGCCAGTTTCCTCTTACTATCGGGGATAACGTCTTCATCGGTATGAATGCTGTTCTTCTAGGTGGAACACAAGTCGGAAATAATGTAGTTATTGGTGCCGGGTCAGTTGTTAAGGGTCATATTCCTTCTAATACGGTTGTTGCTGGTAACCCTGCTCGTGTAATTTGTACCATTGAGGAATATCGAGATAAACGACGCGACCAACAGCTTGATGAAGCATACGATGTTTATCTTCATTGGTTGAATCGCTATGGTACTCGGCCTGATAAAAGCCTATTTAGAGAGTATTTTTGGCTATTTGAATCGGCAGCATCTGAATTGCCTCCACTGTTTTCAGAAGTTAACGGCTACATTGACGCAGTGCTTACTGATAAGGCGTTCAATTGCTGGGAGCCTAGATTCAGCGGTTTCGAAGAATTTGAAAATTATTGCCTGAATCGTATCGATGCCGAGCGCTCTGGTAGTGCGGAGGGTTGTAAATGAGTATTAAAAACCTGATTCCTATGCCTTTGCGTACCAAGTATAGAGAGCTTAGGTCACTTGCGCAGTTGCCTTACTTTTCTTTAAAGGTCAGGCCGCTCGGCGACGGTGGGATACGTTTCATGGATAACACTGAAGCGGTCGACCTGATTGTTAAGAACGGCATGTCGATGGCCCGCTTTGGCGATGGTGAGTTTGGCTGGATATTTCAAAAGGATTTAGTCTCTGGATACCAGTCGGCTTCGCCCGAATTGTCTCAGAGGCTAAAAGAGGTACTTTGTTCCGATGAGCCTAGACTTTTGATCGGCATATTGAAGGTGTTGAGTGACGATTCCAACATGAATGCCCTGGCTAAAAGTCATTGGCGTAGATATAAAGCTCAGAACATGCAAGAAATTGTTTCCCTGCTTGATTCTTCGAAATTATATGCTGATGCCAGCATAACGCGCCCCTATATAGATCTGAAAGATCGCTCCGGTTCATTTGCCGAATTCGAGAATTTAAAGCGAATTTGGACTGGACGTGATGTGCTTCTTGTCGAGGGGGATGAATCGCAGCTTGGCGTTGGTAACGACCTTTTTGATCGGGCTTCTTCGATCAGGCGTATTTTGTGCCCGTCCCGAAATGCTTTTGAGAGTTATGACGCCATTCTCTCGGCAATCATGAAGTATGTGAGAAAAGGCGATCTTGTATTGCTTGCCCTTGGTCCCACGGCAACTGTATTGGCGTATGACCTTTGCCGCGAAGGCGTTCAGGCGGTTGATATAGGTCATATCGATAATGAGTATGAATGGATGCGCATGGGCGTCAAGAAGAAAGTGCCAATTCCTGGCAAAACCGTTGACGAACTGTCTACTCGCGGCGGTGGGGTTGCTGGCGACTCTCGATACGCTAATCAGATTGTTTTCAAGATTAATTAATCATTTACGGAGGTATTAGATTGAAGGTTGGAATTCTTTCAATGCAGCGAATTGACAATTATGGCTCGCTGCTGCAGTCTTATGCGCTAAAAACAATGATTGAGTCGTTTGGACACGAGGTTGGGTTTTTGGATATTCGCAAGGGCGACACTTCAAAGTCTCACCTTGTTTCAGCAAAGTCCCCTGCAATCACAGGCGAAGGGGTTAGTAAGCCAAACTATCGATTTAAGCTAAAAGAGAAATTATTAACGGACCGATCCTTCAGCACCTTCCGTTTCGGCGAGCTTGGTATGACGGCTTCTGAATGCACTGACGGCTCTCTTTTCGATGCGGTTGTTATCGGAAGCGATGAGGTGTTCAACTACAGTCCTGCTTGTAGCTGGGGCTTTTCTGATCAGCTCTTTGGCGCAACGGGTTCGAAAAAGACCATTAGCTATGCTGCATCTTGTGGATACTCAAAATCGGAAGATGTGTTTGAAGACCATCGAGGGGCGCTTGTTGATGCTCTTCAAAGTCTTTCTGCGGTGTCTGTTCGCGACGAGAATACTAGAAAGTTTGTTTCTGGGCTCGGGCGAGAGGACGCGGTTATTAATCTCGATCCAGTGCTTGTCTACGACTTTAGCTCTGAGCTTGCACGGGTTAAGAAGAAGAATCCGAATAATATTCTGCTTGTATATGGATATACAAACCGTTTTCGTGATCAGAGTGAGATTGCTGCAATTAAGGAATATGCCGCAGCAAATGGTTTAGTAACTGTTTGTGTGGGAGGCTGGCAATGGTGGTGCGACAAGTACCTTTGCCCTGGTCCATTTGAGGTTCTTTCGCTATTTAGGGATGCTCGTGCGGTCGTTACTGATACTTTCCACGGCACAATTATGGCGGCAAAATTCAATAAGCCTTTGGCGGTTTTTTTGAGGCCTAGCAACGTTAATAAACTCGGAGATTTAATTTCTCGAGTTCACATCGAAGGCGCGCAAGTACATGCCCCGTCCGATCTCAAAACCGTTCTTGATTCTGGCGTGGACTATTCGGATTTCAATAAAGAGATAGCGTTGCAGTCGAAGGCAACCCGTGCTTATCTCTCTGCCAATTTGGAGATGTCTGTTTGATGTCTGGTAATCGCGCAAAGTATCTGGTGGACAATACGTTAGTCTTTGCTGTATCAAACTTTGGAACAAAGCTAATATCATTTTTCTTGGTCCCGCTGTACACGTACACTCTAACCGTTTCCGATTACGGTGTCGCTGACTTGGTGACGACAGTCGTATTTGTTTTGGCGCCAATTCTGACGCTTGATCTTTCGGATTCCGTAATGCGTTTCTCGCTAGACAAGGAATGCAATCACAACAGAATTCTTACCGTTGGTTTAATAGCGCTTTTATTCGCTTCTCTGGCCGGGCTGCTTATGATCCCGGTCGTTTCGCGGTTCGCCAGCTTGCGCGAATATGCCCTGCTCGCCTATTTATATTGCGTAGCTTCTGCAACTTCATCTATGCTCCAGGCATTTCTTCGTGGTCTTGAGCGTCTTCGGGCTTTTGCAGTCAGCAATATCCTGTGTACCGCGCTAACGGCTGGATTAAATATCCTATTTCTTGTTGTGCTGCACTATGGTGTTGCCGGTTATCTGTCTGCATATATTCTTGCTCTATTTTTGACATCCGTGTATTCGGCTGTAGCCGGAGGAGTTTTCGGTCGCCTTCGACATCTATCTTTTGATAAGGCGCTTTTCTTTCAAATGGCAAAGTATTCGGTAATTCTGATCCCCAACACATTCATGTGGTGGATTATTAACTCGTCAGATCGAGTTGTGGTTGCAGCCATGTTGGGAACGGCGGCCAATGGCTTGCTTGCCGTTGCGTATAAATTGCCTTCCATTGTTACGGTTGTATCGAATACTTTTACACAGGCTTGGTCCTATTCTGCAATCCACGAGGAAGATAGCGAAGATCGAGATGCTTTCACATCATCCGTCTTTAATAAACTCGTGCTTGTTTCTGGACTATTGACCGCTGTTTTGCTTGCGCTTATCGAGCCGGTGACTCGTGTTTACGTGTCCCCTGACTATGCGGTTGCTTGGAAGTATTCTACATGGCTGCTTTTAGGTAATTTCTTTTTAACGCTTGGCAGCTTTCTCGGAGCATCCTATACCGTACATAAAGATAGTCTTGGTTACCTGATATCGGGGTCGTTAGGCGCAATCCTGAATCTTCTGATTATGTTGCCGCTGGTGCCTGTTGTTGGGCTTTACGGTAGTGTTGTGGCTACATGCGTAAGTTACTTTGCTGTGTTTGCTTTTCGTCTATGGGATACTCGAAAATACGTTCGAATTTCAGTAGATAAGAAGATATTTTCTTCGATTGGGATTCTTCTTGTGCTATTGATGGTGTCTCCATTATTCGGCGGCCTTTATTTGCCTGTATCCGTGTCGGCCATTCTCGTTGCGGTGTTTTTGAATCAAAAGTCCATTTCCTATTTTGTTGGGCCTTTAAAGCGCAAATTTCGGCTTTAGATGTCGAGCGTCTCTCTGGAGGAGATGCATTTACGTCACTTGGTGAATTGCTTCAAGATCGAATTGGTTGTTTGCAGCCGACTTAAAAGGGGAGATTCGTATGACCTCTAGACGGGTGCCCGTCCTGTTTACTGACGCAGCTGATTGTTGTGGATGCGGTGCTTGTGCCGCAAGGTGTCCAAAAGGTGCCATTGAAATGACAACGGATGAGCGCGGATTCGCTATTCCGGTAATCGATTTTGATTCCTGCATTGGTTGTGGTGCGTGCGAGCGTGCATGCGGTTTTCAAGCAAAGCTCGGCCAGCATGCTTCTAGATCATCGTATGCGGCTGTTGGACGCGGCGATATTACTCGTTCGTCTTCTGGTGGTGTTTTCGCAACGATGGCGCGTGCTGTATTTGCGGAGGGCGGAGTCGTCTTTGGCGCGGCGTGCGAAAGGGAGGATGACGGACTAAGCGTTAAACATATTGCTGCAACGGATGAATCGGGCCTTCTGCGTCTTCAGAATTCCAAGTATGTCCAGAGTGATGCTGGCGTCTGCTTTCACGATATTTTGCAATATCTCAAAAAAGGCGTACCCGTTTTGTTTTGTGGCACACCTTGTCAGGTGGCTGGGCTAAAGGGTTACTTAGGTCATGATTGGCCCAACCTGTTCACCGCCGATCTTGTTTGTCACGGTGTTCCGTCTGGTTCCATGTTTCGGGGGGCCATTGCCTCTTATGAGAAGAAATATGGCTCTCGCGTTGTCGACGCTATGTTCAGATGTAAAAAGGACGGCTGGCTTGGCTCGTTTTATCTTTCCCTCTTTTTCGAAAACGGCTCTACGGTAACAATTCGGGCGTCCGAGAGCGCCTACTACGATTTGTTTCTTAAGTTAGAAGCTTTCCGTGATAGCTGCTACTCCTGTCCGTATGCAAGTGGCTTACGTGCGGGGGACGTTACCTTAGGGGATTTCTGGGGCGTCGAGGATAGGTGCCCCGAAGCTCTGGCGGATTCTGCTCGCTTTGATATGCAGAAAGGCATCTCCTGCCTTCTCGTTAATAATGAGCGCGGCGAAAAGCTAATAGGTAACTTCGGGAGCTCTTTGAATTTATTTGAGGTTTCCTTTGATGATGTTGCTGCCGGCAATGATCAGCTTAGGCACCCAAGCATAAAACCTGATGCTCGCGAGCAATATATGGCTGCCTTTGCCGACGGTGGCTGGGATGCTGTTGAACGTCTTTGGAAAAAGCGCAATCGTGGCATAAAGTGGGCGATAAAAAAAGTAGCCGGCAAGATTGTTCCCAATGGCGCCAAGCAGACCATAAAGAATTAAATTCATCGTGGGCGAAGATAAAGTCTCCGTACGTTTTTTTTCGCAATTCTACTTTTTAAAACGTTGCCAGATAATTATGATAACTTTTAATATGGGCACAGGGGTTTGATCGGCCCTGTGCCCATATTTATTTTTAGCGCCCTTCTCCACTGCGATTCTGAGCTCGATGATTGCATCGAAAATATTGGTGTAAGGGTAGTGTCCTTGGTGTCCGTTCAGCGATGAACGGGCTTCGTCCAAGACTCTGACATCACACAGCTACAGGTTCTAGAAAAGGATGAGGGATGCGAAGTGTATCTTATCGGTCTGGATTCTGTTCAGCTGATTGAAGCGTTATGTCTCTTTGATTTACAGACTGACGTTCTACGAAAACTATTATAAAAATCGCCCTGCATTAAATTATTGATAGTAACATTTGTGATGATGTTCAGTGTCCGGTGCATGGCGTCCATTGGCAGGCATTTTTGCTACCAACTTCCGACAAATCTATGGGGGAGCCATGCTGCTGGATCGCTTTTCGCGCGAAGATATTTCTCGCCTTCAATCGACAAAGCCTAAATACAAGGACGCAGAGCATAGGCGCTATGTTTACCGCTTGCTTGATGCTCTTTACCGTCAAGACTGTAAAAACGTCGCTCTTGCGGGCTCATATGGAAGCGGCAAGAGCAGCATCCTTGAGATGTTTATAAGTAAGGCTCGTTTTAGGGGCCATAAGGTTGCCCGCGTTAGTCTTGCGTGTTTTTATCCGACAAATGATTCGGGGATTAGCCAACAGCGGGATGTTACTGGTGGGTACCGTACAGATAGTTACCAACCTTCGTTTGATCAGCTTGAGCGGGAAATACTGGGCCAGCTTTTATATCAAGGTAAGCCAAATAAAATAAGGAGTTCTTTGTTCAACCAGGCGCATCGAGTCTCCTTGTGCCACAGGTTGTTAGAGCTTTTGGCATGGCTCTTCTTATCTTCGCTCTTTGTTGTAGCAGTTTTGTATACGATTGATGACGACCCTAACAAGCTGACTGCTTGGAAGAACGCCCTGATGAGCGTGCTTTCACTTCAAGGTGAAATTAACGTATATGCAGCGGTGGCTGTTGTCTTCCTCTTTTCCGCCACCTTGCTTATTTGCGTTCGCTTGGTGATTGGAAGACTAAAGGTTAGGTCGGTAACGGCCCCCGCGGTTAGTTTGACGCTCGACAATGATAGGGGTGGTGAAACATACTTTAATAAATATCGAGACGAACTCATTTACCTGTTTGAAGAGAATCGATTCGACACCGTTGTTTTCGAAGACATTGATCGTTTCGATGATCTGCACATTTTTGATGAGCTGAGAAACTTGAATAATATTCTCAACCTTGCTCCCGGTGTCGTTGGCTCCTGGGGGAAACGTTCGGTACACTTTGTTTATGCCGTTAAAGACGGGCTCTTCTCATCGCATGAGGATGAGGAATCTTCAAATGAAGTGACTGGTTCTAGGCGCGTAAAGTTTTTTGACATGATTATCTCCGTCGTTCCTTTTATTTCGGAGTTCAACGCAAAGGAAATGATTAACGACACCTTTAAGAAAGAAATAGAATCTGCATCCAATTCGAAAGAGGCAAATCGATTTAATACGCTTCTTCGCACTGCGGCACCTTACCTCGCGGATATGCGCTTGCTTACAAGTATTCGTAATGACTATCTGGTTATGGTTGAGGAAATGGGTAGACCGAGTTTTGGTAGGCCTTCGGACCTGGGTTTGACCTGTACCGGGCTGCTGGCCATCTCCATTTTCAAAAACTTATTACCTTCTGAGTTTGAGGACTTACGCCTTGGAAAAGGGAAACTTGACAAGCTATACGTAATTTATCGAAATTCGATTAGTTCGCAGCTTGATCAACTGAATGCAGCAAAAAGGTTGTGTTCAATATGCAAGCCGGAAGAACACTTATCTGATGGCATATGTAAGATGCTGGGAAATTCGCTCGAAAAGGCCCTTTCAAAGCGTGTGGAGTCAATTAGTTGTATTACCGTTGGCGATACGCGCTTCACGCTCGGTAAAAGAGGGGACGAGGATATTTATTGCGCCGTTTTCTGGAAAGCATTCTTTAATCTAACGCCACATGACTCAATATACCTAGGCGAACACCATGAATATGCAAGTAGTCCCAATTTTCGATTTAGTAAACAGGAATTTTTACAATATCTCTCTTTTGACGGTTCCGGTTCTGTTCCCGCTATCTTGATAGAAAACGGTGTAGGTGGATCGGTGTATACCAGTCTGGACGAGCAAATCGAGCAGGTTCGTACCGCGGATTTTTCTACAATGGGGAATCTCGAATGTGTTGTTGCTGATGAAAACGGTCGAGAATCTTCCATGCCGTTTTCAGATGTTATTGAACTGTATTTCGACAACGATCTCATTGTGGAACTTATTGATAGGGGATTTATTGGTAAGGATTTCTATCTGTATGTTTCGAAGTACCCTGCGGGCGCCAAGCCGGGTGCCGTCTACTTTGTTTCTCATTGCTATCGAAATGGGCTGCAAGATATTGATGCCAATTTGAGTGCTGAAGACTGTGCAGATATTCTTGATACCGTTCCCGTTTCTAGTCTCGATCGTGCCTACTGTTTAAACTTCAGCCTCTTGTGTTATCTCCTGGGCAGTGAGGTCAATCATGACGCGGCAGCAAAGATGGTGGATGGGTTAATTGCTGACTATGAAAACTCAGGCCAGAGCCTTATTCACCGTTTGCTATCCACTTATGATGTTGAGGACGTTCGGTTTAAGACATTCGTTAGTCTGTTAATGGGACGAACGGACAGGGCTATTGATTACCTAGTGGATGCGTTGTCGGCGGTCTCCGGTCTTCACTCACAGGCAAATATTATGCTTGAAGTCTTTAAAAACATTGGTGCCCGCTCTTCTTATAGTTCGGAATATGGTTCTGTTTGGTTGAAAGAGCACTTTGACCACATGGGTATATGGAGAATCGATCATGAGCCAGATTGGGCTTCTCCGATGGCTGGTTATTTAAAAGAATGCCGAATCGTTGTTAACGATCTGACCGACGTTGGTCTCTGCTTGAGAGCTGCGGTAATAGAAAGAGGCATATATGATGTAAATCGTGGGAATCTGTTGATTGCCTGCGGTACCCAACGACTTCCCAAGTTGGATACACTTTTGAAAGTATATGTCCCCGTTGGCAAGAACGTACTTTCAACCGGACTTGCCCTCCACCGGTACCTTGAATCACTTGATGAGCATGAGTCTGCAATAACCGAGTTCACCCCCTTTGTCTTTAAAGCGATTTGCGATGCTGCTAATAAGTGGCAGAACTCTATTAAAGTCGAGTTCCTTGTCGATGAGCTAGTTACGAAAATAAACCCCATAGCCCCTAAGGTGCAGATAGAAGATCTGCTCCCAGTTCAAGAGCTGGCGGTGTTAAACGATATGGGATGTGTGATCATTTCAAGGCTGATTTCGCACGGCTTCGTGGAACGGTCTCCGTCCAATGCAGTATATCTGCTGAAGCTCGAAGAGCTGTGGAGCGGCTTTCGCTTTCAGGGCTTTTTTGGTCGCTATGTTAATAGCGACTGGTTCAATAATGAAGATGCGGTTTCCAAGTTGAATTTAGATGATGCCCGCCTTTTGGCAACGGCAATTATCAGCAGGGATGGCATGGACGAGAGCGAAGTCTGTTCAGCTTTGGAGAAGCTACAAGCTGCTGGAGATAAGCTATTTCCTTTGGACGTTGAATCTAAAACGATTTCAAATCTATCGGAAGGAAACGACTTGGTTGTCTCACTGTATGAACACGGTTTTATTCAGCCTGTTTCAATTGTCTATGAAGCCCTCGCAAAGGTGGACTGGAAGTATCGAGAGCGCCTTTTGAAAAAATGGGTAGAAACGCACACGCCCGATGACATCGGCGATCTTCCGCGCCTGTTTTCTTACGATTTGGCGCCTATCGTTGCCGCTTCTTCAAGCTGGGGCTCGTGGCTGGCAGCGGCTGTCCAGCAGAACCTCCCTCGCTATCTTAACGACTGTCTCGATGAGTGCGATAAGGCTAAAGTCGAAGGGGAAGTGAAAAAGGCGATTGAGGAGCTGGGTGATTGATAGTCTGAAATAAATATCAGCTCACATGTTCATGGGCTTTCTCTTTGGGCAGCGCGTCGAGCGACCCATCGTCGATCGATGCGATGTTCGCAGACGCGGCTCGTACCCCTTTCGTCGATGCTCTGTTGTTTAATCGCCTGAAATCATATGACGGGGCGCGGGCCGTGTTCCGCTATGTGCTTGTCCATTTGTGAAAGAAATCATGCGTAACCTCCTTATGCGCAACTACTTGCCCTATGGGTTTATTAAGGCTGCCCAAGACGGATTGTTGGTCGGCGGAGATTGGTTTGCCTAGCTGTGCTTAAGGCCCTTGGTCTGGATTTCCCAGTCGCCCCACAACGCTCTTGCAATGAGTGTCGCAGTGGTCATTGTCCAAACGTTCCTCGTGATTTATGCGCTGTTTAGGAACATGAATTACTACGACATGAACGCACCGTTTCTTGAGAACTTCCTCAACGCCGTTAAGGGTGGGCGCTGAAGCTGTCCACGGCGATCTTAGACGAACACGCGATGCAGGTGCTGTGCAAGAAGAAGGGGGAGTGAGGAGGCCGCTGTTCGCCTCGAGCGAGCGTTGAGGGCGCTCGTTTGCTGCGCCGTTCGAGGGCTCTATTGAGGGGTAAGATTGATTGGGGATATTGAAAGTGGGGTAGAGGAGACGAGAATGGCACAACGTGAGTATGATAGCTTCGCTATTGGAGTGCTAAATGACGGAGATGCAGTTGCGCCGCTTGATTTGTCAATTAATGTGTGGGCCGATGTTGGACATACTTCTGAGATAGATTTTGGTATCCAGATTCCACATAGGGATGAGCTTGCGCGGATCGAAGAGGCGTCAGTGCGGTTTCCATTGGTTTGGTTGCATTTGCCGCAGGCGGGAACCAAATTTTGGATTTCGGTGATGAATCCTGTTGCCTGTTTGTCCATAACGAGTGGATTCAGATGATCCCATTCCGTCATTGCATTACCGCAGTAGGCGCATGCAACATTGTCAGGATCCATTTCCAGAACGGTGAGAGCGGCAGCTATTTGCTCATCGGTTGGCTTAATGCAAGGTATGATTCCGTTTACGAATGAGTTTGTGATACTCGATGATCTACCAGTGATTTTTCTGCATTAGGCATTCGGAAAGGGAATCGGTTCTTCATGATTCGCATCCTTTCTAGTACTGCCCTTATTTAATGACCGAGATATGCTCATCGACTGCGGTATTCTGCCCCTTAGGTTACAGACGGTTGTTTCTATTGAGCTTCCAGAGGAAATACATGGGGTTCTCTTTTGCCTTGGCTTCTCGCAAGAAATCTGCGGATTGAGATGCAAGGGCCCCTATGCCGGCAGCCCCGAGGATGCTCATGGCATCACAAGGTGATGCGATTCCGTATTGCCCCAATGTAAAGCTCGCAATTCCGATAGCGGCTTCAATGCCTGCGGAGGTGACTAATCGGGATCGTTCGTTTTTCATCACCAAAGATATCTTGTGAAGCTCGGGCTCTATTAGGTCGTTCTTCAGGTCAGCTAATGCCGAGCTGTCGATGGGCCTTTCGCTCAGGCCTTTGGACAAGGTATCCCTAAACACAAGAAACGACTCTTCGTTTCTAATGCGGCAATCAAGGATGCTACGCAATGTCGCATTTTCAGCAATGGGGAGGGGACAAGATAACCGGCGAATGGGTAGGGTCTGATCCTTTCGAGGATAAAGGGTGGAAGTTGCGGACTCGAGGAACTCAATCTGAGCGGGACGAGTGGTTAAATACGAGCTATTCGAAAAATATGGATTGACGAGGGCTTGGAAGCAATCGTTCAACAATGGCAGTAAGAGAGCCACAACGCCACCGTTTTCCAGCATGTCTCTATCCAATCGCGTTTCGCCTTGGCTTGCATAGAGCGATTCGTATTCAGACGGGATTTCCAGGAAATCGACATCTATCTCCTCATGGGACCCATATGCATCCATTCCCTCAATCGCTACATACAGAACCCCATCCGGCGCTCGTTTTAAAGTGCACGTGGTAGAGGAGCAAAATTGTCGTACGAGATCATCCCAATAACTCGATATCAATCCTTTTGCTTTTGACTCTCTTTCGATTTGTCGCGCCAGGCATTTTTCGCAAAGAGGAATATAATTGCTCGAAAATCCGAGTATTCCAGCTTTGACTATGTCTTCGACTCGCATAGTCAAATAGATCCCGAATGCAAGTTCATCGACTGAGACATAATCATCGTGCCCCATTTCGAATGCCGAATCTATAGGACAATGAATCAGGGTTTTATCTGCATACAATGCTGAGAACTTTGCTAAGTGGTAAACGTTTTGCTCTCGACAGGCATAGTCAGTGCAGGGGAATTTTCCCCCTTCAAGGGTGGAGTCAACAGAAAAATTGAATAGGGATTGATTTTCGAATTTTTCGATTGGGATAAGGGGTGCAAGGCTCCTAGTGAAGGCGTCGAACCTCCTTTGCCCCAGTTCTTCTAGGTACGCATTTATTTCGGCAAGAGAGCTGTTCTTGAATGCGGCTAGATAAGAATAAAGGTCATCGTATGCATGAGTCGTCATTTCGCTCACCTACACTAAATCAAAGATGAAAAGAAATTTGTCGAGCTTTTGGTTGTAGGAAATGTCCGTCTTTCCATCCTTGATTCTATCAGCAACGGGGAGGCAAGGAGGCAGGAGCTCGGCAGCCTATACTCGACCGTTCAGAAGCGCGTGTACGAGATCCTGTCGTGACGCGCGAGCAGATACGAGAAGGGCTGACGTGGGGTGTGGCCACGCTGCTGGCCGCGCTCCTATGCCTTTCGATTTCGCCACTCGTGCTACTGTTTGCGTTTGTATGGCGTTTGGGCAAAAAATTAGGGCCGAACCGCCAAACGGCTCCGCCCTTATAAAACCCGGAGGTTTTGACATCTGATGCCATTTTGGGCGAGCGGACGCCCAGGTGTCAACGATTTTCTAGACAAAGTCGAAATGCGACACGAGCGCGTTGTTGCGCGCGTAGAGGTGTCGCGCAAGCTTCGGGAGCTGCATAGTCTGCAGGTTGCGTACGGGTATGCGGCTCAAGCTTGCGAGCGACTCTTGATTTGATATGTCTTAGAGCATATGATCATAAGAAAACTCTGATATTCAATTCAAAAACAACGATAGGATGTTGAGGACAATGCTTTGCCAGTTCACCTTTAGGAACTACAGGTCCTACCGCGACGAGGCGGAGCTGTCCATGCAGGCGACGCCGATGAGGGAGTTCGAGCGTTCCCTCATCGAGTGTACCGACGGGCAGAGCTTCCTGCCGGTGGCCGCGGTGTACGGCCCCAACGCCGGCGGCAAGTCCAACCTTCTCGAGGCCCTCGACTACGTGCGATCGGCGGTGGCCAGGCCGGTCTGGCTGTTGTCCGCCCGCGCCGACGCGCCCGAGGGGGAGCGCCCCACGATGGCTCGCTGTTCGGCGTTCGCGTTCGACGACGTGTCGGTCGCCGAGCCCACCGAGTTCGAGCTCTACTACCGCGCAGGCGAGCACGAGTACCGCTACATCCTGTCCGTGCACGCCGACGAGATCGTGTCCGAGGGGCTGTGGCGGCGCAAGCTGGGCGCATCGCGCACGGCGATGCTGTTTGAGCGCGAGGGCGCAGAGGTTGACCTCGGCCCTACGCTGCGCAAGCTCGCGACGGCCGCGACGTTCAACCCGAACCTGCCGTACCTGTCGTTCCTCTGCATCAACTTCGACGCGCCGGTGGTCAAGGAAGCAGCCAGCTGGTTTCTCGGTGGGGTGTTCCTGAACTACAACAGCTCTTATCTGGAGCGGGCGCTCGAGCAGATGCTCGACGAGGCAGACTCGCCCGAGGTCACGCGCTTCCTGCGCGCCGTGGACGTGCGCATCGGCGGCTTTAGGGTGGAGAAGGCCCCCGAGGGGCGCGGCCAGCGCGTCTTCGTGAGGCACGACGTGGATGGCAGGGGCTATGAGCTGCGGCTGCCCGAGGAGTCGGCCGGCACGCAGAAGCTCATGGGGCTGGCGGCGTTTTTGCTGGCAGCGCTCGAGCGCGGCAGCACCGTGATCGTCGACGAGCTGGATGCCAAGCTGCACCCGAAGCTTTTGCGCTACGTGATCCTGCTGTTTAAGGACCCCGAGGTCAACAAGCACGGCGCGCAGCTCATCTTCTCGTCGCAGGACGTGTCCACCATGCGAAACGACGTGTTTCGCCGCGACGAGATATGGTTCGCAGCGCGCGGCGAGGGGGAGGCCAGCCAGCTGTGGTCGCTCGCCGACATCCACGAGGCCAACGGTAACCTGGTCAGCAAGAACGCAGCCTTCGACAAGCAGTACCTGTCGGGCCGTTACGGCGCCGACCCGTACCTCACCCGCATCGAGGAGTGGGACTAGCATGGTGGCGAAGAAGGCGAGGGACTGGCGCAGCGGCAGGCGCGAGGGCCGCTCTCGCATGGTCCAGATGACGCGCCACCTCGTGGTGAGCGAAGGCAAGGAGACCGAGCCCCGCTACTTCGAGGGCGTGCGCGCGGCGCTGGATGCGGCGAACGGCCGCAAGGTCTCCATCGTCGTCAAGGGAACCGGCAAGCACACGCTCGACCTGCTCGGCTTCGCCGTCGAGCACTGCCGCTACGCGCCAGAGACGTTCGACCACGTGTGGCTCGTGTTCGACAAGGACGACTTCCCAGCGGCAGACTTCGACGCGATGGAGCGCAAGTGCGCCGAGCTCTCCGACGGGTCGAGGACGTTCCATGCGCTGTGGTCGAACCCCTGCTTCGAACTGTGGCCGCTCCTGCACCTGCGCTACACGTCGGCTCCGATGTCGGCGGCGGAGTGCCAGAGGGCGCTGTCGCAGGCGATGTCGAAGGGGTTCGGCGTCGACTACCGAAAGAACATCGACGGGCTCTTCGACCTCGTCGAAGAGAATCGCGAGGAGGCGTTAGCGAGGGCCGCGCGCCTGGACGGTCACCACGACAGCCTCGGCAACATGAGGCCCTCGGACCGGAACCCGGCGACCAGGGTCGGGGACATATTCGAGGAGCTGGGGCCCTACCTGGGGTGAAATAAGTTTCGAGAGCGAAAGGAGCACTCGCATGAACAGTCGCCATCGTGACCTGCGAAGCGCTCCTTGAACTTATCGATTCCCCTCATGATCGCCTCCAAGCACTCGGGTCATAACGTTCTCGATTTCGCCCGCGACGCGCGGGCCGTCTCTCTCGTCGACGGCTGCGGGATTCCTCAGGAGAACGCGGCGGTCGCGGCGCTTCTCTTCATGAAGCGATTGACCGTGGCGGTGGGCGTACTAAACTAACGCTACATAACAAAGCCTTTGGGCTTATCGGGGCGGGATTGCGCAAGCGGTTCTGCCCCGTTTTCTTTTGACATCTGGCTGCCGAAGGATGTAATTTCGGAAGTGCGGGGAAAAATCGCAAACCTTCGAGCACAACGCGATTTTTAGGAACAAAACCGCAGGTCGCGGAAGCGTAAAACGGGGGTCTGGTCAGCATTTCTTCGATTTTCCCCGCACTTCCGAATTTGACCGCTTGCCACACCCCGATTACGTCTCAAAGTGCCGCAAAAAGCCGTGTTCCTGCTTGATTTTGGGTCGCGCGCGCAGACGTGGTGTAAGAGTGTCCTGAGGTCCGTCGCTGCAAGTCCCGATGTTACTCCTTCTTGAGACCGCGCTTCTCGACTATCTCGTCCACTA